>CAYYQW010000012.1:0-65537 GCA_964472505.1 uncultured Bacteroidaceae bacterium | reverse complement strand
TTATGGGAAAAATTTTTGGCATGTGTTTGGTGCTTTGGTATCGTCAAAAATAATATCTATTTTGAAACAAAAAAAAAAAATTATAATATTGCCATTTATTAATCTGATTAAGTATGTATGTTTTCCTTTAATAAAGTACTCTTCCCTCTATTTTTGTTTTTTTATATGCCGGCCTTTGCTCAAGAAGATATTAATTTGAGCTTAGATGAAGTGATGAATTTAGCCGAAGAGCGTTCATTAGAAGCATTAAGTGCCCGCAATGCTTTTTTGGCAAGTTATTGGGATTTTCGATATTATAAAGCCGGGAAATTGCCCATATTATCACTTCAATTAAATCCGATAGAATATTATAATACAACCACTAAGCGATACGATATTGAGAATAATATTGAGTTATACAAGGAACAAAAAATTATCAATAGCTACGCCGGTTTATCATTAAGTCAAAACTTGCCTTTTTCGGGCGGCTCAATTTCTCTTAATTCGGATTTGTCGCGGCTTGTGAATTTTGGTGATAATTATTTGGTCAATTACAATGCCACTCTCGTTAGCATTGCTTATACACAGCCTTTGTTTGGTTTCAATAAGTTCAAATGGCAAAATAAAACCGACCCTTTGGAATACGAAGTCGCTCAAAAAGAATATTTACAGCAAATGCAGCATATAAAATTGAAAGCCTTTGACCTGTATTTTGAGTTGCTGCTTGCCGGTGCGCGATATGAAACGGCTTTGCAGAATTACGCCGCAGCTGATACTTTACATAAAATCGGAGAAAAGAAATTTGATATTTTGTCGGCTCGCTACCAAGATGTTTTGGAACTTGAACGTAACAAACTTATGGCCGAATCTGAAATTATAAAATCACAACAAGAAATTCAACAAGCAAATTCTCAGTTAATATCTTTCTTGAATCTTGACAAACAAGTAACAATCCGTCCGGAAATACCCGGTATTTTACCCGATATATCAATAGATGCAGAAGATGTACTGCAAAAGTCTTATGCTAATAACAGTTTGCCGGTTCAGGAGAAGCTGAAAATTATGCAAGCCGAAATGCAATATGAAAAGTCGGTTCGTGAGAACCGCTTTAGTGCCAATCTTATTGCCGGCTACGGCCTGAATCAGTATGCCGATAATTTGGCGGATGCCTACCGGGATCCATTGCCTCAGGAAATTGTAACCATAGGTATGAGCATCCCCATTACAGATTGGGGCAAAGGAGAAGGTGCCAAACAAGTAGCTCTGAACAGGTGGGAAGAAGCAAAAACGGAAGCCAAAAAGAATGAACGTGATTTTGAACAAAACATTCGGCTTACCGTTTCAAAATTTAACATCCAAAATCGTCTGGTGAATAATGCCCGAAGAGTATATGAAATATCTAAATTAACAGCCAAACAAACACAAAAAAAGTATATGAGCGGAAATGCTGATATTCTTGAATTAAATACCGCATTTGAAAACAGACAAAGAGCTTATGAATCTTATATTGAGAGTATCAGACTGTTACGGAGAAAGTATTATGAAATAACAAGTATTTCTTTGTATGATTATATTGAGAATAAGCCTTTAAGTTCTGATTTTAACAGGCTGCATAAACAATAATCTGAATTGCTTTTCGGGCTTCTCTAAATACTTAATGATTTTGCAAAAATGCATGTCCAATAATTATCTGTACCTGTTTATTCCCCAAACATCATTTTATAAGGCCTTTGGATTTCATTGGTCAGCTCGTCTATGCTGATATTACGGCTTTTGCGAATGTATGCTCGGCCGCCGAAAAATACGGTAATCGTGGGTACGGTAAAAATACGGTTTTGTCCGGCAATATCCGGATACAGGCGCGTATCGGCATAAGCGCTTTGTATTTTGGGGAAATGTTCCGTGAGCATTTCAGCTATTTTGGGTTTAAGCACTTTGCACACATTGCAGGCTTCATGCGAAAAGTAAAACATGACGGCATCTTGCTCTTGAATGAGTTTGTTAAATTCATCCATACCGTTTACCGGTGCAAATTGGCTGTGAGAGTCGGTGTTCATTGGTCTGTTCTGAATTAGAAGTTGCGATAAGTTTGAGTCATGTCAAAAATATGTGCCATGATGTTTTTTTCAATATCATCAAAAGGTATATTACGGCGCTCCATCATAATTTCAGCTGTTTTAAATGCTTTGGGCAGTTTGTGTTCCGTAAATCCGGGTGCACCGCCCCACGAAAATGAAGGGATGAAATTGCGCGGAAATCCCGAACCAAAAATATTGGCACTTACACCTACTACCGTTCCGGTATTAAACATGGTGTTTATGCCGCATTTGGAGTGGTCGCCCATGATGAGCCCGCAAAATTGCAGTCCGGTGCGCTCAAAGCCGCCTTTGGGATAGCTCCAGAGTTTTACTTGGTCGTAATTATTCTTTAGGTTGGAATTGTTGCTGTCGGCACCTATGTTGCACCATTCGCCGATAACGGCATTGCCCATAAATCCGTCGTGGGCTTTGTTGCTGTATGCAAAAAATACGCTGTTGTTTATTTCACCGCCGGCTTTGCAGTGCTCGCCCAGAGTGCTTGCGCCGTAGATCTTGGCTCCCATTTTTAATACTGCCTGCTCGTTCATAGCCAAAGAGCCGCGAACACTGACATTTTCCATAATCTCGGCATCTTTGCCGATATAGATATAACCATTCGCAGGATTTAATATTGAAAACTCAACTTTTGCGCCTTTTTCCAAAAAAATGCGTTCGGTTTGTAGGGCTCGGTTGCTTGGTGAAAGTTTTTTGGAGCTTCTGTTTTTTGTAATCAAAAGAAAATCCTGTTCAATTTCTTGCTCATTGAGTCTGAAAATATCGTAGCCTCGATTTATTAATGAACAGTTTGATTTTTTTTGCTTGCGCGTGCCTGTTTCTCCGTCTTCCATGAAATTATCAGCCTGAGCTTCCGATACTCGTCCCGCAAGAAGTACGTCCTTGTCGTACAGCCATTCTCCGGTTTTAAGCGCCAATATTTCAGCCACTATGGATTCGTTGGGTAAAAGCCGTCCGTTTATAAACAGATTGTCTTTTGCAGTTTTACAGGTATATTTCGAACTCAAATATTCGGCTGTGTGATAAGCGGTGCTTTCCGGTTTTAGGCGTTTTTCCCATTTCTGTGAAAGTCGCAGAATGCCGCAGCGTATTTTGGCAGCCGGGCGCGTGAAAGTGATCGGGAATAAATGCTCTCGTTCTTTGTCGTCAAAAAAAATCAGATTCATATCGCTGAGTTTTGTATGTTAATATGGCTTTGAGTCCGGCAAATTAACAGCAATGAATGCCTTCCATCGAAGCTAAATGCCCGCCAAAGTTATTCAAAATACCGAAAAAAACGTTTTTTGAGTGCATGTTTGATTTCGTTCCATACAAAAAAGCCCTACAAAGTTTGCAGAGCTTTTGTTATGAGAGTATATCAAATCAGTGTCTCTATTTCTTTGAGAACTTTTCGTAGCGTTTCTTGAATTTATCTACACGCCCGGCTGAGTCAACAAACTTCATCTTACCTGTGAAGTAGGGATGCGAGGTGCTGGAAATCTCGAGTTTTACCAATGGGTACTCTGTTCCTTCTATTTCAATGGTCTCTTTTGTTTTTACGGTAGATTTTGTAATGGCTAATTCGCCGTTTGACATATCCTTAAAAACAACATCGCGGTAATTTTCGGGGTGAATTCCTTTTTTCATCTTTCTGTATTTTGATTATAATTTCAGTTCTTGCTTAAAAATTGTCGTGCAAAAGTATAAATCTTTTATTTATAGTGCAAAAAAATCCAAAATTAATTTTTATTTGTTATTAATTTTCAAAAATTTAGAACAGAATTTTATGCTTGTACATTTTTAGCTTAATTTTGAAGTTGATATGTATTTTTGAATTAGAAAAGTATGTCGAAAATTTATAATATATGATGACTGCAGAAAAAGTGGCCGGAGAATTGCTTGATAAGAAAGCTGTTAAACTAAGCGCCGAATATTCATTTGTGTGGGCTTCCGGAATAAAAGCCCCAATATATTGCGATAACCGAAAATTATTATCCTATCCGGAAACACGTCGAAATTTGGTTAATGCTTTTGCTGAACTTATCAGTGAGAAATACCCGAAGGCAGATGTTATAGCCGGAGTTGCTACCGGAGCTATTGCTTGGGGCGTATTGGTTGCCGAAATTTTGGAAAAACCTTTTGTTTATGTCAGGCCGCAAAAAAAAATGCACGGTCTCGGCAATCAAATAGAAGGCGAGCTGCCCACCGGAAGCTCCGTGCTGGTAATTGAGGATTTAGTATCAACCGGAGGAAGCAGCTTGCGAGCTGTTGATGCCTTGCGCGAACAATCTGCCGAAGTATTGGGTATGCTGGCGCTGTTTAGTTATAATTTGCCGGTGGCCGATAATAATTTTAAAGCTGCATCCTGTAGTATTACTACTTTATCGGATTTTGATGTTTTGCTCAAGCAGGCCGTACGAGATGAATTGATTTCGGAGACTGATTTAAAAACTATGATTAATTGGCGAAATAAGCAAAGCAAATAATCTTTTTCGGAAACAAAAGCAAGGCTTATACGTATTATAGATATTGATAAATACCTTTTGTTGCCAATGGTTCTACGAAAGCAACCGGCATTTACAATGATAAATTCACCTGTTTTATGAAAATACACAATATAGCTCGCAGTTTTTCTTTACTTATTTTAGCTTTTCTCTTTTTGCAGAATCCTGTTTTATCACAAGAAGAAACAGGAGCAAATAAAATTATACAAGTATTAAAGAATATAGATAATTTTTATGTAGATGAAACAGATCCTGTTGAATTATCGGATAAGGCTATTATTCAGTTGCTTACGCAGCTCGATCCGCATTCGGAATATTTCACCAAAGACGAAGCAGATGAATTAATGCGGAATTTAGACGGCAGTTTTGAGGGAGTTGGTATTACTTACAGTTTATTACGCGATACGATATTTATTTTATCAACCGTAACCGGCGGCCCGGCCGACTTGGCCGGTATGCAGGCAGGCGATCGTATAATTAAAATTGAGGATAAAGTCGTGGCGGGAGTCGATATATCAGACAATGAAATACGCAAAATGTTGTTGGGAGAGAAAGGTACGCGCGTCAATCTTACTGTAAAACGAAACGGCCGTAATCCTCTTATGCTTATGGAATTGACCCGCGATGAGATAAAGCCCGGCAGCATACCCGCTGCTTATATGCTCAATGATGATGTGGCTTATATTAAATTGGAGCGTTTTTCTTTACATGCCGATAAAGAATTTGAAGACTCTTTAAGGTCGCTGAAAAAACAGGGAGCCGAGCATCTGGTTTTCGACTTACGCGGAAATTCAGGCGGATACCTGCGTGCTTGCCTGAATATTGCAGATATTTTTTGGCGAAGCAGAGAAATAATTGTCGCTACTCGCGGAGCAAATTTAGATGGAAGAATTTATGAAACCACCCTTTTAAGCAGTTTTCCGGACGGACGATTGGCGGTTTTGATTGATGAAAACTCTGCTTCTGCTTCCGAAATTATTGCGGGTGCGGTTCAGGATTTGGACAGGGGCGTTATTTTGGGCAGACGCTCATACGGAAAAGGCTTGGTTCAAAGGCCTTTTTATTTGAACGACGGTTCTTTAATGCGTTTAACCGTAGCGCGTTATTACACTGCCTCAGGCCGATGCATACAGAAGAGTTATGAAAACGGAAAGACAGCCTATGTAGAAGAGAACCGACAACGAATGCGGAATGAGCCGCCGGTTGATACCGGAGAAGTCTTTTTTACCAAAAACGGGCGAAAGGTTTATGCCGAAGGTGCGGTATATCCGGATTTATATGTTCCCTCCGATAATGATAACTATTCGGATATTTATAAAGCTTATCTGAGTACCGGCAATGTGTTTGATTTAGTGCATTTATTTACGGATAGATACCGACTTGCACTCACCGGATTGTATAAAACATTTGACTCGTACAAAAAGAACTATGAATTGGATGATTTGTTTTTAAATGAATTATATAAAAACCTGCCGGATTCATTGATGCCCGATTCGGGGCGTCCGGAATTTAATGTAACGGATAAAACTCACTTAAAAGCACTTATTGCCGGTGACTTATGGGGCCGTCACTACTACCAAGTTTATCTGAATGAATACTCGAATCTGGTGAATACTGCTTTGGGGATTTTGACCGACGAAAAAAAGTATCGGGCAATTTTATCGGAAGACTTTGACCCTAAAAATGAACATGTCTGGCAATATTGAAAATTTTGCAGTAGTCTTATACAAAAAATGTCCGACAAGAACTGCCGGACATTTTTTTTTGTTGATTTTGTTTACTGTAAACGATAAAGCCGTTTGGATTCCTCTGCTACTTGAGGCCTTCGAAACGGGCCAATAGCCAGCTTTTTATTAATTAGACTGAATCGTAAAAAATTAGCAAAACTTTTGTAATTGCCGGGTACCACTGCGGCAGGAATTCTTCGGATTCCGTATGAGTGTGAACGTTCCCTTATATATACTTCCAAGGGATAGAAATATACTTGTTGGCTTTGATCAATAGATTCATCTATTATCAGACTGTCTTCGGATAAATTATCATAAAATGTTACGGCTTCTTCGGCTTCATAGTAATCTTCGAATGGGCCAATTGCCAAGCGCGAACCTTTTGACAGATGCCGCCAAAGCTGTATGCTGTATTCTTCAACAGAGCCGGCATGTACTTTTTTGCCCAAAAGGCGCACCCCGTATTTTTCAATTTTTGTTTTGGGGTGTTTATCTATTGTTACTTTTATATAAAACCAATATATCGGTTGGTCATCCGCAAACACTTTCTGGCTTTCGCCTACTTCTTGAGCCTTTAGACTGAACGAGCTTAAGCATGTGATAATAAATAATATGATGCTTGTGATAGTTACTGTACGTTTCATTTTGTTGTGTGTTTAATTTCTGCTTATTTTTTAAAATAACGGAAAAATCAATTTTTCATTATAAGTTTTGCAAATCGTATGCCGAATCTATAGCTTTTTTTGCGTTTAGAAATCTTTTTTGTCCAAAACCACTTATTTCTGCATAATTATAGTTGAATTGATTGATAAGCGTTTTATATCTGTCGTAGAGATATTCTCTTTTCTTTCCTTTATTTTCCCTTGTTTTGTCATATTTCCACTCAAGGTCGGTTTGGCAAAGTAAGTATAAATTCACCGGTAGCTTTCCTAAAAAATCATCTAAGAACTTTGGTGCTTTTTGATAAACTTCT
This sequence comes from uncultured Bacteroidaceae bacterium, assembly GCA_964472505.1. Lineage (GTDB taxonomy): Bacteria > Bacteroidota > Bacteroidia > Bacteroidales > JAADGE01 > JAYEIA01. The sequence continues at coordinate 58,282 of CAYYQW010000012.1, read as the reverse complement.
TCAAACCAAACTTTAGTAATTTCCGGCCCGGTATCGAAAAAGACAAGCTTTTCTTCCAAGTTTTCTATGTTTTCAAATGTTTCTTTTTGTTTTCGGGCAATGTTCACCAAATCAAAATAGGCATAGGGGCGGTTGAGTTTTTCGACATATTCACGAGCATATTCCGTTATTGCTTTGGCTCTGTATGCATTGGCCAATTTTCTGCATAAGGCAGATTTTCCGACCGATTCCGGACCGCTTATAACAATGATCAAGGACATATTTATTATTTTTTAATATCAATTACTCTTACATCGAAAATTAGTGTAGAGTAGGGCGGGATGATTCCGGTTTGTTGTTTGCCGTATGCTAATTCAGAAGGAATAATGAATTGGGCGGTGATGCCTTTTCGCATCAGACTGATGCCTTCTTCCCAACCGGCAATGGCATCTGTTTTTTTGAACGCGTAACGCAGTGGCTCATTGATGCTTCTTTGATCAAATACAGCAGCTGTATCAGCCAAAAGATAACCTTTGTAACTTACAATAACGGTATCACCGGTTTGCGGTCTTGGGGCTCCAATACTTTCTATGCCCGAAAAGCCCGATTCTAAGTAATATAAACCGCTTTTGCGCGGATTCGCATCTATATTGTTGGTATTCAGATAGCTTTGTAGCAGTTCTTGTTCTTTTTCTGCTGCGCTGTTCTTGCAAGAAAACTGCAGCAGCGAGGCGGCTAAAAACATGAATAAAATGCCTGTTGTCTTCATCTGAAAAGGAATTTGCGTATAAAAATGATTACCACAATTAGTGTCTGTCTATAAAGTAAAGAGTTTGAGCTCAATGTTCAAGTTCGAGGCTTTTCGATTTTGAAAATTAATTTAATTGACCGTTTTCAAAATCGATATAACGATGAAATTGGAAATTATAGACAAATTCTAATCAAGTGCAAAATTACGGAACTAAATTTAAAAGCAGCCGGTATTAAATCTTTTTTGTCGATTGTTGGATAAATTAGTGTGCGTCCTCGTATATTAGGGATTAATTACTACCCGGAAACCGTAGTTATAATTGGAGTAGTCCGGATAAGGCCCGTCGCGTGTTGTTACTGCAGCCATATAGCCTACGTAATACCAAGATCCGCCTCTTACAACTTTAAAGTGGCCGGTGCTTGGCCCTGTCGGATCTGTTTTTTTTGATGAGGTATATTTTGCATAAAAATCCAGACACCATTCCCATACGTTTCCGCTCATATCGTGAATGCCAAGTTCATTTGGCTTGAGCCTTCCAACGGGCATTGGCCCTCTTTCGTAGGTGGTTTCGTCGTACCAGGCAACTTCGTTTATATTATCGCTGCCGCTGTATTTGTATTGTTTGCTTTTTTCGCCTCCTTTAGCAGCGTATTCCCATTGTGCTTCAGTAGGTAAGTCGTAATTTTTTCCGGTGGTTTCCGAAAGCCATTTGCAATAAGCCTTTGCGTCATACCAATTCACTTTGCAAATGGGTTTGTCGTTGGACCATGTCCATTTGGCCGCCCGGTCATGTTCAATATACCACATATCCGGCGGGTTCGACGGAAAATCATGCCCGGTGGCATTGCAAAATTCACGGTATTGCTTAACGGTTATCTCGTATTTACTTATGTAATAACTACTTAAGTTAACCGTATGGCGCGGTTGTTCATCTTTGTCGCCGTCGTGGCTTCCCATTTTAAAATTTCCGCCTTTTACAAAAACCATTTCCGGTTCAGTTTGGCTGTATATGTTTGTGTATGAAATACACAAAATAATTACTGCAAATAAAAGTTTGAAACATGACTTCATAAACCGATATTATTTAGTTCTGGCAATACGAAAACCGTAATTGTAGTTGGAAAATTTAGGTTCCGGGCCGTCGCGGCTTGTTACGGTAGCATATTCTACTCTGTAGTGCCAAGCGCCTCCTCTTAGCGTGCGATAGACGGAAAATTTATCATTAAAGGGATTTTTTAAAGGGCTTTTTTTATAATAATTTGCATCATAATAATCACTGCACCACTCCCATACATTCCCGCTCATGTCGTATATGCCGAGTTCATTGGGCGCTTTGGTTTTTACTTTCATGGGGCTTTTTTGGTTGGATGTATCATCATACCATGCTACGGCAGAGGGGGCATTGCTTCCGCTGTATTTGTATCCTTTGGATTTATTGCCTCCGCGGGCGGCAAATTCCCATTCTGCTTCGGTAGGTAAGCGGTAGCCGTTTTTTGTAATATCCATAAGCCATCCGCCTTTTGGGTCGGTTGTATAACATTTCTGCAAGCCTTCTTTTTCGCTCAGCCAGTTGCAATACTCCATGGCATCATACCAGTTCACATGGTGCATGGGAAAATCAGCTTGCCAGCCCCACCAAGTTTTCGCTGCTGAGGTGTAGTACTTCATGGTGTGCAAGTGAGTTTTCATCCAGTCTTCATCGGGGGGTTGGGGCATATTTCTGCCGGTTGCTTTCACAAACTCACGGTATTGAGCTACCGTAGTTTCGTGTTCGGCAATGTAAAAGGCATCTAATACGACTTGGTGTGTCGGTTTCTCATTATCTTCTCCCTGATTACTTCCCATTGTGAATTGCCCGCCTTCCACAAGTATCATTTTAGGTATTGATTGTGCATTACTGACACCGATTGAAAATGAGCAGGCGAAGATAAGACCTAAAAGCAAATGTTTGATAGTTCCCATTATGTTTTTAGTATTTAAATTTTATTTAATAACGTCAGTTGAATCATTTCTGTTGTATAAATGTGCTATCGGAAAACAACAAATATAATATTTTTTGAAGGAAAGCCAAGTCTTTGTTTCTTTGATTGCAGTCTAAAATTCAAGGATTTTAGACAAGAGTCGGCTGCATTCTTTCTTTGTGTTCCGAATCAATAATTTTTTGCTAAAATAGTAAAACTCCTTTTAAAAAACAATCTTAGTATGTTTTTTTGAAGTCCGATATTCAGATTTTAAGTCCCTTATGTAAATATAATTTTTCTGAACGTGTGTGAATTCAAAAACTCAGCCTGACTGTAATTATTTATAATGAGAAATTTATGGGGAATCGTAAAGGGTTTCGAAGCAAAAAAAATAAAATTATACGAATGAAATAAATTTTATGAAGTATATTTGTGATTTGCAAAACAAAAAATATAATAATTATGAGAATTGGAAGAAGTTCAAATCCGGCGGTTGCCGAGGCCAGATTAAAACATATTGCCCAAGCGGAAGAATACAGCTCCGATAAGGTAATGACAATTGACGGCACTTTGAATAAAACCTTGATAATGTTCGGAATTTTACTCCTTACCGGCTATTTTGGTTGGACATACGGCGCCGGCTCAACCGGAATGATCTGGACCGGCGTTATCGGAGGATTAATTTTGGCCATTGTTACCATAGCAAGACCACAGTATTCACCTTACACGGCACCGGCTTATGCTGCTTTTCAAGGTTTGGCCGTAGGAGCAATATCTGCTTTTTATGCTTCATTTTACGACGGTATTGTAATGCAAGCGGTAGGTCTTACCTTAGCAATTTTCTTTGTGATGCTTATGTTATACCGAAGCGGCACTATTCGAGCCACGCCTAAATTTAGAAAAGGCATGTTTATTGCTTTAGGCGGCGTGCTTATTTTTTATGTATTAAACCTGATTGCCGGATTTTTCGGCGGCGGAGTATCCTTATTTAATTTGGGTTGGATGGGAATTCTTATTCAGCTGGTTATTGTGGGAATTGCTTCGCTTATGCTTATTCTTGATTTTGATAACATTGAAAAAGGTGCCAAAGCCGGACTTCCTAAATTTGCCGAGTGGTATTCTGCTTTTGGTTTGGTAATTACCTTGGTATGGCTTTACTTAGAACTTTTAAGGCTGTTAGCTTTGCTCTCCGGAAGAGAATAAGTAAATCTGCTTGTTTAAGTCAGCACTTTCGCTTAGCGTTTGATATTAACTAATTCAATAAAAGCCAATGTCCGGACCAAACAGAATGTTTTACGAAAATCTGCGAATTGCTTGGTACTCCGTTCGTGCCAATCCGATGAGGAGTATTCTCACCATATTGATTATTTCAATAGGTATATCCGCTCTCACCGGCATACTTACTGCTACACAGGCAATTAAGAAAAGCATTGACAGCGAATTTACACGTATGGGAGCGGGCTCTTTTGTGATTCAGCAGCGTGAAATGAATGTGCGCATGGGCGGAGAACGCAGACGATTAAAGAATAATCCGCAAATAACTTACCGACAGGCCAAGACATTTAAAGAACGTTTTGAGTATCCGGCTAAAATATCGGTCAATGCAAGAGCTTCATCGGCCGTAGTTATCAAATATCTGAAAGAGGAGACTGACCCAAATGTTACGGTCCGAGCGGCAGATGAGAATTATCTTTCTACAAACGGATTTAACCTTAGTTCCGGGCGGAATTTTACTTCCGGCGAAGTAAGCTCCGGATTAGCCCGAGCTATTATAGGTTCAGAGATTGTGAAAAATTTGTTTGAACGCAGCGACCCTATCGGAAAAGTGATTCGTGTTTCCGGCCAATCTTATAAAGTTATCGGGGTTCTTGAGGAAAAAGGCTCTTCTTTTGGTTTTAGTGATGACCGCATGGTGCTTATTCCGCTTGTCAGTGCAAGGCAGCAGTTTGCTCTGGGAAATACGTCTTACAAAATATCCTTATTGCCTTCATCCGGAGCAGAGCTTCCCATGATCATAGGTGAAGCAGAGGCTTTGTTTAGGCAAATCAGAAAGTTAGATGTAAAAGACGCATCGGATTTTGCCATTGTAAAAAGTGATAATTTAGCCAATATGCTTATTGAGAACATCGCCTATGTTACCTTTGCTGCCGGTGTTATCGGTTTTATTACTTTATTCGGAGCGGCTATTGGCTTGATGAATATAATGCTGGTTTCGGTATCGGAACGAACGCGTGAAATAGGTACCCGAAAAACACTCGGAGCAAATTCCGCTACCATAAAACGGCAGTTTTTATTTGAATCGGTTTTTATCGGACAAGTAGGCGGAATATTGGGAATAATTTTGGGTATTCTTATCGGAAACATTGTTTCTTTTGCTGTAGGCATAAATTTTGTGATACCTTGGTTTGAGATCTTGTTGGGTGTTGTACTTTGTTTGGTCGTCGGAATTTTGTCCGGACTTTTGCCGGCAATAAAAGCTTCTAAACTTGATCCGATAGAAGCATTACGTTATGAATAAAGCATAAGAAAAACTTAAACGCTATGAAAAATTTTAAACTCCTTTTGCTGAGTCTGGTTATTGTAACAGTTTCATGCAGCTATGGGCAGAAAGAACAGGACAATACATTCACCGGTTCCGACAGCATCGTTGAGCAAATACTAAACACGGCTTACAATCAATTGGGTGTGCCTTATAAATATGCCGGCCGTGATCCGGAGACGGGTTTCGATTGTTCGGGTTTTGTACATTATGTGTTTAAACAGCACGGATACGATTTGCCCGTCAGATCTCGCGACTATATAACGGTAGGACGGGAGATTGAAAAAGCTGACTGTAAAGCCGGCGATATTATTTTGTTTGCGGGAAGAAATCCGCAGGAAAATCCCGTAGGGCATGTAGGCATAGTAACTGAAAACTCTGAAGGCGTAATTTTGTTCATACATTCCGCAACATCGGCCAACAGAGGTATTGTTGTTTCTCGGGCTTCTTTGGGGTATTACAAAAAACGTTTTGCAGGAATTAGGAGGTTAGATTATGATAATCATTAAAATATCGGAAGGTTTAAAAGCGAAATTAAATGAATTGGGTTTTAGGTATTCAGTTATTTCGGATATAAAAAAACTTCCGGATATACCCGGCAATCAAAAAGATATTGTTCTTGTTGGTAGTAAAGCAGCAGCGAACTATGATTTTTTTGTTTTAAAAACACTTTTCGAAAAGAATATTCAGTTTATAATTGAAGTGACGCGGGATACGGACAAGCTTCTTAAAAAGCAAATTTCGGATTTCGAACCTAAAGCGTTCATTAACTCCGCTATGGATAAAGTAGAGTTGGATGTGTTGCTGAATAATTTTGTAGGATTTGATATCACTCGAATGGGTGAAGACACCTTTTTGGCTCGTGTTATCGATCAACTGCCTACGCCTATATTTATTAAAAATACCCAAGGAAAATACATTGCCTGCAATCGTGCATTTTGTGAATTTTCCGGTTATGACCGCCAAGAAATAATCGGGCGTTCCACATCTATTTTAACCACTAATAAAAAAGCACATATCTACGATGAGTTGGATAAAAAGGTTATGCAAACCGGGGAAGAATGCAGCAACGAATCAAAAATCATACTAAAGAATCAAACGGTACATACCGTATTAGTAAGTCGCAGCCCATTGCTTGGGCCGAATAACGAAATTATAGGTGTTTTGGGCTTAGTTACGGATATCAGCCGACAAAAACAGAGAGAACAGGAGTTAAAAATAAAGAAACAGAAGGCCAGTGAATCCGACAAATTGAAAACTTCTTTTTTGTCGAATATGTCGCATGAGATACGAACACCGATGAATGCTATTGTAGGTTTTTCGCAGTTGATGGGCACACCCAATTTAAGCGAAGAAAAAAAAGTATTGTATATTGATCAGATAAATCATAATGCAGCTCAATTGTTAAAATTGATTGAGGATATCATAGAAGTTTCAAAAATAGAGGCCGGTAAAATACAAATGAGCCCCGGTGTTACCCCGGTTAATGACATTTTAGAAGAGCTTCAGACAACTTTTGAGGCACATCGAGCTCGTATGGGAAAAAATCATGTAGAATTGCGCTTGAAAGAAGGGCTTGAATCAAGTAAAGCCGTTATTGAATCTGACCCTTATCGTTTAAAACAAATCTTGACCAATTTATTAGGTAATGCTTTCAAGTTTACCGAAGAAGGAAATGTAACTTTCGGTTATAAATTGATAAAACCCGGAAGAAAACGAAAATATTTGGAGTTTTTTGTGCAAGATACCGGATTAGGGATTAACCGGGAAAAGTTAGCTTATGTTTTTGACCGATTTTCGAAAATACCGGCCGGTAAAACCAAATTATACGGAGGAACCGGTTTGGGCTTATCTATTTCCAAAAATCTAACCGAATTGTTGGGCGGAAAAATGACCGTTGAATCGGAAGAAAATGTAGGAACAAAGTTTATTTTTACCATACCATACCATGTGCCGGCTGATTATCGTTCAGACAGACAGGTATTTGAGAAAGCTGCAAAACAAAGCAAAGAGTATTTCTGGAACAATAAAACTGTATTTATCGCCGAAGATGAAGAAATGAATTATTTGTACCTGAATGAGATACTTAAAGATAAAGGGCTGAAAATAGTATGGTTTAAAGACGGACTGGAATTCTTGGATAAAGTCAAACATCAAAAACCTGATTTGGTTTTAATGGATATAAAAATGCCGAAAGTGGACGGTTACGAAGCTACCCGCAAATTCAAAGAAATGTATCCCGAAGTGCCGGTAATTATTCAAACGGCCTATGCCATGAAACACGAGCGCAAGAAAGGTTTTGATTCCGGAGGCGATCAATATTTGGAAAAACCGGTAAATCGTGAGGTGTTATTGGCTGAAATTGAACGGTTTTTGAGTTAATTCAAAACCATCTTTTCTTTAATCTTCCGGGTATTCAATACGTGTGTGGTAGATGTTTTTTATTCTTTCTTTCAGCATGCGTTTTACAATACCGATTTCAGCAAAAGTAATATCGGCTTCTTGGGTTTGCCCGGTTTGTATGTGCTTCTCTACAATTTGCTCCACTAATATATTTACCGCTTCTGCATTTATTTTTTTCATACTTCTGGATGCTGCTTCAACCGAGTCTGTGAACATTACAATGGCAGCCTCTTTAGTCTTTGGTCGCGGGCCGGGGTAGCTGAACATGGCTTCGTCGGGTGTTTTGTCCGGATTGGCCTTTTTTTCTGCATGGTAAAAAAACTGAATGCGGCTTGTGCCGTGATGTGTTTTGATAAATAAAATAATGGCTTCGGGCAGATTATGGTTTTTGGCAATTTTAACGCCCTCGGTAACATGTTTTCTTATGATTTCTGCGCTTTCGCTTGGTGAAATTTTATCATGCGGGTTAAAACCGTGTAACTGGTTTTCGATAAAGAATTGTGGATCGTGCATTTTTCCTATGTCGTGAAACAGAGCGCCTGCGCGTGTAAGCAGTGGGTTTCCGCCAATTTCTGACGCTACGGCTTCGGCAATATTGGCTACCTGAAGTGAGTGCTGAAATGTGCCGGGTGCCTTTTCCGATAATTCTTTCAGCAGCGGATGATTCAAATCCGACATCTCCAATAAGCTAATGTTTGATAAATAGCCAAATATGCGCTCAAATAAATAGATTAAAGGATAAGAAATCAGCACAAAAATACTGCCTACGGATATAAGAGCTATTCTTGCCCAGCTGATTTTATTGAAATTCCCTTCACGCAAGAGCGAAAAACTGATATAAGTAATTACAAAAACTCCAATTACGAGCGCTACGGTTTGAAGAATCTGCCGGCGGTTTTGCAATTGCGAAACGCCGAGGGCAGCAATGAAGCCGACTACAAATTGTGTGAAAATAAACTCGACCGAGCCGGCTACAAAAAAGCTGATAATAAGAATTAGTATGGTATGATGAAAAATTGCTAAGCGCAGATTGTGAAAGTTTACCGTGATAATGGGCAAAATGGCAAAAGGAATTAAGTAAATATCCAGCGGAACAAAGCGAACGAATACAGATGTTATAACCACAAATATCAGAGGCATAAGCAAGATGTATAACAGGTTGCGAATGTTTTCTAAAAGTTTGGGTTCGCTTACGCGGATATAAAAATACAAACTCATATAAATAATCGAGATAAGTATTAATTGTCCTAAACTTACCAGATAATTGAATGCGTCGCTGCCTTTGGATTGTTCGTATTCTTTTTTTAGTGATTCCAGAACCGTTACTTTTTTTGAGTCAACGGGCTCGCCTTTTGAAATGATTCGTTCGCCTTTTTTTATCATGCCTTTTACCGGCGAAACCTCATCAAGTTGTTGGCTGAGCATGCGTTGTGTACTGTTTTCATCGTACTGTATGTTTGGTTCAATATATCGCTCTACCGGCAGGTTTGACAGGCCAATTTCATATTTGGTTTTGAGAGAGTCAAGCGCTCTCTGTGTTTTTAAGTATGCTTCTCTTTCAGTCAGGAAATCATCGGTAAAAGCTCTTATGGCGACTCCGTCTTTAAAAATATGGATTAAATGTTGTTTTTGCGAGCTTAAAGTAGCCCTTATTATGCCTTTATTATAAACATTTTTCAGTTCTTCCGTAAAATCATGCGAAAAATTGATTAAGGCAGTTGTGTCTTGGTCTTTATAAACATCCAATTCAGACATTTTTAAAAAATCTTCACGAAACAGTTCCGTTGCTTTTTGTTTCTGTTCTTTTGAGTAAGTGTAGTAAGTCAACTGATTTTCCCTTATGCTGTCTTTCTCATTACTGATTTGCCGTTCGGTTTTGTAAACCGGAAAATCAAATCCGGAAATAAGGTCTTCGTATTTCCAGGGTTGCCCTCTGGTGTACTCATATTTGAATACGGTTTTATTAGGAAGCAAAATTAAGGTTGCAAAAATGGTAAAAACAAAAAGCAGGACGGGGAATATACCTTTAGCTTTGGTGTATGTTTTTTCAAATAGTTCTTTGGGATATTGCATTATTTGTTAAGCGAATTTTTGGTTGATAATTAAATGTGTAGGCGAAGAAACTTTATTTTTGGATAACTTCAAAAATTTCTTGTAAAATTCCGGTATTATCTACCAGCATATTGAAGTATTTATGCCTGTTTACGGTTAGAACAACACTTTTTCGAGTAGCGGTCAGGTATTCGCAATCTTGTTCTACGTTCATACCGGGACTTATAATTACTTTTCGTTTAAATTCTTTGGTATCGCCGCTTGTTTCTTCTGCTTTTAGTGCTCCTTTTATCAGAATTACTAATTGTTCTCCGTCTTCAGTATTGAAGTATATTTTTTCATCTTTATCCGGTTTTTGCGGCACTACAAGTTCGGCTAAATTTACCAGCAGAAAGTCCGGAATACTGAAAAACAGTTGGTATTTACGCAACAGCTTTATTTTATCTTGTATCAAATATCCGTTTTCCGATAATTCATTAACTAAGCGTTTTTTATGGGGCGACATGCGATTCAGATAGTCAAAACATTTTGCCGGATTTTCTTGATATATAATTTTGGCTGCAGTGGAGTATATTAGTTCATTGGGGTGAAAGAGGCACAGGAAAACCTCGTCGGGCAATTCACTTCGGCGGATGTGCGCAAGAACGTCTTTTAAATTTTCAGGTTTCCAAATTTTCACATCTTTGAAAACCGTTTCCTCGTTGTATGATTTAATGGTAGCTGTTTTTTTCCGGTGGATTTTATCCATCATTTCCAGCGTCTTGGTAACTGTCCAGCCGTCTATTTTTTCAAAATCGCGCATGACTATTTCTTTCAAGCGTTTTCTGAAACTCATTCTGCTTTGCGGGAAATATTTTGATAATTTTTTTATCTTTTGATTCACGCTTAAATCATCGAAAATGGCTACAATTACTGACTTAAGATCCGGATTAATAAAATTATCAATCAGTTCCAGAGCGTAAATCGTATTCTTTCCTATAATATTTTTCTTAATTAAATTGATAATGCGCGGATCGTGCAGAAAACTCAATAAATTAAAAAGTAACTCATAATTATTTTCTCTTTCTTGATCCAGCGCCAAGAATAGTTTAAGCGTGTTCTTTTCATGCTCAATATCTCGTATGGTTGCCAGTACCCAGAGCAGATTATCTATGGTTTGGTTGATTTTGTCTTTTATGGCATCTTCTTCCTCTTCCGGAGCTTGGTATTTGCAGTAATATAAAGCCCAAATTGCAGCCAGCTGTATTTCTCTGTCAGGATAATTAATATTGCTTACCAACAACGATTTAGCCGATGCTGTTCCCATTTTGGCATAGATTTCTATAATTTTTAAGAGGATGTTTTTATTTTCGGTCTGCTTAAACAGCTCATCAATAAACGGAATGGCCTTTTCGCCGATATCTAAAACAGCAGCTGCCGCAACTTGATAGTATGCCGGTGATTTTATTAATTGCACCACCGTAGCAATCAGTTCAGGCGTTTTAATATTTACCGCTATACGGATGGCCGAATGAATGACCGTACGGTTTTTGCTTTCAAAAAGTTTTGATAATATAGCTTCGGCATTCTTGGCATTTTTGTTTTTTATGAGGTATTTCACCAAAGTCAGTTTGGATGCTTGATCCGATTTCGATTGTATGGTTTCAATATCTTTGGGTTTTAGATCTGCTATGTCATTAAAATCAAGATATTGATTAACTTTTTCGGCCAAACTTTTTATTTCGGGGTCGTTTTCTTTAGGATCAATTTTTTCCGTAAATTTTTTGGTGCGTTCACGCCAACTGGGATCAATACTTCTGAGTACTGATTTCCTGATTTGCGGATCATCATTTTTCATCAGCGAAGCGGCGTAGGGCTCAAATAAGCGCGGGTTTGTTTCCGACAAAATGGCCACACTCAGCCGAACTACGTTCTGATTGAATTTCTTAAACTTTTTAGTAAGTACTTCCGTTCCGTATTGATATTTGGAGGTATCTCGCCTCTGTTTTTTACTGAGTTCTTTGAGCAGTTCACGCAATTTTCTTCTGTAACCCATGTATAAGTTATACGCAACGTATGTCCAGAGCAGAAGCAGCGGAATAAAAAACAGCGGATAAAATTCCAATCTAAATTCCCCGTTTACTTTTAGCAATTCGCTCATGGTGAAAAGCAAAACACCGGCTATGGCAATGGCAAATTGCATGACCACACCAACCTTTGATTGTACGGCTAACTGTTTGCTTGAAGGAAGCGGTTGATAGAGCGTGTTAAAAGCCGGGTCATCCAGTCCGCGGCGCAGTATGCGTTCCATTGATTTGTTAAGCGTCATTAACGCAAGGAAAAGTATGGTGGCCGTGCCGGCGGTAAAGCCTACTATTAGCGCGGCAAATGTAATAAGGGTCAGTGTTATGGGCATTATCAGTAAGCCCAGCCTTACACCAAAACGGCTGAGTATTCGGCTGGACGAATACGAAATCACAAATTCTCCAATTTTTAAACCGGCAAATACCAAGGCTAAGAAAGATGCAACCGATTCTTCATCGGGAAAAAGTGCGTCTTGTACTTTGATGCTTGAAAGAAAACCAAAATCGGCAATGTAAATGACAGTCATTGAAAGTGTTGCCGAAATAAAAATAAGTTTATAATAGCGGTTCTTAAAAAGATGTCTGAAACTTGTTTTTTCATCAGTTTTGCTGACTTTTATCTGTTTTTTTTCCGGTGATTTTTTAAATATTATGAACAACAAAACAAGTGCCGCAACAAGGCTTATAGAACCAAATACCAATAGGTTATATGAAGTTGACTGATATTGGCTTATAACGGGTATTATCAGATAACCAAGTATGGAAGCAATTACGCCGCCCATATTAATTAGTCCAAACAGACGTTTTACCTGAATGAGATTGAGCAAGCGTATGGCCAATCCGCCGGCTTCGGTTGCTGCCAGGGATATAAACGGCCAAGCCCAGACAAAAACAAAGAAGCTTAAGTATTTATCGTCTGTATAACCATAAGCGGCTCTTGCCAATAAAGCTGTTATCAGCATAAAAGCTAAGGCGCCGGCAAAGAGGTATTTACTTTTTATTTTTTTCTGAAGATAGGAGTAGAGTGTTGAAATAAGATAGCCCATTACTCCGGCAATCATATATGCAATGGGAAGTTTATCGCTGCCGTATCGGCTTATAAACGCTGAGTTGGCTTGTACAAAATAGAAGGCAATAAATAAGCCTACAAAAAACGAGTGAAAGAATAAAAGCAGGAACTTGCTTTTTTCCTGCGGTTTTATATTAAACGTTTTTAGTATTAATTTGTCAAGATTTGTCTTGAATGCCGGCGCAATATTCAATTTTTTCGGGTTTCTTAATCGTTAGACAAAATGGATTGCTGATCTCTATAGCGTTTCAACTGTTTTTGTAATCGTTTTACTTCGGCTTCTTTGTCTTTTAGCATTTCTTCAAGACTTTTATTCTCAGCCAATATTATTTCATAATCCAATTTTGATGATTCTGCCTGAGCATTAATTTTTGCCGCATAAACTGATGCCGCTATACTTTCCGAAACTTTTTCGGTAAATTCAATTTCAAAATCTTCAAACTTCTTAAAGGCGGCTAATTCTATAATGCCTATTACGTTATCTTCAATCATCAAAGGTAAAATCAGAATGGAACTTGGGTTTGCCGTTCCCAGTCCGGATTTTATTTCCGTGTATTCTTCCGGAACATCGGTCATGTATATCTTTTTCTTCTCCAAAAAGCATGCCCCAACGAGTCCGTCGCCGGGTAAAATTTGTTTTTCTTTGAATTTTCTTCTGCCGTAGGCTACCGATGCGGCCATTTCTATGATTGGTTTTTTGGTATCTTCGTTGTTGTATATGAAGAGTCCGCCTTGTGTTGCGCCAACATAATCCACCAAATTACTAATGATTTCGAATGCCATTTCGTTGATTTCGTCGCTGCTTTTGCGCATCAATTCGCTGAATTTGGTATAACCTTCGTTGGCCCAGTTTCTTTTTTCGTTTTCGCGGCGACGAGCTTCTTCTTCGGCAGCTGCATTTTGCAAGCTGCTTCTCATGGCCAGCAGTGAGTTACCAAGCGTATCATCTTCGCTGAGTGTGTTAAAATCGGCTTGTAGGTTTCCTTCTCCGATTTGCAGGGCAAATTCAGAATATTTGGTAACTCCCTCAATCAGTCCGTTGAGTGATTGTGTCATATCTCCGATTTCATCCTGCCTGATTTTCTCGGTACGTTTTACAATACGGCCTTTAGACATGTCGTACAATTGAGCCCTTACTCGGTCTATGGCATCGGTAATGTTTTTACCGAAGAAAAACAGAGCGGCCGATGCAAGTGCAATCAAAAGTACGCCGACTAAAATTGTATAGCGAATAATTTCAGCGGTTTGTTCGTTGAGCTGTGCCGTTTTTGCAGCCACCATTTTGTCAATATAATCCACATAAACACCGGTGCCGATTACCCAACCGAGAGGCTCATAGAGTTTTATAAAACTCAGTTTGGGAATGCGCTCATCGGATCCGGGTCGGTAGAAATCGTACTCAAGAAAACCGGAGCCGTTGTTTTCGTGAATTACATCGGCAAAGGCCTCATATACATTTTGTTGTGTTTCTTTTATGTAGAAATATTGTGCGGTTCCTTCCATGTGGGGAGATATCGGGTGCATTACCACGGTATAGGGCGGATCTATTTCATTAATCCAGATGTAGCCGTCGTCTCCAAAGCGAATGGTACGTATGTTTTCTACGGTCATTTTCAAATATCCGGCTTCGATGAGCATTTGTGCCGTAGATTTTTTGTTGCTAAAATCTTCCGGATCTATTTCCGAGGAAGCCGCCGTCATTTCATGGGCTTGCTCAATCATCGTATAGGCATTGTTTACATTGTCGGTGAGTATGTCCTCAATCATCTCCGTTTGCTCTTCTTTGTACAGATCAATACTCTCAATGGTTTTGCTCCGAAAATCCACAATAGAGTACACCGTAACGGTAACGATGGCTACCAAAACAGTAAAACTGGTATAAAGAGGAAGTTTTGTTTTTATGGTCATGTGTCAGAGCTTAACTTTTTGCCGGGAACTATTAATTTTTGTTTATCGTGTTGAAAATCTTATGTAAAGATATTTATTTTTAAGGGTTTTGAAAAAATATTTATTACCGAAACTTTTGATTATAGACATTTGATCTTAATTTCTTTGCGGGCATTCGGAAGTATTTTTTCCCGTCTTTATGAGTTGTTGTCTGTTTAAGCTTACATTTTGTAAACCTACAACAAGTAGGCCAATTAGTTATTGATTTTTAATTTTTATGTTTGAAACCTCTTTGTTACGTGCAAAAGAAAGATTGCCTTTAATGCTTGGCTTATCGGTTTTATCATCGGAATAGAGCTCGTAACTGACCGATAATCCTTTGTCGTTGGGCAGTTTGTTCCAAAAAAAGGTGATGTTCTCAACGCCTTTGTTTATTTCAGCCCCGGTGGTTTCATCTGCTTTTACAAAATAGCCTTTGGGGAATTGCTCAATAATTTTTGCTGCACCTATTTCCGGACTGTTGTTAACAAA
Source organism: uncultured Bacteroidaceae bacterium (assembly GCA_964472505.1). GTDB lineage: Bacteria > Bacteroidota > Bacteroidia > Bacteroidales > JAADGE01 > JAYEIA01. Next base: position 43,047 of record CAYYQW010000012.1, on the reverse strand, counting down.
AAAAAGCGTAACATTCCAGCCTGTGCCTTTAGTTGTTTTCTTCTTCTCAATGGTTCTGATGCAGTCAAATGCTTTATTGGCTTTGTCCGATTTTGTTGTATCTGCTGTTTCTGTGTTTGACTCAATTTCTTTGTCGTTGGTTTCCTTTTTTGGAGCTTTTACTATTTTAAACTCCATGGTATCCGTACTTACAATTCCTTTGCGATTATTGTATAAATAGTTTAAAACACCTACACTGCTGTATTTTCCTTCCATGTTTTCATTGGCTGTTACTTTTAAACTCAGTTTTATTTCGTCCTTTTCCGGCAGGCGTATCCATGAAATGGTCAGGGTGTTTTCTTTGAAATCGAAAATACCTCTTCCTAAATCTGCACCGGAGACTGTGAGGCCGGGCGGGAATTTTTGTTCGTACACGGCAAACGGCTGTATGGAGGGTTTTTGCAGGCTTATTGTAAAATCGGTTTCAACACCGGCTTTTAGGGTCGCGGGAAATTCAGTGCTGATTGTTACTTGTTTGCTGTTTTGTGCAAAAACGATACTGTTTAATATCAGAAATGCTATGATTGGCAGTATTTTTTTCATTCTTTTTAATTTAAAAGTCATGTGGTGCTTGCCTCAACGCATTTATATTTGAAATATACCTACCGATACGGGCAAATATTGCTGAGGCACGGTTTGTATTTATTTCAAGAAGCAAAAGTAATAAAATAATTTTGCTGTTACAGGTTGGAGTCTATTTTTGCGTCATCAGATGTTAAAATCCAATAGTCTCCTTCCAAAAAAACGCGATTCAGTGTTTTTCTTTGGCCTGCAATCAACTTAAGCTTATCATTCAGCGAGTCTTTTGTTTTATAGTAGCTGAATCCGTATTTGCCGTATAAAATAACCCATGAATTGTCATCATTAACAGCGGCATATTTTACACGCTGGTTTCTGCCTTGCAGATCTTTCATTTTGTCGGTAAATGTTTTCGGCAGGTCTTTTGCGTAGAACTTGTTGTAGCCGTAAAGTATAAAGCCGGCACCTGATTTATTGAAATCCAGGCATTTAATTGTTTCTTTTTGTTGATTTATGCTTTGGAGCTGATTTTTTATGTGCTCCGGTATTTTGTCGCCGGTGTAGGCATTATGTTTTGTGATAAGCGACCAGCCGGCATTTTCATAAAAATCAATATCTTTTAAATACACTTTTTCGGCATTGTAGCTTTGAAGTGTATTTTCTATTTTTGGTGTTGTACGGATGTAGCTGTAGCCAATATCTCCGAATAAGATCAGCCAATCGCCTGCAGGCGTAAGGGCAAATGAGTTAAGCGGCAAATTTTTTGCTTCAACGGTAGAGTCCAGCTCTTGTATGAGCAGATTTTTGTCTTTGATTTCCGGTTGTGCAAGCAGATTTGTTGTTGCTAAAAGCATTGGCAGCCAGAATAGTATATTTTTAAGTTTCATGGGAATAGATTTTTTAAACAGAATATCTGTGATTTATACAAATGTTCAAACTATATTATTTTATAAATATACAAAAAATTATTTATGCTCTTTCCATTTTCTTTGCGAATTTATTTTGTCTTTATTTCTGAAAGCTTCTTCCAGGTCAATTTCAAAATAATTTGCCAGATCAAGCAGGTAATTTAAAACATCAGCCATTTCATTTTCAACTTCATCTTTTTTATAGTGTTTGTTTTGCTCGGCATATAGTCCGGTTTTGTTACGAATGGCCTTAGCCAGTTCGCCAACCTCTTCGGAAAACAGCAGGAATATTTCCAAATAATCGTTCTTATTCCAGCCGCGTTCTTCGGCTTGTCGTTTTATATAGTCTTGTAAGTCGCTTAAAGTTGGGTCTTTTCTTAGTTCTGCCATAATGTGTTATGAAACACTGCCTTTCTTCCGGTGCTACAAAAGGCAGTATATAATTTTTATTTTGGTTTATTATACCGGAATGAAGTTTTAAGATACTTGTTATACTGCGATTAGAAATTAATTAAAAATTTCGGATAATTTTTCAGTCAGTTTTTCAGCACGCAGATTTTTAGCAATAATTCGGCCTTCTTTGTCAAGTAAAAGGTTGTAGGGGATTGCTTTGATATTGTATGTTTGTGCAGCCGTTGATTCCCAATAGCTCAAATCGCTTACGTGGTACCACGCGCTGATCTTGTCTTGTTCAATGGCCGCAACCCAATCACTTTTGTTGGCATCAAGCGAAACGCTGTATATTTCAAAACCTTTATCGGCATATTTTTCATAAGCAGCCACTAAGTTAGGATTTTCAATGCGACAGGGTCGGCACCAGGCAGCCCAAAAATCTACAAGTACATATTTCCCGCGAAGCTCGGAAAGTTTGATGTTTTCGCCTTCGGGTGTGGGTAAGTCAATTTCGGGAGCTGTTTTGCCAAAGGCCAATTTTTCGGCGCTGTTAACTTTCTCAAGCAGCTCATCGACTAAGACGTTATTTTTATAATCTTTTAGCCCTTCTGCCAGAATGCGAAATGTTTCCGGGTCTTCATCAATGTCTAATTCATCAATAAAGGCCAGAGAAGCTAATGAGCTTGGGTTATTTTTTATCAGATTTCTTACTTGTTCTTTTCTTTGTTCATTTATTTGCTTTTGAAAAGCATTTAATTTTAAGTCCAGTTCATTGGACATTTTTATTTGTTCGTAAAAAAGTGCCGTGTGTTTTGAGCCGGATATTTCGGGTTGGTTTAGTGTATTTGGATTAAATGTAAGCTGAATTGTTTCTCCGGCTTCAGGTATGAGCAGCAGATATTCGTTTGGGTCCGAGTATATTTTAAAGTATTGGTTTTGAGAGGTTTCGTAGCTAAATTCGAATTTCCCATCCGCCACCTGAGCCGTATCTACAATGGTTTCGCTTAAGATGTTTTCTAAATACATATATTCGTATTTGTTTGCAACCTCAAGCTTGCCTTTGACGGTAAACTTGTTCTGCGAAATGCCGGGTAATACCTGACTTAACAATATGAGTGCAGTTATATATAGTTTCATAATTTTTAAGGTTTATAAAAAAAAATTAAAATTTAGGGCTTGGTTCAGAGCTTGAAGCCCATCAGCAGGATGTCGTCGGTTTGTTCTTTGCCTTTCATCCAGTCTTCAATGGTTTCGTTCAATATTTGCTTTTGCTTTTCACCGGGCAGTTTATGAACGTCCAGTAATAAATTTCTCAGACGTTTAATCATAAATTTTCGGTTTTTGGGGCCGCCAAACTGGTCTTGGTATCCGTCTGTAAAAATGTAAAAGTAAGTGGGTGTATCGTATCGGATGCTGTGCATCTGAAATTCTCCGGTTTCCTGATGGCCGCCAATACCTTTTCGGTCGCCTTTAATGTATGTTATATCATTGTCATGAATATATACCAGCGGATTTTTTGCTCCGGCAAAATCAATGGTTTTCTTTTCTGAATCTATAACGCAAAGAGCCATATCCATTCCGTCTTGGTTGGCTGTTTCTTCTTGTTTGAGTGCTGCAATAACGTATCTGTTCATCTTTTGCAGCATTTGTGAGGCATTCAGAATGTTTTGTCCCACAATGGAGGCAAGTATTTCGCTTCCTATTAAGCTCATGAAAGCACCCGGAACGCCGTGTCCTGTACAGTCAACTGCAGTAATAATTATTTTGCCGTGTTTTTGTTCAAACCAATAGAAATCGCCGCTTACAATATCTCTGGGTTTAAAGACTATAAATGAATCCTCAAAAGCCTGTGCTATATTTGTTTGTAGGGGCAACATGGCATCTTGTATGCGCTTGGCGTAATTAATACTGGCCGTAATATCTTTATTTTTTGACTTAATTTCTTCGTTTCTTCGATTTAGCTCTTTGTTTTGGGCTTGTATTTGCTTGGTACGTTCTTCGACTATGCGCTCCAGATTTTCTTTTTGTTTTTTAACACGTCTTGTACTGAAAGCCACTATGCCCCAGATAAAAAAGCCGAATAAGATAAAATAAATGATATACGCCCAAACAGTTCGGTAGTAGGGCGGCAAAATTTCAAACTGATAAACGGCTTCATTGCTTTCGGTTTCGTAAAGGTTTTGGGCTTTAACACGGAAGGTGTATTTGCCGGGTTCCAGATTGGAGTATTCTTTCATTGATTCTTCTTTCCAATCCGACCATACTTTATCATAACCTTCCAGTATAAATTTGAATTTCGTGCGTTCAGGTTCTTCAAAAAAGAGTGCGGAGAAGGATATTCTAATATCACGAAACTCAAAAGATAAAACGGGGACTCTGTCTTGAGCCTGTTTTATGCGTGCAATGCCGGAGGTATCGGAAAAAGCACCGCCAAAAATTAAGGAGTCATTTTTAATGGTTTCCACTTTACGAATTAGCGCATTGAATGAAGCAGAATAGTCTTTTTCATAATCCGTATCAAATACTACAAAACCACTTTCGGTACCTATTAGCAGCTCATTTTCGGGCAGTGAGTAGAGTGAATGTATGTTGTTCTTTATTTTATAAAAGGGTTTTTTTACGGTGTATATCGTATCCGGAGTTTCCTTAATGTAGCCCAGTTCCCAATTGCTTTTATTAAGTACTTTAGGGTCGTCAAGCTTTTCTTTATACCAAATACCGCCTTGCTTATCAACTATAAAATCGGTTATGGCAACTGTTTTTCCCAATATTCTTGAGAAATAGGGGTCGGGAACAAAGATATCATTTTCACGATCGTAATTATAGATGCCTTTTTCGGTTGTGAAAATCAATTTATTTTTATAAGCAAAAACTTGATTGCCCAATTTATCCGGCAGGCCGTCGGTTATGTCATATTCTCTTATGTTGGCAACCGAGTCGAGGTCTTCTGACAGGGTGAGTTTGACCAGTCCTTTGCTTTGGGAGGAAACCCAAAATTCGTTGCGGCCGGCTTGTTTTATTTGTCGATAATCTTTATTAAAGCCTCTGATTCGCTTGAAATTACCCCAGTTTCCCTGTGAATTTTTTTGCATTTTTGTAAGGCCGTTTCCGCCGATACCTATGATTATATTCGGTCGGTATTTTAGTTGAATGAATGACTTTATGCTTTCATTGTCTTTGATAAAATTGGCCGTATTGTCTTGTATGGTGAAAATGCCTCCGGATCCTGAACCAAATAATGTCCCGTCGATGCTGTCAAGTTGCCATATTTGAAATACGCTTAAGTTTTCTATCTCTTTAAACTCGGTTTTTTTGTCGGCACTTCGGTTGTCCCAATCCATATAATAGACACCGGTTGTGTTTCCGATGTACAGATAGCCTTTGTGGTAGAAAGAGGTAAGTGTTGTGCTTTTTAAGCCGTATATATCATCATAAACACTGTAGGGTGAGTTGGCGTGAATTACGGTAATCCCGTTACTGAGGCCTGCCCATACATTTTTGGCGTGGTCGGTCAGTAAGGCTCGGATATTGTTATTTTGAAGGCCGGTTTCGGAAGTCAGGTATTTTTTTACATTGAGCGCTTTATCTGTAAAAACAATCCCGCCGTCATAAAGGCCTAAAATATAGGTGTTATCGTTATATTTTGTGTTTTTGTAGATAGTGTTTGGTAGAGACCGGTCTTCTTTTTCAAAAAACGTTCCGTTGTAAAGCAGATAATCTTTATCCTGCGGATAAAAAGTAGTTAAGTAAATGCTGTCGGTATTGGTTGGGAATATTCCTGATATCCAGATGTTTGCAAATATTTCACTTCCGGGTATCAGGTCAAATTTACCCTTTTCGTATTTCAATATGCCGTTTCCTCGCTCCTGCACATAGGTTTCCTCGTCAAATTGGAAGCTGAATACGAACCGGTTGTCGCTTTGTCTTTCGTCTTCATACACACTGTGAATATGAAATGTGTCCTTGTCATAGATGTAAATATCTAACGGACTGACAAATAAGACATTTCCGTCTTGGGAAAACACAATATCACGGATTAGGTTAAAGTCTGCCTGTTCTTTGGGAAGTTTATCTTTTAAGGATCGGTATTCCATTTGACCTTTCTTATTGGCTGCCAAATAACCCAGTTCACCTTTGGAAGCTCCCACATAGATACGTCCTTCATTACTTTTGCCCAGAGCATATATGGTTTCTTTTTCCGGCAGGAATATTTGCCGCCAATTTCTGCCGTCAAATTCAAGAATGGATTTATTATTGGCAAAGTACAGAACGCCTCTGTCGTCTTGAGTTATTGCAAAATTTTGATTTTCTCCTTCGTATTCTTCATGCGAATAGTTTTGAAGAAAAGGAATTCCGCCCGTGTATTTTTGTGCGTACCCGCTTTGTGAGAGGACGAATAGAACTGCTGTTAATAGACCAATGAAGTGTTTCATTATTTTCTTTAAAAAAGCTTTATTTGAGCACTAAAATATAAAAATACCGGTAAAAAACTGCATTAATTGTGCCGGTTTTGCCAAATTATCTTGCCTTTTGTATCTAAAATTAAATACCAACCGGGTCCGGCTTGTGTTTTGCCGTATTTGTTAATTAGTGTAGCTGTTAGATTAATGGTTTTGCTGTCCAATTTAATGGCTTTTCGGCCGAGCATATTGTTTTCATCCGGGAAGAATACTTTGTTTGTGATTTTCCCTTTGTCATCGGTGATTATCATAACAATATCCCGAACATCGTTTTGAGTTTCGGGCTGTGCTTTTATGGTTTCGCCGCTTAGTTGCTTTGCTTTTTCGTAATTTATAAAAATATAGTTGTTTTTTTCAAATCGTAAAATATCAAAAGCATCTCCCCAAGCATTGAGCGGGCTTGTAAAGAGTATTTCATTATTTTGTAAATCATATTTTGAATAGTAAAGGGCATTGTCGGAGTCTCTTGCAATAAGCTCTGCTATGTTATTAATGTCATCAAATTGCATTTTTACAATTTCGCGAGTAAATTCCGGGGATTTGTTTTCATATTCTCTCCCTTCATTATTAGTTCTTATAAAATTATGCTTGTAATTTCCGTTTTCTGTTTTGTCGGAGAATAAAACCAGTTGTCCGGATTCAAAAGTATTCAGAATGCTGTTTGTGAAATCGGGATAATCCGAAATATTTTGTGCTTTAAGATATGATATTTTATTTGCCGTATCTAATTGCGCATAGAAAGGAGTCAGTTTTGAGTCGTTTGCAATATAAAAACCGGTGAAATTACAAATACTGCCTTGCTTGTATTCAAAATCCTGCACATAGTATGCATTTTTGCTTACTGCTTCGGTATCAAAGTTTTTACCGGGGTAAAATATGCCTTTGTTTTTGTATTTTATGTTTTCGGGAAAGATTGGATTGACAGCTTGGTCAATATATTTTTGGAAACGGCTGAGCGCTGTTGAAGTATATTTATTAATATCTGAGCTGTTTGCAGCGGCATTTTCTTCTATCTCATTTTTGCCGCCGTAGTATTCTTTTAGGAAGTTTTTGTGTTTGTCAATCTTTTCGGCAACAATGTCTTGTTCGAATTGTTTGAGTAATTCGTAAAATTCTTGATTTTTTTCAATAAGTTCGTAGTAATAGCCGGCAACTTGTTTCAGAGTATTGTCCCTGACTTGTTCCGGAGCATTTATCTTATTCCTGTAGAAACTCAAGAAATTGATATAGCTCTCACGGTACTGAAAAAGTGATGAAATTATGGATTGATAGTCAATGCGTTCAATTCTGTAGAGCAAAGTGTTTTCAAGGGTGTATGCTTCCGGTTTTGCATAGTAGTTTTCTTGCTTGTATTTATTTATGAGTTTGTCGCTCTTTTCTTGTTCTTCGATGATGTCGGAACGTAAGTCAGATACGGTGGATTTTTGTACGGTTCGTATTTGCTCTGCCCATGAGTTATAGTCCCAAAGTTCAATATTGTCGTTTAGGAAATTGGCCGGTTCCAAGCCGTGTAGTCGATAGGTATAAATGTTTTTAAGTGCGTATCTTTGGTTATAATCTTTAACGGGAAAATCATTTATGGCTTTTTTATAATTATCAAGGGCTTGGAGTGTGGTATCAAATTTTGCCTGCAACAAGTCTAACTGTGCATTCAGTTTTGGTTCGTTGCTCATCCATATATTCTTTATCTTGGCATAGTCTTCGTTCACCTCTTTAAAAATACTGAGGCATTCGTTATAGCTGTCCGAACTTTTATTGAAATAACCTACAATTTCGGTGATTTTTTCTTCATAAGCTTCTATACGCTTTACTTTAGTCTCAACAAAATCGTTAATATCTTTTATTGAAAAATCTTTGTCGGTAAATGCAGATGATCCGTTTGAGTATAGGTCGGTGTTGCGTCTTTTTTCATCTTTCAATTTTAGGATTGCTAAGCCATAGTATAATTTTGTATCATAAATAAAACTTTTCACATAATCATATTCGGTAAGCGGGTCGTAGTTTCTTGCCCAATAATCGGCAATTAAGCCAAGCTGGAAGTAGGTGTTGGCAAAATCGGGATCTTGTTTTTGGTAGGCGAGAAGTTGCGCATAAGCTTCTTCACGCTCGCCGGTTAAAACAATTTCGTAAACGTCTTTGTATTTGATATTTCTTTGCGCAAAAATTACGCTTGAAGAAAACAGAATAAGTAATATGAGAGTACTTGTTTTCATGTATTTATCTATTTAAGCAGACAGTTATGCTTGGTTTATTGTTCAGTTTCGATAATTTTCATTTCTACTCGCCGATTTTTTTCACGATTCTCATCGATATTGGCCGGAAGAAAGGCCGGTTGCGATTCGCCGTAGCCTTTTGCAATCAGGGCTCCGCTCGGTATGCCTTTGTCGGTAATGTATTGAATTACCGATTGTGCTCGCCTTTCGGAGAGTTTTAAATTATAGGCTTCGCTGCCTACATCATCGGTATGTGCCGATATTTCAATTTTTATATCCGGATTGTTCTTTAAAAGTTTTACCACACGATCCAGCTCTTCGTAAGAACTTGCATTTAGGTCAGCTGAGTTAAACTCAAAAAAGATTCGGTTTAACTGTATTTTGGTTTCTTTTTCAAGCGGCTCCAATTTGGCTGTGGTTTTATTCTCTTTTCTTTTGCCCGACAGCGAAACATCTACCGAATAAAAAGCATAGCCTTTGGGCGTAACATTTATTTCGTATTCTTCCCCTTCACGCAGTTCTAACTTTACCTTACCGTCTTTGTCTGTTTTTACTTTGCGTGTAATGGTTTCTCCGGTTGAAAGATTCTTAATCTCTACCGTTGTTTCAATGCCTTCTCCGGTTTTGGCGTCTTTCAGCTCAATTTCATATACGCTGGTAACAATGCTGAGCTCGGTGTCTTTTTCAAAATGATCAAATTGAACATTTCCCCTCAAATCCAGATCCAATGATTGGCCTTCATAAAACTTTTTTGTTGTCTCTATGGAATATGAGTTACCTAACGGAAGCTGAAGCGTGTAGCGCCCTTTTTCTTTTTTACTGACCGGGATATCAACAGGCTTACCGGTTTCTTGATTAATCACTTTTACCGAAGCTTCTAAGGGTTCGGTTATATCGGCATCAAAAACATTCAGCAAAAGCTCTGCTTTTGAAAACAACTCAATATCTTTATTAAGTTCTCCGTTTTTATCAAAATCAGCTGAAGAAACAAAAAAGTATGAGGTTGAATAGCCTTCGCCGTAAACGGCAATTTTAAACCTTTTTCCGGAAGGTAAATAAATGTTGAAACGCCCGCTTTCTGCATCATTATTAAAACGCGAAAGAACCAGAGAATTATTAGGGTCTTGCACTTCAATATAAGCCGCGGTGTTTTCTCCGCTTTCTTTGTCGCTTACTTTGCCTTTGAGTAATACGGTTTTATCGGGGCGATAATCATAGGGCAGGGGATTAATTAAAATGTTTTGATTAAACTTGAATACGCCGCTTTCTATTTTTAACGAATATATTTTTTCTCCGGAAGCTCCCACTGAGGGAAACAGATCATCGTTATCGGTATTCTCGAGTGTTATTACCGTTGGGCTCAGCCATACGCCTCGTCCGATATTTTTTGTGTACATTAAATCCACATCATTGGTTAGATCATCGCGTTTTGAGCAGAAATATAATGACTTCCCGTCGGCGGCAATGCGCGGGCTGCGTTCGCAGTTTTCGTTTACCGGCTTGGGCAAAAGTACAGCTTTGCTCCAACCTTCTCGTTCGGTATATTTACTCATGTATAATTTCCCACATACAAAAAGGCTGCTGTTTTTTGTGTATGAATTTGAAACACCTTCGGTTTCGGGGTTTCTTACAAAATACATGGTTTTTTCATCCGGGCTTATGCAGGGGTCAAACTCATGAGCACTGCTGTTTATTTTACCTTCTAATTTTTTTGGTTTTGAAAATGAATTGCCTTCCCTTTGCATTTCATATAAATCAAAGTCTGAGTCTTCTCGGGCAAGAGCAATGTATATTTTTGATGCGCTTTGATTGTAAGTTGGCGAACCAAGATACATTTTAATCGAATCCGGAAATTTCAGAGCTTCAATCTCCTTTGTGTCGGTTATTTTGCCTTGCGGGTTTAGCGTGGCTTCGTGCAGTATTTGTTCATCCTTGTATTCAGTTAGGAAAAGCATCTTTGTTTCGTCGTAACTTATAAAGGGAGCTGTAATTACCGTGTCTTCTAACGAAAAGGGAAGCTTAATGCTTTGGCTTTGAGCATGCATTTGGAGCGAAGAAAAGGAAAAGCACGTTAATACTGCCAAACTTATTATTAGCCGGAATGAAAAATGTTTGGGATAGGTACGGATTTTCATGGTTTTTTGATCGGTAAATATTATTTTAGCAAATTTAGTAAAAAACATTCATCTTTGAAATATTTAAGGGTCGATATATTTACCTTTTTAATAATAAATTAACATCCGCTTTTATCAGTAAAATAATTCACTATGAAAAATAATCTTTTTCGGCAATCAAGTCTTATCGGATAATATTCAAAAAAATATGTTGATTTAGCGATAAATGCGTATTTTTAATTTTTAGCCGTACTTTTTATACAGAAAAGCTTATGCTCAATATTATATACGAAGACAATCATTTAATAATACTCAATAAACGCTGCGGCGATTTGGTTCAAAGCGATCAAACAGGGGATGAAACTCTTGCCGATCGTACAAAAGCATATTTGAAAGAGAAATACAACAAACCGGGCAAAGTGTTTTTGGGTATTCCTCACCGACTGGATCGGCCTACTTCCGGGCTGATTGTTTATACCCGAACCGGAAAAGCTCTAAAGCGTATGATAAAACTTTTTAAACAGCGCGAAGTACAAAAAACTTATTGGGCAGTTTGCCAAGGCAGCCCGGAAGAAGAAGCGATGCATTTAACAGATTATCTGTACAAAAATAAAGAACAGAACAAGTCGTATGTAACCGAAAATCCGCAGGAAGACGCCAAACGGGCAGAACTGATTTTGAAAAAGCGCGGCGAGTATGAGGGTTTCAGCATGATAGAGACCGAACTTATTACCGGCCGGCATCACCAAATACGTGTGCAGCTCAGCCACCGAGACATGATAATAAAAGGCGATATGAAATATAATTATCCGGAGCCCAACGTCGATGCCGGTATTCATCTGCATGCCCGCCGAATAGAGTTTGTGCACCCCGTAAGAAAAGAGAAAATGGCATTCACGGCCGATCCGCCTTCCGACCCGTACTGGGATTTTTTTATGAGCATCGACCAATCATGATTTTTAGAAAATTTGGCATGAGGAAAGCTCTTGTTGTATTTATGTTGATACTTGCGCCGGGTTTCGGCAAGGCGCAATACTTAAAAGACAGTTTTGCTTTATATGCTGCCGGCGGTTATGTGCAAATGCAAATACCCGAAGGACATATCATCGGGGGAATCAGTACTCAATTTTTTTACACCGATCGTTTTTCCATTGAGTCTCGAATTAGTTTCGGAAGCCATTATTTGCACTCGCCCGTAACGGCATTAGCCGGAATGGTTGTGTATGAAGCTGCTGCTGTTTATTGGCTGATAACCGGAAAAGCTGTTCCTCGTTTTATCATTTTATTTTTTGCCGAATCTTATTCGTATCATTTCAAATTGTCGCCGGCTTCAAGCATTGCGCCTTATGTATCGCCTTTGAGTTTTGATATGGAAATTCCGGCAAGCTTCAATCCGCAGCCTCATTATGCTTTATCATCCTCTGTCGGCTTGCGTTATAATGCTTTTGCCGACTCGCATTTGGCTTTTAATCTTTTTTCTGAATATAAATACGATTATTTGCATCGTAATTTTTATCCGGAATTTGGTTTGGCTCTGGGTTATTGCTTCAAAGCAAAATCTTATCGCTAATTTTTGCGGTTAAAATGTTTTTTTAGCTACACTTAATAAAACTTAAACGCCGAAAAAATTGTAAATTAGCAGAACCATGCTTTGGTTCGCTTTTTTTTTATGAAGCAAGCACGGTTCAAGAATCAATAATTACACATACAAACCTTTTATTATGAAAAATTTCAATAAACAGCTGATATGGATTTTATTTCTGATCATCGGATTTTCCGTTAACGGATGCTACCACAATCACATCAATCAATGGGCCAAATACAATGGCGGTATTTATCTTCCCGACAGCCAATATGTCGTTTTTCGAAACATAAAATTTTTTCGTAAAGCAAAGGGCTTGACAGCTTTTCCCGACGGCGGCATTTCAAAAACGCTATACACCAATACTTCTTTGTATCGTGTTGATTTGGATGCCGGTTGTGCGTATCGTTTGCACGATTTTAGTGAAACCGAAGAATACTTTCATTTTCCGGGAGCACACATTTCATACCGAGATTCTTTTTTGTTGTATTCTTCATCGGCTTATTCCGACGGCCCTTATTATGGAATATACCTGCTGAATTTGCGCAATAATTTTCGGCAAAGGGTTTCAGACAAAGGCGGGCGTGCGGTTTTATCGACTGATGCCAAAAAAATTGCTTATCTTTATAAAGGCCATGTTTTCATTTATGATATTAAGACGGAAGGACTTACTGCGATTCGCTTTCCGAAAAATAGTGAGGCGGTGTATATTAAATATTTCGGTGATACCTTATGTTTATTCACCAATCGGGAGGGTAATTGGCGCTATGACCGTGAAGAGCAAGGTTTTGTCTCAACTGATATAGGAAAAAGAGAAAAAAATTACGGACAAGACCCGATTCCTTATAAAAGGTTAAAAGCGATTCCTGATTCGGTATGGGGCGTTTATTCGGATAATAATAAGTTGGTTTTCCCGGAATATTTGAAACAGAATTAAAAATCGAACTCAAAAATGTCGCAGGAAATAACGGCAAGTGATATTTACGTCCTATATTTCATTTTAAAAAAAACGGAACAAAAATTTGCTCCGGTTTTTCGGTATATTTCGTTAGTTCTCAGGCAATACCTGAAAAGCCCATAAATGCGAGAGCCAGCAAGCCGGCTGCTACAAAAGCTATCGGTACGCCTTTCATGCCTTTTGGTACATCCACAAGATCCATGTGCTCGCGCAGGCCGGCAAACAGCACCAAAGCCAAACCAAAACCAACGGCCGAAGCTATGGCAAATACCGTGGTTTCCAACAAACCGTAACTTTCGGTGGTAGCGCCCAGAATGGCTACACCCAGAATGGCGCAGTTTGTTGTCATAAGCGGAAGAAAGATCCCAAGCGCTTGAAATAAAGCAGGGCTTACTTTTTTAAGAATGATTTCAACCAATTGCACCAAAGAGGCTATCACAAGAATGAATGAGATGGTTTGCATGTATTGAATGCCGTATTTCTCCAAAATGTATTTTTGAATTAAATAGGCTATTACGGTGGCAATAGTCATTACAAATACTACGGCACCGGACATTCCGAGTGCGGTGGAGATTTTTCTGGATACACCGAAAAAGGGGCAAATACCCAAAAATTTCATTAATACAATATTGTTGACAAATATGGCCGAAATGATAATCAGTAAGAATTCCATAATTATAATATTTTAACGGATGTCAGTTTAATATATTTATTTGCTTTCTGTTTGTAAATGACTAATGCCTGCAATGAGATAGCCCAGTGCAATGAATGCTCCCGGAGCCAATACAAATACCAATGCACCGTCGCCTGCATACAGTTGCAGATCGAAAATTGAGCCGCTGCCAAGAATCTCTCTTACCGCTCCCAGCATGGTGAGTGCCATGGCAAAACCGAGCCCCATTCCCAGTCCGTCCAATACCGAATCCAAAGTTGTATTTTTGGATGCAAAAGCTTCGGCTCTTCCTAAAATAAGGCAGTTAACCACAATTAGAGGAATAAAAATCCCGAGTACATTAAACAAGTCGGGCAGGAAGGCTTGCATGACCAATTCTACTATAGTTACAAAGGATGCAATAATTACGATAAACGAAGGAATACGCACTTTAGCCGGAATTTGCGACTTTATAATTGATACCACGAAGTTGGACATCAACAGTACAAAAGTGGTTGCCAATCCCATACCTAAGCCGTTTAGTGCAGATGTGGTTGTTCCCAGTGCCGGGCATAAGCCCAGAAGCATCACGAATACGGCATTTTCTTTGAGAAATCCTTTGGTGAATATGCTTAATTTATTCATGTTTTTATATTTATTTTTCTGTTTTTTGTAACTGTTCTACAGCAATTGTAAATGCGCGGTAGCCTCGGTTTACGGCATCGCAATAAGCATCGGAAGTAATGGTGGCTGCTGTTATGGCATCGATTTCTCCGCCTTTTTTACTCACTTTTATATTCCTTGGTTCATTAAAACTACCTTCTTGAGCAAACTCAGGTTTTTTTCCTGAAAATTGTTTAGTCCACCAGACGGAATCAACCGAACCGTCTTCGTTTTCAACAACAGAAAGCGATTTTTCTTTTTGAGTTTTATCACCCAAACCGGGCGTTTCTTTATGCTCCAAAATTTTGGTGTTAATAATGCTGCCTTCGGGGTCAAATCCGGTCATAACCACCATTTCTCCGCTAAATCCTTTCATTGTGTTCGATTTAACGGCAATACCCAGAAACTCATTATCCATATAAGCGGGATAGCATTCCATTGAATCGCCCGCTTCAATGCCTACTTTGTACTTGTCGCTTATCGGGTCGTTATTAAAATCCGGCATAACATCTTTTATGGCGGATTTTTGCTTTTCCAGTTTTGCCTTGGCAATAGGCTCTTTGGTGAGCTTATAAATAAAGGCCAATGATGTGGCGGCAACTACCGAAACAATCAGTAGTGTCGAAACCATTGTAACAAATGTTGATTCTTTTTTTGCTGCCATAATACTTATTTTCTTGTGTTTTTTTGCTGTCTGTGATTAGTTTGATTTTACGGTTTCTCCGAATCGTTTAGGCTTCATGTTCATGTTTATTATCGGCACAAAGGCGTTCATAAGCAGAATTGCAAATGAAACCCCTTCCGGATAAGCTCCGAATATTCGGATAACTACCGTAAGCAAGCCAATGCCGGCGCCATAAACCAACATCCCTTTTTTGCTCATGGGCGAAGTTACGTAATCGGTAGCCATAAAGACAGCACCAAGCAGTAAGCCGCCGGTTAACAGGTGAAACAAGGGGTCGGCGTATTGAGTGGGATCGGCTAACCAAAAGGCACCGGATACAATAACTGTGCTTAAAATAACCGAAACCGGTATGTGCCAAGTAATGATGCGTTTCATAAGCATATAAATTAAACCTATGAGTATGGCGGCTGCTCCAATTTCACCGGCTGAGCCTCCCATATTTCCCAATAATAGCTGCATGTAATCCGGAATTTGTGCCATGACTTCCGAAATTCCGCCTTCGCTTTCCTGAAGAATGCCCAAGGGCGTAGCGCCGGTTTCAACATCAGTATAGCCCAACATTTTCTCGGTTATCGGGCTGGGTTTTGGCCAGCTGGTCATGGGCACCGGAAATGAAATAAGCAGAAACACACGGCCTACCAAAGCCGGGTTGAAGGGGTTTGAGCCCAATCCGCCGAATGACATTTTACCGATTCCGATAGCTACAAAAGCACCTACTATCACAAGCCAAATCGGAATATTGCTCGGCAGGTTAAATGCCAGCAAGGCTCCTGTTACTATGGCTGAGCCGTCGCTGATGGTGGGTTCTCTGTTGAAAAAGAGCTTTGTAATAAGGTATTCGAAAGCCACACAGGCTAATACCGATGCAAGCACCACAACAATGGCACCCATTCCGAAAAAGAATATCGATACGGCTAATGTGGGAATTAAAGCGATAAGTACGCCATACATTAATCCTTTAACGGACTGATTTCCTAACTGGTGCGGCGATGGCGAAACGACTGTTTTGTTCATATCTAAGAAAATATTTTGTCAGATGATCTAAGGGTATAATTATTTTAACTGTTTCTTTCTCGTATCATTGCTCCTACGCGCTTTTTACCTAAACGGATGTAATCCAGCAAAGGCCGGTCGGCAGGGCAGATGTAGCTGCATGAACCGCATTCGATGCAATCCATAGCGCCTTCTTTTTCTTCTCTTTCGTACAAATCATTTTGTGTAAGCGCCATAAGTAAATAGGGCTCCAAGCCCATTGGGCAAACTGAGATACACTTCGAACAGCGTATGCAGGCTTTGATGTCGCGCCGGTAGGATTCATCTGTCGGCATTAGTACAATACCCGATGTGCCTTTGGTTACGGGTACGTCTGTTGATATAATGGCTTTACCCATCATGGAGCCGCCGCTGATTATTTTTCCGGTATTTTCGGGCATTCCGCCGGCTGCTTCAATAAGCTGTTCAGTCGGTGTTCCTATTCGTACCAAGAAATTGGAGGGTTTCTTAACTTCTTTTCCGGTTACGGTAACTACGCGTTCTACAAGCGGTTTGTTTTTTTGTACTGCATGGTATGCCGCTACGGCCGTTCCCACATTGTGTACTACGGCGCCTACTTCAATGGGTAATGCCCCGGAAGGAACTTCTCGATTTATAACGGCTTTTATCAGCTGTTTTTCTCCGCCTTGCGGGTATTTTACTTTTAGCGGAACGACTGTAATATTAACATTTTTGCAAAGCTTTTCCAGCTTTTCTATGGCATCTTTTTTATTATTCTCAATACCGATATAAGCATGCTCAACTTTCAGAGCTTTCATCATTATTTGTGTGCCGATAATCAACTCTTCAGCCATTTCCAGCATCACGCGATGATCGGAAGTCAGATAAGGCTCACATTCCACACCGTTTATAATAAGTGTTTCTGCAGTTTTGCCTTTAGGCGGATTTAGTTTTACGTGCGAGGGAAAAGTGGCTCCACCCATTCCCACAATACCGGCTTGTTTTATTTTTTCAAGAATCTCATCGGGCTCGGCTTTTATTTCGCGAATTATGGTATTGCTGGTATCAATGCCGTCTTCCCATATATCTTCTTCACCAACCTGAATGCTTACTGCATCGGTTTTGTAGCCGCCGGCGGTCATTACTTTAGTTATTCGCTTTACCGTGCCGGCTACGGGTGAGTGAATGTTGGCAGAAATAAAACCGGCAGTTTCCGCAATTAATTGTCCGGCTTTTACTTCATCTTTTTTCTTTACAAGTACTTTGGAAGGAGCTCCGATATGTTGGCTCAACGGAACGGAAACTAATTTGGGCAAAGGCAGTTTTTCGATGGCTGCTTCGGCCGATATTTTATTTTCCGGCGGATGAACACCGCCTTTCTTAAATGTTTTTAACATAAGCTTTATTTTTTGAAAGCGTTTTACCGTATCGGTTTATTTTGTTTCTGAACTTGTGTCCTTGTTTGATTGATTATTTGTTTTTTCGGCTGTTTTTTTCTCGCTTGCCGGTTTTTTCGGGCGCGGCGGCGGAAAGTTTAGCTCGTGTATGGAGTCTGTTGGGCAAACGTCAACACATTTGCGGCAAAGCTTACAGGCATCAGCGTGTATATATGCCAGATTGTTATTCATGGTGATGGCATCGTGCGGACAAACTTTGAAACATTTGCTGCAACCGATACAAGCTACGCTGCATGCTTTTTTTGCAGCACCGCCTAAGTCTTCGTTTAGGCAACTGACGTAGATTCTTCGGCTTCTTTTACCGGCGGGGCGAAGTTCCAGAATATTTTTCGGGCAGATTTCAATACAGGCATTACATGCCGTACAGTTTTCTTCCACCACTTCCGGAAGGTTGGTAATCGGATTCATGTAAATGGCTTCAAAATTACACACCTCCACGCATTCGCCTAATCCCAAACAGCCGTATTGGCAATCGGTTTCGCCGGCATACAGATCCGATACAATGGTGCAGTTTTTGGCTCCGTCGTATTGATTATAGTTATCACGGTATTTGGGCGATCCGCTGCATAGCAACACTGCAATTTTTTTGTCTTTTTGCTCAACCTCTTTACCCAGAATGCTTGCCACGGTTTTCATGACATCGTTTCCGCCTACCGGGCAATCTAAATCATCCAATTCGTCGGCCTTCACACAGGCTTCGGCAAAATTTCGACATCCTGCAAAGCCACAACCTCCACAGTTAGAAGCCGGCAGTGCGTCCTCTACCTCATCTATTCTCGGGTCTTCTATAACTTTGAATTTTTGCGATGCCCAATACAAAATTACCGCCGCTACGGTACCTATGGAACCTAAACTGATTATCGTTGTTATAATTACTTCGTTCATAACTTTAAAAAGCTTTAATTTTTTCTATTGAAAAAGCGAATGTGTTTTTTATTTTCTCTTTCGTGAAATACAATATTAAATAATACGGTGCGAGCAGGCCAATGGAAACTAATCCTGCAAGGCCTTCATTTTGAGTGATGGTGCTTAGTATGATAAGCGATGTAAGAATGATTAAAAAGGGTAGCAAATAGCCTAAAAATAAAGCACGAAACCCGAGTGACCGGCGATAGAATACATTCACCTTTTCACCCAACCTGTATGCAGCGGGGTTTACATTTCGAATGCTGATAATTTTTTCAGTATCCTCCGAAACACCACAGGCACCGCTTACACTGCATTTCGCACAGGCCGATGCTTGCATGATATTGACTTTTAGTTCATTATCTTTTATTTCGCTTACTATTCCGGTATGCTCAATTTGTTCCTGCTGTTTCATCTGTCTTTTTTTTCAGAGCAAGGCAAAAGTATATAGCTTAATTGAATTCAAATATAATTTTTAACATATTTGGTGTAATTTAGAGTAGTTTTAAATAAGTGTCTTTTTGTTTTTGTATTTTCCGGTGGCTCGGGCATTTCGGAATATGAATATCCGCATTTACCCCTATTCGCATTTTAAGTTGTTGCTTATTAGCTTATTACACATACTTAGTTATCACCGACTTCGACAAGCTCAGCCTCCTTCGGTATTTTCGGAGGCTGAGCTTGTCGAAGCCGGTGATTATAATCTTGGGGAACATGCGAATAATCATTTTTCGGAGTCGCTACCACCTAGGCCCGGCACGTTCAAAAGTCCTGCCGGACGTTTTGAAGTGTCGCTTAGCTATTTTATATCAAATTCCTGAATGTTTCCGAAAATTTTGTCTTCATTTACGTAGCGCAGAATAATTTCCGGGCTGATGTGTTGCAACTTGGCGGTGTTTTTTCCGAAATTGGAATAAATCGTAATGATGTAATCGCCGTCGGCTGAGAAAACTGAGTTTTTAGTTTTTCCGGGATAGGAAATGGCGCCGGTAAATTGGCCGTCAACTGTGTAAAGTCTAATCTTGTTATCATCCGAAGCCGTTATTATAAAACGGTTATCGGGCGAAAATTCAGCACTGTTTATTTTGCTGTTATAGGTGGGGAAATTGTGCAGAAGTTCGCCTTTCAAACTCCATAGTTTGGTGGTTTTATCAGCGCCGGTACTCAATATTTTGTTTTCATCGGGCGAAAATACTGCTTTTTGAGCGCCAAAAGCGTGGCTGTCGTATTCGTTTATTATTTCTCCTTTGGCATTTCTGTGATATAGTTTTCCCGTGGCTTCTGCCGTTAGTATGCTTCCGTCTTTTTGACGAAAACAGGCATGGTTTATTTTTGAGTCTGCTTTTATTCTGTATTTGGGTTTATCGGTTTTTACATCGCGTACCAACAGCACGGAGTCCGATTCCAAACTCAATACAAAAGCCGAATCGGAATAGAAATCCGCAAAATTACCTTTCACGGGACTGCTTTCTATCATATATTCCGGCTCGCCGTCGGGTGTCCAAAAAATAATTTCTCCTTCTTGGGTCAGGCCGTAGATGAATTGTTCATTTTCGGCAAAAGCCGCTTGTTTTATTTCTTTTCCTCCGGTATTGAAGTTTATTTCCGGTTCGCCGAATATATTTCTCAGGATGAGGAGCGTATCGTTGGCGGTGAGAATTTTCAGTCCGGAAGGTGAAAAAATGGCTTGGTCAATATTTTCTATTTCTGCCAAAGGATTTATGAGCCGGCCAAATTTCCATTTTCTTATTGTAGCGTCATCGCTTACGGAGATAACGGTTTCGTTGTTTTGAAAAAACACGGCATCACTCACAAAAGTTTTGTGCCCTTTAAGCTCTCCGCTTAAATTTCCTTCTTCATCCAGCACCACGGATGTCTTGTCGTAAGCTGCTGATACAATGTGCGTACCGTCTTTCGAAAAGTCGGCTGTTCGTATCCATTCGGAATGGCCGCCGTATTTAAAAAGTGTTCTGCCTTCGGTGTCACTCACAATTATTTGACTGGCTTTGGTAAACATATCATTTACTACGGTAAGTAGTTTGCTGTTGTCGGGTGAAAAACTCATGGCCGTTATGCGCGGATATTTAATACCGGCACCGGTAGTCAGTTCAAAGCGGCTGAGCATGTCGCCTCTTTCGGTATAAATATAGATATTTTTATCGGCTCCGGCGGCAATTAGTTTTCCGTCATTCGAGATGCAGGCCATGTCGTAGGGATAATCGTATTCGGGAAATAACAGGCTTTCTCCGCTCGATTTTTGACGAAGACTCAGCGACTCTTCCGAGAGCACTAACAAAGCTTGATTTTTACTCAGTTCGGCATGTAAAATGCGTGAATCGGCAATTTTTACTTCTTTCAGTTGGTCATCGGCTATTTCGTATAAAAATAACAGGCCTTTGGTATCGGCAAAAATGGCTTGACTTGCATCTTTAGAAAAGCCGGCAAAGAAAATTGAGGCGTCATTTTCAAAGGTTTTTATTTCATTTCCTTCCGTATCGTGCAGGCTTACACGCGAATATTTGTTATCGGCCTGTGAAACAAAGGCCAAAAGGTATTTGCCGTCGGGCGAAAGTACGGCTTCCTTGCGATTTTCGGGAAGTTCACCGAGCAGCGAATAAAATACTTCCGTATTGTAATAAGCATTCAGCAAAGCGCTGTATGCTTCGTGGTTTTCGGGATAATGTTCATAAGCTTTTTGAGCATATCTAAAGCTGAGTGTCGGGTCGGTATCGGCATTTTTGTAGGAATAAGCGGCATACATATTCGATAAAGCCAATTGCTTGTTGTCTTGAGCCGTTTTGCGTGCCCGGTTTACAATCATAATTCCGAATATTGCTAAAACCACTAATATCACGGCCGCCAATTGGTAATACCTAAGTTTTTTATGTGCTTTACTTGGGTTCGGCTGATTTTCGGGCAGATTTTTTTTATCGTTTTCAGGCGGTTGTTTTTCTGACTCTTTTTGGAGCAGCTCCGATAATTGCTCTTCCAATACGGCACTTTTGAATTGAAAAAGACAACTTCCACTTTCCGGGTCTAAACGTGATTCAACAATTCCCGAAAAATTTTCAATGAATTTACGGGGTATATTTTTGTAAGGAACGGGCGATTCTTTGGGCTTTCGCGTAAGGTATTGCAAGAAATCCCGATAATCCGGATTTTTTTCAAAAAGAGACATTAATTCAGTATGAAAAAAATGTTCAGTTGCATTATCCGCAGTTATGGTTTCCGCTGCCGATAATTTGTTGCTTTTGTCAGCAATAACAAGCGCCTCTGCTTTTTTTCCGAAAATTTGCAATTCGCTGCTTTGCAGTTTTTTGTCGGATATTTCTTCCAAATAATTGTCAAGCAATTCGTCCGGAATACTAAAAGCTTCTGATACAAAATTATTTTGGCCTTTGTAGGGCGATTCAAATGCGGCGATACTTTTTATGATTTCTTTGGCTTTTGAGGCTTGCAGTTCCTTTATTCTTGCAGCATTTTTTGGGTTGAATTTAAAAGTATCTTTGAAGGTGTTAATTCTGTTTTCGGCTTCCGGTTTGGCTGTCCATATCATCTTCAAATCTACCGGTTGTTCCAACAATTCTTTTCCCTTTTCGGAAAGTTGATTTTTGTTTTTTTCGGTGGCCGAAATAAATGCTTCCGGAATTTTCTGTTCGAGCAAATCCTGCAATTCTTCTCTGAATTGTTTTCCGTCTTCGCTGCGCAGCCCTTCATCAAAATTATCAATCAGCAGCGCTATGATTTTTGGGCTGTGTGATTGTATTTTTTTCAGATAATACCAGATATGTTCTTGTCGACCCGTCAATTTGTCCAAATAACAGGCTTGCGGAAATTTCTTGTCGCACTCGGCGGCTAATTGTTTTGTGATATTTTCGTTTGCATTAAAGTCTAATTGTATAATTTCAAAACGCCCGGAATTTTCCAGCAAAGGTTTTATTCCCGCATTCAAAACCGAAGTTTTTCCGCTGCCTGAAGAGCCGTAAAGTACAGCCGTTTCTTCAATAAGAAGGTTTTGGTATAAACGTTCTGAAATGTTTTTTCTTCCGAAAAAGAAATGATTTTCTTCTGTAAAATAAGGCCTGCTGCCGATAAAACGAAAATTTGCCATGGTGTTTTTTTTGCTTGCCGTAAATATAATTAACTTTAGGCGCAAAATACAATAATTTTGATTTTTTTGTAAATAATTCTTTACTAAAAGTCGATTTCCTCAAGATGGAGCATCTGTATTTTGCAGAACTCTCATTTTGGATTAATTAATTTAAAAAACAGCGTGTCATGAAAAAAATTATTCACACCAATCAAGCGCCCAATGCTATTGGACCTTACAGTCAAGCCGTTTTGTCGGGTAATACTTTGTATATTTCCGGCCAAATTCCCATGAACCCCAAAACCGGGGATATTGCAGGAAAAACCATTGAAGAGCAAACCGAACGGGTGATGCAAAACATCAAAGCCATATTGGCTGAAGCCGGTTTTGAATTCAGCGATGTGGTCAAATCCACCTGTCTTCTCAGCGATATGGCGAATTTTGCCGGAATGAATGGCGTTTACGGTAAATATTATCCGGAAAATCCGCCGGCACGTGCAGCTTTTGCAGTAAAAGAGTTGCCGAAATCCGTTTTGGTTGAAATCGAAACCATAGCCGTAAAACAGTAAGCTCGGCTATACAGAAGTTTGTGTATGCTGACTTAAGGTTTCGTTAAAAGCAAAGCTCTCGGGTTGGACAATAAAAAGAAAAAAGAGAAGCGGAGAGCCTCTCTTTTTTCAAAACAAAATTAACCTAAAACCAAACTGTGTATGTGTGTGTATTTCCTTTTTTCAATTAGCATTTACGCACACTTTTTAAAAATGTTTCAAAAAAACGATATATTTTTTAAATTTTTTCAAAACTGCATGAACTTCGGCTTTTTATAAAAAGAAAAAAAGAGAAGCGGAGAGCTTCTCTTTTTCAAAACAAATTTATTCTTAAATTAAAACCAAACTATGTGAGAGAGAGATTTTTACTCACACAATAATTACAAATATCTTACTTTTTTTGAAAAGAACAAAATGTAAAGCAATTTATTTTATAAAAAACCTTAAATCCGCAAGATGTGATATAATTGATTGAAATGCAAACAGGCGGAGCCACTGTTTGAGCGAGTTCCGCTTCTGCCGGAGTCTTCACCGGCAGCACGTTAGAAAAGACATTCGGATTTAAGGAAAAAAGAAAAAAGAGAAGCGGAGAGCCTCTCTTTTTTCAAAACAAAATTAACCTAAAACCAAACTGTGTATGTGTGTGTATTTCCTTTTTTCATTTAACATCTACGCATAGTTTCCAAAAAAGTTTCAAAAAAGGTCATTTTTTTAAAATTTTACAATAATTGGCTGTATTTAAGTTTGTTACAAAAAGAAAAAAGAGAAGCGGAGAGCCTCTCTTTTTTCAAAACAAAATTAACCTAAAACCAAACTGTGTATGTGTGTGTATTTCCTTTTTTCATTTAACATCTACGCATAGTTTCCAAAAAAGTTTCAAAAAAGGTCATTTTTTTAAAATTTTACAATAATTGGCTGTATTTAAGTTTGTTACAAAAAGAAAAAAGAGAAGCGGAGAGCCTCTCTTTTTTCAAAACAAAATTAACCTAAAACCAAACTGTGTTTGTGTATTTTTATCTTACGCACACTCTTTAAAAATGTTTCAAAAATTTTATGCTTTTTATTTTTTTAAAATCGAAATTTATGTGCTTCTCTCAATCATTACGGGAATAAACATTACCGTGGAGCCGTTTTTATCTCTTTTAAAATGGTATTAAAGCAATTTTTTTCATAAATTTGAAAAGAATTGATTGTCTGTAAATCATCGGATATTCTTTTTTTTGGAATTTTCGAAAACCGGTCAGTATTTATGCTCCGTTTAGCATGATTTTGAAAAAGTTGGCCTGTTTTTTCCGAGATACTATTTTAACCTTATAAATTTTGGAGTTATGAAAAAAAAATCCTTTAAGAATCGCTTATTATTAGCAGTATTGTTTATGATTGCTGTTTTTGGATATTGGGCTTGTGAAAGTGAGTCTTCATCCGATGTGAACCAGGACAGAATATTTACTTCTTACAATTATCAATACGATGAAGAACAGGATATTACAATTGCCGTTGTACGTTTTCGGTTTGGGAGCAAAACGGGAACTTTGCTGGAATTGGCCGAACCAAGCGAAATTACCGTTAATGAAAAGTATATGACTTTTAATGCAACTTTGGCTCAATATTCAGCGAATTTTAGCGGTTTTGTATCCGATGCGGATTTTTTATGGAAAGACGCCGACGGTAAAGAATTCGGAAATTCGGTACATCTCAATACGGTAGCTTTTCCGGAATTGGATACTATAGCTCGAGCCTCAAGTTTTGAGTTATTTTGGGAAGGCGATCCATTGGAGACCGACGAGTATGTAAATGTGCGCATAACGGATATAAGCGGTGAAAATTCGAAAATATTTACTGCTAATTCGCTTGAAAGCACATCGGTAATATTTCCAAAAAATGAATTGGGCGAATTATTGCCCGGCGAAGCACAAATTGAAATGTACCGCGGTATATCGGCTGATGCCAATGAAGCTACTGAAGTCGGAGGGCTGATTAGCGCACAGTATTTTGTTGAAAGTCGGACGATTATAATTGAATAAAAGCCGTCAGCAGGTGTTTTTTCGGAATTCTCTCGGAGTTTTTTTCGGCCGGAATATGAAAAAAAATATATTTGATTTGCATAATAATTATCATATTTATATATTTACACTCATGCAATTAAAATGTTTAACCAAATAAAAAAAAACGAATTATGTCAACATTAAAAAAACGTTTGGCCGAAAAAATTGAAGCGCATCGCCCGAGAACGGTACGACTGCTTAAAGAATACGGCGATGTTAAAGTAGGCGAAGTAACCATTGCACAAGCCATGAACGGTATGCGAGGCGTTAAAGCATTAACTACCGATATCTCATACCTTGATCCTTACGAAGGCATACGTTTTCGCGGTAAAACCATACCCGAAACCATGAAAGCGCTTCCAAAGCCGGAAGGGAAAGATTATCCTTATGTGGAAGGATTTTGGTTTTTTCTCTTAACCGGTGATGTACCTACAAAAGAAGAGGCGGAAGAAGTAGTTAAGGAATTTAAGAAAAGACGACAACTGCCACAATATGTTATAGATGTATTAAGAAATATGCCGGACGGAACGCACCCGATGGCCATGTTCTCCGCAGCTCTTTTGTCCATGCAGAAAGATTCAAAATTCAGCGAGTATTATTCTTCGGGAAAATATGACAAAATGAAAGCTTGGGAATATATGTACGAAGATGCTACCAATATTCTGGCGCGCCTTCCCTCGATAGCAGCATATATTTATCGAATGCGATTTAAAGGCGACATTATTATCGGGCCGGATTATGATTTGGATATGGGCGGCAATTTTGCGCATCAAATGGGGATTGATAATCCTTATGATGATGTGGCTCGCATGTATTTTATTTTGCATTCCGACCACGAGTCCGGAAATGTTTCGGCTCATACTACGCACTTGGTCGGCTCCGCCTTATCGGATGCCTATTATTCTCTTTCAGCCGGGCTAAACGGTTTGGCCGGCCCGCTGCACGGATTAGCCAATCAGGAAGTGCTGGCTTGGGTACAAGGCGTACGCGAGCAAATGGACGGAAAATTACCGAGCGAAGAAGAAATGAAGAAATTTGTTTGGGACACGCTGAATTCCGGTAATGTAATTCCCGGGTACGGCCACGCCGTGCTCAGAAAAACCGACCCGCGTTATCAGTCGCAGAGAGAATTTTGTTTGAAACATTTGCCGGATGACGAATTGTTCAAGTTTGTGGATATTCTCTACAAAGTGGTTCCGGATATTTTGCAAGAACACGGAAAAGCTAAAAATCCTTGGCCCAATGTGGATGCACAATCCGGTGTTATTCAGTGGTATTACGGGCTTACCGAATTCGATTTCTATACCGTACTTTTCGGTGTGGGACGCGCAATAGGTGTATTGGCTAATTTGACTTGGGATCGTGCTTTGGGTTATGCCATAGAACGACCTAAATCTTTAACCACCGATATGTTGGAAGAAATTGCAGGAATTAAGAAAAAGTAGTTACATTCTTTTTTGAATTGTACTTTAGAGAAACCCGGACTTGAAAAGGTTCGGGTTTTTTATTGGTCGTAAGGGGTGTAGATTAACTTTTTGGTTTCAAAAAAATCTTCTTCAAAAACTTCTTCTAAATTATAAACCTCACTGTGCCGAGGAACGGCTTTTAGTTCATTTTCAAAATTACCGCCTTTTAAATACAAAATTCCGTTTGGGATACTGCTTTCTATGCCTTTTCTGAGTAGGTGAATGACTTCCGAATAAAATTTATCATAAGCCGTAACAGCGCGTCCTAGAACGAAATCAAATTTTTCTTTATGCTCCGGTGTACGCGTGGTAAGCACTTTTACATTGCTTAATTCCATTTTTTTTAGCAGCCGTTTTACGGCATCGGTTTTTTTCTTTTTGGAATCAATGAGCGTGAACCGGCTATCCGGAAAGAAAATGGCCAGAGGCAAACCCGGAAATCCTCCTCCGGTTCCTACATCGGCAATTTTGCTTTTGGCCGCAAACTCGACAAAGGCAGGAATGCTCAATGAATGCAAGATGTGCCGTACAAACAGATGTTCTGAATCTTTGCGCGAAACTAAGTTGACTTTCTCGTTTTCTTCCAAAAAAAAGCTTTCCAAGTTTTCAAATTGTTTTATTTGTTGCTCGCTAAGCCCTTCAAAGTATTTCGTAAGTATGTTTGTGTTCATAAGCAATATCTATAGTGGAGAATGTCTTTCGGAATGTTCTTGTATTATGCCGGCCAAAAGCTCTCGGGAACGAAATAAGCGAGCTTTTACGGTTCCTATGGGTATATCAAGTTTTTCGGCTATTTCATTATAGGAGTATTCTTCGTAGAAACGCAAAACCAGAATTCTTCTGTAATCCGGCGGCAAGCGTTTTATCAGGCTTTTGAGCAGCTGCTTTCTTTGTTTGTTTACAATTTTTTCTTCCGGGTTGGGTGCGTCTTCCTGAATGAATATGGTCTTATAATATTCGTCGCTATCCAAATCCTCGTTTTTATCAATAGAAACATGTGTTTCCGAGCTGTTTTTTTTGCGTAAAAAATCAATTCCGTGGTTGGAGGCTATTTTATAAAGCCATGTACTGAAAGCGTAGTCTTTATTATACGAT
Source organism: uncultured Bacteroidaceae bacterium (assembly GCA_964472505.1). GTDB lineage: Bacteria > Bacteroidota > Bacteroidia > Bacteroidales > JAADGE01 > JAYEIA01. The sequence goes on along the minus strand of CAYYQW010000012.1, from coordinate 15,261 downwards.
TCTATTTTTCTGAAAGCTTTTTCAAAGGCTTCAATAGTCAAATCTTCGGCATCGCTTTTATTTTTTACCATTTTGAGCAATAAATAAAATAGTGGTTCCCTGTAAAGCCCCATCAGCTCGGTAAAAGCTTCCTGGTCTCCTTTTCTTGCGCGGTTTACGAGCAGCAAATCACGTCGAGCTTTATAAGAAAAGTTAGTATCGTTTACCACCGTTGATTAATTTTGTTTTTGATAAAATATTTGCTCAAGAAAGTCCAAATATTTAATAAAGGTATTAAAATATCAAAGAAAATAATAAAAATCCTCAAATCTTTTTCATTAAACCCTTGACTTAGTTTGCCAATGCTCAGATATTGCACAAGTAGGCGAAAAATAAACAGGCTGAGTACGACCCAAGGAAAAATATGTGCTGATAATGTAAGACATAGCGTGAGGTAAAAGAACAGCCGGCTCACTACTTCTCCGGACAAAAGCAATTGATGTTTGAATTTATAATATTTGCCGGTTGACAGGTGGCGCCTTTTTTGATGAATGAATTCAGACAGTCGTCTTTTGGGTGCCGAACGTACAATGCTTGCTTTATCGGCACAAATAACCGTATTTTTTTTATTGGCAGTTTGATTTACAAATAAGTCATCATCACCCGACAATACATGATAATGCGATGAAAACCCTTTTGCCGATTCATATAAATCTTTGGTGTAAGACATATTTCTGCCAACGCCCATGTATGGTATTCCGGCTTTGGCAAAGCTCATGTATTGCAGGGCAATAAAAAGCGTATCGAAGCGAATAAGTTTGTTGAGCAAACCTTTTTTGTGCAAATAACCGCCATAGCCCAACACCAATTTTGTTTCGCTATTGTAGCTGTCGGCAATGCTTTGCAACCATTTGTCGGAATCCGGTCGGCAATCGGCATCGGTAAATACCAGATGCTTGTATTTGGCAGCTTTTATTCCTATGGTCAGTGCCAACTTTTTACCGTGGGGAAATTTTGCGTTTTTTTCAATATGGGTTACATACAGTTTTTTGTATTTTTTCTTGTATCCATTTAGCACGGCATTGGTATGGTCTTCAGATGCATCATCTACTACTATTACTTCGTAGTTCGGGTAATCCTGTTCCAATACTTTTTGTAAAAAGCCTTTCAGGTTATTGCCTTCATTGCGTGCACATATAATAACCGAAAGCGGGAAATTATTGTGAGTTTCCGCTGCTTTTTTGAAAAATGTGAATACGCGGATGTAGAAAAATAAATAATAGAATATTTGTATTAAAAAACTGCCTGCAAATACTGCCGTTATTGTTTGCCACAGTATATTTAAGTTTAAAAAATCGGAAAAAATTTGCTCCACGCCGTTAGTATTAGGTCTTGGGTTTATTTATTATTATTGTCTATGGAATTGGAATTAAGCTCATCAAAATTTTGCCTGTTCCTGAAAATGTTAGCTGCCAAAAATAAAGCGGTTCTGAATGATGCCGGTGATGCAGTATTTTTACCTACAATTTCATAAGCGGTACCGTGAGCCGGCGATGTTCTTACTACCGGTAGGCCGGCCGTATAGTTAACGCCTTTTTCGTATTCCATGGCTTTGAAAGGAATAAGGCCTTGGTCGTGGTACATGGCCAGAACGGCATCAAACTGCATATAATCGGAGGAACCGAAGAATCCGTCGGCCGGATAGGGGCCTAAGGCTAAAATGCCTTCGTCGCGCGCTTGGTTAACAGCCGGAATTATTTCGTCTTTTTCTTCGGAACCGAGCAAACCGCCGTCGCCGGCATGGGGGTTAAGACCCAGTACGGCAATTTTTGCCTTTTGAATTCCAAAGTCTCGTTCAAGGCTGTTGTTCAGAATGCGTAGCTTTTTTAATACCAGTTCTTTGGTAATACTTTTAGATATTTCCTTAATAGGTATGTGTCCGGTAACTGCACCAACTCTTATACGCTCACCAACCATAATCATAAGAACATCTTCAGCTTTGAATTTTGATTTTAGATATTCGGTATGCCCCGGGAAATCGAAGGCACTCATGTTAATGCTTTCTTTGTTTATCGGTGCCGTTACCAAAACATCTACTTCATTGTTGGCAAGATCGGCAGTTGCACGCTCCAAGGCATCGTACGAAGCCTTGCCGGAATCTTTTGAGACTTTGCCCAGCTCAATGCGTGCCGAATCATCGGTGCAATTAATGATATTGCCTCGTTTCGGATGGGCTTTGCTTGGCGATGTAATGTTTGTTAAATTAAAGTTATTGATATTTAGTGCTTTACGGTGGTATGCCAGCAGTTTGGGCGATCCGTACACGATGGGTGTTACAAAGTCATTTATCCGGTTGTCTTGTAAAGTCTTTATGATAACTTCATATCCAATACCGTTGATATCGCCTTGTGTTACGGCCGCATTTATTTTTTCTCTTTTGCTTTGCATATCTGTTTTTTTCAAAATTTCGGTAAAATTAAAAATTATGCTCTGAAAACTTACTAAAATACAAATTAAAAAAAGCCTTTTCAAAATCTGTCGGATATTAATAAAACCCGAAAGCAAATATTTTTAGTGTGGCTGATTGTTTTTCAGTACAATACTGTTTTCCGGAACATTTAAACTTCTTGCTACTACGGGGCATTTGGCTTTCAGCAAAAAGAATATTTCACGTTTTTCATCGGAAAGCCCTTCGTAATTCCCTTGGCCTTTGCTTATCACTAAGTCGGCTTCTTCAAAAATTTTCCGAAACTCATCCGAACTCTTTTTAATAATGGTTCCCGCTTCGGAAACTCCGGACGATAATATTTTGGCATCTTTATCCAAACCCGAATCCAGAGCGTCTTGGTAGGTTGTGTCGTTGATAATGGGATTTTCTCTGACGGCATAATATACCGTACGGTTAAGTTGTTTAATTAATACTCGATCCAGTACCGATTCACCGGCATTATCACCGATGTATAAAACTGTTTTTGCCGAAGACAGGGTTCGTTTAAAATCATTATAGTGCGAAACGGCAAAATCTTGGTTTAAGATTTTTTTGACATCATCTTTTAGATTAAATGCTTTGTTTACTCCAAAATCTATAACATTGCCGGCTATGGCAATACGAATGGCGGTAAGCAAGGGATCTTCCGAGTCTATGGTAAGTTGTTCCAAATCCGGCAACATGTCCAATGCTTCTTTTATACTTTTTTGCTTTTCCTTGCAAAAAGGATCTTTATGTCCGGTTTTTTCCTGCACAATTTGATAAACCATTTTTCCCGTTTCTGCCGGTATGCGATCCATATCAATATTCTGCAACAGACCTGCTGTTTCTGAAAGTATTTCTCGTATGATTTCTTCTCTGTCAGTAGCTGTTTGAGCTGCTCGTAATGCCTGACTCATAAAACAAGGCATACATTCCGCTTTAGTATTCATTTGTTTGTTGGTGTTTTCGGTGCTTAGCTTTGCGAATAAACAAAAAAAGGAAACACCACACAAGCATGCGTGGTGTTTTTTATAATCGCATTTTTGATTTTAAAATTATACTTGTTTAAATTTCTTATATACATTATCTGAATTCCAGAGTATATCCACATATTGAGCGCGTTGATATGCAAAGGGGTCTTTTACGTTTTTAAGCGACAATTTTCCGCGGAATTCATCTATGGTGTTATAGCCTTTTTTATCCATCCAATCTTCTAAATCTTTTAGGATCTCAGTTGCTTTTTTAATGCCGTTTTGGTAGAGTGTGCTCACAACTTGTGTGCATTGTGCCCCGGCCAGAAGCATTTCAATGACATGCTCGCCTTCGTATATTCCGTTGCTTGCACATACATCGGCTTGGGTTTTTCCGTAAAGTAAACCGGCAAAACGAAGCGCTAAGCGGTTATCACCGGGCTTGCTCAGATTCCAAGGGAATTCATGCTTTTCGGTTTCGATATTAATTTTCGGTTGGAACAATCGGTTAAACAGCACAAAACCGTCAACACCGGCATCGTCAATTTGCTTTATAACGCTGTAAATATTGGTGTAAAAAGGACTGAGTTTTACGGCTATGGGAATATCAACCGCAGCTTTCACCTGTTTGGTTATATTGAGCAGGCGTGATACAATGTCTTCGCCTTCCAAATCGTCTTCTTTGGGCAGGTTGTAGAAATTTAGTTCCAAAGCATCTACACCGGTTTCAGCAATTTTTTGCGCATAATCAGTCCAAGTGTCTAAATATACGGCATTTAAACTTGCAATCAAGGGAATATCTACCGATTCTTTGGCTTTTCGGAGTTGTTCCAGAAATGGTTCCGGACCGGCCTTTTTGATATCCGAAAAAACGGAGGTCATTTCAGCATGCCGCTCTTCAAATTCGCTTGTGATTTCATCGGTTTGCAGGTTTTCGTATTGAATTTGTTCTTCAAACAGTGATTTATACACAATAGCACCTACACCGGAGTCTTCCAGTTTTTTCAGGTTATTGGTATTAGCCACCAGATTACTGGCTCCCGCAATCAGCGGGTTTTTTAATTCTATACCTAAGTAATTTGTTTTTATGTTTGCCATAATATTAATTAAGGTTTTATTTGTAAAAAATTAGCCTAAATATACATATTTATTATTAAATTACCACATCTTTGCATCAAACGGATTTGAATATTAATAATACAAATTGATAAAAGCCTTGTTATATGGGCAACAGACAAAAATTAAAAAAAGAAAAGAAAGTTTTATGAATTTATACGGAAAAACAAAAAAAGAACTCAAAGAATTTGTTGCGGAAAATAAATACCCAAAGTTTACCGCAACCCAGTTGGCTGAATGGATGTACCAAAAGCATGAATTCAATTTTTCGGAAATGACTAATATATCGAAAAAAATACGGGCAGAACTTAGTCAAAATGCAAGCATAGAAATTGCTAAACCCGAACGTGTGAGCGTTTCAAAAGACGGTACTAAGAAATATTTGTTCAGCTATCCGGGCAAGGGTTTTATTGAGGCTGTTTATATTCCCGATAACGACAGGCACACCTTATGTATTTCTTCACAATCGGGTTGCAAATTTAATTGTGAATTTTGCATGACCGGAAAAATGGGTTTTACTGCTAATCTTACGGCCGGAGAGATTATTAACCAGTTTCAAAACATTCCCGAAAGAGACAAAATCACGAATATTGTCTATATGGGCATGGGAGAACCTTTGGATAATGTGGATAATGTAATAAAAAGCATTGATTTGTTTACTTCCGATTATGCTTTTGGAATGAGTAATCGGCGAATAACCGTTTCTACCATTGGTTTGATTCCGGGCTTGAAGCGTATTTTGGCCGATGGAAGAAGCCGATTGGCTTTAAGCATGCATTCGCCTTTTGATGATGTTCGTCAAAAACTTATGCCGGTGCAAAGAGCTCATCGGCTTGAAGAGGTTTTGCATATTCTCAGTACGCATGACTTTAACGATGATCGGCGATTATCCATTGAGTATATTATGCTTAAAGACATCAACGACCGGCCGGAAGATATCAACCGACTTACTAAAATTTTGCACGGTATGCGTTGTCGCGTTAACCTGATTCGTTTTCATGAAATTCCCAATACGCAATTAAAAGGAACATCCGACGCGGATATTGAGGCTTTTAAATACAAGTTGAGACAAAAAGGTATTCTTGCCACCGTGCGAAAATCGCGCGGACAGGACATTGAAGCAGCTTGCGGAATGTTATCCGGCAAAGCAGAATCTGATACATAAAATAATACAAAGCATTCCCGGAATTGAATTGATATTATTCAAATTTTATCGTATTTTTATAAACTGAAAAGGCTGAGTTTGCTCAGCAGCATTTTATAACATTTAATACCACTCGCATGCCTAAAAAGAAAATAATTATTTATTCGGTTTCATTATTGCTCATTGTGGCTTTGGCTACAAGTATTCATTTATTGACTCGCGAAAGAGCAACCAATGCCCATAATCCGGAGTTTGCAGAATACATAACCGCACATACTTACGGCACGATTTCAAAAGCCGATGCTGTTGAATTACACCTTACAAGCAGTACATTTGAAGCTCTATCCGGTAAGCAAGATGAATTGAAATCCTTGTTTTCGTTCAGTCCTTCGGTTGAGGGAGAGGTAGTTGCAGAAGGTAATGCGGTGAAATTTGTTCCCAAAGATAATTTCCCCTCCGGCAAAAGTTTTTATGCTGAATTTGATTTGGGTAAAATTGTTGATGTCAAAAGCAGCCTTAAAAAATTTACTTTTAAATTTGATGTCAAAGCGCAGGATATTGACTATGAAATTACCGAACAAGTAACCACAGACAGAAAAGAACTCAAATACCAACAAATAAAAGGTGTTGTTTATACGGCCGATACGGAAACTTCCGAAGCGATTTCCCAAGTTTTATTGGCCGAACAGGACGGCGATGACCTAAAAGTGAATTGGACTACGGATGCCGAGGGCACTCAGCACTTCTTTACCATTGACAGCATAAAGCGCGAGAAAAAAGATCAAACCCTTGAAATTAAAATCAACGGTAGAGATATTGGCGTTTCGTACAGGAACAAAGAGAAAATTGAAATTCCCGGTTTTGAAAACTTTGATTTGATTTCCTCTAAAGTATATAATGAGCCGGAACAAGTTCTGCAATTACAATTTTCCGACCCGCTTATGCCTAATCAGGATTTAAACGGCATAATTACAATTGGAGGATTGAAAAATATTAAGTACCTTATTGAAAATAATACGGTTTCTGTTTATACGCCACAGCGAATTGCCGATGTAAGAATGGTTAAAATTAACGGGAAAATAAAAAATCTGCTCGGCTATCCTTTGGATGAAGATATGAGTTTTTCCGTAGCTTTTGAAGAATTAGAACCCGAGATTGAATTTTTGGGCAGCGGTAATATTTTGCCTTCCACTTCCAAAGGCATGTTGGTTCCTTTCGAGGCCGTTAATCTTAAAGCCGTTGATGTGGCCGTAATCCGAATTCATGAAAACAATGTTTTGCAGTTTTTGCAAGGCAACAATTTAAACGATTCATACCAATTGCGCTATGTGGGCAAACCCATAGCCATGCAAACCATTCGTTTGGATCAATTTGGCATACAGGATTTGGGTATAAAAAACCGGTTTCATCTCGACTTGAATAAATTAGTCGAAACTGAGCCCGGAGCCATATACCGTATCATGTTTCGGGTGAAAAAAGAATATTCTTTGTATTCATGTGTGGCAAATTCCGCCGATGATGAAATTGAGGGCTTACCTGAGGACGAAACAATTGATTGGGACACTTATGAAGACATATTCGGTTATAGCTATTATTATTGGCGCGACAGAGATGATCCCTGCAAAGAAGCTTTTTATGATGAATTGAAGACAGGCAAAAATATACTTGCCTCCAATTTGGGACTTATAGCCAAAAAGGGAAAAGACCATTCGCTTAATGTGTTTGTAACCGATTTATTGAGTTCGCAACCAAAAGAGAATGTAAGTGTTGAAATTTATGATTTTCAAAAACAACTTTTGAATCAGGCGCTTACAGACAAAGACGGTAAAGTGAGTTTTGCCGATCAAAAAGATGCCTATTTTGCGGTAGCTAAAATTGGTACCGAATCCGGTTATCTTAAATTGAATGAGGGAGAAGCACTCAGCCTCAGTAAATTCGATGTCTCCGGAAAAACGGTTTCAAAAGGCGTTAAAGGATACATTTATGAAGAGCGCGGCGTAAGACGTCCCGGCGACTCCGTATTTATAACATTTGTTCTGCATGAACAGGACGGCAAATTACCCAAAGAGCATCCGCTTAAATTTCAATTAACCGATCCGAACGGAAAATTGGTCGAAACCCAAACTCAAAGCATTAATTCCACCGGTTTTTATACTTTCAGAACTTTAACCGATGCCAATGCACCAACCGGAAACTACCTTTTTACTGCTGAAGCCGGAGCCTTGGATTTTCAAAAAATCATAAAAATTGAAACCGTCAAACCCAATCGTTTGGATATAAAAATGGATTTTGAGGGTGAATATCTTTCTGAAAATAAAGGAATAGAAGCAGAACTGACAGCTAAATGGTTGCACGGTGCACCGGCTGATAATATGAGGGCACAGGTGGACCTTACTTTGAGGCCGCAAACTACTCAGTTTCCAAAATATTCTGATTATGTGTTCGATGATCCGCTTAAATCATTCAGTTCAGACACCGAAACCATACATGACGTCAAAACCGACAGCCAAGGAAAAACACTGATTAATAAGCGAATGTTTACAAAAGAAAATGCTGCCGGAATGCTCAGAGCAGATTTTACCATGCGGGTGTATGAGAAAGGCGGTAATTTCAGTATCAGTAAAACAAGCAAACCCTATTCGCCTTTTGAGTCATACATAGGAATAAGTGTTCCCGAAACTCCGAAAAGTAAATATTATTACGACAGCGGGAAAGCTGTGAAATGCGATTTTGCGATTGTAGATGCGGAAGGAAAACAGCTAAAAAACAACCGTAAAGTTGAGTTGTATTTCTATAAATTAAGTTGGCGTTGGTGGTGGAATGCTTCACAAAACCAAATCAGTTCATACAGTTTTAAAAACTCAGCCAAACTATTGAAAAAAGAAACCGTTAACGCCGTGGACGGAAAAGTTTCCTGGCACATAACTACAGGCGATAATGAATGGGGACGCTATCTGGTTTGGGCCAAAGACCTTGAATCCGGACACAGTACCGGACAAACGCTCTATTTTGACTGGCCTTACCGAAGCAGCGGTGATGAGCATAAAGAAGGTGCATCCATGCTGGTTTTTAGTACCGATAAAGAAAAATATAAAGTCGGCGACCGTGCCAAAGTAAGCTTTCCTTCGGGGGCCAAAGGCAATGCTCTGGTAAGTATTGAAAACGGTACAAAAGTAATTGAAACTTTCTGGACCAAAACCAAAAAGGGTACTACCGACTTTGTTTTTGATGTAACCGAGGAAATGCACCCCAACGCATACATACATATCACGCTTTTGCAGGAACATCTGCAAACAGCCAATGATTTACCGCTCAGAATGTATGGTGTAATGCCTTTGGCCGTGGAAGATGAAAATACCATTCTAAATCCGCAGATTGACATGCCGGATGAATTGCGCTCGGAACAAACCGTACGTATTGATGTTTCCGAAAAAGACAATAAAGCCATGACTTACACTTTGGCCGTTGTTGATGAAGGTTTGTTAGGGCTTACTAATTTTAAAACCCCAAATCCGGCGGATGAGTTTTTTGCCAAAGAAGCCATAGGTGTGAAAAGTTGGGATTTGTTTAACTTGGTAATCGGCGCACAAAAAGGAAAAGCCGAACGCTTATTGACCATAGGCGGTGATATGGATGTGGACAGAGACCAAAAAGAAAAAGCCAAACGCTTTAAGCCGGTAGTAACTTTTTTGGGTCCTTTCACCATTAGGGGAGGCAAGAAAACACATTATGTGAAAATTCCAAAATACATTGGTGCCGTGCGCACAATGGTAATAGCCGGCCACAAAGACAAAGCATACGGCTCGGCCGAAAAAACCACACCGGTTATAAAACCGCTTATGTTGGTTTCTACTCTGCCGCGCGTACTTCGTCCCAAAGAAAAAATTAAGCTGCCCGTTACACTGTTTGCCATGAAAGACCATATTAAATCAGCAGATGTAAGCGTAAAAACCGACAGCTATATTAAGGTCTTGGGAGAGAGTACCAAAAAAGTCACTTTTGACAGCCCCGGCGATAAAACCATAGATTTTGATTTAGAGGTACTTTCGCAGGTGGGTGTTACCAAAGTTGAAATAACGGCCGTTTCCGGCAATGAAAAATCCTCGGAAATTATAGAGTTGGATGTTGAAAATCCCAATCCGGTAGTTTCCGTAACTCACAGTAATTTAACCGAAAAGAATAGGTCTTGGGATAAAAACTTTGACCTTGTCGGAATAGAAGGTACGAATTCCGCTTTATTGGAGGTTTCATCCATTCCTTCGGTAAATTTGGAAGCCCGTTTGAATTATTTAATTCGTTATCCGCACGGCTGCATCGAACAAACCACTTCGGCAGCTTTTCCGCAGCTGTATTTAAGTAAAGTAACGGAACTTACTGAAAAGCAAAAGACCGAAACGGAAAATAACATTAAGGAAACCATTAAGAATTTTAATAAGTTTCAATTACCCAACGGAGGTTTTGCCTACTGGCAGGGAAGCCGAGATGCTTCGCTTTGGGGAACGAATTATGCCGGGCACTTTTTGGTTGAAGCCGAGAAAGCCGGTTATCCGGTCAGTCCGAATATGATGAAGCGTTGGCGCGAATTTCAAAAAGAAGAAGCACGCAACTGGACTGATAACGGACCTTCTTCTCAGCTGATGCAGGCTTATCGTTTATATACATTGGCATTGGCCGGTCAAGCCGAAAGAAGCGCCATGAATCGTTTGAATTCCAAAGACCTGTCAACTGCCGCCAAATGGCGCTTGGCAGCTGCTTATCATATAGCAGGCAAACGACGAACAGCTTTACAGCTCACCGAAAATTTACCGTTGCAAGTTTCTTCATACAGAGAATTGTATTACACCTATGGGTCGGATTTGCGTGATGAAGCCATGATATTGGAAACGCTTACACTAACGGGCGAAAAAGAAAAAGCATTCAGGCTGCTTCAGTCCATAGCCAAAAGCCTCTCGTCCGACAGCTACTTCAGTACACAAACTACGGCTTATGCGCTGATTGCTGTTTCCGGCTATATTGATGAATATGTGAAATCCGAAAAAATGGAGTTTAGCTATACGCTCAACGGCAAAAGCAAAACGGTTAGCAGTAGCAATCCCATTGTACGCGAAGCGCTTCTGATTGCCGAACTGAAGAATAATACATTTAAGTTCCAAAATAAGAGCGGCGGCGTTCTTTATGCAAGCCTTATTTTGGAAGGAAAACCCGATATAGGCAGCACAGTTAATACAACGAACGATTTGGGCATGACGGTAATTTATGAATTGCCGGACGGAACCCCAATCATACCGGATAATATACAGCAGGGAACGGATTTTGTAGCCAAAGTTACGATTAATAACCCCGGCAGTCGCGGAGATTATAAGGAAATGGCTTTAAGTCAAATATTCCCTTCCGGTTGGGAAATAATCAATACACGCTTATACGAATACAGCAGCTCGGGTGAATCCGGTGATTCCAAATACCGAGATATACGCGACGACCGAGTATTTACTTATTTTGATTTATCGAAAGGAAAGTCAAAAACCTTCCGAGTGCTGCTTAATGCAAGTTATGCCGGAGAATTTTGGTTGCCGCCGGCTCATTGCGAAGCCATGTACGACCATACCATCAGTGCAAGCAAAGGCGGAAAGTTTGTTAAGGTTGTGCAATTGTAGAGTGAGAATAGTTTTAATATTGGTCTGACCGCTTTGAGCGGTCTGACTGATATTAACCAAAAGCCGGCTGATTAAATTCAGCCGGCTTTTTTTAAACTTGAGCCGTTTTCCATTTGCCGCGCTTGAACAGTATCAGAGCCAAAACTGTAAGCAGCAGGTCGCCGGCAATAATCGAGAGGTAAACCCCTTTCTCATTATAGCCGGCCACGTGAGCCAGGTAATAGGCCAGAGGGATTTCGAGCAACCAGAAACATATAAAGTTCAAAAGGGTAGGGATTTGGGTTTTTCCGGCACCGTTGAAGGCTTGCATCATCACCATTCCAATTGAATAAGCAAAGAGTGAAAAACTGATATAATATAAACCTGCCGAGCCCTTTTTGATAACCTCCGGGTCGCTGATAAAAAATCGGATGAAAGCTTCGGAAAAACTAATCAAAACGATTGAGACTAAGCTCAGAAAAATCATATTTACAAGCGCGGTAATTTGTACCGACCGTACAGCGCGGTGAACTTTGCCGGCTCCCAGATTTTGCCCTGTTAAAGTTGCTGCTGCATTACTCATGCCCCACGAAGGCAAAACCGAAAACAAAAGTATGCGTATGGCAATGGTATAACCGGCTACGGCAGCACTGCCGAAACTTGCAATGATACTGATAAGGAATATCCAACTTGAGGTGGATATTAAATTTTGTGCAATGCCGCCCGATGATATTCGGATAATTTTCTTTATGATTTTAGTTTCAAATTTCAGATGTCTTTTCTCAATTATAATACGATTGGTGCCTTTAAGCAATAAGTATATTTGATATAAAACAGCCAATCCGCGGCCTATGAGTGTGGCTATGGCAGCTCCTTCCACGCCCATGGCCGGGAAAAATCCCCAGCCGAAAATAAGAATAGGATCCAATACAATATTTATTCCGTTGGCAAGCCAAAGTACCCGCATGGAAACAGCTGCATCGCCCGCACTCCGAAAAACGGCATTTATTACAAAAAGCAGTATGATGGTTGCATTGGAAACCAGCATAATGCGGGTATAAGATGCACCCATTTCTATGGCTTCATCCGAAGCTCCCATGAGTATTAAGAGCTCGGTGGAATACAGCAGACCGACTAAGGAAATAATCAGTGAGACGGCTGTAGCCAAAATTACGGATTGAACGGCAACTACCGCACCGGCTTCTTTATTTTTTTCGCCGATTCTTCGAGACACCAGAGCCGAAGTCCCTACACTAAAACCCACGCCGAGTGCATAAACAATCGTCATTAATGATTCGGTAATTCCTACAACCGAAACCGCTTCTGCTCCCAATTTGGAAACAAAGAAAATATCGGCTACCGCAAAAACGGATTCCATCATCATTTCCAAAATCATGGGTACCGACAGCAGAAATACGGCTCGTCCAATGTTTCCGGCAGTAAAATCCTGCTCATTTCCGGATATAGCCAAACGCACATTTATCCAGAATCCTCGCAGATGTCTTTTGAAAAGCATAATAAACGATTAAATCTAAAACAACTCTTCTCTGTTCCGGCTTTTAAAAAAGCTGCAATTTGTATAAGAGGCCGGGAATGGTATTTTGGGCAAAATTGAACAATTATCCCTAAAGATGAAATTATTCCAAGTTTAAAAAATAAAAAATTAACAAAAAATAACAGATATATTCATCCTGTATTTAAAAATTATGTTAATTTTGTGCTGTATAACATATTAAATAAATATAACTATGAAACAGACCATTAACATTCTTTCGATTATATTCTTTCTGAGTTTTTCAATGACTTTATCAGCTCAGGAATTCAGTATTGATAAAGATAAATCAGCATTGAAATGGCATGCCGAAAAAATTACCGGCGAGCATGAAGGTTTTATTCAATTAAAGTCCGGAGAATTGGAACTTAGAGATGCCAAAATTACCAAAGGCGTTTTTGTAATTGATATGCCGACTATTGAAGTAAGCGATTTGAGCGGAAAATCTAAAGAGAATTTAGAGAATCATTTAAAATCCGACGATTTTTTTGGAGTTGAAAAACACAAAGAGGCAAAACTTGAAATTACCGAGAGCGGTTCTTTTGCTACCGGATATGCCAAAGTAAAAGGAAATCTGACGATAAAGGGCATTACAAATCCGATAGAATTCAGCGCCATTCGCGAAAAATCCGAAGACGGACAAATTTTCTATTCCAAAATTACGGTGGATCGTACGAAATATGACATTAAGTACAATTCCGGAAAATTCTTCGACAATCTGGGAGACAAAGCGATTTATGATGAGTTTAGCCTTGGAGTTAAAATTTATGCCAAAGAAAAATAAAATGATTATCCGCATGTTTCCCAAGATTATAAACACCGACTTCGACAAGCTCAGTCTCCTACTGTATTTTCGGAGGCTGAGCCTGTCGAAGCCGTTGATAACTAAGATTGCGGAACAATCTAATAATCAGTCGCTTAAAATGTGAACAGGGGGACATGCGGATAATCATAAAAATAAATTGGAGTAAAACACTGAAAAAGCCGAGAACGAAATTTTGTTCTCGGCTTTTTTTTGATGTGTCTGTCGAAGCCGGCGCAACAAAACCGATTGCGATTCCGATTGCAGAACGTTTATTGTTGAAAATTCTGTAACTAATCAGTTTAATTATTCCAATTTTTCGGAACATATGAAAAAGTGTTTTTGAGCCGGCTTGGAAGTTGAGCGGAAACTAAACTCACGCCTGACCCTTCCCCGGATTGGAATTAAGGAACGGATATGAAATAACCTATAACGGTTTGCTTGTTCTTTTGCCCTTTAACTTCCTTGAAAAAGTTCTTAAATAGCTATGCTATTCGCAAATTTTTCAAGTTGTTAAAGAACAAAATAGCTACGCCAACTATTATATCTTATTTCATAACCGTTCCTAAACATACTGAATAGTTACAAATAAAGAATTTCGAAAATTTTTAATGAAAATCCGTGAACGAAACTTTTAGAAAAATCGTAATAAATAATATGTTCTTTAACGAAAGTATTCGTAAATTTGCCAAAAACAAAACGATATGGAAGCTACTTTTAAAATTACCCCCGATTCCTTAACTGAAGAGTTTATATCAAAAATAAAAAGTTTATTCAGCAATAATTCTTATATAGAATTGAAAATTGTTGAGATTCAAGACGAAACGGAATATTTATTAACTTCTGTTGAAAATAATAAAGCAATTCAAAAATCATTGATTGAATTAGAAAATAATCGTACCATAAAAAAAACAATGGAAGAGCTTGAAATATGATAGTTTTTACAGAAACTGCGTGGGAAGATTATTTGTTTTGGCAGCAAACAGATAAAACGAAATTAAAAAAAATCAATACGCTCTTAAAAGAGTGCCTTCGAACACCTTATGAAGGTACCGGAAAACCCGAAGCGTTAAAACATGAATTATCAGGCTTTTGGTCAAGAAGAATTGACATGAAGCATAGATTTGTATATAAATTTGAAAAGCAAAATTTAATTATTATTTCTTGCCGTTATCATTATTAATATTTATCATGCTTACTCCTTAATCAAGTAATCTCTTAATAAAGAAAATCACGATTCAACCAATTTGCCGCTTATTTGTCCGATCTATGATTGATAGGATTTCTCTTACATTCAAGCATTAGCAACGGCTTTTGGCAGGTCATCTTCCAAGCATCTCCGTAGCCTGAACTTTGGTTGCTGAGCATAGTCGATGTAGTCGAAGCCTGTGTGTCAAAACTAAGTGCGATTTCGATTGCTGAAATGGCTATCACTTAATATACCTGACATTTGATACTGAATAAGTCTCTAAAAACGTCTAAATTGCATATCTAAAGCTCGATTATTTTTTATCAATTAGTAAAAATTTTGTTATATTGCCAATGGTTCGTTAAACTTTGCCAAAGTTGCAGTTTGCAAACTGTAATGAAGCTA
>CAYYQW010000011.1:0-69250 GCA_964472505.1 uncultured Bacteroidaceae bacterium | reverse complement strand
CGGAAAATGTAGTAACACAATATTAACAACGGTCAAGCTTATTCAGGCATCAACAACCAACATCTTACATCTTATATCTTACATCTAAATACTTATATCTAAAAAGCAAAACACTCAAAACTGCATTAAAAAACGTTAAATTCTTTTAGAAAAGCATAAACCGCTTTGCCGTTAAGCCAAGCTTACGTAAATTTGCTTGCGCAAAATGAAACCATAATACAGACAAAGCATGAACACACCCGAAAATCTAAGAGAATTAAGCGACAAAATTCAGAAAGAAAGTCAAATAGTAAAACTATTGCAAAGCGAGATGCAAAAGGTCATTGTAGGACAAAAGCATCTTGGCGACAGCCTTCTGATAGGCTTGCTTTCAGACGGACATATTTTGCTGGAAGGTGTTCCGGGTTTGGCTAAAACTTTGGCTATTCGCACTTTGGCATCCATTATTAATGCCGATTTCAGCCGCATACAATTTACACCGGACTTATTGCCGGCTGACCTTTTGGGTACCATGATTTACAGCCAAAAACAAGAAGAATTCATCACCAAAAAAGGGCCTATTTTTGCCAATTTTGTTTTGGCCGATGAAATCAACCGCGCTCCGGCAAAAGTACAAAGTGCGCTTTTGGAATCCATGCAGGAAAAACAGATTACCATAGGAGCCGAAACCTATTTTTTGGAAAATCCGTTTTTAGTATTGGCCACTCAAAACCCCATTGAGCAAGAAGGAACCTATCCGCTACCGGAAGCTCAGGTTGACCGCTTTATGCTGAAAGTTAAGATTGGCTATCCGGAAAAAAATGAGGAAAAAATAATAATTCGCCAAAACATAGCCAAAGAATTTCCCAAAGCAACCCAAGCAGTTACTAAAGAAGACATTCTAAAAGCAAGAGAAATTGTAAAAGAAATATATGTGGACGAACGCATTGAAAATTATATCATTGATATTGTTTTTGCCACACGCTACCCGCAAGATTATGAGCTCGAAAAATTCCGCAGCATGATTTCATTCGGGGCATCACCCAGGGCAAGTATTAATCTGGCAAAAGCAGCCCGAAGCTATGCGTTTCTGCAAGGCAGAGCAGCCGTATTCCCCGAAGACGTAAGGGCCGTTTGTCACGATGTAATGCGCCACCGCATAGGCCTTACTTACGAAGCGGAAGCCGAAAATATAACAAGCGAAAACATTATTTCTGAAATCCTGAATACCGTAGAAGTTCCTTAAGCCGGTTTTCATAAAAGAAACACAGGCGATAGGATTGTTTAACCAAAACAAACACAAAAGTGACGCATCAAGAACTTCTGAAGAAAATACGGAAAATTGAAATAAAGACCAAAGGTTTGTCGAAGCAGATATTTGCCGGCGAATACCACAGTGCTTTTAAAGGGCGCGGTATGGCTTTCAGTGAAGTGCGCGATTACGGCTACGGCGATGATATACGCGATATTGACTGGAACGTAACGGCACGTTTTAACAAACCCTACGTAAAAGTTTTTGAAGAAGAACGCGAACTTACCGTTATGCTCCTCATTGATATAAGCGGCTCGGAAACTTTCGGAACCAATCAAGTTTTTAAACGGGAGTTGATTACGGAAGTAGCTGCTGTTTTGGCTTTTTCGGCCATACAAAACAACGACAAAGCCGGGGTTATCTTCTATACCGATAAAGTGGAAAAATTTATCCCTCCTAAAAAAGGGTCATCGCACATTCTTCATATCATAAAAGAACTGATTGATTTTAAACCGGAACATACAAAAACCGATACGGCAGAAGCTTTGCGCTACATGACAAATATTATAAGAAAACGCTGTACAGCTTTCATTATATCAGACTTTATGGATACCGGCTTCAACAAAGCTCTGCAAATAGCCAATCATAAACACGATGTAATAGCTTTGCAGATAAGCGACCAAAGAGAAGAAGACATGCCGCGCATAGGTTTCGTGAAAATGAAAGATGCGGAAACCGGCGAAGAGCTGTGGGTGAATACTTCCAACCGAAAAGTAAGAGAAAAGTATGCCCGGGACAGAAGAGAAATGATGCAAAAATTAAAACATGAATTCAGCAAATCCGGTGTGAGCTACACACAACTAAAAACAGGCGAAGATTACATTAAACCCTTGCTGATACTGTTTAAACAAAGGTAAGTTAAGTGTTCTCATAACCTGTCAGAACTGTTTTTGAATAGTGAAGAATATGATAATTCTAAAAATGCATTTAAAATACATTATTGCAGTATTAATTAGTATTTGGCAGAAAACTTCAAATTCAATTTACTGCGCGCGTCAGGTGTTTTCACCTGACGCAAAACAGGCTGCTTTAAAATTCCGTACGGTGAAAACACCGCACGGGCGCAGGGTTTTCTGCCAAGCACTAATTATGTTTTTTACCTTAACGGCTCCCATATCGGACTTGAAAGCCCAAAAGGTAAATATAGCTAATGACTCCATCCTCATAGGCGACCAAACGGAGCTAAGCATGCGCATGCCGCTTGATGCGGGAAAAACAATTCTATTTCCCCAATTCGAGGACACCATTATAGACGGGATTGAAATTGTAAAAAAAACATCAATTGACACGGCGGAAAATAAGTATCTGGAACAAATATTTACCATTACTTCATTTGAAGACAGCACGTTTATTATACCGCCTTTCCCGTTTTTGGCCGACGGCGACACATTGAAATCCTTGTCGTTTATGCTTACGGTAAGTTACTTTCGCCCGGACAGTACATTCTTGAGCAAAATAGATACCGCTCAAGCCATACCCTTGGCCGATATAAAAGCCCCCATTAATACGCCCATGACTTTTGCCGAATTCAAACAACGTTACGGAAAGTTAATTCTGATAATTTTGGGAGCGCTTCTGCTTGCTGCTGCAATCATTTATGTTTATATTCGGCGTAAGCAAAACAAACCCATTTTTGCTGCGGCTGCACCTAAAATACCGGCTCACCAAAAAGCTTTAAAAGAACTGGAAAAAGTTAAAGAAGAAGGTATTCCGCAAGGCGAAAGGCTTCGAAAGTTTTATGACAAAATCACTTATATTATTCGAGTTTACATTGAAGACCGCTTTGCCGTGCCGGCGCCCGATTATATCAGTTTTGAAATTATTGCGGCATTAAAAACACTGCCCGAAGTACCGGACGAGCAAGCAGAAAACATCCGCCAATTGCTGCAAACCGCAGATATGGTGAAGTTTGCAAAATACACACCCGAAATTTTTATAAGCGAGCAAAACTTAAATTATGCTTTTGACTTTGTTCATGCTACAAAAAAGGAGGAAAAACAAGCGGATGAAAAAAACGGTTTGGAAGCAAATACACCCATTAATTCAGAAACAGAGAAGAAATAAGCAACAATGGACGATATAATATTTGCAAATAAAGAATTGCTTTGGCTGCTTTTGGTAATCATACCACTGACTGCTTGGTATTTTTTCAAAAAAAGAAAATCACAAGCAACACTGCAACTTTCATCCGTTCAGAGCTTTAAGCAAAAAGGTTTATCGTTTAAACGCTATTTCAGGCATATTCTTTTTTTGCTGCGTACGGCTGCAATTGCGCTGTTAATTATTGTACTGGCGCGTCCGCAAAAAATCGGGAATATTGAAGACAGTCTCTCCGAAGGCATTGATATTGTAATTGCTTTGGATATTTCAAGCAGTATGTTGGCAAGAGATTTTCAGCCCGACCGCTTGGAGGCATCAAAAGAGATAGCCATGCAATTTATCAGCGGCAGAGAATACGATCGTATCGGGCTGGTATTGTTTAGCGGCGAAGCTTTTACCCAATGCCCGCTTACTACCGACTACGCTGTACTGATGAACCTTTTCAGCGAAATAGAAACCGGTATGATTGAAGACGGAACGGCCATTGGCAACGGCTTGCTAAATTCAGTAAACCGACTGAAAGAAAGCCAAGCACAAAGTAAAGTAATCATTTTGCTTACCGACGGTGTGAACAATCGTGGCGAGGCCGATCCGGTTACGGCAGCCGAAATTGCCGAAAAATACAACATCCGGATTTATACTGTAGGTGTAGGGAAAACCGGCCATGCACCCTACCCTGTTCAAACGCCTTTCGGCTTACAATATCAACAAATGGAGGTGAAAATTGATGAAGAAAGCCTGCAAAGTATTGCAGATATTACCGGCGGACAATATTTCAGAGCTACCAATAACAAAAAACTCGAACAAATTTACAAGGAAATTGATGCTTTGGAAAAATCAAAAATTGAGATAAAACAGTACGAGAAAAAAACAGAAATGTACCTGCCAATTGCGCTTTTGGCCGGCATGCTTATTTTTATTGAAATTCTGTTACGTTTTACAATCTTTAGGAATATTCCTTAAACGATATTAACAGTTGTAAAAACAAACGCACAAACGAAGTTAAAAAACAATGGGAAATATGACAAACGACGGCGGTTTCCAATTTCATAATGAAGCATACTTGTATTATCTGCTTGTATTGCTTGTCCCGATTGCTGTATTCATTTTGGCCGCCATAATAAATAAAATGCGGCTCAAACGTTTCGGCGATCCGCATCTGACACAAATTTTAATGCCGGAGGCATCCAAAGCCCGGCAAATGCTCAAAATTGTATTGGCTACGCTTAGCTTAGCACTTATTATTATTGCCTTGGCGCGTCCGCAAATAAAAACCGAAACCGGAGAATACACTTCCGAAAGTTCCGAAATTACGGTAGCTTTGGACGTATCAAACAGTATGCTGGCTCAAGACATTAAACCCAATCGACTGGAAAATGCAAAAAAAGCCATACAAACCTTATTAAAGAAAACCGATTATTCCAACCGGGTAGGTCTAATCGTATTTGCCGGCGAAGCTTATACCCAAATTCCAATAAGCTCGGACTACACAGCTGCCGATTTATTTCTTTCGGTCGTATCAACCGACATGGTACCCGTTCAGGGAACAAACATACGAGCAGCCATAGAATTAGCATCCAAATCTTTTGGCCCCGATACGGAAGCCGGTAAAGCCATAATTCTGATTACCGACGGCGAAGACCATGAGCCCGAAGCCATAGAAGCAGCGGAAGATGCAGCCGATAAAGGCATAAAAATATATACGGTAGGAATGGGAAAGAAAAAAGCCGTGCCTATTACAAACCCAAAAACCGGAGATTATAAAAAAGATGCGCAAGGCAATACGGTTTTAACAAAACTTAACGAAGGCTTGCTAAAACAAATTGCCGCAGCCGGCGAGGGGTTTTATACACCCGGCAACTATATAAATTCAGCCATAGAAACAGTTACCGCCGATTTGGAAAAACTAAAAAAAAGCAAATCGAAAAAAGAAGGTTTCATTTATGATGAACTGTTCAAATACCCTATTGCGGCAGCTCTAATATTGCTGGTTTTAGAATTTATAGTATTAGAAAGAAAAAACAAATATCTGAAAAACATTCGGCTTTTTGATTAAAAAATTAGAACTTATGAAATACAATACACATATCCGCTTGTTAGTTATTCTGTTTTTCTTACCCGCAATTGTATGGGCACAAGAAGAAAGACAATACATACGCGAAGGCTATAAAGCTTATATGAACGAAAAATACTCAGATGCCGAAGTAGCTTTCCAAAAAGCAAAAAATGTGGATTCAACTTCGTTTATTGCATCCTATAATTTGGGCGGAAGTTTTTATAAGTCGGAAAAATATGAACAAGCTCAAAGCAGCTATTCAAAATTGGCCGAAGCAGATGTTTCTGCCAAAGAAAAAGCACATCTGTTTTACAATTTGGGAAATACGCAGGTGAAACAAGCAATACTGTCCATGACCGGACAAAATATGCAGGAAGCTACAGAGTTTTTAAAGCAAGCGCTGGAAAGTTACAAACAATCACTCCTGCTTAATCCGAAGGATAAAGAAGCCAAATACAATTATATGCTGACAAAAGAGCTTCTGAAAAAATTGCAAGAACAAAACCAAGAACAGAATCAAGAAAATCAACAAAATCAAGAAGAAAATAAGGAACAAGATAAGGAGCAAGACGAAAAAGAAGGTTCCGACGAAAAAGACCAAAAAGAAGGCGGAAAAGAAGACCAAAAAAAACAGGAACCGGAAATTAGCGAACAAGATGCCGAAATGCTTCTGAAAATAATAGAACAGAAAGACGAAGAAATATTAGAAAAGCTCAAAAAAATTAAAGCCAAGAAAAAAGATAAGAAAAAAGAGAAAGATTGGTAAATAGTATTTGGCAGAAAATCCTGCGCCCGCGTGGTGTTTTCACCGCACGGAATTTTAAAGCCGGCCTGCTTTGCATCAGGAGAAAACACCAGACATGCGCAGTGAATTGAATTTGAAGATTTCTGCCAAATATTAAATAATTTGACCGGCTTTTGTAAGTCAGAAAACTGAAAAATGATGAAAAAAATAAAACTACTGATACCGTTGTTACTTACCGGCTTGCTTATGGCTCAAGCCCAAGTAAAGTTTACGGCATCCTCCGAAAAAGTAGTACAAACCGGAGAACGCTTTCGTTTGGTATTCACTGTAAATGCCAACGCAAGCGGTTTTGAGGCACCCGATATCTCCAATTTTGATGTACTCTCCGGACCGGCACGTTCAACCAGCCAAAGTTTTGAGTACATCAACGGAAAAAGTACTCAAAGCACCACCATGTCATTTACATACCTTCTAAGAGCAAAGAAAGCGGGCAGATTCACCATTCCGCAAGCAAAAATCACTGTAAACGGTGAAACACACAGCTCCAATTCTGTTGAAATAGAAGTCATTGAAGGTGAAAAGCCACAGAATCAAACAAATACTAATACGGAAGAACGGCACACCGATGCCGAAGACCTTTTTGTGCGGGTATTGCTGAATAAAACCAAAGCTTATAAAGGCGAAGCCCTTACAGCAACCGTAAAACTATACAGCCGGGTGGATTTGGTAAATATTGAAGATTTGGAATTCCCGAAATATCCCGGTTTTTTTATCAAAACCATCTATACACCCGACCGTATAAATTTAGAACGCGAAACTTACAACGGAAAAATATACAATACAGCCATTCTGAGACGCGATTTGTTATTCCCGCAAAAAAGCGGAAACTTGAATATCGGAAAAACACGAATTGACTTGATTGTCAGAAAAGAAAGCGGGCGAGTACGAAATTTTTTCGGACAATGGGTTACGCGATACGAAAACCAACGCCAAAGCATATCAAGTGTTCCGCTCAAAGTATCGGTTCAAGCACTTCCGAGCGGAAAACCCGATGATTTCTCGGGCATTGTAGCCAAAAATCTGAAAGCACAAACAGAGATATCAAAAACAGAGCTGCAAACCGACGAAAGCAGCAATTTGACTATTCGTATTTCCGGCGAAGGAAATCTCCACCTGTTAGACGAGATTAATCTGCTAATTCCCAATGAGATTGAAAGCTTTCCGGAGAAAACGGATAATATTCGTTTCAGCACCGGCGGAGCATCCGGAAATATGGAGTTTGCCTACCTTCTGATACCTCGAAGACCCGGCAAATATAAGATACCGGCTGCCAGGTTATCTTATTTCGACACGGAAAAGAAACGATACCAAACAATCGAAACCAAGGAAATTGTTCTTGATGTTACAAAGTCAAAAGATTACGATGAAAACCGACTGTCCGGAACAAACAATGAAACGGCAGAAAAAATAAGCGATGATATTCGATATCTGAAACAAAAACATATCCAACTTAATGAAATTGGAGAACATTTTGCAGGTTCATGGCTGTTTTACAGTCTATATATATTATCACTCCTCTTGTTTGCCGGCATAATTATTTTAAAACGAAAACAAATTAAAGAACGTGCCAACATCAAAGATTACAAAAACAAACGCGCTGCAAGTTTGTCAAGAAAAAAATTAAAAAAAGCTCGCAAGCTCCTATCAGCAAACAATTTAGACAAGTTCTACAAAGAAGTATCAAGCGCTTTATGGTCCTACACAGCCAATAAATTCCGGCTGGAAAGCTCAGACTTAACAAAAGATAAAGTTGCGACTGAATTAAATCGTAAAGAAGTTAGTTCTGAAGATATTAACCAACTTATTGACGTTTTAAATGAAGCAGAATATGCACAATACGGAGGAACAGGCCAAGCCGGAAAAGCTAAAAACTTATACGAACGAGCCGCTGATACCATTCAAAAACTTGAGCACTATAAAATTTAGTTTAGCCTTATGAAAACAAAGCTCCTATTAATATTTTTGCTTTTATCCGCAGCCCAACTACAGGCAGAGGAACCGGATGTATATAATTTATTCAAAGAAGCCAATACGCTGTATGCCGAGAGTAATTTTTTTGAAGCCGAACAAAATTATCGGCAAATACTTGATGCCGGATACTCGGCTCCCGAATTGTATTACAACTTGGCAAATGCCTGCTACCGACAACAAAAATACACCGATGCCATATATTACTATGAAAAAGCGGCTCTGCTGAAACCAAGAGACAAAGATATTCGTCATAATTTAGAGTTTGCAAAACTCTCCATACATAAGCAAATACAAGAAACGTCGGATTTATTCTTTGTTCGCATATATAAAAATATCGTAAACAGCTGCTCAGCGGATTGTTGGGCAAAAATAAGCATAGCTGCTTTTATAATAAGTCTTGCATTAATTCTGTTTTATTTGTTCTCCCGCGTTCGAAGACAAAAAATTATCAGCTTTACATTTGCAACCGTATTTTTAGCGGGAAGCCTTATAAGTTTTATTTTTTCAAGTAAACGCTTAAATCTTGAAACCGGAAATTCACAAGCCATCATTTATACCGAAGCGGTTCCTCTGCGCAGCTCACCAAACGAAACAGCCACCATTCTTATACGCATCAGTGCCGGACATAAAGTGGGAATTCAGGAGTATTCCGGCGACTGGGCGGAAGTAGAGCTTGGGAACGGACAAATAGGTTGGCTGGAAAAAGAAGCCTTTAAGGTTTTATAAAAATCCGAAAAATTGAAAAACGAAAAATAGCTCCAATATAATTGAATTCCAATTGGCAAAATAACTGCAAGTTTAAATTTTGATATATTCAAAATTTTACATATTTTTATCTGCAACACAAAAAACACAATTATGGCAAAAGCTTTAATACTCGGCGCCGGCATATCCGGACATACGGCCGCACTCCACCTAAAACGCAAATTAGGAAAAAAACACGAAGTAATCGTGGTAAGCCCCAACAGCAATTATCAATGGGTGCCTTCAAATATATGGGTGGGCGTGGGTTTGATGAAACCCAAACAGGTAAAATTCAAACTGAAAAAAGTTTACGACAAGCAAAAAATAATCTACAAACAAGCTTTGGCAAAAAACATTTTCCCCGAAGGAAGCGCTGAGACTCAATCGCCATTTGTGGAAGTTGAATATACGGACGGCGAAAACAAAGGGCAAACAGAAAAAGTAGCATACGATTTCCTGATAAATGCCACCGGCCCAAAACTGAACTTTGCCGCCACCGAAGGCCTCGGGCCGGATAAATACACGCAATCCGTATGCACATACAGCCATGCCGAACATGCTTATGGTGAACTGAAGAAAAGCTTTGCCAAATTGGAGACCGGTGAAAAGCAAACATTCGTAATCGGCACAGGACACGGTAAAGCCACCTGTCAAGGTGCAGCTTTTGAATATGCACTTAATATTGCTTTTGAAATAAATAAGCGTAAACTCAGTCATTTAGCTGATATCATCTGGCTTACAAACGAATACGAAGTCGGTGATTTTGGTATGGGTGGTGCTTATGTCAAACGCAACGGTTATGTTACCTCTACAAAAATATTTACAGAGTCCATTTTATCCGAATACGGTATTAAATGGATAAAACGCGCTGCCGTGCAAAAAGTGGAGGAAAACACCATACACTACGAAACATTAGACGGAGAAAAACACAGCCAAGATTTTGACTTCTCCATGCTGATTCCCGGTTTTGCCGGAGTTGGTTTAAAAGCTTTTGACAAAAACGGCCGCGACATCAGCGAAAAATTATTTGCTGCCAACGGCCTTATGAAAGTAGATGCCGATTATAGCCCAAAATCTTTTGAAGATTGGTCGGCAAATGATTGGCCGGAAATATATCAAAATCCAAGCTACGATAATATCTATGCATCCGGCATTGCTTTTGCTCCGCCGCACGGCATGTCCAAACCCATGAAAAGCCCCAACGGCACCGACATATTCCCTACTCCACCCCGCACGGGAATGCCCTCCGGAGTTATTGGCAAAGTAGTGGCTCAAAATATAGCCAACCGCATAAAAACCGGCAGTTCCGAGCATAAACACAAAGCATCAATGGCTCGTATGGGAGCAGCTTGTATTGTATCGGCAGGTTACGGAATTAAAACGGGTACGGCGGCTACCATGACTGTTCACCCCATTGTGCCGGATTGGGAAAAATACCCGAAATGGGGTCGCGATATACGATACACCGTAGGTGAAGCAGGTCTCGCCGGCCACTGGATGAAATTATTTATGCATTACATGTTTCTTTATAAAGCCAAAGCCAAAGCCGGCTGGTGGCTGATACCCGAATAGAATACAAGCGAATTAAGCATCATAAATACATAAATTATGAAAGGAAAAAAACATACCAAAGCATATACAGATCAAGCCTATACAACCGTTCCTACCAAATGGACTAATTTTTGGCGTCATTGCATCATAAAACAAATTATCCGTTTCTTTGTTCTAAATATAAAAATCATGCGGATTGTAGTAGGCGGACACTCGTAGAAAGCTAATCAGAATGATGATTTTCGGCTCTTACTTTTTCAACATCTCTTACAAAAAAAGCAGGTAGAAATTCGCTATAAATACAGTTCCAAATTATGCTTTGGGCTTTTACTCGCCGGTTCTGTAGGGAAAACCGGCTATACGGCAAGCATAGGTTTTAGCTTTAAGCTTTGTTAATCGGTGTAAGATGCCGCCGGATCATAAGAGATTGGCAGAACTATTCTTTCCAACAAAAAATCCGACTCTCAACAGAAAGTCGGATTTAAAATTTCATAAAAGAATCGAATTATTCCGAAACTACTTCAAAAGGCAGCTCCACACTTACACCCCGATAAAGTGAAATAACGGCTGTGTATGAACCGACCTCTTTGATGGGATCTTCTTTAATCGCAATTTTCTTACGATCAATATCAAAACCTTTATTATTAATCGCCTCAGCTAACTGAATGGTGTTTACTGATCCGAAAATAGTACCTTTTGTACTTGTTTTGGCTCCCACTTTTATTTTCTTCTTAAGTAATTTTTCGGCAATTTCCTCCGCCTCTTGTTTTAGTCTTTCTTCTTTGTGAGCACGTTGGCGTTTGTTTTCTTCGTGTACTTTCTTTGCCGATTTAGTTGCGGCAACGGCATAGCCTTGCGGGATAAGATAATTGAGAGCATAGCCGTTCTTAACTTCAATTATGTCGTCTGCAAATCCAACATTTGCAACGTCTTTTGTTAATATGATTTCCATTGTGTATAAAATTTTCAGTTAAAAATAAATCCCTCTATTTCATCAGGTCGGTTACGTAGGGCAACAAAGCCAAATGTCTTGCGCGTTTTACGGATTTGGCAACTTTGCGTTGGTACTTCAATGAAGTTCCGGTAATTCTGCGAGGAATAATTTTTCCCTGCTCATTCAAAAATTGCCTTAAAAACTTAGGGTCTTTATAATCAACGTATTTTATGTCGTATTTCTTAAACCGGCAATACTTCTCTTTCTTAGTATCAACGGAAATCGGAGTGAGATATCTTACTTCTTTAGCCATGGTTCTATTGTTTATCAGTTTCTTGTTCTTTTTTCATTCTGCGTTTTTTCTCAGCATACTCAACAGCGTATTTATCCATACGGAATGTAAGGAAGCGAATAACGCGCTCATCGCGGCGGAATTCTGTTTCAAGCTTTTCAACTACCGAACCTTCGGCCTTGAATTCTACCAAGTTATAAAACCCGGTGGTTTTGTTTTGTATGGGGTAAGCCAATTTTGTCAATCCCCAATCTTCTTCATGAACGATTTCTGCTCCTTGTTCGGAGAGTATCGTTTTGAATTTTGCTACCGTCTCCTTTACCTGGGCATCAGATAAAACGGGAGTAATAATGAAAACGGTTTCGTATTGATTCATCATAACCTAAAATTAATTAATAAAAAATGTTATTGTTAATATTTGAGCGTGCAAAAGTACAAATAAATCTTATTTATTACAAACAAGATGATTATTATTTTCATTTAAAAAAAGTACTGCGTAAAAACCTTCACAACTGAAAGGATTTTCTCACAGTACTTCTTTAAATTTTTTATTATCTATGAAGTCATTAGCTTTTTCTAAAAGAATTGTGTCAGCACACCGTATAACAGCAATACCAAGCCAAGTATCATCACGGCAATTCCTAGCCAAACCGCTGAGGTAACCACCAAATACAGCAAAAGGCCAAAAATCAATAAACCGGCTCCTACCAATATCATTGAACTCATCAATGCTTCAGCATTCTCTTTTATGAACTTTTTGGCGGCTCGGCGCTCTTTTCTTTTTTGAAAAAAGCCTTTCTTTTCATTCTTCTTCTCAAAAACGGGCAATTGAGCTTGTGATTGTTGTTCACGCTTCTGCTCTACTTTATTTCCGGCTTCGGCGGGGCTTTGATTTTCAGGATTTTTCTCAACGGCAAAAATCACCGAAGAAGAAAGAAACATGATAAATACAAAAAATAGAATTTTCTTTGTCATAATGCTTATTTTTTATTTTAAAAAAAACTGTAAGTACAGGCCTCTAAATTATAATATTTTTCTTATTTAAAAATAATTTCTTTCTTAAACTTTAAGAAAACAGTTTATATACTCTGTAATAATGCATGCGCATTTTTCACGGCTGCATCGGTAATATTCTCTCCGCTAAGCATTTTGGCTATTTCATTCGTGCGTTCATCTCCGCTTACTTGCTTTACTTTGGTATGTGCAGTATTATTTTGCTCGATTTTATACACTACGTAGTGTGTATCGGCCTTGGCAGCAATTTGCGGCAAATGCGTAATATCTATTACTTGCATATTTTGAGACATCTGTCGCATGATGTTCCCGGTTTTATCGGCTATATCGCCGGATATGCCGGTATCTATCTCATCGAAAATAATGGTCGGCAGATTTACCGAACCGGCTATTACGGCTTTTAAACTTAGCATTAAACGAGATATCTCACCGCCGGAAGCAATTTTTGAGATTTCGTCCGGATGGTTGTTTTTATTGGCTGAAAACAAAAATGCCACATCATCTTTTCCGCTTTCTGCCAACTGTTCTTTTTCCGTAATTTGTATGGAAAACAAGGCATTAGGCATTCCAAGCCTTTGCAGCAAACTGCCGATTTCCTTTTCTAAAGGTTTTTGGGCTGTTCGGCGTTGCGTGCTGATTTTTTCGGCCGCAATATCAAGCTGTTCTTTCTGCTGCTCTGTTTGATTTTTAAGTTGTTTTATATGGTCATCAAAAGAAGAAATGTTCTCTAACTTATCATGCAAATCCTGTTTTACCTTAAGCAGTTCCTCAACCGAATCTGTTCGATGCTTTTTTTGCAGTTCATAAATGGTATCCAAACGGTTACGTACGGCTTCGGCTTCTTCGGGGCTGTATTCAACATCTTGCCCACGTGTTTCAAGATCGGAGGCGATATCTGCCAAATCAATTTGGCTACTCCGAATTCGCTCTTTATATTCGCGTATTTCGGGCAAATAATTTTCAATTTCATCCAAAGCATGAACACAGTCGGTAAGGCGTTCGGAAACACTCAGTTCATCGCCTGAGAGCGACTCAAATACACGAGCGTATGTCTGCTTAATTTCGGCGGCATGTTCCATCAAATTACTCTGCTCTTCCAATTCTTCCTGCTCGCCGGGTTTTAAATTGGCTTTTTCCAGCTCGTCGTATCTAAATTGGTAATAGTCCTGTTCTTCGCGCTCGGCTTCGGCGGCTTTTTGCAATTCGGAAAGTTTATGCAGACTTTCTTTATACTCCCGATACATTTTGGCGTATGTACTGAGCTCATCGGATAAACCGGCAAAAGCATCCAAAGCATAGAGCTGAAACTTATGATCGCGCAAGGCTAAATTATGGTGCTGCGAATGAATATCGGTTAGCAAATCGCCCAATTCTTTGAGCAAATTAAGATTTACCGGGCTGTCATTTATAAACGCTCTGGAGCGGCCTTGAGGGCTGATTTCTCGTCGCAAAATAGCTGTATCAAAATAATCCAACTCTTCACGAATAAAAAAATCCTGCAAAGCAAAAGCACTAATATCATAATGCCCTTCGATGATACATTTTTGTTCCTGATTTTTCAATGCGCTGCTGTCGGCACGGTTTCCCAGTATAAGCGACAACGCACCCAACAGTATGGATTTTCCGGCACCGGTTTCTCCGGTAATCACCGAAAAGCCCGAATTGAATTGCATTTCAAGCGAGTCAATTAGCGCATAATTTTTTACCGATAACTTTTTTAGCACAGCCGATTTTGTTTTTGTTACTTACTGATTTGCAAATGTAAGTTATTTTTCTTTAAATAATGTCTTAATTGGGTGGTTTTGACTTTGTAAGTGCTTGAAAAATCACATCGGACACAACCGGATGTTTTGAAGTCCCGGCAGAGGTTCAGAAATCCTTCTTTTCTTACCGACCGGACGTTTTGAAGTTCTGTCGGACGTTCAAAAATCCTTCTTATCGACCGGACGTTTTGAAGTCCTGTCGGACGTTCAAAAGTCCTTCGTAGAGGGCTTTAGTTTTTTGAACGGTTTGTCGGGTATTCAAATGCTCGTGAATGTATTGTTTTGCGTTTCTGCCCAATTCACTGCAAAACTTTTGGTTATTATACAACCGCATCATGGCATCGGCCAAGGCTTTGGGGTTTTTGCGCGGCACTTTTAGGCCGCTTGTTTCATGTTCCAAAAGTTCTCGGTTGCCCGGAATATCGGTAATTAAAGCCGGCGTACCAAGCGACATAGATTCTATCACCGATTTTGTAATGGATTCCCCTTTGATTGACGGGAGTACAAACAAATCGCAAGCTGCCACAATGTTCAAAACATCTTTACGAAAACCAAGAAAATGCACTTTATCTCTGTTTAAGCCTTTTTCAAGCAACTTTATATTTTGGGAAGAATCCAAATCTCTGCCGGCCATAAGCAGATGAATATTTGCTTCCGAAGGCAATAAATTCATGGCTTTCATAAGATAAGGAATACCTTTCATACGTCGATTGTTCGATACATTTATCATCAAAAAAGCATCTTCGGGCAAATCTAATTCTTTTCTGATATCCAAAGGTTCATAATCTTCATACCACGCAAGGTCATGCCCTTTGTTTATGGTTACGGCTTTTGATTTGTCAAAAAATAACTGTCTGTGAAAGAGCTCTTCCACCCCTTTTGAATTGCAGAAAATCTTATCTACACGCGGATTCAGAAACTTTATGTACATGGTCGGATCCCACCAACTAATGTTTCCGGTATAGCCGCGATACAGCAACAGCTTTACAGGTAAACCCTTGGCAGCTCTGATACCGTTCACGGCTGCTGTATTGGTAAACAGGTGCATGATGTCGTATTTTTCGCGCTGCAAAGCTTCCCGAATATAGGCTATTTCCTGTTTATCGAATTTCTTTTTGGGAAGAAAATCAATCACTTTAATGCCGACCTTCTCAAATTTCTCAACATATTCGGCTGATTTGTCGGTCATTATGTGAATGTCGAAACCCAAATCGGCCAGTCCGATAAAAATCTCGGCTTCGGGCCGCACGGTGTGCGTAGCTTTGTAATTGCTGATAACTAATACTTTTGGGCGCATAATTGGTATTTTTTGACTGCTTTGAGTTGCTCCTGCGGCAAAGTAAAAAAATGAAAATTGCTTCAAATGCAATCTTGTGTGCTTTTGTTTAATATTTCATCACGATGCAGATAATAGTATTTCATCGAGTTAATTATTTTTTCAAGTTCAAGTTTACTGTAAACACTTCCGTAATAACGTTTGAAAACTGAAATTTTCAAATCTAATTCTGATATTTCAGGTTCTTGTTGTTTTATACTACTTTCAACCATTACACGTCCAAAGGCAATAGTTTCGGCTCCAATTAAAAAACGCTCATTTGATGTTTTTGAAAAGAGAATCTCTCTTTGTTTTTGAACCATTTCAGGTGTAGTATCAAGCATTTTATAATAGATTAAAAGTTTTTAAATTTAATTTCCTACACCATTTTTCAATATATTGTTTATCAATTTCAGGTTTTGCCAACAAATTTTCTATATCACTTATTTGTTTATCGCTTTGAAGTTGCTGTATCCATTCAATTTTTGAGATTGCTAAATCTTCCGGCGAAACAATCCAAACATCAAAATCAGCAATCTTTGTCTTCAACCTTCTTTGAAATTCAAATTTTCGATATTCTGTGTTTTTGCGAATTATAAAATCTACTTTAAAACCTGTTTCATGGTCAATTACATTAAACATTCCCAAACGCTTAGTCTCTTCTTTTACTGCATCTTTATTCAAGTAATAATTATCTCCAAAAATAGATAGAAAGTCGTTTAGATTTTCTTCATGCAATTCAACAACTATATCAATATCCATTGTCATACGCGGAACTGTATAGCTATTTAACGCAATACTTCCCGAAAGCATATAGGGGATTTTTTTCAAATCAAGAGATTTTGTAATTCTTTTAAGTAGATTTAAAATCATAGATTTGTTTATTTTATATAGATTAATCTGATTTTGCTTTCACAAAAAACTGTAGGGGATAATATATTATTAAGTCCCAAACTTTTAGAACACCTAACGAGATATTTATCATCCGTTAAAAATATCTGCGCCTGAACCCTTGTTGCACAATAAACAATTTCAAAATCCTCTGATGGAATTGCAGTATCTCTAACAAATCCGTTTGACTTGTAGGATGTGAAAATATTATGACTTTCATTTGTGATTGAAAATACATCTATACAACTACAAATTTCTTTCTTAAAATGATTTATCATTGTTCGAAATTCAGAAAAATATTTTATACATCCGCTTTTCTTGTCGAAGCTCTTTTATTTTTTTATCGTTCAAATAGTCTGCTAATTATCATTTCTCTATTTCCCATTTTTGTAAATTTCGATATTGAAGAAATGCTTTTAGCAACACACTTGTATCAGTAAACACATTTACTTTTCACATAATTATTTAACATTTGAATTCATTGTTAATATATTTCTATTTACTGTAATTCTGTTGTTTTTATGTTGAATTTCAGTCTCACATAACAATTCTATACACAACAATGTAATCGCCCACCCGACTTTGAACAGGGTATTCTTCATCGCAGCTGTCCCATTCGCCGTTTTTGATTTCTATTTCGAGTGTTACGGCTTTATGGCCCATAGGCCCGGCTTCCGGAAGGCTGTCGAGATAATCTTGGAGTTGCGCTTTTGTAATTTTGCTTTCGCAGAATTTGATAAAATAATCCTGAACGGAAAGCCGAAAATACATTTCTTTAAAGTCGGATGCCTTTCGTACTTTATTTACAAAAGGCTTTTCCACAATTAAACCGCGGATTATTTGGGTGCTGTCGGAAGCGGGAACGGAGGTTTTATTCTTGGGCGACATAGATTGTGAATTTAGTTTTGTGGGAGCATTACAAAAAGTGCTGAAAATTATTGAGAATGCAAACAAAAAAAGGACTACCGAATTGCTTTTCATTGTATTGTTTCTTGTAAAGATACAATTTTCTCAAAAACAAGAAGCGCCGAACATAAGTTTTATTAAGTTTCGGAATTAAAAAAATCCAAATATTCTCCCTCCGGCTCAATCATAGCTATGGTATTGGCTTTAACCGTTTTGGTTTGATAGTTTCTGTTTCTCAAAAAAGCCATGCATGCTTCAAATTCTGCATCGGAAAAGTGACTGCTCTCAAAAATCATTATACGAGGATTAATGCCTTGTTTATCAAACATTTTGATTACTTCAAAGTCAAAGCCTTCGGCATCGATTTGAAGCAGGTCAATGCGGGGCAAATCATATTCAGCCGTTAAACTTGCCGGACTGATAACACGCACTTTTTCCTCGCTGATTTTCAAACTGTCGTCTTCAGGAACCGTTTCATTATTTTTTTTTGCCTGCCTGTCAACATGCCCACTTTCATAAGCTTTTATAATCATATCTTTATTAAAAGTAGCCAAACCCGTTGCCCAGCGTGCATTACTGAAACCAATTTTATAAAGTTTCGCTGTTTCATCCGAATAACCAATGGCGGCATTTAAAGGATGGACATTTTTATCTTTACGATATAATTTTTTCAAATATTTATTAAAAACATAAGATTGCGGTTCAAGCAAAACGCCTTTCCAACCGTCTCGTTTTATGAATTTATGTATTAAATCATAAGTAATACCGTCGTTGGCTCCGATTTGAATAAACCGGATATCATTTTTGCGGCGTGAGGAATAAGTATTTAAAAAATAAGATATGGTTCCCTTTTCGGGAAAATATAAAAAGGAATAATACCATCGAAAAAAAATGCTGTTACGAGCACTCAGATAAAAACGTATGCGCTTGAACAGAAGTTTGGCTTTATTTTTCATAACCGGTGAACACTTAAAATATTTGCAATTCGTATAATCGTTTATATGCTCCGCCGAGTTGCATCAATTCATCATGGGTGCCTTCTTCTATAATTTCGCCTTTGGAAATAACACAAATTTTATCGGCATTTTTCACGGTGGACAGACGGTGAGCTATAATCAAAGAAGTTCTTTGCTTCATCAGGTTATTTAAGGCTTCTTGTACTAACTGTTCCGATTCGGTATCGAGTGATGAAGTGGCTTCGTCCAGAATCATAATGGGCGGGTTCTTAAGCACGGCGCGAGCAATACTCAGCCGTTGGCGCTGCCCGCCGGAAAGTTTGGAGCCGCTGTCGCCGATATTGGTTTGGTAGCCTTTTTCGGAGGCCGTTATAAAATCGTGTGCATTAGCAATTTTGGCAGCCTGTATCACATCTGCTTCCGAAACGCCTTCCGTACCGAATGTTATATTATTATATATGGTATCATTGAATAAAATCGGTTCCTGGTTTACATTCCCCATTAAACTCCGCAGGTCTTTGATTCTGTAGTCTTTTATATTAATTCCGTCGATTAGAATCTCTCCGATTTTCACATCGTAGAAACGGGGCAACAAATCGGCAATGGTGGATTTTCCGGAGCCGGATTCGCCCACGAGAGCTAAGCTTTTGCCTTTTTCCAAACGAAGATTAATATTTTTCAAAACACGCTCATCATTCACATAAGAAAACGAAACATCTTTATATTCAACGGCATCAGAAAAATCTTCAATGGTTTTTGCATCGTTTTTTTCCGTTATGGTATTTTTTGCGCGCATTACATCATTAATTCGGTCAATAGAAGCCATGCCTTTGTTAATGTTGTACATGGCCGTGGAGAAAGTTTTGGCCGGATTTATAATTTGCGAAAAAACTCCGATATAACCGATAAAAGCTTCGGGCGAAAGCACACTTTCATTCCCTAAAACCATGGAACCGCCGTAATACATAACCGTAACCAATACCAGTACGCCCAAAAATTCACTCATGGGCGAGGCCAAATAATTCTTACGATACACTCGGTTCATAGTTTTGGTGTAACCCATATTTTGGCCTTCAAAACGATTTTTAATAATTCGCTCGGCATTAAACGCCTTAATAACACGCAAACCGGAAAGGGTCTCTTCTATGGTGGAAAGTAAAGTACCCATTTTATCTTGTGCCTCTTTCGATGATTTTTTCAATGAGCGCCCAACTCTTCCGATAATAAAACCGGCAACACCTACCATAATCAAAACAAATCCGGTAAGACTCGGACTCATATAAAACAATGCACCCAAATAAAAAAGGATGGTCATGGGGTTACGAAACAGCAGCTCAATGGAGCTGATAACGGTCCATTCCACTTCCTTTATATCATTGGTCATTCGGCTTATGATGTCGCCTTTGCGCTCCTCGCTGAAATAAGAAAACGGTAAATGGAGTACTTTTCTGTAAATATTGTTCCGAATATCTTTTACAACGCCATTGCGTACATTTACCAAGAAATACTTAGACAGATAAAGAAAAATATTTTTAAAAAGAATCATGACAACCACAAAAAGGCTTACAAACAATAAAGCTTGTGATTTTCCTTCTTCAATAATTATTTGACTTAAATAAAAATTAAACCATTCACTGAGCGCATCACCGGAAAGTCCCGGTTCCGGCCTTACCCCGGTGAGTTTGGTTTTTTCGAAAAGCACCTGCAAAAAAGGTATAATCATTAAAAGGGAAAATAGAGAAAAAATTATTTGCAATGCATTGAACAAAAAATTCAATAGCACATTCCACTTATACGGGATTAAATACCCTAAAGCGTCTTTATATTTTTGTTTGAATAAAGCCATAAGTTGCTGTTGAGAAAACTGTTTTTTTGATTTCTCTTTCAAAAAATCAGAACAAAAAAATTATAATATCCAACTTTTTACCTGGTCGATGGTAGGATTGGTAAAACCGAGTTTATCCTTTTTATTGATACCGCACAAATCATTATGCAACTTGCCGGCTTTGGCTTCCTTCAAAGCTTCTACGGTTTTGTATCCCATTTTTTGCAAAACGGGAACCCACTCTTTCGGAATGCCTTTCTCGGCGTATTTCTCCGGACTGTCAATCGGGGCTTTAGCTTCCGGCTTCATTTGCGGGAAGAATATCACATCCTGAATGGAATGTGAATTAGTCAAAATCATTGACAGGCGGTCAATGCCGATACCCAAACCGGATGTGGGCGGCATACCAATTTCAATGGCTTTCAGAAAATCTTCGTCCAGCATCATGGCTTCATCATCGCCGCGTTCAGCCAACAAGAGTTGTTCTTCAAAACGCTTGCGCTGATCAATCGGGTCGTTCAACTCCGAATAAGCATTGCAGATTTCTTTTCCGTTGCATACGGCCTCAAAACGCTCGACCAAACCTACTTTGCTGCGGTGTTTCTTGGCCAGCGGCGACATTTCTACCGGATAATCGGTAATAAAAGTAGGCTGTATCAGTTGCGCTTCGCATTTCTCACCGAAAATTTCATCAATCAGCTTGCCTTCGCCCATGGAATCATCAATTTCTATATGCAATTCTTTGGCGGTTTTGCGCAATTCGGCTTCATCCATTTCAGATACATCCATGCCGGTGAAATGCTCAATGGCTTCAAACATGGTGTAGCGTTTCCAGGGGCGTTTGAAATCAATTTCATTTTCGCCCACTTTTATTTTGGTACTTCCGTGCATATCCAAAGTAATTTTTTCTACCATTTCTTCCACCAAATTCATCATCCACTCGTAATCTTTATAAGCCACGTAGAGTTCCATTTGGGTGAACTCCGGATTATGAAAACGGCTCATGCCTTCGTTTCTGAAGTCTTTGGCAAATTCATATACGCCTTCAAAACCGCCCACAATCAGTTTTTTCAAATACAACTCATTGGCAATGCGCAAATACAGCGTCATATCCAGACTGTTGTGGTGTGTCTTAAATGGACGCGCTGCGGCACCGCCGTATATGGGTTGCAAAATGGGAGTTTCCACTTCCATGTATCCTTTATCGTTTAAAAACTCACGCATGGAAGTCGTCAGTTTCGTGCGTTTGATGAAGGCATCTTTTACCTGCGGATTTACAATCAAATCCAAATAACGTTGGCGATAACGCTGCTCCGGGTCGGAAAAAGCATCATATACTTTCCCGTCTTTTTCTTTTACTGCGGGCAAAGGTTTCAATGATTTTGAAAGGATGGTATATTCTTTGGCTTTTACGGTTATCTCGCCCATTTTAGTTTTAAAAACCGTGCCTTTTACGCCGATAATATCGCCGCGGTCTAAATATTTTTTAAATACCTTATTATAGAGTGTTTTATCTTCGCCCGGACATATTTCATCCCGATTAAAATAGACCTGAATGCTGCCTTTTTCATCGGTTATCTCGGCAAAAGAAGCTTTTCC
Source organism: uncultured Bacteroidaceae bacterium (assembly GCA_964472505.1). Lineage (GTDB taxonomy): Bacteria > Bacteroidota > Bacteroidia > Bacteroidales > JAADGE01 > JAYEIA01. The sequence continues at coordinate 47,237 of CAYYQW010000011.1, read as the reverse complement.
CATAATGCGCCGGCTCATCATGCGCCCGGCTATTTGTACTTCTTTTCCTTCCAAGTCATCAAAATTCTTCTCAATATTTTTACTGTAATGCGTTACCTTATATTCCGCCGCCGGATAAGGATCGATACCGAGTTTTTTAATTTCTTCGAGAGATTGTCTTCTGATTTGTTCCTGTTCGCTTAATTGCATGTTACTCATTGCTTAATGGATTATATTTGATACTGTATTTTAAAGTCTTTCGCATTGCATTTGAGACGTTTTGAAGTCCTTCGGACGTTCAAAAGTCAGATTTGCAAAGATAAGAAGTTATTGGAAAAATCATTATTTGGTGTAAAAATTTTAATCGCTACAAAACTTATGGCGCAGTTCTCATGAATTGAATCTTAGATTTCTTCTTAAATAATGTCTTGCGGTTAAGTATTGTAATGCACCGCTTGCAAAATAAACTATCTGCAAAATACTGCCGTAACCAATCCAAGCCACTTGGGCAGCAATCCAAATACACATTATTAAGCCAAAAAGAGCTGCAATATGCACGGCGAAGCCGTATTTTCGATAAGTAAGCACAGCGCCTGCGGTGTTTCCTATTCCGTTAACAAAAAACAAGATTAAGCCCGGAATCAGAAAGTCAGAAAAGGGAGAAGTTTTCAGCCAATCCACATCCATACCCAAAGCCACGCCGTCCGGATTAAGGATGAGGCCGATACCTCCGATCAAAGCACTAATTCCGTTAAATATTTGTATAATCAAAATAACAACGACAATACCTTTCAATTGAAAATCAATCTTTTTCATAATTTCACCTTTATAAATTTTGTTTTATATTCAAAACACTCTGCCGTTCCCGATTCAAACTAAGTTTCGTAACATCCGGCCGGGAGTAATGCCCCGATGGGTCGAAATTTTGACGCTCTTGGGCAAGTTTATCAAAATCAAGCTCTACGGTAAAGATGCCTTCTTTGTTTATGACGGGTTCCAAAAGCCATTGGCCGTCGGGACCGGCTGCACATGAGCCGCCGTCAGTAAGTATTTCCGGAACATTGCTTTTTATAAAATCCAAGTGGGGTGTTCCTTCCGGAAAATCGCTTTTCTTCATTAAAGCCGAAACCGAAATGACATACGAACGAGATTCTTTGGCTATGAAGCGGGTAATGTCTTCGGTATTGCGAACCGAACCCGGCCAAACAGCAATGTGCACATTCTCGCCCTGCGCATAAAGGCTTGCACGCGGCAGCGGCATCCAATTCTCCCAACAGTTAAGGCCGCCTGCAGTGAATCCCTCAAGGTGATGCACACGCAAGCCGTGGCCATCGCCGGGTGACCATGTCAGCCGTTCGTCGTAGGTGGGCTGCAGTTTCCGATGTACGGATTGAATAATGCCGGCCTTGTCAATATAGACTAATGAACAGTACAGGCTGTGTCCGCCGCGGTCTTTCGGGCGTTCAACGATGCCGAGATATACGGCCGTCTGTTTTTGCCGAGCCAATCGGCAAAGCTCATCCAAATCGCCGGCTTCAATATCTACGGCATTTTTGGAATAATGCGCATGAAGTTCTTTCTGCACGGGCGAGTCCCATTCGGCACCCCCGGTATAGCTCAACCAATGCGGATAACCGGGCAAAAGGGCTTCGCCGAAAACAGTTAAATCAGCATTTTGTGCAGCGGCATCGGCCACGCAGCTTAATATTTTTTCGTACGTTTTTTCTTTGTTCAGCCAAACCGGAGCTATTTGAGCAAGTGCTGTTTTAAGAGTTTGATTTTCCGTCATTTATCTGTTATTATCTATAATTAACAGGACAAATATAATAACTTTAAATATTGTTCATAAACCAAGTTTGCTTTCATTTATCTATTTTCAAAAAAGACTTCTATCTTTGTAATAACAAAAACTCAGAAACAATGGAAAATAAAATAAAACAAACGAAACGACAAAAGCCGGATTGGCTCAAAATAAGACTGCCCCACAAAAGCAAATACCGCTCAGTAAACCAAGCCGTTAACGGTAAAAAGCTGCATACTATATGTACCAGCGGGAAATGCCCTAACTTGGGAGAATGCTGGGACAGAGGAACAGCAACATTAATGATACTGGGAGACATTTGCACGCGAGCCTGCAAATTTTGTGCAGTAAAAACCGGAAAACCTTTAGCTCCGGATAAAAATGAACCTGAAAAAGTAGCACAATCGGTAAAAGAGCTCGAATTGAAGCACTGCGTTATAACTTCGGTGGATAGAGATGATCTGGAAGACGGCGGCGCCGAAATTTGGGCTGAAACCGTTAAGCAAATCAAAAAATTAAACCCGAATACAACCATAGAAACTTTAATTCCCGATTTTGACGGCCGACCCGAACTTATCGAAAAAGTCGCCAAAGCGGGACAAGAAGTGGTTTCGCACAATATGGAAACTGTTCGCCGCCTGACAAAAAAAATACGCAGCAAAGCCGAGTACGACCGAAGTTTATCTGTTGTAAAACAAATAACTGCTTTAGGTTTACGCTCAAAATCAGGCATTATGGTCGGTCTGGGCGAAACTCAGGAAGAAGTGGAAGAAACCATGCGCGATTTACGCAGGGCGGGATGTCAAGTATTAACCATCGGGCAATATTTACAGCCCACACCTAAGCATGCAGAAGTAGAAGAATATATTAGGCCGGAAGTTTTTGAAAAATGGAGAAAATTGGGCTTGGAAATGGGCTTTAAATACGTGGAAAGCAGTCCGCTGGTTCGTTCTTCATACCATGCGGAAAAACATGCAAAATAGAAATAAACAGAATAATTAAAAAATGCCAAAACTTATTTTCAATGATTTAGGCCGCATAAACTATGCGGATGCTTTTGAATTTCAAAACCGGCTTTTTGAAAAAAAAATAACTCAAAAAAAAACCGGAGAAACACCCGATAATCATATTCTGTGGTGCGAGCATCCGCATGTTTATACATTGGGCAACAGCGGCAACCAAAACAACTTATTGGCAGATGAAAATTTTCTTCGCAGAATACATGCAACTTATTACAAAAGCAACCGCGGCGGGGATATTACTTATCACGGACCGGGACAATTGGTCGGCTACCCGATTATTGATTTGGATCAATTTAATATCGGCGTCAAAGACTATATCTACAAATTGGAAAGCGTTATAAGCGAGCTCATTGCCGATTACGGCCTGAAAGGCGAAATAAAAAAAGGGGCAGCCGGCGTTTGGTTAGATACCGGAAAACCGGACGAACGAAAAATTTGTGCCGTAGGCGTAAAAGTAAACCGAAACATTACCATGCACGGCTTTGCACTAAATATAACAACCGATTTATCTTACTTTAGCCATATAAACCCTTGCGGATTTACCGACAAAAAAGCAACTTCTTTGCAAATAGAGACCGGAAAAAATATAGCGGTCAATGAAATAAAAAGCAAGCTTGAGGAAATGCTTACTAAATCATTGAATTCCAAAGAAAAAACGGTAAAAGATTTAAAATAAGAAAACAAAATATCAACCAAAAATTTCCGTCGGTATCAGCTTATGTTTTAACTATCCGATTAAAAGTTTGAAATAAAAAAAAGTTTAATTGATTTATCCGGATACGAAAATTTTTTGGCGTTATCTCATAAAAAAATTACTTTTGAAAAAAATATAACAAATAAAAAAAACATAACATGAGTGTATTAGTCAATAAAGATTCTAAAGTAATTGTACAAGGATTCACCGGCAGCGAAGGCAGTTTTCATGCCGAACAAATGATTGCTTACGGCACAAATGTGGTAGGCGGTGTAACTCCCGGAAAAGGCGGAAAATTCCATCTGGGCAAACCCGTGTTTAACACCGTGGCCGATGCCGTAAAAGAAACCGCAGCCGATGTATCCGTAATTTTTGTACCGCCCCCCTTTGCTGCCGACGCCATAATGGAAGCAGCCGAAGCCGGTATTAAAGTAATTGTTACGATTACCGAAGGTATTCCCACTCAAGACATGATTAAAGTAAAAGAATACCTGAGCGATAAAGACAGCCGGCTCATTGGGCCCAATTGCCCCGGAATTATTACGGCAGACGAAGCTAAAATTGGCATTATGCCGGGCTTTATCTTCCAAAAAGGAACTGTGGGTATTGTTTCAAAATCAGGAACTTTAACTTATGAAGCCGTTGACCAAATCAGTAAAGCCGGGCTTGGGCAAACCACAGCCATCGGTATTGGCGGTGACCCGATTATCGGAACTTCTACCTTGGATGCCGTTAAACTTTTCGAAGAAGACCCGGAAACCAAAGGCATTGTAATTATTGGTGAAATTGGCGGAAACATGGAAGCCGAAGCTGCTGCATGGATTAAAGAAAACGGAAAAAAACCCGTTGTCGGATTTATTGCCGGAGAAACTGCACCTAAAGGAAAGCGTATGGGTCATGCCGGAGCCATTATCGGCGGAAAAGACGACACAGCTCAAGCAAAAAAACGCATTCTGTCTGAAGCCGGTGTAAATGTGGTGGATTCACCCGCAGAAATCGGTATTAAAATGGCTGAATTGCTAAAATAATGCACTCAATAAGATACTTTAAGCAAAAAAGTTTTCTCTTTTTTAGGGAAAACTTTTTTTGTTTCTTTGCGCTCTGATTTATTTCGCAAACAAAAAATATTATTCATGCTGATTGCTCAACAAAAAAGAAAAGAAAATATTGCCGAATATGTATTGTACATGTGGCAAATTGAAGATCAAATTCGTGCTTTTAAGTTTGATTTGGACTTGATTGAAGAACAAATCATCAATCAGTACCAAGTTGATGATGAAACCAAAGCGCAGATACGGCAATGGTACAGCGATATTATCCAAATGATGGAAATGGAGCGCATACAAAAACAAGGACATTTACAGATTGTGAAAAATATTGTAACAGATATGCACGACTTGCATTTGCGCTTGCTGAAATTACCCGGCGAAATACAATACAAAGAGTTATTCTTTAAAGCTTTGCCGCATATTCAAAAATTAGAAGAAAAAATGAACGGCGAAAGCCTTAACGAAACAGATACTTGCCTGCATGGTTTATACGGAGTGCTTCTGCTGCGAATAAGCAATAAAGAAGTAAGCAAGGAAACCAACGAAGCCGTAAAAACTTTTTCTCAGGCAATGGCTTACTTGGCTCAAAAGTATAACGAAAGAGAACAAGACCCGGATAAATTTATCTAAATCGGGTTTTATATATTTATTAAGGAATCCTGTGATAAAAATTATGCCATTTTTCGATTAACATTAACGGCATGCGGGCCTCTGCGCCCGTCCTGTACTTCAAATTCCACTTCCTCGCCTTCTTCCAACGACTGTATATCACGGTCGTTAATACCGGTATAGTGAACAAATATATCGTAGCCTTCCTCTGTGTGGATAAAACCAAAGCCTTTGGAGGCATCAAACCATTTAACTCGTCCTTTCATATTCATTTTTTGATAATTTGATAATGTAGAGCAAATTTACACAGAATAAGCTTAGCTTCCTAAAAAGAGTGCAAAAATGAAGTTAATTAATAAGAAAAAAACAAAAAGCCGCTACCTTAGGGTCTTGAACCAAGCAGAACTTCACATATTATGAATTTGAAAGCAGTATTTGAGTATTAAATGCTTCGCCGGCCGGAAAGAACGTCTTTTACAACTTTTGCAACTGCATCGCTAATCTGATCTTGCTGCTGTTCCGAAAGCGCCGGTATATCTTTTTGATTCTCAGAAGTTAGATACGAAACACTTGTGCCTAATGAATCAGCAATTTTAATTAATGATTTTACATTATAATTGTTTGGGTTATTGCGGTTCAGCATAACTCTTAAGCTCACCGTGGGTATATCGCAACGTCTTGACAGTTCGGCAACGGACCAGCCCTTTTCCGATCTGAGTTCTTGAATTTTTTTAGTAATATTCATAACAAATTGTTTTTATATTTTCATGAATTAACTTATTTAGCAAATATACAAAAAAATATATACTATCAACTCTTACTGATTTCTTATACCTGTCTATTTTTTATATATAGACTGTTTTTTGTGATAAACAGCATATTTTTATACGACTAAATATAACATTCATAATAATCACTAAAAAACTATCAGCTTGTACCATTCATAATTTCCGCTTGTTGCCTTATGGATTCCTGATGGACAAGTTGCAATAAATTTTTGACAAAAGCTTCATGCATCCCAAATCGTTTTCCGAATTCAAGGCGCGACTCTATAATGCCAATCCAACGTTTCAGCTGAAAAATACTGATATTATTCTTTTGCTTATATTTACCTATATTTTCCACAATATGCATACGTTTAGCAAGTAATTCCAGCAATTGATAATCAATGGAATCAATTTGATCACGAAAGTCATTTAACAGTTGATTATCCTCCTGCTCATCACCGGGAGGTATTCGAAATTGTAAAGCATCCAAAATTTCACTTAGTTGCTTGGGGGTAAGCTGCTGCTCTGCATCACTTTTGGCTTTTTCAGGACAAAAATGCGTTTCAATCATCAGCCCGTTAAAATTCAGATTCAATGCTCTTTGAGCAATCTTCAGGATATAAAGCCGACTGCCTGAAATATGGCTCGGGTCATTTATCATGGGAATCTCCGGAAATTGGATGCGATAATCTATGGCTATTTCCCATTTTGGAATATTACGCAAATAGGTTTCGGAAAAAGGGGAAAAACCGCGATGTATTGCCATAATATTCTTTATTCCGGCCCGCATAATGCGTTGTGTGGCTCCTATCCACAAGCCTAAATCAGGATTTATGGGATTTTTAATCATAACCGGTATGTCGGCTCCTTCCAAAGCATCGGCAATAGCTTGTACAGAAAAAGGATTGCCGGTTGTTCGGGCGCCAATCCATACCATATCAATGCTCTCCGGATGAGACAGGCACAATTCAACATGCTCCGGTTTGGCAATCTCAACGGCGGTTTTCAAGCCGTATTTTTCCTTTACTTTTTTGAGCCACGGAAAAGCCTTTTCGCCAACTCCTTCAAAAGTGCCGGGCTTGGTTCTGGGTTTCCATATTCCGGCTCTAAAAATGCTTACCTGCGATAATTTCGATATTCCTTCGGCTGTGGAAAGAAGCTGTTCTTCATTTTCGGCACTGCAAGGCCCTGCAATAATAATGGGCGCTTGTGCCGTATCCGGTGTATTTTTATATATTTGTTGTGTCATTTTGAAACTCTTTTTATGAAAAAACGCTGTGCATGGGCAAAACACCCTTTAGAAATTGAATATCACGACAACGAATGGGGCATTCCCGTTCACGATGATACAAAGTTATTTGAATTTTTATTATTAGATGCATTTCAAGCCGGATTAAGTTGGCTGACCATACTAAAAAAACGCAATAACTTTCGCGAAAGTTTTGACCATTTTGATTACAAAAAAATTGCTCAATACTCAGACAAGAAAGTAAATGAGCTCATGAATAATAAAGGAATTATTCGAAATAAGCTTAAAATAGAGGCCGGTATTAAGAATGCCCAAAACTTCATTCGCTTACAGGAAAAGTACGGCAGTTTCGACCAATACATTTGGCAGTTTACAAAAGGGCAAACTTTAGTCAATTATTGGGAAAAGCCCGAAGATATTCCGACCGAAACAACCGAATCACAAGCCATGAGCAAAGCCTTAAAAAAAGAAGGTTTTAATTTCACGGGACCTACCATATGTTATGCATTTATGCAAGCTGCCGGCATGGTTAACGACCATGAAATCAGATGTTTTCGACATAAAGAAGTGCTTGCGAAATCATAAAAAAAGGTGCAAACATCAGCTTGCACCTTTAATTGAAGTTAGTGTAATTATTTCATATCTAAGCCCGGTAAGTCGGCAAAAAACTCAAAGACAGTCTTTTCGTTTTGTTCGTCTCTGAATTTCTTTGCGTCAAATTCAGGGGCATTTTTCAGGCTGTCTTTCGATAAATTCATGCTTATACGCTCATAAGCATAACTTATGTTACTCAAATAACTGATTGGGATTTGAACCTTTTTACTCCAAGGCAACCAACCTTCGGTATCTATTATCAAATAAACAATTTGGAAATCTTTTGAATCTATTATCAAATCATAGACCTCACCAAATGTCCCGTCCTGAGCTTCAATATCATAACCCTTTATTTCTTTGAAACTTCTCAGTTTACTGTCCACATCTTTCTCGCTGATTTCTTCTGCCTTTTCCGGCGGATGAATCGGCCGCGGCGGGAAATACGTTCCGGTAGCGCCTGCCGGCGGAAGCACATCGGGTGCCCAATAGTTATCAATTTCATAATATTGATTCATTTTTGATTCAAATTCTCGAGAAACCGGCCGGTGTGAATCCGGTAAGGGGCATTTTTCTATATTTTCTTTTTTTATTTCTATTGGAATCAATGATTTGGCTTCATTAGGCTCTCCCAGAAAAACTCGGGGTATCAATAAGCGTTTTGCTGAAAAGAAGGAGCCAAAATCTGCTTCTGCATAGCGCACAATCCAACTGTGTTCATCAAACAGAAAGTCTTTGACATCTCCGCTCTCTTCATCTTTAGTCTTAATCTTATAATTTTTCAAATATTTTAATCGGTGCTTCATAACTAAAATTTTTTAAGTATTAAAAAACAAGCTAAATGAATTGAAAAGACAGTTCATTTGCCTTTTTATTTCTTGGTCTAAGCCGCCTCTATTCGGAAAATCGTTTTTCCACAACATCCCAGTTGATAATATTCCAAAATGCTTCCAAATATTCCGGGCGTGCATTCCGCCTGTCAATATAATAAGCATGCTCCCACACATCGCAGGTAAGAATTGGGCTTAGGCCCAAACGCAATGGATTTCCGGCATTGCTTTCATTTACAATGCTTAATTCACCTTTGTCGTCTTTTACGAGCCAAGTCCAACCTGAGCCAAACAAACCGGCGGCTGTTTCCTTGAACTTTGTTTTAAATTCATCGAAGGAACCAAATGTCTTTTCAATAGCATTTTTGAGCTTAGCTTTTGGCTCACCTCCGCCATCGGGAGCAAAACTCTCGAAATAAAAAGTATGATTCCATACTTGAGCTCCGTTGTTAAATATTCCGCCTTCGGCATTTTTTATTATAGCTTCCAAATCAGCATTTTCAAACTCCGTACCGCCAATCATTCCGTTGAGCTTCTTTACATATCCTTGGTGATGTTTACCATAATGATATTCAAGGGTTTCTTTACTAATGTGGGGTTCAAGGGCATCAAGCTTGTAAGGTAATTCAGGTAATTTGTGTGTCATAATCTTGTTCTTTTAATTATTAATTTGGTATATTATTTCTTTAGACAACTATGCCATTAAATATATAAACAACTGGTAATCAATTTAAACCTAAAAAAAGCTCTTATAATTGATTTTAGATAAATATAATAAATTTTTAGATAACAGCAAAATTTTTCAAGTTATTTTTTTAAAAAACCCAAAAGAAAATTTAAACGCTTTTCCGAAGAATATTGAATTCTCTATAAGATTTTTAAAAAATTTGAGGAATTTCATGTATTTTTGCCGAAACTCAAGGAAGTATCTGAAAATGGGAAAAAATAAATTAGAACGCTTTGCCGAAAACAAAACTTTTGACTTTTTGTTTCAGCCGCGTCCGCATGATATGCATAAGCATGACTTTTATTTAAAAGGCAAATGGAACAGTCATTTTTTTAAAAACGATAACCCCACAGTATTGGAAGTAGGTTGCGGAAAAGGTGAATACACTACCGGAATGGCACAAATATTTCCGAACAAAAATTTTATCGGCATTGATTATAAAGGTGCCAGACTCTGGAGAGGCTGTAAAACAACAGAAGAGAATAACTTAAGCAATGTAGCTTTTATAAGAAATAAAATTGAATTTATTAATTCATTTTTTGCGGAAGATGAGATAAGTGAAATTTGGATAACATTTCCCGATCCGCAAATAAAAAAAGACAAGAAGAAACTTACTTCAAAACGATTTCTGAATAACTATAAAAGCATATTGCAAACCGACGGAAAAGCGATTTTGAAAACCGACAGCGTGCATCTGTTCGATTTTACACAAAAAATAATAAAGCTGAATAATATTCCGCTCATTTTTGCATCAAAAGACATCTACGGCGAAAAACAAAGCGAACGCTGTTACAACATTCAAACTTTTTACGAAAAACAATTTCTGGCTGAAGATAAAAAGATTAGCCTTAGCGAATTTAGGCTTGAAAAAGATAAGCTATATATCAACCCGCCGCGTATAGCGCGCACAAAACAAAAGCCTCCTAATAAAAATGTATAAATTACTTTCTGAAAATTACTCTTCAATGTGGTAGCTGCTTTCCACTTTTCCGAAACGAAATGAGAAATAAACTCCGGTGATAAGAAATTGATTCATATCATTAGCCATTATCTCAATGCGCTTTGGATAAGCTTCTACAAACAAGCCGGTTTCAAGAATATTGAGCTTTTTATCGGTTTTACTGAATTCAAAACTCATCCCGGCCTTGGCAAAACCGCCGGGGATAACTCGTATTTCATCCAAACCTTTATAAAAAGGCGCACGCTCCCAAATATAGAAAAAAGGAATACCTTCCTCGTATTTCTTTACAACGAAAAACTCATCCTCTAAAATTTTGTAATATATTGGTTTTAGAAATACAGAAGACAAACCCACATTCCAAACAAACCTTACAGAGATGCTGCTTTTGTCGAACTTTTCGAAAAGCTCATTCTGACGCCCTATGCCAAAGCGAAGGTTCACGGCTGCATTGGTTTTCCCGTAAACAAATCGGCTGAATGAAGTGCTGTAGTAATTGAAATCTTTTCGCTCTTTTGGATGTTTCATGTAATTAATATCACCTTCGAACAACCATTTTTTTCGAGCGTTTATGCGTTTCCCAAATCTATAGCCGGCGCCCCAGCCGTTAGTGTTCAGCGTAACACCATACGATTTTTCGTTACGAAACAGTATTTTACTTTCTTCATCGATCTCGCCCTGAGCAAAAGCTTCCGCAGATGCAAAAAGCAATGCACCAATAAGTATAAATATTTTTAGATATGGGCTCATAAGCAAAAAAAGTTTGTAAATAAATTACAAACTTTAAAATTACATAATAAATGAATTAAAAAAAAGAAACTATAAGTTTTTCTGCTTCTCAATAATTAAAACATCTTCTGTATTCTGAGTATCCGTATCGGCATCACCTTGATAACTTGAAGGCGGATATGCCGGGCACAATGATCGATTTGAGCTGCAAGATGTTAGCGTTAGAACTCCGATAAATAAAAGTGCCGCTGAAAGTGTAATAAGTTTTTTCATAATCCTGATTTTTTAAAATATTGCTTCCTTAATGCAAATATACAGCTTTTGATTTGTTTTACATACATTTATAAAACTTATTTCCAAGCTGTTTTATTGTATGTTTTATTTATTTTCTCATTACGCTTACGCAAAAAAATATAATTAGTTGCATAATTCCGGCTTTAAAAACATATATACTGTAATTTACTCCTTACATGCAATTACAAAAAACGGCTCAAATTTGTTTTCAGAAGCCGGAAAATTGATTAAGTTTGTAGCGAGAGAGTTGTTTTTTACAAACATTATTTAATTGATTAGCCGACATTAAAGAGCACTTATTATCAGGAACAAATAAAAGCAAAACAAAAATTCCGAAAACTCCTTATACCCATTTTTTAATATCTTGTAAGTACCGCTCCCGAATATTCAAAACACAGTTATATTAATAATAAAAACATATAAAAATATGATGCGAGATACACAAATTTTTGAACTCATCAAACAAGAAAGAAAACGCCAAATGCGCGGTATAGAACTTATTGCTTCGGAAAACTTTGTAAGTGAACAGGTTTTAGAAGCCATGGGCTCGGTACTTACCAACAAATATGCCGAAGGCTACCCCGGCAAACGTTATTACGGCGGCTGTCAAATAGTGGATCAAACGGAGCAACTCGCCATTGACCGGGCTAAGGAATTATTTAATGCTTCATGGGTCAATGTACAGCCTCATTCGGGAGCACAAGCCAATGCAGCGGTTATGTTGGCCGTGCTGAATCCCGGCGACACCTTCCTGGGGCTTAACCTGTCGCACGGCGGGCATCTTACGCACGGCTCATTTGTAAACTACTCTGGAATTCTATACAATGCGGTATCATACAATGTAAAAGAAGAAACCGGGCGGGTTGACTACGATGAACTGGAGAGCATTGCACTCAAAGAAAAGCCTAAGCTTATTATAGGCGGAGCATCTGCCTATTCCAGAGATTGGGATTACAAACGTATGCGCGAAATTGCCGATAAAATTGATGCTCTGCTGATGTTTGATATTGCTCATCCGGCAGGTTTAATTGCAGCCGGGCTTTTAAAAAACCCTTTTCCGCACGCGCATATTGTTACCACTACAACTCACAAAACCCTTCGCGGGCCGCGAGGCGGCATGATTCTTATTGGCGAAGATATGCCAAACCCAATGGGCAAGAAAACATCCAAAGGAAAAATCAGAAATCTGTCTTCCGTACTCGATTCTGCCGTTTTCCCGGGAACACAGGGCGGGCCGCTGGAGCACGTAATTGCAGCCAAAGCCGTTGCCTTTGGAGAAGCGCTTACCGATGAATTTAAAAGCTATCAAAAACAAGTACTGGCTAATGCAAATACTTTAGCGAAAGCTTTTATAGACTTAGGATATAAAGTAATTTCCGACGGAACCGATAACCATTCAATGCTTATAGACCTCCGGACCAAAGTACCCGAAACAAGCGGCAAAGTGGTGGAAAAAGCACTTGAAAAAGCGGATATCACACTGAATAAAAACATGGTGCCTTTCGACGACCGTTCGCCTTTCCAAACATCAGGCATACGCGTTGGAACAGCCGCCATTACTACAAGGGGAGTTAACGAAGATCTTATGAAACCCATAGCTGAACTTGCTGACAAAGTAATTACAGACCCCGAAAACACTGATCTCATTCAAAAAGTAAGAAAAGAAGTGAATGAAATGATGGAAAAATACCCTTTATTTAAACAAGATTAAAGCATTACAAAATAACCGACCGGCAGAAAAAACGTACTTTATTTTTAGTAGGTCTTTTCTGCCGGAATCTATTAAAAATACAAAAAACAATATGTCAAACCTTAAAACATGGTCTGTAGGAATTAAACGCCGGATTGAAGCGCAAAAAAAGAACTTCTACAGAAGCGATTATAAATTTTTTAAAGTTGATCGCTTAGAACGTATGGCTGAACGATTGGATGAATTTTCAGAAAGCTGTGAAAGCTGCCAAAAGCTAAAAAGCGAAACCGAAGATATTGTAGAACGTCTGCCGGAATACATCAACGGCAGCCCCGGAGAAAGAAAAGCCTACGAAAAACGAAACGATGCTCTGGCTGAACATCTCAGAAAAGAACATCAACTTTATCCGCATAACTATTTTATGTCAATTTATTCGTTGGCGGGTTTTGCAGCAGGCATTATTTTGGCCGGAGGGCTTAGTTTGCTGTTTTTCCCGGAATTTCTGTTCCATGCCCTTATAATAGGCTTTTTACTGGGCCTTTTTGCCGGCTATTTTTACGGAGCAAGCATTGATAAAAAGCAAAAGAAACAAAATCTTATTCTCTGATTTCCAATTTATTATTAATCAAAATTTATATTTATGAAACAAATTACAAGCATTGCAAGTGTTTTCTTGGTATTGTTCTTCTTCTCGTGTAAAGACGAAGCAGCATACAATTATCCCGAAACACGTAAAGATACCATTGTGGACGATTATTTCGGCACAAAAGTAGAAGACCCTTATCGTTGGCTTGAAGACGATAACTCTGAAGAAACCGAGGCTTGGGTAAAAGCCCAGAACGAAGTTACCTTTGCTTTTTTGAATGAAATTCCGTTTCGTGAAAAAATTAAGGAACGGCTTACAGAAATTTACAACTACGAAAGGTATTCGACACCTTTTAAAGAAGGCGGAAAATATTTCTTCTTTAAAAATGACGGATTACAAAATCAGAGTGTTTTATTTATGCAAGAAAGCTTAGATGCCGAAGCACAAGAACTGCTTGACCCCAACCGGCTTTCGGAAGACGGCACAAAAGCACTTTCCAATCTGTCAGTTTCGGACGACGGAAAATTATTGGCATACGCCGTATCTACCGGAGGTTCCGATTGGCAGGAAATTTTTGTAAAAAACATTGAAACCGGCGAAGAAACCGATGATCATATTAAACACGTTAAGTTTTCGGGCATTCAATGGTACAAAGACGGATTCTTCTACAGCCGATATCCCGATCCGGAAGAAAACCAAGAACTTTCACAGGCTAACCAATTTCAAAAAGTATATTATCATAAAATCGGAACCAAACAAAGCGATGACATTTTGATTCATGAAAACCCCAAACAACCGAACTATATGTACGGGGTAGGCATTTCGGAAGACGAGAAATACATTTTCCTGAGCGAAAGCGAAAGCACCAGTGGAAATGCTTTGTATTTTAGCGAAATGGATTTAAATAATCTCAACTTTAAAGCCATTCAAACTGGTTTTGATTCTGATTTTGGCCCGATAGACCATATTAACGGAAAATTATACATACGCACCAACGCCGATGCTCCGAAATACCGATTAATAGCCGTGGACCCGAACAATCCGGGAAAAGAAAATTGGACAGAAATAATTCCGGAAGCCGAAGAGGTTTTACGTTCGTGCACCGTAGGAGCCGATAAACTAATTGCTCACTACATGCATGATGCACACAGCCTTGTGAAAATGCTCGATTTAGAAGGGGCTAATGCCGAAAAATTTGAACTTCCCGGCATTGGAAGCATGGGCGGATTTTCGGCAAAAAAAGGCGAAAACACTGCATTTTATTCTTTCAGCTCGTACACAATACCTACGGTTGTTTATAAATACGATTTTGAAACCGGTGATTCAGAAATCTATCGTCAACCGGACATCAAAGGTATTGATTTTGAGAACTATACCACCGAGCAAGTTTTCTACGAAAGCAAAGACGGTACTAAAATCCCCATGTTCATCACGCATAAAAAAGATGTAGAAAAAACAGGCGACAATCCCACCCTGCTTTACGGTTACGGAGGATTCAACATTAGCTTAACACCTAACTTCAGCATTACGCGAATGATATGGTTAGAAAACGGTGGTGTATATGCCGTTGCAAACCTCAGAGGCGGTGGAGAATACGGCGAAAAATGGCATAAAGCCGGTACTTTGGAAAACAAGCAAAATGTGTTTGACGACTTTATTGCCGCAGCCGAATATCTAATTGACGATAAATACACCAATTCCGATAAACTGGCCATAGAAGGCGGTTCAAACGGAGGCTTGCTTGTGGGAGCCGTAAGCAACCAACGTCCTGAATTATTTGAGGTAGCCATACCGCATGTCGGGGTTATGGATATGCTGCGCTATCAACACTTTACCATTGGACGTGCATGGCGCTCCGATTACGGGCTTAGCGAAGATTCTGCCATGTTTAAACACCTTTATAAGTATTCGCCCTTGCACAACATTAGCGAAGATGCAGAATACCCGGCGGTGTTAGTCATTACTGCCGACCATGACGACCGTGTGGTTCCTGCGCACTCATTCAAATACATAGCTACTTTGCAGGAAAAATATACAGGGGATAATCCGGTTATGATTCGGATAGAAACCAAAGCCGGACACGGAGCCGGTAAACCGGTCAGCAAACGAATTGAAGAAGCTGCCGATATTTTTTCATTTATTTACAGAAATATGGATGTAAATCCGTATCAATAAACTAATTATTAAAAGCCTGCAACGGGGTTAACCTTTTGCAGGCTTTTTTTATGCAGAAATTTTTTAAACTCGAACCCTTTTGGGGCAATACCGTGTAGCCGAAGATAATAATAACCGGAAATACAGATTAAGATACTTTATATGGAGCACAAATTTATAGTGATAGAAGGTAATATAGGTGCCGGAAAAACGTCGCTTACCAAAATGCTGAAAGCCGATTATAACGCAAAAGCCGTATATGAACAGTTTGCAGATAATCCCTTTTTGGCCAAATTTTATGATGAACCGGAGCATTATTCCTTTCAACTTGAACTGTCATTTCTGGCAGATCGATACCAACAACTAAAAAATGAACTCAGCAACCGAGATGTATTCCGTTCGTTGATTATCTCGGATTATTACTTTTCGAAATCGCTTATTTTCGGAAAAAATACACTCTCCGGAGATGAATATGCTCTGTACCGAAGAATTTTCTCCATTATATATTCTTCATTACCCAAACCGGATTTGTATGTATATCTTCATAAAAATACGGATAAACTAATAGAAAATATTAAAAGCCGCGGGCGCGATTACGAACAAAACATAAGTGCCGAATACCTGCAAAAAATTCAAGACGGGTACTTTGAATATTTCAAGCATCAAAAACAATTCGCATTTTTGATAATCGACACCAATACCATAGATTTTGTTAATTCCGCGGAAGACTACCAAAAAGTTAAAGATTTGATTTTCAATACGGAATATGAAGCCGGTGTACACATGAAAACCATTGAGTGAATTCAGAACTTCTAATACAAAAACAGATTTTTATACAAATCCGCAAGGACATTTTCAAATTAATTCACAAGCTATCAGTGCCATGTCATCACGTTGCGGCTCTTGCCCCTGATGCAGAATAATTTCGTTATCAATTGCAGCTTTTTGTGTCTTCATTTTTTTGTCTTTCAGACTATTAAGGAGATTAAGTAAGGATTTGCTTGAAAAGCGCTTACGTTCACTGTTATTTAGATCGGGGATGCCGTCTGAAAAAATATAAATTTTGTCGCCCGAAGAAAGTGATATTTCGGAGTCGGTAAATTCTTTATCGCTGCGTGTATTAAGGCCGCCTATGGATTTTCTGTCGGCTTTGAGTTTTTGCAGCGTTTTATCTTCTTGCACCCGGTAATAGTACATGTCAATTTTTCCGCCGGAAAAAACAATTTTATAATCATTATCGCTGACAGGCTCTATACGCACCAAAGCTATGTCCATTCCGTCTTTGTTGGTATTGGTAGTGTTCTCTGCTTTATTTTGATGTAAGGCCTTAATAACGCGTTCATTAAGTATGCTCAAAATACGTTTCGGGTCGGTTATTTTATCGGCATCAATTATTTGCTGCAAAAGCATGCTTCCTATCATAGACATGAAAGCACCGGGCACGCCGTGCCCGGTGCAATCGGCTATGGTGAGGAAAATCAAAGGGCGTTCGTTATCACTACTGAACATGATGCGGTAAAAATCGCCGGAAACAATATCTCGCGGTTTGAAGATAAGAAAATGATTGCGGAAAGCACGTTCAAGAATTTTTTTATCGGGCAATACCGCATTTTGTATGCTCTTAGCATAACGTATGCTGCCGGCGGTTTGTTCTTTTTGAATTTCCAACAAATTGTTTGATTCCTGAAGCGTCTTGGCTTGCTCTTGCAGAAGTTCTTTCTGACGTTCAATTTCTTCCTGTCTTTCGGCCAATTGTTCTGCCTGCTTACGCGTATGTTTATACAATCTTTCCGTTTTACGGTGGTGCATGATATTGGATACGGCAATGGCAATATCATTTGAGATGCTCAACAGCAAATCGATCTTATATTGTTTGAATTTTTTCATCGCTCCAATTTCCAAAGCACCTACAATTTTGTCAGTAGCTCGCAGTTTTAAAGGAGAAACAATCAAACTGTTTATTTCAAACTCTACCACGGATGAACTAAGTTTTAGCTTTCCTTTTGGGATATTATTGACAGTCAGTATTTTCTGTTCTTTGATAGCTCTGAAAATATAGGTATTTCGTTTTACATCCGTTTCCGAAAAGATGTCCGTATCATTATGGTTGTAGGAAATAGCGGCCGTAAGTTCATATCCTAAGTCCTCATTATCAATATCTTTGATTATGTATATAGCACCTATATTAGCTCCGAGATAATCTACAATATTGGTAAGCAGATAGAAATAAAATTTGCTTTGGTCATCGCCCGGCGAACGTAGTATTTCTGCATTTCTCGCCTTGCCCTCGCTGACCCACGCCCGCCTGTCAGCTTCTTTTTTTGTTCGCTCGCGTTCTTCGGCTACCTGTGCTAATTGGTTGCGCATTTCTATCAGGCTTCCGCCGATGTCGCCTTTATTGTCAAAGACATTGATGTCGGTATCCAAATTACCCGTGCCGACTTCAATGGCAAATCGGCGCGTATTTTGCAAGTTCTCTATCAGTATATTGAGGGATTCGGTCATATCCGAAATTTCGTCATTGCGTTTTGAGACAATGAATGAAGGTAATTGCCCTTTCCCCAGAATGGTAATGTATTTGTGAACATGGGCAATGGATTTTGATATGTGTTTTGAAAGCCGCAACATAAGAATAATAACCCCTACCAAGAGTATTGCCCCGACCGAAGTAAGCAATATCAGAGCCTCATTTATTTTTCTGTCGGCTATGTCCGATACGGAATTGCGTATATGAATTATGGCCGTTTCAATGTCGCTTACGGTAATATTCAGCTTATTTTTCAAGCCGCTGTTATCGTTTAATCCTATTTGAATATCGAGATTTACAATTTTGTTAAAATAATCTTGGTAGCCATTCAACAAATCTTTCAAATATTTCCCGTCATCGGCATTGAGATTGGCAGAAGCTGTTTCCTTATCAATGAATTGATTAAAATCCTCAATTACCGTATTAAATTTCTCAATATACTTGCTGTCTTTTCTAAGAAAATAATCTTTCTCATGCCGTCGGAGTGTTAGCATATACACCGAGAGTCGGCTTCCGTGATCAAGTTTTGTTATATAATTTTCAACGGCATGAATTTTTTTTCGCATTTCACCGGTAAGCCCGTAGTCCTTAAACCCTATTTTTGTAAGAGATTCCACCATATTGCTGAAAGTCTCTTCGTACTGAGTAAAATTACTGTCTAAAGAGTTAAGACCTTCCGAGAAATTTTGTTTTTTGATAAATCGGTTGGATTTTAATTCTTTGATCAAGTTTTTTATTTCTGATTTTTGGCTGTTAATGGCTGTCAGATAATTACTTTTACGGCTGATGTAGTATTCGTCATTTATGGTTTCTTCATAAATGAAATTTTTCTCAAGTTTTCTGATTTCAGCTTCCAGATAGGCTAAACGATTGGTTTTTTGCAAAATATCATAGTAATTCCCGATAAGGTTTACGTACACGATTACAATGATGCCGAGTAAAGCAAAAATTGCAAATATTCCCCATGCGGTTGATTGCAGCCAAGTTTTTATGGTAAATCGATTTTTTCTCATTCCGATGCGTGTAATTTTTAACAAACACAAAGGAAATGAATAGATGGAGTTTTGGATTTAAGCAGGAATTAAATTTATGTGAAGAAACGATTAAGAAGCAGATACCAAAAATGCCAAAGCCGAAAACAAGTTATTTTCGGCTTTGGTTTGTGTTTAGGGTATTTTATACTCCCGAATTCATGGTAGCAATAAATTCTTCATTGTCGCGCGTTCGTTGCATGCGGTTTTTCATAAATTCCATGGCTTCAACGGGATTCATATCCGCAAGATAACGGCGCAGAATACCCAATTTGTTAACCATGTCTTCCGAAAGCAATAAATCTTCACGCCGTGTTCCGGATGCCATAACATCCACCGACGGATAAATGCGCTTATTGGAAAGCCTTCTGTCGAGCTGTAGCTCCATATTACCGGTACCTTTAAATTCCTCAAAAATAACATCATCCATTTTTGAGCCGGTATCGGTAAGAGCCGTAGCTATGATTGATAAAGACCCGCCGTCTTCAATGTTTCGGGCTGCCCCGAAAAACTTTTTAGGTTTGTGCAATGCATTGGCTTCCACACCACCGGAGAGTACTTTGCCCGAAGCCGGCGATACGGTATTATATGCACGTGCAAGCCGCGTAATGGAATCCAATAAAATAACTACATCGTGTCCGCATTCTACGAGACGTTTAGATTTTTTCAAAGCAATTTCCGCAACTTTTACATGGTTCTCGGCACGCTCATCAAAAGTTGATGATATTACTTCGGCATTAACGCTGCGCTCCATATCGGTTACCTCTTCCGGCCGCTCATCAACCAAAAGAATAATCATATATACTTCCGGATGATTAGCTGCAATAGCATTGGCTATATGCTTGAGCAATACGGTTTTACCCGTTTTGGGTTGCGCAACAATAAGTCCGCGTTGGCCTTTCCCCAATGGCGCAAACAAATCGATAATGCGGGTAGATAATGTGGACTCTTTCCCGGTGATATTAAATTTTTCCTCAGGGAAAAGCGGTGTGAGGTGGCTGAAAGGTATTCGATCTCGAATGGTTTCCGGCGGCCGGCCGTTAATCTCTTCCACTTTTATTAAAGGAAAATATTTTTCATTGTCTTTAGGCGGACGAATATTACCGGTTACGGTGTCGCCGTCTTTAAGGCCAAACAATTTAATTTGCGATTGCGAAACATAGATATCGTCCGGTGAATTAAAATAATTGTAATCCGATGAACGCAAAAATCCGTATCCGTCCGGCATCACTTCAAGAATTCCCGAATTTCGTATAATCGGATCAAACTCATAAGTAGGATCAAACTTTTGTTCGTTTTGGCGATGCTCGTTTTTTTGTTTATCACCGTTATCGGTCTTGGTTCTCGTTTGCTTCCTTCTGTCGGAAGACTTGTCATAGGCATTCCTTCTGTCAGAAGTTTTATCGTAATCGTTTTTCTTTGGATCTTTGGTTCGAACAATGCGTTTTCTTTGCTTTTTTTGCGCATTATTCTTGTTGTGGTTTACTTGTTGATGCCGATCATTACTTTTCTCTTCTTTTTCATTTCGGCTTTTGCTTACAGCTTGAGTATGCTCTTTAGCTTTTGCCGGCTCTTTTCTTTCCGGAGGCTTATTTCCCGAACTCGTTTTAGCTTCTTCTTCGGCTTGCTGATCCAGTATTTTATATATCAGTTCCTGTTTCTTGTATCGGTCGGCTCGGTTTATTCCCAAAGCTTTGGCAATTGTACGAAGTTCGAGTACTTTTTTGGTCTCTAACGTTTTGATGTCGTCCATTAGTAATTAATTTAATAATTTTTTGGTAAGTAATGTAAAAATTCAATAGTGTAAAATTGGAGTATCAAGCTGTGAAGCTTTTATGTGAAATAGTTTTTCAGTTCCGGAAAATAATGCGATAGTTTAGTCCTAAGGATCAAAATTTTGGACTTTTGTAAAAACCGATGCAATTATAAATAATATCTTTGACTATACAAAAGTTTTTTTACTTATATATTTGTTGCTTCTTATGCTCTGCGACTTAAATTGGGAAATTTATTTTGAATATTCGGTTGTTGTTTGGCTCTCTTATCTTACAAACACTTTGCTAATATATGAAAATATTTTCTAATTCAGCGTGAAAACTAAAACTTTATCTAAGTATTTTGAAACATGATTACATCTTTTCGGCGTTTGCAAGCACCGGGAGGATTCATTATTTAGTTTTTTTTTACAAGCAGGCGCCAAAGAAAGAAATAGGATATTTCAAAAATGAAAGCACAAAAAAAGCCCCTGCCGAAGCAGAGGCTTTTCTAATTTTATCGTTCTGTATTCTTGTTATTTAACAATAACTTTGTTCACAGTTGAACCATTCTCGTTAGAGAATCTGAAGAAATACATGCCGGCGTTTCTCAATTGTACTTGAGTGTTTCCGTCAATGATTTGTGACTTCACAGTTCTTCCGCTAATGTCGAATACTTCGAGTTTCACGCTTTCTGTAGTTGTGATGTTGAACAATCCGGTAGAAGGATTCGGATAAACGTTGATGTCAGCTTCGAAAGCAACTTCTTCAACGCTATTGGGATTGTCACCCCATACATCATTCAAGGTCTGTTCTGCACCGGCAACAGTAAATGTACGGTCTGCACCGCCTTCCCATTCGCCGTTTTCCCAACCGGGTTCTGTTTGACCGTCTTTAACTACGAAATATTTGTATTCGTAATCGCCGTCAGGCAATTCAATGGTTGCTGAGTAAGTTGAGGAACCAATATCGGTTAACTCTAACGAGCCATATAAACCGGGTTCTGCCCAATCTACCATAGATCCGGTTACATACAGTTTGTCCACAGTCGGGTCAAATACGTCAGTTTCCACATCGGTCATGTCTACATTAAATGTAGTTGTGTAAGTTGTGGCCGGAGTACCAACTGCAATATTGTCAATTCCAAGAATATACATATCAGTACAATCGTAATGTACAAAGGCAAGATAAATTTCTTCACCTGCATAGGCAGACAAATCAACCCTTCGTTCATAAATATCCGTACCAAGTGTTTCTTCAAAAACTATATCGTCAGTAGAAAAATCGGCCACTGTATTGCCGGTCGTTGAAACAACTACTTTATAGTTCTCAGCCGGAAAATCAGTACTAAAAGCAAATGCTCTCCAATCTAATACTATCGTTTCAGTATAAGAGCTTAGGTCAATGGCGGGCGAAACCAACCAGTTTTCCGGAGTAAGCGCTTGCCAATCATCATTGTCATCTTGATAACTGGACTCGGATACTACTACTTGAGACAAAGTAGTAGTTGATGCAACGAACCAATTATAGTCGTCACCATCTTCGTCATAGATCATCCAACCCTCACTAGCAAGGGTTACATCATCTCCATTATAATCTTCAAAGTCTTCAGCGAAAATTTCTTCAGCTAAAAAGCCTTTTTCTGTTATGGCTTTTTGTGTTTTTGTTTGCACATCACCGCTGCGTAACAACTTCTGTGCATCGGCAACGGCAAACGTAAACACAAGAGCCGCCAATAGGAAAGTAATTTTTTTCATCATTGTTTAAAAAATTTAGTTAGAAAAAATCATGCTGCATTTTGCAACACGAATACAAAATTATACAATGTTTCAATAAATTGCAAAAATAATTGGTTTTTAGTTTGTGACATACCTCTCAATTCACAAGAATTAAGCGGCAATAAACCTTAGTACCAAATAGACAGCTCATTATTTCAACATAAATATAAAACTGTATAAAATTAAAAAAATTGTATTGCCTGTAATTATTTTTTTATCAACACAATACAAATACTTTTCCAAATATACGGCATTCAATTCTAAAAAAGAAATATATTTGCCTGCAATTTGATTAAAAACCTTAAGTCGGAGCCTTTGCTTGTATAAAAGTTGAAAAGATATTTTCCTGCCTCCTCCCGCTTCAGCCGAAGCAGACTTGAGTGCGGCTTACTTTAATACACCGGATTCATTTATGCTTTTTATAAATTATTTTTTTTCCGCAGATTGCCTGATTTTTTTGATGAGAAGTTTTATGACTTCTGTATTTGTAGCTTATCTTAAAGCAGGAGATGAAAAAACATTATACCTTTGCAAAAAATATGCAGATTATAAATTATATTGAATTAGGCGTATGAATACCACAAATTTTAAAATTACAGTACACCGGCGATTTTCGGATTCCCCCTTGGAGAAGGGGACAGGGGGGTTGACAGGATATAAAAGCGAGAAAAAATCATATTTTGCAGCCTGCATTCTTAATCGAAGAAACTTTTTTTGCAAATCATAGCTTTCGTAGAGCTTGTGAATAAAAATAATGCAAATATTAATAAAATGCCTAATTCAAAAATTATAAATATGTACCCTAACTCAACCATTTGTGCAGCAGCTACACCTTCGGGAAGCGGGGCTTTGGCCGTTATTCGTATTTCCGGGCCGGAGACTTTTGCCCTTACTGATAAAATATTTCGTGCCCCGGGCAAAAACAAAAAATTCAGCGAACAAGCTGCTAATACCGTACATTTCGGGCGCATATACGAAGGCAGTGAATTGATCGACGAAGTGCTTATTTCAGTTTTCAAAGCACCAAAATCTTATACGGGCGAAGATTTGGCGGAAATTTCCTGCCACGGCTCCATGTATGTGCGACAAAAAATCCTAAATCTGCTGATAAAACACGGAGCCGAACCGGCGGCTCCCGGAGAATTTACTCAAAGGGCTTTCCTTAACGGCAAAATGGATCTTTCGCAAGCCGAAGCCGTAGCCGATCTGATTGCATCGGAAACTGCAGCTGCTCATAAAGTGGCGCTGCAACAATTGAGAGGAGGCTTCTCCAAAGACTTAAAAAACTTGCGTGAAAACCTCTTACATTTTATTTCTCTAATTGAATTGGAGCTTGACTTCAGCGAAGAAGATGTGGAATTTGCCGACCGCCGAGAATTGAATAAACTCATGGATACCATAAACACAAAAATAGAAAAACTTCGAGATTCTTTTGAATTAGGCAATGCTGTTAAAAACGGTGTCCCGGTTGCTATTATCGGTGAACCGAATGTAGGAAAATCCACCTTGCTCAATGCGCTGCTCAACGAGGATAAAGCCATAGTTTCCGATATTGCGGGCACCACGCGTGATGCCGTGGAAGATCTTATGTCGATAAACGGCATGTTGTTTCGCTTTATAGATACGGCGGGCATTCGCCAAACCACCGACCGGATTGAAAATCTGGGCATTGAAAAAACCATGGATAAAATCCAAAAAGCCGATATTGTGCTATTATTGGCCGATGCCGAAAAAAATAATGCCCTTAAAAAGATTGAAGAAATCAGCGAGCAGACCAAAGGTAAGAAATTAGTCATTGTCTTTAACAAAACCGATCGTATTAATAATTTCAAGCTCCCGACACCGGAGAGTTTGGGCGTATATAAGACCGCAGCCATATCAGCGAAATACAAAGAAAACATTGACAGCCTGCTTAGTATCTTAACCGATGCCGTTCATTACAGCAAAGATCGGCTCAACGATACGGTGGTAACCAACACAAGGCATTTATATGCTTTAACTGTAGCCGCCGAAGCCGGCGAGCGAGTTAAGGAAGCGCTCAATGCCAAATTGCCCGTGGATCTTCTCAGTCAAGACATTCGGGAAGTTATTAAGCATATAGGCTCCATCACCGGTGAAATATCTGCCGATGAGGTTCTAAGTAATATTTTCAAAAATTTCTGTATCGGGAAGTGATTTAAGCATGTCCGGATTTTTTTGAATTGCGAATTTTAAAACCGTTTTCAAATGCATCAGCCCAAATCACTGATTCGCTTTAAAGTATCGGGCTGCAAAATTTCAATTTCCCGATTTTTAGCATTTATTACATTTTCTTTTTTGAATTCGGTAAGAATTCGCACTACATTTTCCATGGACATGGATGTAAAATCGGCCAGCTCTTGCCGAGAAAAAGGCAAAACAAAAGTGGTACTTTCAAAAATATCTTCGGCAAAATAAAACAAAGTTTCGGCAAGTCTTCCCCGCAATTGTTTTCGGCTGAGGCTGCTGACTTTCTTATAGATATAATTGCTTGCATCGCTGATGGCGTTGGTCATTTTATACAGATATTCCGGATTATTACGGGCAATATCCAAAATTACGGAGGAATCAATCATGCATATTTGCGAATCAACAACAGCTGATACGGAATAGTGATACTCCAAATCACCGAAAAGCGTTTGCAAATCAACATAGTTACCGGCCTTAATGACTTTCAAAATTAATTTTTTTTCACCTTCTATATACAATTTCACCATCCCTTTGGCAACATACAAAGCATGCGTTACACTTGTGCCCTGTTTGCAAATAATCTCTCCTTTAGCATATTTTATAATCGTACAATTATCTTGTATCTCTCGAATGTATTTATCCGAAAGCACGTCTAAGTATCTCCAACGATAAGGGCAATTAAGACAATCTTTAGGGTTTTTCACACTCAGGATATTTATAAATATAGTTTACAACAAGATTTTTACTGATATAAATCAAAATACTACACAAATATATTTATTTTTATTTCCGGGAGAAATAAATCTTGAACTTTTCCGGAGAAAAAGAGGAAGTCCGAAAAAAATGAGACAAATGACAATACGGCTTCATCAAAGAAAAGCTATCGGTTTTGCGCTATTATAGTATCTTTGTGAAAAAGTTTCTCAAAACATCAGGATGAATTTTAAGCTGTCAAAATTTGTAAATCTTCCTTTTTTCATCTCGCTTGCTGTGTACATTGCAATAGTAAGTTTGCTGCCTCCCTTATTTCAAAAATACCGATTGGAACCAATACGCATAAGCAATTCGCAGGGAAGAACCATAATGTATGCCGACTTAAATTCGGACAACATAAGCGAAACTGTAATAAAAAACAGTTACGGCGGCAATAATGCATTTATATATACCGATAATGCCGGTTATGTAATGGAACAACTAAACATGAAAAAGAAAATTCCTGAACATCATTTATCAGCATTTGAAGATTTTGACGATAACGGATTTTCAGAGCATTATTTTCTTACCATGTCAAAAGACAGTATTTTTTTAAATGCAGTGGAGTACCCCAATTTAAGCACACCATTCATTAAAGACCGATTTATCACCACCATTGAAAAAAACATACATGGTTCTTATGACTTTTCCGCAGAAACAAAAAATATCTCGCGCGATATAAATCAAGACGGTTACAAAGAAATACTCTTTAACATCACTGCCGGTTTTTCCTACCGGCCGCGCGCCATGTATGCCTACGATGTAAAAAACGACAGTTTATACGTGTATGATGCAGACGGTATTCACTTTTTTCCGGAATATTTCTTTGATTTTAATGACGGCAAAAGTGAAAAACTGATTTTTTCGAGCTTTGCCACCGATAATCACCGCGACAGAGAAGGCGTGGCACATCCCGATACGGCTGCCTGGCTGCTGCTTTGTGACAAACAACTCCGAGAAGCCTTTGAGCCGATACCAATCGGTAAGTCGGGCACACACTTGCAGGCTGCTCCGATAAAGAAAGATAATTCCGATCAATTTGATCTTTTTGTGCTGCAATCCCAATTGCGACAAAAATCATCTGTAACACAAGCCTACTTATTTAGCTCCGACGGGAGTCTGTCAGAAAGTAAAGCACTTCCGGAATTAAAAGGCAAATTCTTTGTTTTGCTGAAAAATCCCGCAAATTATAATCATGTCGCTATTCTGGATCCGCAAGGTACCATTCATAAATACGATAATGAGCTTAACCGAGTCGGCAAAATAAACCAAATACCGGTATCCGAAAGTACGGAGAATTTAAAACCTACAATATACTACACAGATATTGATAAAAACGGCGATCAGGAAACGATTATCAGCTACAATAAGGTAATAACCGTATTGGATAAGCGCCTTAAACATCCGGCAAGCCTGACGCTTGAAAGTAAAAGAGCCACCTATTTCAGCACCATGACAAATTCTGATAATGAAACGCACATATCTTTCACTTCCGAAAACAACACGCATTATTTGTTGCGTTATAAAGAAGACCGACTGTATCCTTATCGTTTTTTGATTTATACAGCAGCATTCCTCGGTCTCTATTTTTTCTTTGTAATAATTATACAAATCAGAACGAGAGCCATACGAGCCGAAAATAAGAAATTGGAAGCTCTGGCAGCCAAACGCACAAAGGAAATTGAAAAACAAAAAAATCAATTAGACCGGCTTAACCAACAGTTGCAAATATCGAATGAAGAATTACAAGAGAAAAACATCCGACTGCTTGAAAATCAACAATTTAAGCAAATGGTTACGGCCATGATTGTACACGACCTGAAAGTACCGCTCAACACTATTAATCAATCGGTTTCCGATTCAGATTCTAAAACAGCCATTGGCAAAATGCTGCTGCTGATTGACAATATCATTGATATTTATAAATTGGATGAGAAAAAAATATCCCTTAAAAAAAACGTTATCAATATTGCCGCTGCTTTTGATAAATCCATGGTTCATCTTAAACGAGTTATCCTGCAAAAAAACATCTCCGTTGATTTAGACATTTTCAATGATTTATGCGTGGAAGCCGACCAACATTTGTTCGAGCGTATTATTCTGAATTTGCTAAGCAATGCCGTAAAATATTCGCCCAATAACGGCCGCATTAATATTTTGGCAGAGCCGCAAGATGCCGATGTTTTGATTGCCGTTAGTAATTCTGTAGAAGAATTGTCGGAAAACGCTTTTCAATATCTGCAAAACACATTTACATCCGAAAAAAAAGAAAGCCTCGGTATAGCAAAATCATCAGGAATCGGACTGCAATTTTGCAAACTCGCCTTAGAAGCTCACAACAAAAAGTTGATTATAACAAAACCCAAAGAATCGCAAATCACTTTCAGCTTCAGACTTCCGTCGGCAATATGTGCAAGCACCGGCAGGCAACTCGCAGAAATTAAAAAAGCACCGGTTATTATGCTTAGTGAAGAAAACAGAAAATTTTTACAGCCCTATATTTCTAAATTACAAAAATTGGAACCCTATCAGGCAACCGAAGTAAACCGGATACTGACTAAAATTCCCGAAAACCGGAATGATAACATCAAAAAATGGTTAGACCAACTGCGTAATGCAATATTTACCATCAATTCGGAAGAATATCACGAATTACTTAAATAAGCCAATCAATGCACACTATAATCCGCTCTTATGATACACAAAGCAAAAATACTTATACTCGATGATGAGCCGCAAAATATCCAAATCATCATGAATATACTCGCTGAGTACTCTGAAGAACATGTAATCTATCAGTCAAATAATGCAGACTTGGCAGTAAGCATTGCTAAAAAAGTAACTCCTGACCTTATTATAACAGACTGGGATATGCCCGGTAAAAACGGTATTGACTTTATTGAAGACTTAAAAAGAAATACCAAACTGAAAGAGATTCCCGTGATAATGGCCAGCGGTATTATGACATCTTCCGATCACCTGAAAAAAGCACTTGATGTCGGAGCCAACGATTTTATTACGAAACCCGTGGATGAAACCGAGTTGATTGCTCGAGTCAATTCTTCCATCCGATTGTCCGAAACCCAACAGCAACTCATCAAACAAAAAGACAGCGAACTGACGGAAAAAACTTTGGCGATTGTCCGAAACAATGAATTTAATAAAAAAATATCAAAAAAACTTGAAAGGGCTTTAAATGCCGGGGGAAACGAAAAAGTCCAAACACTCATCGGTGACGTTATCCAAGATGTTGAGAATAAAATAAAATCTGATGATCTTCAGCATTTTGAAACATCTTTCAATGCGGTTTATGACTCTTTTTATAAAAACCTGACAGCAGATTATCCCAAATTAACACAAAACGACCTAAAACTCTGCGCCTATCTGAAATTGGGCCTTAGCTCAAAAGATATTGCCGCCGTAATGTTCATAAACAAAGACAGTGTAAAAACGGCACGCTCACGACTCAGAAAAAAACTTGAGATTGAAAGTAACGCTAATCTGCAATCTTTTCTCTCAAACTACTAATTGAGAATGTGCATTCTGACCGGACATTTTCAGTTGTACTCCCTTTTTATCTTAACTTTTTTGACCATTCAAGCCAAATATTGCACCATTCGTCAAAACTAAACCGACTTGTTTACCTTTTGTACACCCCTATTTCGGAACAAAGCATATTTGTATCCGTATATTTGCAAAAAAAGAGTTATTTATGAATGAGCAGATGAAACAGGACAACCAACAAGCAATAAACAAAAATACAGTTTTGCGCAGAATATATAAAGACTTGGTGAAGCAAAGAAAAAATATCATCCGTGAAAATAAAGATTCAAACAAAAATTTGGAACTAAAACAAGATCGAAAATAAATCGCTTATTAAAACGAAACAATAAAAATAATTATATGGAATAATTTCTACTTTTAAAAAGAAAGCTTTTAAGTATTAGCCTCAGCATTCTGAGCTTCTTCTCGGCAAATGCCCAAACCAAAGGCATTATCTTTGAAACGGCATACTGAACGAAACATCTGTTTCAGAGCTTAAGCATGAAGGTTATATCTGCCAAAGAACATACGGGTTCATAATAATGACAGAATTAAAGGTGATACACCACATATTCCGAGATTACATCCGAACCCAACGACAGAGACATCTGTGATGCCTGCCGGAAATAAGCAGTTATGGCTTCATAAAAAATTAAGAAAAATAGCCGCAAATTTGAATGATCAGCAACTTGTTTTAATAAGCGTTTAATTATTGATTATCAAACGCAGCAAAAAATATAATTAATTACAGTTAAGAAAACAAAAAATAAATAATATGAATACGAATTTACTCCACACAAAAGGATTAAGAACAGTGCTTTCCATACTTTTTGGATTGTTCTTTATGCAAGGCGTTGTTGCTCAGGAAGTCTGCGATGACGGCATAGATAATGACGGTGACGGGTTAATTGATTGCTATGACCCTGATTGTTATGCAAGCGAAAAATGTGGTTTCTATGATGCAGATTACTGTAGAACCATATTACCCGATTCCAAAGAATTTGGAATGCAGTTGTCAAATGAATTTTTGGCCGGAAACTACCAAGTAAAAGGAGCCGGCCCGTCTTATGATTATCAACCCTATGGATATGCCATACCCAAAGTGGCCGATATGGATAATGACGGCAATATGGAAATTGTTGTGGTTAGCGCATACGGTGGCGATGACGGCATTTTTATTTTCGACCCGATAAATGATGAGTTGAAATATTTCATCCCCTTAGTGTTAGCAAATAACCACAGCGGTGTCACATTAGCAGATGTTGATTCGGATCCCTATGTAGAAATATTTATAGCAACAGGAAAGGAAGGTACCGGCGATAATAAAATCTATCGTTATGATTTTGACGGGACAAACTGGAATGAATACACCAACGGCAGTTGGCCTATTGCGAATGCCCATACACGAAGGGGCTTTAGTCCGGATATAGCCGATTTCAATGAAGACGGTACACCTGAATTATTGTTTTACGGAGAACAATCCGGAAACAAAACAGCCAAAATTTATAACATTGCTACCGGCGCAGTTTTGGTTGATTTAATTGCTCAAACCGGAGGTGCACCCGGTCATATTGCGAGCCATATATACTGGAAAGACCACTACGCTTATGCCGATGTGATACCGACAGGATTTGATCCGGGAACAGGGGCACTTGCTTATGCCGACGGCGTTGAATTTATTGTGGGAACAAGAGTTTACACCGTCGATTTAGCAACCGGAAACGTCGAAGATGTTTGGGGAGCTGATCCAACCGGAGTTCATGAGCCATGGGTAAATGGCGCCGGTGGTGATAGTGATGCCGGTCAAAAAGTCTCTTTGGGCGATATTAATATCGACGGAAATTTAGATGTAGTAGTAGTTGGACAAGGCCGCATTTCTGTTTGGGATCCGTTGACAAACCTGTCAATTTATGACACTCGCGTATTGGGCGGCAGCAGCAAAGGAGGAGTTGCCGCTATTGGTGATGTTGACGGTGATTCCGAAAACCGACCGGAGATTGGCGTTGTTTCCGGCAGCTATGTTGAAGTATTGAGAGCTAATGATGCTACCGGTGAACTTGATCAGGTTTGGGGGCTCTCTAATTCTGACGGTTCGGGAGAAACCGCCAGCAATTTTTTCGATTTCCAAGGAGACGGAACCGTTGAAATGGTTTACAGAGACGAAACCGACCTATGGGTATATGAGAGTGCAGGTGATGGACTCGGAAATGAAAAAGTTCTGTTAACATCCAATAGTGCCTACAATACCGCCAATGGTTTAATTACAGATCTAACCGTCTGCAGCAGCGGAACAGGAAGTGAGCATCCGATTATTGTTGATGTTAATAAAAACAACAGAGCACAGATAATAGTAACTTGCAGCGAAGGTTTAAGGGTTTACAGAGACCGATTAACGCCGTGGATTTCATCAAGAAGCATTTTTAATCAGCGTACCTATAATTACGTTAATATCAACGATGATTTAACCGTTCCGGCTGTTATGCAGCAAAATCATATTGTTCCGAGCCTGAATAACTATCTCACGCAAATGTATCGGATTGATAAGGCCGGCAACCCGTTCTTCCCGGCACCCGATTTTACTATTGAAGTAAAAAGTATCGACAACCTATGTCATGGCGCAGATAATGATCAAGTTGACTTTGTACTTAATATTTTTAATTACGGTGATGGACATGCCGACCTTTTTGAAGTTCCCATAACTTTTTACGATGGCGACCCGTCAGTAGCGGGAGCAAGGTTTCTTAAACAAGAAATTGTTATGGTTGATCTTCTTCCTTTAAATGCCAAAGAAACCCACGTGTTTGACATCAAAATGACCGACCTTGATGCAGAAGGCGACGGCTTCGATGGAAATATATACATAACCATAAACGATAATTTGGATGTTGGTAATGATTTAGATGGAAGCGGTTACACAACAACTGCAACGGTTTTACCTAATTCTCCTTATCCCGAGTGCGATTACTCAAATAATACCATTGGGCCGTTTATATTCCAAGACTGCACTTTGAAGGCTCCTTTAATTACGCTTGACAAAGATGAAAGCAGCCACTCCGGTTCGTTACACTACACCGATTACGCTACAACCTACAATGAAGACGGTCCGAGAATTAATATTTCGGATACTGATGTAGAAATTACTGATGATGGAGTTAATATAACATCTGCTACCATTGAAATATTTAACCCTTTGGATGGTGAAAGCAATGAAGGCTTATACTGGGATGCTTCAACATTAAGTTCCTATGGAATTACGACAACGGCATCACAAGGAGATGCAATAGTGAATATCACAGGAACACAATCTAAAGCAGATTATCAAAATGCCATAAATCTTTTTCAGTACGAAAACACTTCTGATCTGCCAAATACTGATACGCGCTTAATAGCTGTTCGAGTAACTGATGAAAATGATGGGCTGACCAGCGGATCCGCTTTATGCCATATTACAATGAACGGTGTAAATGACCCGCCGACATCTGCGGATAAAACTGTTACAACAGATCAAGACACAAAATATGTTTCCACAGACAGCGATATTGAATTTAATGATCCCGACGGCGATAATTTTCATTCATTAGAAATTTCATCCATTCCTGCAAAAGGCAAACTCTATAAAGATGCGAATCTTGATGGCACTTACGATGGTTCCGAAGAAGTTTCGGCATTAGATATAATCACCAAAGACGAGCTGTATGCCGGCAAATTGGTTTTTGTCCCTACTGCTACCGAATCCGGCGATATAGCTATCGATTATCTGTATACCTCATTCGATTTTACAGTATATGATGGTGCTGCTTACTCCTCGCCTGCCAACACAATAGAAATAAGAGTATTGCCCGTTAATGAACCACCAACAGCTGCAGATAATATCGTTACAACCATAGAGGATACCGATTATATATTTGCATCGGCTGAATTTAATTTCTCAGACCCTGATGCCGGTGATGCATTAGACAAAATACTGCTGACATCCACTCCGTCCGAAGGAAAATTATTTAACGATGCAAACAAAGACGGAATAATTGATGCAGGAGAACTTCTATCGCCATACGACGAAATTTTGAAAACTGCAATTGATAACAATCAACTGACGTTTAAGCCTGATGCTGATGAAAATGGAGCGCCATATACCTATTTTAATTTTAAGGTACACGATGCAATTGAGTATTCAACAAGTGCCTATAAAATAACAATAAATGTAACGGCGGTGAACGATGCACCCGTAGCCGCAGCCGATGCCATAACTGTTGATGAAGGAGCCACGGTAACGGTTCTTTCCGACGGTTCAACCACTTCGGTTCTTAACAACGATTCAGATGCTGACGGCGATGCCATTACAGCCATTTTAGTTTCGGATGTTTCAAACGGTACGCTTACGCTGAATCCCGACGGTACATTCTCATACACGCACGATGGTTCGGAAACCACTTCTGACAGCTTTACTTACAAAGTCAATGACGGAACGGAAGACGGGAACACGGTTACAGTGAGCATTACCGTTAATCCGGTGAACGATGCACCCATAGCCAACGATGATACCGGCAGCGTAGATGAAGACGGCACCCTTAACGGAACCACCGTTCTTGATAACGATACCGGTCTGGGAGACGGCGGCATCACCGTAAGTTTAGACAGCGATGTTTCCAACGGAACTTTAACTTTGAATCCGGATGGCACATACACCTACGTTCCCGATGCCGATTTCAACGGAACAGACCAATTTACCTACCAAGTTTGTGATACGGACGGCGACTGCGATATTGCAACGGTAACCATCACCGTAAATCCGGTAAACGATTTACCTGTTGCCAACGATGATACCGACAGCGTAGATGAAAACGGCACCCTTAACGGAACCACCGTTCTCGATAACGATACCGGTTTGGGAGACGGCGGAATCACCGTAACATTAGACACCGATGTTTCCAACGGAACTTTAACTTTGAATACGGACGGCACTTACACCTACGTTCCCAATCCCAACTTCAACGGTACGGATGAATTTACCTACCAAGTCTGTGATACGGACGGCGACTGCGATATTGCAACGGTAACAATTACGGTAATACCCGTACTAAGCGCCGATTTAGTTATCTCAAAAACAGTCGATAACGCAACGGCCAATGTGGGCGAAGATGTAACTTTCACAATCACCGTTACCAATAACGGCCCGAGCGATGCCACCGGCGTAGCTGTCAGCGATCAGCTCCCGAGCGGTTATACTTATGTATCCGACAACAGCGGCGGATCGTATGATTCCGGAACCGGAGTTTGGACAATCGGCAATCTTGCCAACGGAGCAAACGCAAGTTTGGAAATCACCGCCACGGTAAATGCAAGCGGCGATTATACCAATACCGCCACTGCCTCGGCAAACGAAAACGACCCCACATCGAGCAACGATGAAGACGATGCCACGGTAACACCCGGCGCAGTATCTGATTTATCACTTACAAAAACAGTCGATAACGCAACGGCCAATGTGGACGATAATGTAATATTTACAATTTCCGTTACCAATAACGGCCCGAGCGATGCCACCGGCACAGCTGTTACCGATCAGCTCCCGAGCGGATATACTTATGTATCCGACAACAGCAGCGGTACGTATGATTCCGGAACCGGAGTTTGGACTGTCGGCAATCTTGCCAACGGAGCAAACGCAAGTTTGGAAATCACCGCCACGGTTAATGCAAACGGCGATTATACCAATACCGCCACCGCTTCGGCAAACGAAAACGACCCCACATCGAGCAACGATGAAGACGATGCCGCGGTAACACCCGGGAATGAAGATCCTGAAAGCGATTTATCGCTAAGCAAAACAGTTGATAATAATAAACCGGTCGCCGGGGATGAAATTCAATTTACGATTATTGTAACTAACAATGGGCCGGATGCAGCCGAAAATGTGATTGTTACGGATATTCTTCCTGACGGTTACAGCTTAGTTAATACGGTAGTATCTGAAGGCGAATGGAATGAGCCTGAATGGATGATAAATATCTTGGAAAACGGAGATTCGGAAAATTTAGTAATGACTGTGAGAGTTGAAGCGCAAGGTGAGTATGAAAACACCGCAAGCGTAGAAAGTGAGAGCTTTGACCCGGACTCATTCAATAATTCCGATAAAGAGATTATCACACTTAATCGTACCGTCACCGTTCCCGAAGGCTTCTCGCCCAACAATGACGGATTTAACGACCGATTTGAAATACCCGGTTTGGATGCTTATCCCGAAAACCATGTGATTATTATGAACCGCTGGGGTAACAAAGTATATGAAGCCTCACCTTACCTTAACGACTGGGACGGAACTAATATGTTCGGCGTTTCGGTAGGCGGAAGCGAATTACCGGCCGGTACATACTTCTACATCATAGAACTCGGAGACGATTCCAAACCCGTAAAAGGATTCATATATCTTAGCCGATAGAAAAGGGCGGAGCCTTCGGGCTCCCTCTTTTTATTTTTTATCATAAATATAATATATACCATGAAGAAAATATTACTCATATCTGTTCTCGCATTTGGCCTGCTCTTTACGTCCAATGCCCAACAAGATGCCATGTTTACGCACTACATGTTCAACACCATAGCCATTAACCCGGCTTATGCAGGCAGCCGCGATGCTCTTACCGTTACCGGGCTTCACCGCTCACAATGGGTGAGTTTTGACGGCGCGCCTACCACACAAACCATTAATATGCACAGTCCGCTCTTGTTCAAGAACACCGGTATCGGGCTGTCATTTATTAACGATGCCATTGGCCCGACCAATACCACCGGCTTTTTTCTGGATTTTTCTTATAAAATAAAGGTAAGTCAAAAAGCCCATCTCGCTTTCGGCATCAAAGCCGGCATGAACATGATGAGCAACGAACTTAACCAACTCGCTACCGGCGATGCTTTAGATCCGGCTTTTGCAAATAATATTCAGAGTAAACTGTTGCCTAACTTTGGTTTCGGACTCTATTACTTTACCGATAAATATTACTTTGGTGCATCATCGCCCAAATTGTTGGAAAATGATTTTGCCGAAAACAGCACCTCCGGAAACACCAATCCGGCTTCGGAAGAAAAGCATTACTTTTTTATAGCCGGTACGATGCTGACTTTAAATCAAGACCTTAAATTCAAACCCACCACTTTCGTAAAAGTAACGGCAGCCGCTCCGATGGAAGTTGATTTGACGGGTACTTTGTATTTCAGAGACCGAATTTGGCTTGGAGCCATGTTCCGTACCGGTGATGCCGCCGGACTGCTGGCCGGCATGAATATCACCGATCAGTTTGCTTTCGGATATTCTTATGATTGGTCTTTCACGAATACAAGTTTTCGCTACAACGGCGGAAGCCACGAAGTGATGCTGCGATACGATTTTATTTTCGGAGAGAAACAAAAAATCCGTTCACCAAGATATTTCTAATCATAAAAAAATATAAGTTATGAAATTCATACAATACATTCTTCTTTCAGCAGGAATTATGCTCTTTGGGCAGGGCTTCGGACAAAGTCCCGTGCTGAAAAAAGCCGAGAAATTATATGCCGGCTATTCGTATCCGGAGAGCATTGAAAAATTTGAAAGAGTTTCGGACAAGACACCCGAAATTAAGAGAAAATTGGCCGAGAGTTATTTCTATTCCGGCGACTATGAAAATGCCGAAAAATACTATGTCGAACTGGCCACAAGCGAAGAGAAAACGCGCGATGATGTATATCAGTATGCCTACGTTTTGGAAATCAATCAAAAGTACGACGAAGCTGAGAAGCAGTTGTCGACTTACGCCAAAATGTCTCCCGATGACAGTCGCGCCAAGCGTTTTTCCGAAAATCCGGAATACCGAAACATCTTACTAAAAGATAATCAACGCTTTAGCATTAAGAATTTGGCCATTAACGGCATTCATCAAGAATTTGGTGCACACTATCTCAGCGACAGTACGGTGGTTTTTGCTTCTACAAGAGAAGCCATAACGCCCGTGAAACGTAAATGGAATTGGAATGAGCTGCCATTTTTGGATTTATACATTGCCGATGTGTCGGAAGACAATGAATTGAGCGAAGTAAGAAAATTTCAGAAAGATTTCAATAAAAAATACCACGAAGGCCCGGTGAGTTTTAATGCCGATCGCGATTTTATGGTTTACACACGAAATAATTATACTGCCAAAAGCTCTGATGAGGTGATAAAATTGGAATTGTATTATTCTGAATTTGCAGACGGCGAATGGCAGGAAGCACAAACATTTCCATACAATGATAAAGAATATTCCGTAGGTCATGCAGCCCTTACACCCGATGGCAAAACCATGTTTTTTGTATCCGATATGCCGGGTGGACAAGGCGAAACTGATATATGGTTAAGCAAAAGGAATGAAAATAATGAATGGACAAAGCCTGAAAACCTTGGAACTGTGGTCAATACCGAAGGCAAAGAAATGTTTCCGTTTTTTCATCACAGCGGTTATTTTTTCTTTGCCTCGGATGGGCACTTAGGCCTTGGCGGATTGGACATTTTTTATTCAAGATATGAAAACGGCAAATTCACCAAACCCGTAAACCTCGGTGTGCCGGTGAACAACAGCTATGATGATTTTGCGCTAAGCGCAGATACCGAAATGGAAAAAGGCTTTTTCTCATCCAACCGGCCAAGCGGCAGCGGCGACGATGATATTTATGCCTTTACCATGCATCGCCCGTTCGGAATATATATCGAAGGCTACGCTAAAGACTCGAAAAACAATGTATTAGCTAATACACAAGTAAAACTGTATAATACTGAAGGTCAAGTTCTAAAAACCGCAGAAACCCAAGAAGACGGTTACTATAAATTTTTAGCCCAAGCTGACAAAAAATACAGCCTCACCGGCGATAAAACGGACTATACGCAAGGCAGTAACAGCCTCAATACGACAGGCGTAACAAAATCGACAAGAGCTGATGTAGTTCTGAAAAAAATCCCGGACATTTCCCTCCGTTTTCTAATTACCGAAAAAGAATCGGGCGAACCGGTTGAAAATGCTAAAATTACCATGAAAGACACAGAAAGCAATGAAACCATACAGTTTGTTACTGACCAAAGCGGAGATTATCACAACGAATTGGAAGATAAGAAGATTAATGACATGCTCAGCTACGATATCACGATAGAAAAAGAAGGTTATCTAAAAAAGGAAGCTGAGTACAAAAAGTTAATTGACAAAGCCGGATTGTATAATGTGCATGAGGAAATTGATATAACACTAACCAAGATTGATGTGGGCTTAGATTTAGGTAAACTGGTAGATTTAAACCCTATATATTTCGATTTGAACAGCCATTCCATCCGACCGGATGCTGCGGCAGAGCTGGACAAAATTGTAAAAGTAATGAATGAATATCCAAACATGGCAATTGAATTAGGCGCTCATACCGACAGCCGAGGCAGCGATTCCTATAACATGAAACTTTC
The DNA here is from genome assembly GCA_964472505.1 of uncultured Bacteroidaceae bacterium. GTDB lineage: Bacteria > Bacteroidota > Bacteroidia > Bacteroidales > JAADGE01 > JAYEIA01. Next base: position 8,457 of record CAYYQW010000011.1, on the reverse strand, counting down.
ACAAAGAAGAGCCAATTCATCCGCTAATTATATTAAAGAACGAATAAATAATCCGGAACGTATTACCGGCAAGGGCTACGGTGAAACTCAATTAGTGAACCACTGCTCCAACGGCGTTCCTTGCTCACCGGAAGAACATCAGGAAAACCGAAGAACAGAATTTAAGATTACAAAAATGTAAACCTCTCCTACAACAATAGTTTACTTGGGATTTTTATCGCTCGGTTGTTTCTTCGGCCGAGCGATCTTTTTTATCTCATAAAATCCGCAAAAATTCGACAAATCGTTTAAGATGTTTTTACAGAAAACAAACAACTGTTAAAGAATCACAAAAGCAGAAAAAATAGACATAAATCTCTGAATATAATTCGTAACTTGCGCCCCGAATTTTTTAAACCTGATTACAATGCAACGAAGACATTACATAACCGCCGCAGGAATAATACTTCTACTGGCTCTTGGCTTTTTTGGCATGAAAGGCCTGAGCAGCTTGGAACCCGATCCAAAAGTAAAACCGCCGCAAAAAGTAAAACGCTATGCTGAAGCTCAAGCAGTGGAATATAAAACCATAACTTCCAAAACAAAAGCAAGCGGGCGAGTTGCTTCGCAAAATTTTGTAGATTTGAGTTCCGAAGTTCAGGGTAAAATATTAAGCGGACATGTACCTTTGAAAAAAGGCCAAAGCTTTAGAAAAGGACAACTGCTGGTACGTATTTTCAGCGAAGAAGCCCAATATGCACTCAAAGCACGGAAAAGTAGGTTTCTTAACTCAATAGCCAATTTGCTGCCCGATTTTAAAATTGACTATCCCGAGAGCCATCCCAAATGGTTGGAGTTTTTTGAAAAAACCGATATAAACAAAAGCATTCCGCCGCTGCCGGAAATTAGGTCGGGAAGAGAAAAAGTCTATTTAACATCCAAAAACATACTCAGCGATTATTACGCCATTAAAAGCGAAGAAATCCGCCTGAGTAAATATGCTCTTTACGCCCCCTTTACCGGAACATTCTCGGAAGTATTTGCCGAAGTTGGTACCGTTGCCAATCCCGGAGGCAAAATCGCCCGCATGATTCGTACCGACAAACTGGAATTAGAAGCAACGGTAGAGCCGTATGATGCAAAATTCATAAAAAAAGGTGACCCTGTTAGTCTGACATCCGAAAGCGGAAAAAAAGAATTTAAAGGAAGCGTTCAGCGTATTTCGGATTTTGTGGATCCGCAAACGCAATCGGTATCGGTGTTTGTAAGCATTCACACCAAACAGAAAGAGCCGATTTACCAAGGTGAATACATGCAAGCCGTATTTTCGGATATAAAGGTGGAAAACGCCATGCTTATTGACCGAAGCGCTGTTATGAATCACAACGAAGTATTTACGGTAAAAGACGGGCGTCTGAAAAAAGAACAAATCAATATTATAAAAACTAACGAAGAAACTCTCATATTTAACGGGCTTACCGAAGGTACCATGGTGGTTACCGAAGCACTGGTTAACGCCAAAGAAAATACGGAAATACATATCCGAAACTAAAGCAAACAATCATCCTCTGCAAGGCATAATTAACTACACTGAGCAAATATAATGAAGCTTTGCACTTTATTTTTGAAAAAGCGTTTCGAATAAAAAAATAACCATGAGAAAGCTTATAGCAACTTTTGTAAAATATCCTTTTTATGCCAATATAATCATAGCGATTCTGTTATTTGCAGGTACCGCTGCATTTTTCAGCATGAAAAAGTCTTTTTTCCCCGAAACCAAATCGCGTATCATAACCGTTAGTGTAGCCTACCCCGGAGCCTCTCCCAAAGAAATGGACGAAGGCGTAACTACGCGCATCGAGCAAGCCGTAAGAGGCCTTGTGGGCATAAAAGAAATCAACTCCACATCATCGGAAAACTTCACCACGGTACGCATTGAAACCACCGGCGAATATGACATCAACGAAACGCTGGCCGAAGTAAAAAATGCCGTGGACGGAATCAGTTCCCTGCCCTCGGCTGCCGAACGCCCCATTGTAGCCAAACAACGCTCACGTAGCATGGCTATGTACCTGAGTGTGTACGGAAACACTAATCTGAAAAACCTGAAAGATTATGCCTACCAAATTGAAGACGATTTTTTGGCTTCGGGTGTTGTCTCTCAAATAAATATATCCGGCTTTCCGCCTCCTGAGATTTCCATTGAGATAAAAGAGGAAGTACTGCTGCGTTACGAGCTCACCTTTGAAGAAATTCGACGTGCCATAGCTTCGAACAACATTGATGTTTCGGGCGGCATGTTAAAATCACCCGATCAGGAAATACTGATTCGAGCGCGCAATCGCTCGGTGGATCCCAATGAAATCGGGCAAATCATTATACGCGGAAAACCCGACGGCAGTTATATTCGCATTCGCGATGTAGCCGAAGTTAAAGAAAAATTTGCCGATGTTTCTTCCGGCTTCAAACTCAACGGCAAACAAGCCGTACAAGTTTCCATAAGCAAATTGCCCGAAGAAGATTTGGAGGAAATTTCGAAATATGTAAACGCATACGTTGATGAATTTAATGCAGAGCATGAAGATGTCCAAATAAGTATAAATTTTGACTTTCTGGATGTTCTAAAAAGCCGATTAAATCTACTGTACAGCAATGGCGGTATCGGCTTGCTTTTAGTGCTTATTACCTTAGCACTTTTCATGAATTTGCGCGTTTCGGCTTGGGTCGCCTGGGGCATTCCTTCGTCTTTTCTGGCCATGTTTATAATCGCCGTTCTTTACGGTGTTACCATTAACATGATTTCACTCTTTGGTATGATACTGGTAATCGGTATTTTGGTGGATGACGGCATTGTAATCGGTGAGAACATTTACGCTCATTTTGAAGCCGGCAAAAGCCCCATGAAAGCAGCCGTTGACGGCACTATGGAAGTAATGCCGGCCGTAGTAACCTCCATTTCTACAACCATTATTGCATTCTCTCCCCTTTTGCTGGTAAGGCAGGGCGGTATGGAATTTATGTTTGAAATGGCATTTGTAGTGGCCGTAAGTTTATTTTTCTCACTCGGCGAAGCTTTTTTTGTATTGCCCGCTCATCTCGGAAACCACGGCGTTATGAAAAGAGACAGCAACGGAGGCAGCAAAATAAGAAAAACACTTAATAAATGGATTTTTTATCTCAGAGATAAGGTTTACCTCGGTACTTTAAATTTTGTGATAAAATGGCGAAAAATCATGGTAATTATTCCCATATTCGTCATGCTGCTAACTGTAGGAATGTTTGAAGGCCGTATTCTGAATGCCACATTTTTCCCGTCCATGGCTTTTGATAATTTCAATGTAGATTTTGCTTTCAAACCCGGCGAAGGAGCCGAAAGAACGGAAGCCTATCTTATGGAATTTGACAGCTTGGCACAGGAAGTAAATCGTGAACTGAAAGAAGAATACAATGATACGGCTGATTTCGTAGATTTTACCTTTCAAATTCTCGGCTCATCTTTTAACGGCATTGAAAGCGGATCGCATGCCGGCTCTCTAATGGTAGGACTGCGCGATATGGAAGGTGCGCCGGTTACTTCTTACGATATTAGAAATCGGCTGAAAGAAAAAATAGGAGAGCATCCGGAGCTTGAAAGGCTGCGCGTTGATGCCCGTGCTTCGAGATTCGGAGCGCCGGTTTCTGTTACCCTGCTGGGTATAAATACCGATGAACTTATTGAAGCCAAAAGTTTTCTGGAAGACGAATTGGAGAATATTGAAGAAATCCATAATATCTCAGACAATAATGCCGCCGGCCAACAAGAAATCAGAATTCAATTAAAACCCAAAGCCTATTTTTTAGGTTTGGATTATAACAGCATAACTGCACAAGTGCGAGCCGGATTCTACGGCGCTCAGGCTCAACGGCTGCAAAGCGGAAAAGACGAGTTGCGTTTCTGGGTGCGCTACCCGAGCAGCGACCGCATGACCATGGGTCAGTTTGAAAGTATGAAGATAAAAACACCGGCCGGCGAATATCCTTTGTCGGAATTAATTGAATACGATTTGGAAAGAGGCCCGGTAAAAATCAGGCGTTATAATGCCAAACGCGAAATTACCGTAGAAGCCAATATGGTGAATCCGGAAACACCCGTTCCGCCGGTTTTGGAACGTATTCGAGAAGAAATAATTCCGGTTATGCAACAAAAATATCCGGGTATTTCAGTTGACTACCAAGGCCAACAAAAACGAAGCAACGAAACCGCTGCCGAAATGCAAGTATATTTCTCACTGGCCTTTCTGATTATTGTATTAATCCTTATGCTGCATTTCCGTTCGGCATGGCAGGCGCTCATTATTCTTATGATGATTCCTTTGGCTTGGCTCGGAGCTGTTTGGGGACACGGACTGGAAGGAAAAGTCGTTTCCATTCTCAGCGCCTGGGGAATGGTAGCCGTTTCGGGAGTTATTATAAATGATGCCGTGGTTTTTCTGTCAAAATACAATTCTAATTTATTGGAAGGCGATAAAGTAGTTGACGCCGTCAGAAGAGCTGCTCTTTCACGCTTTCGCCCCATACTTCTGACCACCATTACAACCACCATCGGCCTTTATCCCTTAATTTTGGAGCAAAGTTTCCAAGCTCAGTTTTTAATACCCATGGCCATTTCATTAGCCTACGGCGTATTTTTCGGAACCGGTTTTATTTTGGTTTTATTTCCGCCCATTATTTTGGTACTGAATGACGCAAAAGTAATTATAAAGTATATCCGTACCGGCGTAAAACCTGAACCCGAAGAAGTAGAGGTTGCCGTTATTCACAGCAAACGAAAAATTGAATAAATTGTCGGCTCGCCGGGTATTTTTTATGCCCGGCAAGTAAATTATTATTGATAAAAATACAGTTTATTAAAATATCATATTATTATGTCAGCAATGAAACAATTCGGAATCATTTGCCTATTTCTAATCAGCTTTTCCGGCCTTCAGGCACAGAACCAAGATACGGTTTACCTGAGTCTTGACCAAGCACTGGAGCTGGGACTTCAAAATAATTTTCAAATCCAAATATCCAACGCCGATTTACAAATTGCCGAAAACAATAACACCCTTGGAAATGCCGGAATGCTGCCCACGGTTACAGCCGGAATCATGCAAAGCAATCGTTACGACAATTCCGAAAGTAACACGGTGCCGGATGCCCGAGATGAAATACAATCGCACAGCCTAAGGCCAAACGCTAATGCGCAAATGATACTCTTTAACGGTTTCAGAATTCAAACCAATAAAGCGAATCTTGAATTATCGGAAGAATCGGCTCGTATTGAGATGCAAAATACCGTGGAAAATACACTTTCCGAAATTATTCATGCCTACTACTACGTGCTGTTGGAACAAGAAAAATTGGATGTGCTGAAAGAACTTACAAAACTGTCAAAAGACCGCTACCGATACATAGAAGAGCGGCTGAAATTAGGCACGGCGGTAAGCTATGACATGTTGCAGGTAAAAAATGCCTTTCTGCAAGACAGCGCTAACTATCTGACACAGCAATCGGCCTACAGTACTGCCATGCGAAGGCTCAATAAAGCATTGGCCGATACAAGTTTCACCGATTATGTACTTACCGATGAACTCAGTGCGGAAATAAGGGACTACTCGCTTGCAGAATTAGAGGCTTTATTGTTGGAAAAAAACACAAACTTAGAAATGATGCGCACCGGAAGCCGCATGACAGAGAACTATATAAAAATTGCAGAAAGTGCACGCTACCCTTCCCTTGCTTTAAATGCCGGAACGGACTATACGCAATCGTGGGCCAAATATAATCAGAATGATTTCAACGACAGCTATTCTTATAATATGTATGCCAATTTGAATTTATCTTATACCATTTTTGACGGCGGCAACCGCAAAAGGCAGATTGCCAATGCGCGCATTGAAGCAGAAAAAATGCAATTGCAAATTAACGATTTGGAGTTACAACTAAAAAGTAACCTATACGCACTCAGTGATATGTATGAAGTCCGAAAACAAGTGCTTCTGGTGGCTCGCGAAAACTTAGAAGCCGCCGAGCTGAATCTGGAAATCTCCAAAGACCGATTTGAACGCGGAGCCATTAATTCTTTCAATTATCGGGATGTACAAATTAATTATCTGAATGCGGCCTACACAAAATTACAAGCCGAATATAACTTAACAGCCACACATACCGATTTGATGCAAATTACCGGCGGTTTGATTGAGTAAAAACATTTTCCCAAATAACAGAAATTTTCAAATAAAATTCTACTTTTACGCTTGTTATTTTGATAAGCTAAATACGCTATGGAATCATCACGAAAATTTGGTACAGCTCCCGTATTTTTTACTGCCATTGCTACTATACTCGGCGCCATACTATTTTTGCGTTTTGGTTTTGCAGTAGGCACACTCGGTTTTTGGGGGGTAATATTAGTTATTCTGCTGGGGCATCTTGTAACAATTCCCACCGCCTTGGCACTTTCTGAAATCGCCACCAATAAGCGCGTAGAAGGCGGCGGGGAATATTTCATAATCTCGCGCTCTTTCGGCTTAAATATCGGTGCCACCATAGGAGCCGCACTCTATCTTTCCCAAGCCATAAGCGTAGCATTTTATGTCATAGCTTTCACCGAATCGTTTCAGTTCTTCTTTCAATACATGCAGGAAGGCCACGGAATAGCTTTGCCGCGCCAAGCAGTCAGTATTCCGGCTTTAATTTTACTTAGCGTAATCATTCTCACCAAAGGCGCTAATCTGGGTGTAAAAACCTTATACTTTGTGGTAGCTCTATTATTCATTACGCTAATACTGTTCTTTTTGGGAGGAACGCAACACGGCGAAACTACATCTTTTGGCTTGGAAAATGCAGAACTCAGAAATTTCGACAGCTTTTTTATGGTTTTTGCCATTATTTTTCCGGCTTTTACGGGTATGACAGCCGGAGTCGGTCTTTCCGGTGATTTGAAAAAACCGCGCCGAGCTATTCCTCTCGGTACAACTGCTGCCACACTTTCGGGCATGGTCATTTATTTTTTCATAGCCTACAAAATGTCAAGTTCTGCTTCAATAGAAAATTTGGTGAATAATCAATTTGTAATGGGTGATATTGCCATCGCCGGCTACATTATTATTCCCTTGGGTTTGGCGGCATCCACCATTTCATCAGCTTTAGGCTCGGTAATGGTGGCTCCGCGCACTTTACAGGCCTTAGCATCCGACCGCTCCATACCGGGCTCGGGCGTTAATAATTATCTTGCCAAAGGACGAAAAAAAGATAATGAACCCTTCAATGCATCGGTCGTAACTCTGCTGATAGCCTTAGTGTTTGTAGCCTTGGGCAATGTAAATGCCGTAGCCGAAATCATCTCCATGTTTTTTATGCTGACTTACGGCTCATTGTGCCTTATTTCATTTCTGAATCATTTCGGAGCATCGCCTTCCTATCGTCCTTCTTTTAAAACGCATTGGTTGGTATCTCTCATTGGTTTTATTACCTCTATCTGGGTGATGTTCAAAATTAACCTGCCCTATGCCGTAGCGGCGGTAATTATTATGACCGTTTTATTCCTGTACATGAACCACTATCATAAAGGGCGCAAAGGTTTGGCTTCAATCTTCACGAATTCCATTTTTCAGATTAATCGTAAAATTCAGCTGTATATGCAGCGCAAGAAAGGCGGCGATATTTTCTCGGAATGGCGACCAAGTGCGATTTGCATCTCCGATGCCACTTTTGAACGCGACAATGCATTAAAACTTATGGAATGGGTTTCCTACAAATACGGTTTTGCAAGCTATTTGCATCGCTTTGAGGGTTATTATTCCAGAAAAAGCAAGCAGGAATCCGATAAAATTTACCGCAGCCTGATTACAAATATTGAAAGAAATAATATCTACATGAATGTCATCATATCGCCCTCCTACACTTCTGCAATAGCACAAGCCATACAAATACCCGGCTTTGCGGGAATGGAAAACAATATGGTGATTTTTGAATTTGATAAAGAAACACCGGATGATTTACCGGACATCATTGATAATTTTAATCTTGTAACTTCCGGAGAATTTGATGTCTGTATTCTCGCCGGAAGCCGCAAACCAAAATTCTACAAAAACGGCATTCATGTGTGGATAAAGACCACTGATACCCATAATGCCAATTTAATGATTCTTCTGAGCTATATTATCATGGGACACCCGGACTGGGAAAACGCCAATTTGAAAATTATAGAAATATGCAGCAAAGATAATGTCGAAAATGTAATGAAAGAAATGCGCAAATTAGTAAATGAAGGCCGGCTTCCCATAAGTATGAAAAATATTGAAATCCTTATACAGGAAGACAACAAGCCCACAGAGGAGATAATTAATGAATATTCTCAAAATATACCGCTGACAATTCTCGGTTTCAGAAAAGAAAGAGTGAAGCACGAAAAAGAAAACGTATTTACCAAATACCCGGACTTAAACGATATTC
>CAYYQW010000010.1:0-78999 GCA_964472505.1 uncultured Bacteroidaceae bacterium | reverse complement strand
ATACTCAACGGAAAAAACATTAAAGCCCGAAAAGGCGATTCCATTTTAGAAACAGCCCGCAATAACGGCCTTGAAATTCCTACCTTATGCAACGACCCGCGTTTGGAGCCTTATTCTTCCTGCTATGTTTGCGTGGTAGAAGTGGAAGGTATGAGAGGCCACCAGCCGTCTTGCTCTACAAAGGTCTCGGAAGGCATGGTGATAAACACCGACACCAAAGGCGTGCATAAATCGCGTAAAGCGGCTCTGGATTTGCTTTTGAGCAATCATTATGCCGATTGCGTTGCACCATGCAAAGAAACTTGTCCCGCCGGAGTAGATGTTCAGGGCTATATTTCCCTGATAGAGAAAGGATTAAATTCCGAAGCTGTGGCACTGATTAAAGAAACCAACCCGCTGCCCGCCATTTGCGGGCGGGTATGTGTGCGCCCCTGCGAAGAGGCTTGCCGCCGTAACTTGTTGGATGAAGAAAACCCTGTGGGAATCGACTATCTAAAACGCTATGCTTCCGATTTTGATTTAGCTTCTCAGCATAAATTTGTGCCGGAAATTAAGCCGGCCACCGGGAAAAAAGTAGCCATAATCGGTGCCGGGCCGGGCGGACTTTCAGCCGCTTACTTCCTGCAACAGGAAGGACACCAATGCGATATTTACGAAGCACAGCCTTATGCCGGCGGTTGGCTTCGCTACGGCATTCCGGAATACCGTTTGCCCAACGATTTGCTCCAAAAAGAAGTGGACAATGTTACCGAATTGGGCGTAAACATCCATTATAATAAAAAACTCGGCGAAAATCTCGCTTACCGCGAATTAAATGAAAAATATGATGCCACTATTCTCACCATTGGTTCGCAGCGCGGTACTTTGCTGAGAGCCGAAGGCGAAGATGCCGACGGAGTTTTTTCAGGCATTGATTTTCTTCGCAATATGGAAGAAACCGGCCAACGTTATGATTTTTCCGGCAAAAAAGTAATGATTGTAGGCGGCGGAAATACGGCCATGGACTGCTGCCGAACCGCCATTCGCTGCGGAAGCACGGATGTAAAAGTGGTTTATCGCCGAACGGAAAAAGAAATGCCGGCCAATCCCATGGAAATCCACGAATCGAAATTGGAAGGCGTAGAATATATGCTGCTGCACAATCCGGTAAGGGTAAACAAAACCGAAGACGGTAAAGTAAAATCCGTTACTTTGATAAAAATGGAGCTTGGCGAGCCGGATGCTTCCGGCCGGCGAAAACCCATTCCCATGGAAGGTTCTGAATTTGATATGGAAACGGATTATATCCTTGCAGCCATCGGCCAGAAAACCGATATTAATTTCCTGAATGATGTAAATCTTGCAAGCGATAAAGGCGAGTTAAAAGCTAACCGTTGGGGCGATATTGATGCCGATGAAAAAACACTGCAAACCGGTGTGCCCAATATTTTTGCTGCCGGCGACGGCGTAACCGGCCCCGCTACCTTGATTGAAGCCATTGCTCAGGCAAAAGTAGCCGCACGTTCCTGCAATCAATATCTGAACGGCGAAGAAATTAAACCCGACAAGAAAGAATTTATCAGCCGAAAAGACCATTTCAAAACGCAAGAATCCGAAGATTATATCGCAAGGTATAAAAACCAATTTCGCGAAGAAATGAAGACCCTTCCGGCGGAAGACCGGGTGAATTTTAACGAAGTGGAACTGGGCTATTCACAAGAACAAGCCATGCATGAAGTAAACCGTTGTATGGAATGCGGTTGCACGGAATATTATACCTGCGACCTGAAAAAATACGGCACCGAGTACGAAGCCGAGCAACAAAAATTTGCCGGCGAATACCAAGAGCATACGGTGGACTTTTCGCATCCGCTGATTGAAATTGACAATAATAAGTGTATTCTTTGCTCGCGTTGCATTCGCATTTGCCGCGAAGTGGTTGGTGCTGATGCCTTGGGATTGGTTGAGCGCGGATTCAAAACTTACGTGGCTCCGGCCATGGGCGAATCGCTCACCGATACCAACTGCGAATCTTGCGGATTGTGCATCACGACTTGTCCTACCGGTGCCATTACCGAGAATGTTCCCTTTAAACCCGGGCCGATAGAGACCGACAGTTTCACTACCATTGACCCCTTTGCTTCCGAAGGTTTTGATATTCGTTTGCATCATAAAGGGCGGTTTTTTATGAATGCTTCAGGCAGCGAAAACAGCAACGGATTTACCGGTAACATCAGTAAAGAAGCCAAATTCGGATACCGAATTTTTAACGATGCCGCACGCATCAGAAAACCGATGCTGAAAGAGAACGGCGAGTTTAAGGAAATCAGTTTTGAACAGGCTTTTGATAGGATTGAAAAACGCCTGAAAGCCGCCAAACCCGATGAAAATATGTTTATGGCCGGTGCACGCCTGACTAATGAAGAGCAATATTTAATTCAAAAAATGGCGCGAGCCGCCGTACATACCAATAATGTTAATTCATTTCATTATTTGGAACGCGGGGCGGGCTATATGCAGATTTCCGAAAAAAATGTGCCTTTTGAACAAATAGCACAAGCCAAAAAAATAGTGGTGGTCGGCACTGAGCTTAACTACGAGCACAGTTTGGTGAACGCTATGGTATTCAACGCCAAACATCGCAACGGAACCAAGATTGAATTTATCACTGCCGAAGAAAATACGGCTTTTGACTACAAAGCCGACAAAATTCATCGCATAAAATCGTATCATGCTTTCTTTAGGGCGGCTAATTATCATATTTTGAAAAATAAATTGCAGAACTGTAATTTTCTGAATGACCATACCGCGAACTTCAACGATTACCGCAATGAATTTTTGAAAGCCGATTATGATGCCTTGTTAAAAGCCGCCTGCGACTGTGATGACTGCGCCGGAGAATGTGTGGCCGAATTTGCCGAAACATTCAACGAAAGCATGAATGCAATTATCATATTTTCCGAAAAACAGTTATCGTCAAATGCCGCTTTGGAAATTAAAAACCTTTGCCTGATTACCGGAAAACTCGGAAAAACCGCTTCGGGCATGATTGCTCTGAAAGAAAGCAACAACTCGCAAGGCCTTATTGATAACGGCATGAAGCCAATGTTCGGTTTGGCCGGTCAAAAGCCGGATAATCCGGAATACATCAGCCAACTGAAAAATGTTTGGGGCATTGACCAACTGCCGGAAAAAGCGGAATGCCAATGCGAAAACATAAAAGAAGGCCGACACAAAAATCTGTTCATTTTTGGTGAAGACCCGATAGGAACCGCCAAAGATAAAGCCGAAATAACACCGTGGGTTGAGAAGCCGGAATTTGTTGTTGTTCAGGATTGTTTTATGACAGAAACTGCCCGGAAAGCCGATTTAATTTTGCCGGCATCCATGCCTTATGAAACCGGCGGCAGTTATACGAACACCCAAAAAGAGCTGAAAATTTTTGAAGCCGGTTTATCGCCAAAATCCGGCAAAAGCAACACGGAGCAATATGCCGAAATTATGCAGCGTTTGGGAATAAAACAAAGCAGCTCGCCCGACGAGATACGCGATGAGTTTTTCAAACTTCTGCCCAAAAATGCCGGCAGCAAAATTATTATGCAAACCAAACCCGAAGATAATTACAATCGGCGATTTGAGTTTGGGTGTAACTGTTTGGCAGCAAAGGTGAATAAGATTACGAGAATATAACTCCTTACAGCGTCCCGGCCTGTCTTTGGGGCAGGCCGAAGAGGCATTTATATTTTATAATCAACGACAGTTCCAAAGCTAATTCGGCAAAAAAGAAACTTCAAAACAAAATATTATCAAAGTGCACAAAGCTATTGTTTCACTTAAACAATAAAATATATGTATATTTGCCTTATGCAAAAAAATGAATAATGAATAGAAAATTTGAATACATAGAAAAAGAAATAATTGACCGGTATTTGTATTAAAAAAAAGCATGCAGGCAAAAAATAAAATACTGAAATATTATATACATGAATTAACCCATGTAAGAGTTAATTCGACCAAAGAGAAAGGTATTTCTCCCCATAAACCTGTATTGATTTTAAGTGTAATAACAGCAATTGAGCAAGGTAAAATCACAAGCAATAAAATACCAATAACACCGGAACTGATTTCTATATTTAAAAGCATTTTTAAAAGACAAATTCCCCTTCAATACAATAATACTTGTGCAATTTCAGGTTTGTACATAAGTGCAGCAATGAATATTTCTTTAGTTGATGCCTGTCATATTATTCCATTTAGCCATTCTTATGATGATACGATTAAAAACGGTATTTTATTAACACCAACCCTGCACAGAGCTTTTGACCGGGGCTTAATATCAATTAATCAAAATTATCAAGTAATTATTTCAACTAAATTTAAAGAAGGTATTAAAAAAGAAAACAAATGGTCAATTACTCAGTTCTTGAATAAAGAATTACTACTGGCCAAAAACTCAAATTTTTTTCCCGGTTTAGGCAACTTAGAATGGCATAGAGAAAACATTTTTAAAAAATGATTTTATGAAAAGCGAACCGACTTACAGATATATCGAATTAGACAAATTGCAATTGGACAATACAAATCCGCGTCTTCCAAAATCTTTGCATAATGACTCTATACAATCCACAATTGAATTTTTGCTACTTGAAGCTTCCACAATTGAAATAATGCAATCAATCGGCGAAAACGGATTTTTCCCCGGCGAACAATTACTTGTTGTTGAAAATGAAAATGGTTTTAAAGTTTTGGAAGGAAACAGGAGACTTGTAGCATTATTACTTTTGCAAGATTTCACACTTGCTTCGGTTAAAGAAAATATTGTAAGAAAAGTTTTTGAAGAAGCAAAATACAGGCCTGATAAAATCCCCTGTCTAATTTTTAACAATAAGAATGAAATAAAAAAATACATCGGTTTTAGGCACATAACCGGAATGAAATCATGGAGTTTATCATCAAAAGCAAGGTATTTACATGACTTGAAAAATTCTTATTTCATATCAAAGCCATTCCACGAAGCCTGTCGCGGACTGGCCAAAATGATAGGAAGCCGAAAGGATTATGTGGAACGTTTACTGATAGCTTATGAAATGTATAGAGTGGTGGAAGATGAAGCATTTTACAAAATAAAAGGCTTGGACGATACTTCCTTCTATGTGGGATATTTATCCGATAGTTTAAGCCGAACGCATATCACAAATTTTCTGAATATTGATCTTAATTCTGAAAAGCCAAGCCAAAATCTGAATAAAGCTAATCTAAAAGAGTTAATTCATTGGTTTTATGAAAAAAATGATCAAAATCAAACTCGGCTAAAAGGCAAAAGCTCCGACCTGAATGCCCTAAACAAAGTTATGGCTCACGAGCACGCCTTTAAATCTTTCAAAGAGGGTACTCCTTTATACGAGGCATTAGAATTAACCGAGGAAACGGATCATCTTTATCGAGACTCGGTAAAAAAATCACTCAAACATCTTGAAATGGCAGACAGAACAGTTCACAAAGTAAGCGCGTTCTATGTAGATGCCGCCGATGACCTTTTTACAATCAGAAAATTATCCGTAAAAATTAAAAACACAATGGAGGATTTAGAAGATGGTTTTTAAAGAAAAACTTGAAAAGCAATTCTTAAATTTCAAAATTGGAATTCCGCATATTGCAAAGCATAATCTTCATTTATATGCCGATTATGTTGAATTAATTGCTTTGTTTAATAATACAGAAATCAGCAAAAGTGATATTTTGGACAGGCTTTTTGATGAAGGAATAGAATTAAATTCCGAAGACACGAAAGCCGAATCGGATGATACGAATGAACGGTGGATTGAAGAGGTTTTCGAACTGGCAGAATACAGAAAAGAATTATTTTCGGATGACTATCCTTTTCAAGTCAATAGAAATTTCATAAAGATTAACTCAAAGTTTTCTAAAAAAAATAAAATTTATTTGAGCTTACTTATTTCATCAAGTCTAAACTATTTCAATGAATTACAATCGGAAATTACAACAGAATTTGAGATTATTTCATCTTATTGCCTAAAAGATTATATGCCAAAAAATGCCATTGTCAAATCAACCGGCAAAAGGTCTGACTACGAAGGGACGGCGAGTGAAAAAATCAGAAAAATTGCCGCAGATACAAACATAGTACTCAACGAACAAGAACTGTCCAATATTTCAAAAAGAAACTCTCAGGAAAAAGGATTAGATTTAATATCATGGATTCCTTTTGGCGATAAAATTCCCAATTTGTTGGCAATATTAGCTCAGTGCAGTTGCGGTAAAGATTGGTATAAAAAACAAAATGAAACCGAAAGGTATGAGAACTATTTGCAGTTTTATCACAAAAAACCCATACACACCTTATATATACCCTATTCATTATCCCGAAAAGATTCATTATTTTTTCAAAGCGATGATATCACGGGAGACAGAATCATATTTGACAGAAAAAGAATTTTAGAATTTTTGCAAGACACAGCTTTCTTTGATAAACTGAATGTTTCGGAAATCGTAAACCAAAGCATTATTTACGAAGAAGATATTGTTTAAAATATAAATTATGCACCCAATTAATACAGCAAAATACAATAATTGCCATATTGCCGTTGCGGGCGAATCCGGTTCCGGTAAAACACAATTTGCGTTAAAATTATTATACAAAGCAATTCCGAAGACAATTACAATCGGCGGTTTGAGTTTGGGTGTAATGTGTTGAATAAAAGAGTTTTAGATATTTTTTAAACCAAAAAAATGAAGCGAATTTTAATAACGGGAGCAACAGGAAATGTCGGTGTATCGGTAATTTCTTTCCTGAGCAAAAATGTAACAACTCTCAGGCCGGTAGCCGGAGTGCGCGATGTGGACAAAGCCAAGAAGAAATTCACAGATATTCCGGATTTAGAATACGCGCATTTTGATTTCGAGAATCCCGATACTTTTTCAGAAGCACTTAAAAATATCGACAGAGTTTTTCTGCTGAGGCCGCCGCATTTGGCAGATGTTGAAAAATACTTCAGACCGCTGATGATTGCACTTACAAATGCACAAATTCGCGAGATTATTTTTCTTTCGGTACAGGGAGCCGAAAAGAGCCGCATAATACCGCACAATAAAATAGAAAAGCTGATAAAAGAATTTGATTTGGAGTATATTTTTGTTCGCCCGTCCTATTTTATGCAAAATCTCACAACCACTTTTCTTCCTGATATTCAAACAAAACGCAAAATCATACTGCCGGCCGGAAAAGCTGAATTTAATTTGGTAGATATTGAAAATATCGGTGAAGCAAGTGCAATTTTGTCGAAAAAATTCCAAGATTTTAAAAACCGGGCTTTTGAAATTACCGGAAACGAAAATAAGAGCTTTTATAGGGTTAGCGAAATAATTAATAGTTTTGTCAGCAAGCCCGTTGAGTACAAAAGTGTGAACCCTTTTAAGTTTTACAGTTTGAAAAAAAGCGAAGGCATTCCCAAAGGGAAAATATTGGTAATGATAATGTTGCATTTTTCACCGCGGTTTCGTAAACAGCCCAAACTATCAAATGCTTATGAGATGCTCACCGACAAAAAACCCACAAGTTTAAAGGAATTTGTGCAGCGCGAAAAGGAAAAATTTGAATAAATACAATTTATTAATTTTCAATAAAATAATATACAATGGATACATTTAAAGACATAAACGACATTCTGGATTTTGCCATGGATAATGAGCAAAAAGCCGTAGATTTTTATACCCGGCTGGCCGAAAATGCCCGAACGGAAGATATGAAAGCAATTTTTGAGCAATTTGCCCGCGAAGAAATTTCACACAAAGCCCGATTAAATAAAATTAAAGAAGACGGCGAATTTGATATGCCTTCCGAAACCGTGCAAACTTTAAAAATTGCCGATTACTTAGTCAGCACCGAAGCCAAACCGGACATGAGTTATGAAGATGCGCTGGTGCTGGCCATGAAGCGCGAGAAAGCTGCTTTCAAACTATACATCAAGTTATCGGAAAAAGCGCCCACCGATAAACTTAAAGATATATTTCATGCATTGGCCGTTGAAGAATCCAAACACAAGCTGCGCTTTGAGTTAGAATACGATGAGTATGTGCTTAGGGAGAATTAATCTATTTTCGTCAAGATTTCATCCAAAAGGAATCATGCAACCCAATTGAAAAATTGTCTTATACCTACATTTTATATTTCTATGAACTGTCGATATTTCGTCTGCTTCCGGGCTGATCTTTGGATACGCTCAAATGTCAGGGCGGACAATTTGAAAGGTCTGAATACTGACATCTGACATCTGTTATCTGATTAAAACACCCATAAAGCCAATTTCGCAGCGAAATTTCAATTAAAAAATACAAAAACTTTGCAATAAAGCCAAAGTCTGACTTAATTTGCTTAACTATAAATAAATACTTATTTGTCTTTTTAAAACGATATTCTATGAAGCTAAAGATTTTCTTTCTCTCACTTGTGTTTTTTTTGAGCATGTCTTATGATGCGCTTTATGCCTGCACCAACCTTATGGTAACAAACGGAGCGAGCACCGACGGTTCCAATATGATAACTTATGCTGCCGACTCGCATCGGCGCTACGGATATCTTTTCCATTATCCGGCCATGGTATATCCGGAAGGAGCCATGACCGATATTTATCACTATGAGCACGGCAAATATCTCGGACAAATTCCGCAGGTACGCCAAACCTATTCCGTAATCGGAATGTCAAATGAATATGGTGTTGCTATTGGCGAAACCACTTTTGGCGGTCTTAAAGAACTGTACGAACAAAAAGATGCCATATTGGATTACGGCTCACTGATGAAGTTGGCTTTGCAGCGTTCCAAAACTGCTCGCGAAGCCATAAAAGTCATTAACGATTTGGTACAAGAGTACGGCTATCTCACAAGCGGTGAGTCATTTAGTATTTCCGATCCCAATGAAGTTTGGATTATGGAGATGATAGGCAAAGGCGAGCACGAGAAAGGCGCCGTTTGGGTTGCGCGTCGCGTACCCGACGGATACGTGAGCGGCCATGCCAACCAGGCGAGAATCACTACTTTTGATTATCAAAAAAGAAATAAATGGGATAATTCTAAGCAGATTACTTTTAACTCCCCCGATGTTATTTCTTTTGCCAAGAAAATAGGCGTTTATGAAGGAAAAGATGAAGATTTTAGTTTTTCGGATGTCTATGCGCCTTTGGATTTTGGCGGAGTGCGATTTTGCGATGCACGCGTATGGTCATTTTTCCGAAGAGTTTCTTCTGAAATTCGTAACAACGAACGATTTACGGAATATGCCACCGGAAAAATTTTATTTGAAGACAAATTCCCGGACGGACGAGCCAATCCCCATAAGTTTCCCACCAACCGATTACCGCTTTGGGTAAAACCGGATGAAAAAGTCAGCCTTGCTGATGTAAAAGAGGCCATGCGTGATTATTTTCAGGGAACAGCTTTAGATATGACACAAGATATGGGTGCCGGTCCTTTTGATTTGCCTTATCGCTGGCGGCCGCTGACTTTTGAGGTGGACGGTGAGAGATATTGCAACGAACGCGCCATTGCCACGCAGCAAACCGGTTATTCATTTGTAGCACAAAGCCGCCCGGATATGCCCCGCCAACTGGGAAATATTTTTTGGTTTGGCGTGGACGATACACGCGGAACGGTCTATACGCCAATGTATTGCGGAATTACTGATATTCCCGAATCCTTCAAGCAATCTTCCGGCTCTTTTATTGAATGGTCGGATAAATCGGCTTTTTGGGCTTTTAATTTGGTGAATAACTGGAGCTATACGCGTTATAATTTGATTTACCCCGAAGTAAAGGCGTATCAGCAAGCTTTTGAAGAAAATTTCAGAAAAGAAACCCTTGAGTTGGAAAAGAAGTTGTTACCGATTTTTGAGTTAAATTCACAAGTAGGCATTCAAAAATTAACCGAATATTCAGTTAATGCCGGAGACGATTTGGTCGAGGACTGGAAAGTGTTTTTTCAATACCTGTTTATGAAATACATGGACGGAAATATGAAAAAGACCGAAGACATGAAAATCTTGGATAACGGAAACGGACAAAGCATTCCTTTTGATCCCGAATTTCCCGGTTACGGTGAAGAATGGTACCAAAAATTGATAAATGAAACCGGCGATAAATTTAAAATGATTGAGTCTCAGAAATAACGTGAATGCACTTATGCCTTTTTTTGTTTTTGTGTTGCGATAGCAAAACAAAAGCAAAAAATGGCATTAAGTCTGATGATATGCTTACTTTTTCAATCTTTTTGTTTTATTTTCAATTTGTTTAATAAAATCTTTCTCAACTTGTGACAATCTGTTTTTTATTTTCTCTTTGTATTTTTCATATTCTGTATGTGCTTTTTCTATTGCTTGTTTATGACTAATTGAACCTGAATGTTGTAAAATTTCTTTATTTGTCATTGTCAGGAAAGTATCCAACTGTTTTATCCAATCGTTCATATACATTGGTATTTGGCTCATTGCCTGAATTTCGGCAACTTCTAAATATGCAGCTACCATTCTGTTAAGAATATTTAATTCATCTTCATTTAGATAATTCTTTGCAATTTCTGCTTCTTTTTTAGTTGGAATTTCTCTTTTGAAATTTGTTAATCCAATGTTGTTTTTTTCTGAATTTACTCTACTGTAAATAGTTTCTGCTGCTGTTTCGCCATGAGAGGCCCAATGCATTTTATTTTGCACAGTTTTAAAAAACAGAATAGAATGTTCTGCTTTGGGGTCGTAATCAATACTTGTTGCATAAATATCAAGCACTTTTCTCCAAAATACCTTTTCGGAAGAACGAATATCTCGAATACGAGCCAATAATTCATCAAAATAGTTGCCGCCACCGGACTGTTTCAGCAATTCGTCGTTCATGGCAAAGCCTTTAATCATATATTCTTTGATTATGGCAGTTGCCCATTTTCTGAAATGAACACCACGATGAGATTTTACTCTGTAACCAACTGAAATAATGACATCAAGATTATAAAAATTGGTCGGTTTAGTAGAAAAATCGGAAATCCCGATTTTTCTCTTTGTTTCGTCTTCTTCAAGTTCACCTTCTTTATAAATATTCAATATATGCTCATTGACTGTGGAACGCGATTTTTGAAAAAGTTCTGCTATTTGGTCGATATTTAACCAAACAGTCTCATTTTCAAAATGAGTTTCAATTTTTATTTTTCCATCTTCGGTTTTGTATATCAGTATTTTATTATTCATATTTTTTTAGAATCTCATTTTGTATAATCTATTTGCCTGCTCGCGCATGTTTTCAACGCGTGCGAATTACTTTCCTAACCATAAGTAATCTGCTGCGATGATTCTAAAACCACCTCTGTCAAACTGTCCATATCAGCATTATTTCTTACCGAACTAAAAAGATATTCTTCCGGCTTTTCTACAATTAAATTTTGAACCAAGTTTTGATGAATCTACAATAACAGCTTTATGGTTGGGACGCGTGAATACATCTACCCACCCGACAACGGTTAATCTGAGATAATACGGCCTCCCGAAACAAGTTCGGGACAAGTTATCTTTATCGCTTATTTTATATTTGTCTGACATTGCTTATGCTTTAATAAAAACAAATATAGTAAATAAATTTGATTTTTTCCGGCACTGTTTGCTGTTCACGCACGCGTTGCAACCTTAAGTTCGAATGTCTTTTTCTAAGGTTCTGCCGGTGAGGACACCGGCAGAAACGAGCCTTGTCCAAACAGGCGTCCTCACCTGTTTGTTCTTCAATTAGTTATATTACATCTTTCGGATTTTAGGTGCAAACGCGCGCGAGCGGCACCGGGTTTCTTCAATATTATTTCAGCGGGATAAATCCCCCCGCTATTCATAATGGTTGTTAATCTTTTAATAATCAGATGTTTTTCAGATCGAAAAGTAGAATTATTTAATTCTATAAAAAACAAAAGCTGCTCTTTCAAGCAGCTTTTGATTTTAATGAAACTTTTTTAATGATAACGTATTAAAACCTAATACAAAAAATAAAATCTTTGCCGTTAAAATCTGTGATTAATCAGTGTAAAGCAGCCATGAATGACATTGAATAACTATGGGTTCTATCCGTAATTTAATTGATTATCGTTATTGGCAATATGCATTATTGTAAGTAGTATTTCATGTGTTTCATTTGTATCATTCGTCTGTCTTTATACCCACCCCTTGCCCTTCCCGAGAAGGGAATCGCTGCATAAAACCGAGGGGTTAACCCCTCGGTTTTTGGAATATAATATCGAACATCATTTGTTCTGTTTTCCTCTTACGAAATACCGGAAACTCTCCGGGGAGGAGTTAGAGCCGGGTTTAGTTTCCGCTGAATTTCCAAGCCGGTTCAAAAATACTTTGGTATATGTCCCGAGAAATTGGACAAATTATACTGATTAGTTACTAATGTTTATACCTTTTGAGATTGGGAAATGGGATTTCTGCTTTCAAAGCAAATTTTTTTAAAAAACTACGCAAACGATTTAAGAATCAAAAGCTCTGTTTAAAGTGTTGTGATTCAGTACTTAAATTTTGAGTTCGTTTTTGCGAAGACCAACAGTAAAATTTTCAAATATCCAAAATATTGTTATTTTTACACTTTGGAAGAATATTTTTAATTATATAAATAAAAATTGTATTAATATGGCAGACAAAAAACGTGTTTACACCTTTGGTAACAAAGAAGCCGAGGGTAAAACCGAAATGAAGAATTTGTTGGGCGGAAAAGGCGCCAACTTAGCCGAGATGAATTTGATAGGCGTTCCCGTGCCTCCCGGCTTTACGATTACAACCGATGCATGTACCGAATACAACGAACTCGGCAGAGATAAAATTACCGAACTGTTAAAAGACGAGGTGGAAGCCGGTGTTCGATATGTGGAAAAAATAATGAATGCGAAATTTGGCGATGACCAAAATCCCTTGTTGCTTTCCGTGCGCTCGGGAGCCAGAGTTTCCATGCCGGGAATGATGGATACCGTACTCAACCTCGGATTGAACGATGATGCAGTGAAAGGAATTGCAGATAGAACGAATAACGAACGTTTTGCTTGGGACTCATACCGCCGATTTATTCAAATGTACGGTGATGTGGTTATGGGCATGAAACCCGAATCAAAAGAAGACATTGATCCTTTTGAAGCCATCATGGAAGAACTTAAAGAATCCAAAGGAATTGAAAACGATACGGAATTTACCGTTGACGATTTAAAAACTTTGGTGGCACAGTTTAAAGCAGCCGTTAAGAAACGTACCGGAAAAGATTTTCCGACCGATCCTTGGGAGCAACTTTGGGGCTCAGTTTTGGCTGTTTTCGACAGCTGGAATACCGAACGTGCCGTGTATTACAGAAAGATTAACAACATACCCGCAGAATGGGGAACGGCCGTTAATGTACAAGCCATGGTTTACGGTAATATGGGTAAAAACTCAGCTACCGGTGTAGCCTTTACGCGCGATGCCGCTACCGGCGAAGATATTTTCAACGGAGAATATTTAATTGATGCTCAAGGAGAAGACGTTGTGGCCGGTGTACGAACTCCACAGGAAATTACCTTGGAAGGCTCTAAACGTTGGGCTAAATTGCAGGATATTTCTGAAGAAGAAAGAGCTGCTAAATTTCCTTCTTTGGAAGAAGCCATGCCCGAAATTTATAAAGAACTTGACAGCATTCAACAAAAGTTGGAAGACCACTATAAAGATATGCAAGACCTTGAATTTACCATTCAAGACGGCAAGTTGTGGTTTTTACAAACCAGAACCGGTAAACGTACGGGAGCTGCTATGGTAAAAATAGCCATGGATATGTTTGATGACGGCAAAATTACCGAAAAACAAGCTTTGATGCGTCAGGAACCCGATAGATTAGATGAATTGCTTCACCCGGTTTTTGAAAAAGAAGCTTTGGCTGAAACCAAAATTGTAGCTAAAGGTTTGCCGGCATCACCCGGAGCCGCTACCGGCAAAATTGTTTTCCATGCCGATGATGCAGAAGCACTCAGAGCAAAAGGAGAGAACGTAATTTTGGTTCGCATAGAAACTTCACCCGAAGACCTTGCCGGTATGGATGCCGCTAAAGGAATTCTTACCGCACGAGGCGGAATGACCTCACACGCTGCCGTTGTAGCTCGCGGAATGGGTAAATGCTGCGTATCAGGAGCTTCCGGAATTAAAATTAATTATAAAGAACGAACAATGACAGCTGCCGATAAAGTTTACAAAGAAGGCGACTGGATTTCATTGAACGGAACAACCGGACAGGTACTTGACGGAAAAATTAAAACCATTGATCCCGAACTTAGCGGTGATTTTGGCAAGCTTATGGAACTGGCCGATAAACACTCAAGAATGTATGTGCGCACAAATGCCGACACACCCGGGGATGCCCGTGTAGCTCGCGAATTTGGTGCTAAAGGAATCGGACTGACACGTACCGAGCACATGTTCTTCGAAGGAGAAAAAATTCGTGCCATGCGTGAAATGATTCTTTCCGAAAACGAAGAAGGACGAAGAGCAGCACTTGACAAATTACTGCCCATTCAGCGCAAAGACTTTGAAGGTATATTTGAAGCCATGCACGATTTGCCGGTAACGGTTCGTTTGCTGGATCCGCCATTGCACGAATTTGTGCCGCATGATGAAAAAGGCCAACAACTAATGGCCGACGCCATGGGCGTTTCCATCGATGTCATTAAAGCTAAAATTGAAGAGCTTTCGGAATTTAATCCCATGCTCGGACACCGCGGTTGCCGTCTGGGAAATACCTATCCGGAAATTACCGAGATGCAAACCAGAGCCATTATCGAAGCAGCTCTCAACCTTAAGAAAAAAGGTGTTACTGCTATACCTGAGATCATGATTCCGCTTACCGGAACTTTGGCTGAAATGAAATTGCAGGAAGATATCGTACGCAGTACCATTAAAGAAATTTTTGAAGAGCGTAATGATACCATTGATCATTTGGTAGGAACCATGATTGAGATTCCGCGTGCAGCCTTAACTGCCGATGAAATTGCAGAATCAGCTGAGTTCTTCTCATTCGGAACCAATGACCTTACGCAAATGGCTTTCGGTTACTCGCGTGATGATGCCGGTAAATTCTTGCCGATTTATCTTGAGAAAGGCCTGCTTAAGCACGATCCTTTCCAAGTATTGGATCAGGAAGGTGTTGGCCAACTCGTGGAAATGGCTGTTAAGAAAGGACGCCAAACCCGTCCCGATATTAAGCTCGGAATCTGCGGAGAGCACGGCGGAGAACCTTCTTCGGTTGAATTTTGCCACCGCACGGGCTTGGACTATGTAAGCTGTTCGCCTTATCGTGTGCCGATTGCACGCTTGGCAGCCGCTCAAGCCGTAATCAGAGAAACATTGTAAATTTGTTTATATTTGTACTGTTAAAAAGCCGAGCTCAAAGAGCTCGGCTTTTTTCTTGCTGTTTATGAAAATGAATGAAGTTCAGCAGCCTAATTGATTAAATATTATTTTGAGCTTTACCCGCAATGAACATTTGCGAAAACAGAGCGGTTGAATGTGCTGTCAGTGTTTAGTTTATGACTCATTCTAATTCTACTTTACGGGCTTATAAACACCTCAGTTTCAGGTATTAAATAGCGTCGGCATTTATGCCGGTGTATAGGATTACATTCTATTTGGCTTTAGCCAAAACTGTTAGGTTAGGTTTGTTTTGGCTAAAGCCAATTTTCTTCAATAATATTTCAGCGGGATAAATCCCGCCGCTATTCATAATAATTAGCCCTAAAACTTGCTACATAACATCTCAAGGCAGTTGGATTTTTTTTTATAAATGAAATAATAATACTTTTCTTTGAAATTGGAATAGTTTGTTTTTATTAAATTTAGATGCGATGATAAAACATGTTGTAATGATTAGGCTTGAAGGCATTGATAACGAAGAAGAGCGTTCGGAGATGGCTACGGAAATCTTAAATCGCTTGGACAGATTACCGGAGAAAATTAAAGAAATAAAAGCCTACGATACCGGACAGAATATTTATTCGTCTGCAGACAAACCAAATTACCAGGATCTGGTTTTAGTTTCCGATTTTATTAATTTGGATGAATTGGAAGCCTATAAGAAACATCCGGATCATGCCGAAGTTGTGAATTTTATCCGTGAAGTAGGCGGTGTTTTTACCTCGGTTGATTACGAGTACTAATCTAAAATTTTATTTACCTTATCATTGGTAGGAGCTACATCTTTAAGAATGTTGTAAGCTTCTTTCTTTTGATTTACGGTACCCTCGGAATATATATTTACAAACTCATCCATTTTTGTGGTGAGAATGATTTTCAGCAGAAATGAGTTCGGATCTTTGTTGTACACCGAGCGTAAAGCTTTCAAATTCTTGGTGATTTCGCCGCGTCCTCTGTTGGCATCTTCGCTCATGGCATCCAAACCTAAGCGGTGATAATGATAATAAAATCTGCGCAAAGGCTCGTTGGCATTGTTGAGCAGGTTTTCGGCAAGGTAATAGCGATTCGATCGGTCTGAGCTTTCATGGGCTTTCCAACCCGGCTCGGTACCCGATTGTGCATTGTTTACAATTTGCATGGCTTTCTGAAAATAGGGCGTTCCGCTCATTAAGCCAAAGGAGTCGTAGTCCAAACCGATAAAGATGTATGCATAGAATGCAAGCACGGAAGTTAGGTTTGAAAGGTGTGTATTTTCATTAAACTCCAGCCTTTGTCCTTCGGTATATTCAAACTCGAATAAATTATCTTTTTCTTTGTGGTTTATCAGAACGGAGTTGTAATTGGTATTGTAAACAGGCCGAACTGATTGTACGGTTATTGTGCCTCGAAACTTATCAATATTGTTATAATCGGTCAGATTAATCATAATTCGGCACTCAATGCGCTCATTGTTTCCGAAGATGTGATTGGTCCATTTTCGGTTATTCATAAACTCATTCATGTCTCTTTGCAGATTCTGAAAAACCTGAGTGCTGGTTCCTTGAATTTGACTGTGATTAATCTGCACATTACACATGAGCTCCTGTGCCGACAGCTTAATGGGTAAAAGGCTTATTATGAGTACGATAATAAATCGCATACGAAGTATTATTTTAAAAGTTTTGAAATTTCTGTCCAAATGTCGCAGGCTACTTCTGCTTTTGTTTTTAACTCATAATGCTCGATATTATTGTTTTTATCCAGAACAGATATTTTATTGGTATCGTGAGCAAATCCTGCGCCTTTGTCTTGCAGTGAGTTTAGCACGATAAGGTCAAAATTCTTTTTTTTCAGTTTTTCTTCTGCATTTTTCAGCTCATTGTCGGTTTCCAAAGCAAAACCTACGGTTATTGTATTGTCCGGTTTGTTTTTGCCCAGAGTTTTGGCAATGTCTATATTGGGGCTGAGTTCAATTTGTTTGCTAAGCCGGTCTTTTTTTAGCTTACTTTTTGCTGCGGTTTTGGGTTTGAAATCAGCTACTGCGGCTGCAAAAATGGCTATGTCTGTTTTTGGAAATATTTTTTCGGCGGCTTGGTGCATTTCATCAGCTGTATTGACCGAAATCAGATGAATGTTTGGATGTTTTGCCGAAAGACTTACCGGCCCGCTTATAAGCTGAACCTGAGCACCGCGCTCGGCGGCTTCTTCTGCCAAAGCAAAACCCATTTTTCCGGAGGAGTGATTACCGATATAGCGAACCGGGTCTATGGGCTCACGGGTGGGCCCGGCGGTAATCATAACTTGTTTTCCGCTGAGCTTTTGATTTTGCGTAAATTTATTTAAAACAGCCTGCAGGATGTTTTCGGGTTCGGCCATTCGGCCTTTCCCTTCCAGCCCGCTGGCAAGTTCTCCGGCAGTAGGGTCTATGAATTGGTCGCCTCTTTTTCTGAGTATTTCAATGTTTTCTTGAGTTGCGGGATGTTTGAACATGTCCAAATCCATGGCCGGAGCCCAAAATATGGGACAGCGTGCCGAGAGATATGTTGTGAGCAGTAAGTTATCGGCTATACCATTAGCTGCTTTTGCCATTGTGTTGGCTGTAGCGGGAGCAATAATAAATCCGTCGGCTTGTGTGCCGATATCTACATGGCTGTTCCATTGTCCGTTTTCCGGATTAAAGAACTCGGTGAGCACCGGACGCTTGGAGAGCGTAGCTACGGTAAGCGGCGTTATGAAAGCTTTGGCATGTTCGGTCATGAGCACTTGAACTTCAGCACCTTGTTTCACCAGTAATCTAATAAGAATAGCCGCTTTGTAAGCAGCTATTCCTCCGGTTATTCCTACTATAAAGTGTTTGCCTTTGAGTTTTGGGATATAATCGCCCATTATTTTTTGTCTTCAGTTTCTTGTGGGTCTCTGAAATATATTTCGTCGTTTATCATTTCTTCCGCCGAGATTAATGAAGGCTTGGGAAGGCGCTCATAAAATTTGGAGATTTCTATTTGTTCCCGATTTTCAAATACCTCTTCTAAGTTATCGGTGTATGAAGCAAATTCTTCTAATTTTTGATCCAGTTCTCCCTTAATTTCAGTGCTTATTTGGTCGGCACGTTTGGCCATAACTGCTATGGCTTTGTATATATTGCCGGTTTTTTGCTTAAATTCATCGAGATTTCGGGTAATTGTTGTTTCCGAAGCTGTTGTTTTTTTGTAATCCATAGTTATATTGCTTTACTTTTTTCTAATATTTCGTTTATTTCACTGCTTAATTTGTCGGCTTCTTTTCGGAATTCCGAATTTGGAAACCGGTTAATGAATTGTTTATAATATTTGGCTGCATCTTGATAACGTTCCTGCTGTTTTGAACTTATGCTTTTATCAGCGTATATGTAGGCCGATTTGAAGATTAAGAAACGTGTCTCCTCTTCATATTGTGTATCCGGAAAATCTTCCAGTGTGTTTTTTAATGCCGTAACCGCCGCTTTGAAATGACCCAAGTCAAAATATAGTCGGGCATTGTCAAATGCTTTTTTTTCTAATTTTCCGCGCAGCTCATCAATTAGTGTATTGCATTGATCTACTTTATCGCTGTTTGGATACTTTGAAAGAAACAGACTGAACTCGTTAATGGCTGTATAGGTGGCTTCCTGATCCAATGTCGTTTTCGGAGCATCAAGATAATAGCAGTAAGCACTCATATACTGTGCTTCTTCGGCATATTCGCTTTTAGGAAATGCTTCGGTAAATTTTCTGAAATAGTAACCGGCCAGTATATAATCTTTTACCTGATAGTATGAATCGGCATAGCGGTAAAGAATTTCTTCGTAGCCTTGTGTATTACGCTTCATAAGAATAATGTCTTCATAAAGCGGCAGGGCTTTCGCAAATTTGCCTTCATTGTAGTAATCGTGTGCTGCCTGTGTTTTTACTTCCGGGTTTTTGCTTTTTTTCAATTTATGATATTCGCATGAGCCGGTTGTAAAAATCAGAAAAA
Organism: uncultured Bacteroidaceae bacterium; assembly: GCA_964472505.1. Taxonomy (GTDB): domain Bacteria; phylum Bacteroidota; class Bacteroidia; order Bacteroidales; family JAADGE01; genus JAYEIA01. The sequence goes on along the minus strand of CAYYQW010000010.1, from coordinate 59,591 downwards.
CCGATAAAGTGGATATAATGAGTGTTTTTAATTTCATGGCGCAAATTTATAAAAATTTTGAATACCGAAAGCGCAAAATACAGATAAATAGTCTTTTGAATTAAAATTTAACATTATTTAGCTGTAGAAATGCCTTTTAATTCAGTATAAAGCGTTCTGTTTTCTCTTCTATCGCAATATCCGGCTTGGTTTTTATAAGTAAATATTTTTTACATTGCACACCTTGGGTCAGAATTTCAAAAAATTCTTTCAGGCTTTGTCCCTTTGGCAATATTTCTTCCACGCCTTTTGAATTCCATTCAATGGTGAAACTGCAGTTTCCGCTAAGGGCAAAAGCACGTATAAAAAGCGTAATATATCGCAGTGAAGTGGAATTAACAAATTCAAGCTCAAAGCGAACAAGTGTATTGGGCTTTGGGTTTTTTGAATATGCTTTGGTGAAGTCAATCAAAGAGCCGAAAACCTCAGCCGGGTTTTCAGGCATGGCACGTCCCTTTATGTAAAATAAACCTTTGTCGGGAATGACTTTGATAAGTGGTGTGCTACTTGTTTGCTCCGATAGTATCATTGAAAAACTGAAATTATTAGCGTTTAAAAACCGTAATTAGTATCTGCCTATAAAGTTAAGCGTTTGAGTTATAATGTCAAATTCGAGATGATATGCTGAGCAAGGCCGAAGTGTTTCCCGATTTTGAAAGTCAGGGCGTTTACTTGATGTAATCGACCGTTTTTACAAAGATATAAAGATAAAAATGGACATTATAGTCTCTAATTAAACATAGAACGTTGCAATTGTAATTTTAGTATTGTGCGAAAGCTGCTTTGTTGGCAAGAAAGACAGTGTTTTTACTGCATGAACCAGAAAAAACGAAAAACTGTATTTGTTTTTCAACACAGAATCTCCGAAACTCCCCAAAGACTGAGTATTTCAACAAAAGCTCAATGACTGCTTGCTGAAGTCGTGGATTACATGTAAGGAATTCATGCGGATACTTATTATGATAAAAAATAAGGCTGACCAAAAGCTTGTTTACGGACAGCCTCAGTATTGATTATTTCTTTCTAAAAGAATTGTTCTATATGGATATTGCCCGGATTTTTTCTGGAGTGTTCCGTGAAATTTTCAGCTTCAAGCAATTCTTTCATGGAGCCGATCATGTGTGGATTTCCGCACAAAAATACATGTGAATTTTCGCTGTTTACTTCCGTGCCTCCCCATGCCTTTTCTATAACCTTATCTTTCCACATTTCTTCTACAAAACGGGTATCTCCGTTCCATTTTGATTTTTCGTTTTCGGGCTCGGTAATGGTGGGGATATAAGAAAAATTATCGGCTATGGATTGGAGCAGCTGAAGTTCCGAGTAGTAACCTAAGTCCCATGAATTGGAAGCGCCGTGAATAACGATAATTTTTCTTTTGTGTTTCAAGGCATCGGTACGGAGCATGCTCATGTATGGAGCTACACCTGTTCCGGTGGCAATAAGGACAATATTTTTATCGTCGGGCACATTATCCAAAGTGAACATGCCTACAAATCGGGTTCCCATCTCAATGGAATCACCTACTTCTAAACTGAATATGCGTGGCGTAAGTGAACCGGCTCTTACCAGAGTAATGTAAAATTCAATAAATTGTTTTTCTTTTGAAGAAGAGGCAATAGAATATGCCCTTTTTACCAGTTTGTCGGGTTTCGGCTCTTTGAATTCTTTAGTCGCTTGTGAGCAGCGTTCCACCGTTGGAGGAAGACCCAGCGAAACAAATTGCCCGGCTTTAAAATCGGGCAGTTCCCAGTCTTTAGGAGCAACACGAATAATACGCATGGCCGCCGAAATTTGGATAATTTGAGTAATGGTCGAATTTAGTTCTTGCATTTTTTTCATTATTGTTATTAAATCAGTTTTTTTACTCATTGATACAGGCAAAAATTTGCTCTGCATGTTCTTTGGTTTTTACTTTTTTAAATACTTCGGTAATCGTTCCTTTTTCGTCAATCAAAAAAGTAGTGCGGTGTACGCCGTCATATACTTTTCCGAAATTCTTTTTTTCGCCCCACACGCCAAATGCCTGCATTATTTCTTTGTCGGTATCGGTAAGTAACGGGAAAGGCAAATTGTGTTTCTCGGCAAATTTTTTGTGTGATGCTTCACTGTCGGGACTTACGCCAATGATTTCGTAGCCTTTTTCTTTAAATTCATCGTAAAAATCTCTGAGGTTTTTAGCCTCATTGGTGCATCCGGGCGTATTATCCTTCGGATAAAAATATAAAACATATTTTTGCCCTTTGAGTTGCTCGGAGCTTACGCTATTTCCGTTTTGGTCGGTCGTGTTTATTTCGGGTGCTTTATCACCGGCTTTCAAATGAGTCATGCTTTTGTGTTTTTTAAGGGTTAATTAAATCCCGGAATCGGTATGTTCTTTATTCTATACCGCTGTAATATTTCATGAACTGTATGCGCTCATAAGCTTTCGATTTATCAGAGTTTTTATAATTCAGTCTCGCTCTGAAATCATCAAGACTATTGAATTCTTTCTTTTGCATCCAAGCTTTCAGCTCTTCCAATGACTTATTAATAATCGGCTCGCCGTGTTTGTAGATGGCGGAAACCATTTGTACTACAGTGGCTCCGGCCAGTATTTGTTTTACAATGCCTTCGCCGTCATGAACACCGGTAGATGCTGCCAAGTCCTGTTTTATTTGATCGGACATAATGGCAATCCAACGCAGCGATGTGGTAATATCATCGGGGCTGCTGTATATATTTGACGAAGTCATGCTCATATCGTCAATGTCAATATCGGGGCTAAAGTATCGGTTGAACAGTACAAACGCATCTACATCTTTGGTCCAACTTAATTTTTGTATGAGCTGTGCTAAACCTGCCGAAAAGTATGACATTTTCAGAGCCAGCGGTAAATTGGTTTGCTTGCGAACGGCTTTCAGAATGTCAAAATAGATTTGTTCGTTTTCTTTGCTGCTTACGCCGCAATCCGAAGGCAAAAGCGATACATTGATTTCAATGGCATCGGCGCCTGCTTCTTCTACTTTTTTGGTGTAGTCTGTCCAGCTGTCTTTTGAGTGTGCGTTGATACTGGCAATAACCGGGATGTCCAAACTGCTTTTGGCTTGCTCGATGAGTTCCAGATAATTTTCCATATCCGATTCCTTGCTGTGCCGATTGATATAATCGTAAGCTTCGGTATGCTCAAAATTGCTGCTTGAATAATTGTAAGCGGCATGTTTGTGCAACTGTTCTTCAAAGAGTGATTTTAATACTACGGCAGCGGCACCGTTATCTTCCAAGCGTTTTAAAGACGGCAGATTGCCGCATAATCCGGAGCTTCCCGCAATTACCGGGTTTTTAAGGTCAAGCCCTAAGTATTTTACTTTTAAGTCCATTGCTATTGCTTTTTTTCAACATAAATATACACAAAGTTCAAAGTTAAAAATAAACCGGGATGTGAAAAAAAAATGTCAAAATAATTAGTGTTTCAACTTCTTATTTTGACGCTTTCTATATAAACCTGTAGCTCCCGCGTTTCCTGTTTAAATGAACCGCGGGAGTTCGGTTCTGTGCTTCTAAGCCTTTTTGCTTAAGTATTCGGCAACGCCTTGGCTTGTAGCTTTCATGGCTTCTTTGCCTTGGCTCCAGTTGGCCGGGCATACTTCGCCGTGTTTTTCGTGATATTGCAGTGCATCAACCATACGCAGGGCTTCATCTACATTGCGCCCCAAAGGCATGTCGTTGATAAGTGCGTGGCGCACCGTACCTTCCTTATCTATCAGGAACAGGCCGCGATATGCAACCGGCTCGCCGGTGAAAGCTAATTCACCGTTTTCGTCATAATCGTATTCACCGGCCAGCACCCCGAATTTGTCCGATATGGTTTTGTCCAAATCAGCTACTATCGGGTATTTCACACCTTTTATGCCGCCGTTTTCCTGCGGCGTGTTAAGCCATGCCCAATGCGAAAATTCCGAATCGGTTGAACAGCCGACTACTTTAACACCCCGCTTTTCAAATTCATTTATTTTTTCCTGAAAAGCAATGATTTCGGTGGGACATACAAATGTGAAATCTTTCGGGTAGAAAAAGAATATGACTTCGTTTTTCCCTTTGTATTGTTCCAATGAAAAATTCTCTTCAATATCGTTGCCGTTTACTACGGCTGCTGCATTAAATTTGGGGGCTTGTTTTCCTACTATTGTTACCATTGTTTAAGTTTTTTTTAATTAAAGGTTAAAAAAATGTTGAATTTATTGCTTAAGAAATCCTTAAGATTGATTTTGCTTAGGTTTTTTTAGGCATTTCTCACAAATTCCTTTCACATACAAATGTACTTGTTGCACATCGTGTTTTTTAAGGCCTTTGAGTTCAATGTCTTCATCGTCGAACATGAAATCATATAATTCGCCGCAAAGTTCGCATTTAAAATGCCCGTGGGTTTCGGTATTATAATCATAGCGTGTTTCGTGCCCGTCAATGGATAAAGCATTTGCTATTCCGTGCTCCACAAACAGTTTCATGGTGTTGTAAACCGTGGTTTTCGACAGGGTTGAAATTTCTTTTTTCAAATCACGAAAAATCATATCTGCTGTCGGATGTTCTTCGTTACCGTATAGGTAAGCCATTATCCGTAAGCGCTGATACGAGGGTTTTATACCTGCATCGGACATATAATTGCCTAAATCCTCTTGTCGTTTCATGCTAATAAATTCATATTTGTATTGGTTACAAACTTACAATGTTTTTGTATAAAAACAAAGAAAAACAGATAAATTTATCTTTTATTTTTTGTTCTGTCTTAAGCATGGTTGGATAATTAAAATTTCAGAGTTCCTGACCTTATGTAAAACAGATTGTCGTTTTTTAGTAATATTTGAATTGAATTAGGCGCATGAGTACTATAAATTATTATTTTACATCCAAGCATTTATTACCGGCTTCGACAAGCTCAGCCTCCGAACACCTCCGTAGGCTGAGCTTGTCGAAGCCGATATGCCAAAACCGAGTGCAATTCCGATTGTCGAGACCGTCATCACTAGATAATGCGGTACTTGGGTCAGAAGAAGTTACAAGTATCAGTTATCTGCCTAATTCAATAACTGTTTCACACGAAGCAGGCTGAGAGTTTCTCAGAGATATAAAGACAGAAACAGCTTTAGCAGCTCAAAATAATATTTCGTCTGTTTTTCGCTGCTATACTGCTATATTTGCAGAGAATCTTTTTTGGCACTATATTTGGCAATGCTAAGGCGAAAATCAGAAGTAATTTGGAGACAGGAACCGATAAATTAAGGTATCCGGATATATGTAAGCATTATTAAAACATAAAAACTATAACAATGGGATTATTTAAAAGCATGGACTTGGACGATAAGAATGACAAATCGTCAGGAAATGAAAGTAAAGAAGTACTTAAAGAAAAATGTGTTGTGATCGGCTCCGGCCCGGCCGGCTACACGGCTGCCATTTATGCTGCACGCGCAGGATTACAGCCTGTGGTAATACAAGGTATGGAAGCCGGCGGACAGCTGACTACAACCACCGATGTAGAAAACTTCCCCGGTTATCCGGATGGCGTTACGGGCCCCGATATGATGGAAGACCTTAAAAAACAAGCCGAACGTTTCGGCACGCGCGTAGAGTGGGGAATGGTTACAAAAGTGGACTTCTCGAAGCGCCCTTTCAAATTGTGGGTAGATGATAATCAGCCTTACGAAGCCGAAACGGTTATTATTGCTACCGGTGCCACGGCTAAATATTTGGGATTAGAGTCGGAGCAGAAATTTAAAGGTTCCGGCGTATCGGCCTGTGCAACTTGCGACGGCTTTTTCTATAAAGGTAAAAAAGTGGCCGTAGTAGGCGGCGGCGATACGGCTGCCGAAGAAGCAACCTATCTGGCCGGATTGGCCGAAAAGGTCTATCTGATTGTAAGAAAGCCGTTTATGCGCGCTTCCAAAGCCATGCAGGCACGCGTGAACAGAACAAAAAACATTGAAATACTTTATGAGCATAATACCAAAGAGGTAACCGGCGATGATGTGGTAACCGGTGCCACGCTGATAAAACGCAAAGGCGAATCGGATGAAGAAGAAGTAAAAATCAAGATAGACGGTTTCTTCCTGGCTATCGGGCATAAACCCAATTCGGATATTTTTAAAGATTATTTGGAAACCGATGAAACCGGTTATGTTAAAACGGTTCCCGGTTCTACAAAAACCAATGTGCCCGGAGTATTTGCCGCCGGCGACATTCAAGATTCCGTTTATCGACAAGCCGTTACGGCTGCCGGCTCGGGCTGTATGGCTGCTCTGGATGCCGAGCGCTTTTTGGGTGAGCAGGAATAAGCATTATTCTCAAAAATCAATAAAAGCATTGTAGCCTGCAAAAGCGGGAGCAATGCTTTTTTCTGTATATTAGTATGTCCGGCAGATGTAAAAACAAATTTGAATTAGGCTGATAACTAATACTTATAACTTCTTCTGTCCCAAGTGCCGCGTATATTTAGTGATGACCGCCTCGGCAATCGGAAGCACACTCGGTTTTGATATATCGGCTTCGACAGGCGGTTCCTGAGCAATCGAAGGCCTCAGCCTCCGAACGCTCCGTAGGCTGAGTATTTCGGCAAAAGCTCAATAACCTCCTGTCGAAGCCGGTGATAAATGCTTGGATGTAATATAACAGTTTGTAGTACTCATACGCCTAATTCAAAAAACAAAAAAAACGGCATCTCCGTTAAGAAATGCCGTTTTTTGGAATATGCAGTAAAAATTCTTATTCTGCTGCGGTGTGGGCTGCGGCAGATTTGCCCAGTTCATTGTCAAATAAATAGGTTTTGCCTTTGTGGTCGCCCAACATTTCAAGTTTATCAAGTAAATTTCCGAATAAGTTTTCTTCTTCAATTTGCTCTTCCACATACCATTGGAGAAAATTATTGGTAGTATAATCTTTTTCTTCAAGGCAGATGCCTACCAAATTGTTGATTTTTTCCGATACCTGCTTTTCATGTGCCATAATATCTTTAAATACCTTGTCTATGCTGTCATAGTTGTATTCGGGTTGCTCCAGTTTAGGAGTGATGGCATGGCCGCCTCTGTCATTAATGTAGTGATATAATTTTAAAGCATGTTCGCGTTCTTCTTCCGAATGTGCGTATAAGAAATTAGCCGTTCCTTCCAAACCGTTTGATTCAGCCCATGAAGCCATGGCTAAATATAGTTGTGAAGCAGTAAATTCTTCTGTAATCTGCTCGTTTAGAGCTTTTTCTACTCGTTCTTTAAGCATTTTTTATGTTTTTTGGTTATACATTCAATTAATTATTGCAAATATACTAAATTAATACATATATGTCTAAAATTATATGTTAAGAATTTTTAAAAACCGAAATTCCCGGATTTATAAGCCGAATTGCAGAGAATTTACAATTTTAAAATAAGCCTGTTAAAATTCCAATGTATTTTTTGGATAGAGCCGGTCGAAGTTTGTTTTAATTCAACGGCATGAATGCCGTTGCTAATTATTGATATTGGGCTGCATAAATGGTTTTGATGATGATGTTCTTAATATGAATATTCTGTTTTTATAATTCAGAACTCCTGATCCATGAATTGATTATCAGCAATTTATGAGCATATATTAGTAAACTAAAATTGTCGTTTTTTTTCTGCAATTGCCTACAAGCTAATAACCTGCTCGTTTTTTTATCTGCCGGAATACCCCCTAAATCCCCCGCGGGGGACTTGGCCGAAAGTCCGGTCGCAGGTTTTGGCTTGTGGCTGACGAAGATTGAAACACTTTTGAACGTCCGGCGGTTCCTGAGCATCAGTCGAAGGAAGGACTTCAAAACGTGTGGGCTACTTGGAGCAGTAGCACGGGCACGCTTTCATCTTGAGGATTTCAGACCTTACATAATTTATTACGGTGGGGTAGGAATCCTGATTTTATCAAAAAATATAAATTACGACAGCTTTGTTTACGTGGAATCAGGAGTTCTGATGCTGTGTTTAAATTTGACGACAGAAAGGGCTTTAGCCCAAATTTTAATTTTTTTTTAGCAAAAAAAGCCCCTTTCGCAAAAGCAAAAGGGGCCGGGAATTTTAATTTTTGATTATTACAGCGCCGCAATTATTTCATTAAATGTTGCGCTCGGGCGCATGGATGCTTCGGCTTTGGTATCGTTGGGTTTAAAATAACCGCCGATATCTTTTGGTTTTCCTTCCACTGCGGCTATTTCTTTAAGAATCTTGCGCTCGTTTTCTTCCAATTTCTCGGCAATCGGAGTAAATTTTTCTTTCAGAGCTTTGTCTTCTTCTTGCTCGGCAAGTGCTTTGGCCCAGTATGTTGCCAGATAGTAATGCGATGCGCGGTTATCCGGTTCGCCGGCTTTTCGCGAAGGCGAATTCCCGTTTTCCAAATAGGCGCTTACGGCCTTATCCAGAGTTTTGGCCAGAACGCCTGCTTTGGCATTGTCATAGGTTTCGGAGAGATGCTCCAGCGATACGGTTAATGCCAAAAATTCGCCGAGCGAGTCCCAACGCAAATGCCCTTCTTCAAGAAATTGCTGGACGTGTTTGGGTGCCGAACCTCCGGCGCCGGTTTCAAACAGCCCGCCTCCTTCCAATAAGGGAATTATGGACAGCATTTTGGCGCTTGTTCCGAGTTCCAGAATGGGGAACAGGTCGGTCAAATAGTCACGCAATACGTTTCCGGTTACCGAAACCGTATCTTTACCGGCTTTTACGCGCTCAAGGGTGAGCTGCATGGCTTTAACGGGCGGCAGAATTTGAATATCAAGCCCTTTGGTATCGTATGCTTTAATGTATGTGTTCACTTTTTTAATGAGTTGGGCATCGTGTGCACGATTTTCGTCTAACCAGAATATGGTGGTAACGCCGGTTTCTTTGGCGCGTTTCACAGCCAATTTTACCCAATCGCGAACGGCAATGTCTTTAGTTTGACAAGCTCGCCAGATATCGCCTTCTTCCACTTTATGCGAAATGAGTGTTTTTCCGTCTTCGTCAATGATGCTGATGGTTCCTTCTTTGGAAGCAATAAAGGTTTTGTCGTGCGAGCCGTATTCTTCGGCTTTTTGTGCCATGAGGCCTACATTGGAAACATTACCCATGGTGGCGGGGTTGAACGCACCGTGTTTTTTGCAAAAATCAATGGCGGTCTGATAAAATTCCGAATAGCTTGTGTCCGGTATTACGGCTTTGGTGTCTTGTAATTCGTTGGACGGATTCCACATTCTGCCGCCGTCGCGAATTACAACGGGCATGGATGCATCAATGATAATGTCGTTTCCGGCATGCAGGTTGGTGATGCCTTTGTCGGAGTTTACCATAGCCAAATCGGGCCGGTTTTCGTAAGCTTCTTGTATATCGGCTTCAATTTCAATGCGTTTTTCCTTCGGGAAATTTTCCATGGCTGCATACAGGTCACCCAAGCCTAAGTTGGGGTTTATGCCCTGTGCTTTAAAGAAATCTTTATGCTTTTCAAATACATTTTTAAAATATACCGAAACAAAATGTCCGAAAATTTCCGGATCCGATACTTTCATCATGGTGGCTTTGAGGTGAACTGAGAACAGAATGCCTTTTTGTTTGGCATCCTGCAGTTCTTGTTCAATAAATTCGCGCAAAGCTTTTCGGCTCATAAAACTTCCGTCGATTACTTCATCTTTCAGGAGGTGTAATTTTTCTTTCAGAACGCTTTTGTTGCCTTGTTTGTCAGTGAATACAACGGATACATTTTGTTCTTTTTCAATAACGGCAGAACGTTCTGTGGAATAAAAATCTTTGTCGCTCATGTGAGCTACATGAGTTTTTGAATCGGCCGGCCATTCTTTCATCATTTTGTGCGGATTTTTTTGCGCATTTTCCTTTACGGAAGGTGCCACTCTGCGGTCTGAATTTCCTTGTCGCAAGACCGGGTTTACGGCACTTCCGAGAACGACCGAATAGCGGTCTTTTATTTTTTGTTCTGCTTCACTTTTAGCTTCTTCCGGATAATCGGGTACATCAAAACCTTTGCTTTTAAGCTCTTTTATGGCTGCTTTTAGCTGCGATACGGATGCACTGATATTGGGTAATTTTATGATATTGGCTTCCGGTTTTTCTACCAATTTTCCGAGAAAAGACAGTCCGTCTTCAGTTTTTTGTTCATTGGTAAGTTTTTCCGGAAAGTTAGCCAAAATTCTGCCGGCCAGCGAAATATCAACTTTTTGTGTGTCGATATCGGCTGATTTCAAAAATGCGCTTACCACGGGCAACAGTGAGTATGTGGCTAATGCCGGCGCTTCGTCAATTTTGGTATAAATAATCTTTGCTTCTTTGTTTGTCATTGTATTTGAATTAGTTTTTTATATGAAAATGATAGGGTTTTCATAATTAAAAAAATGATAATGCTTTCTGAGCAGGAAAAAATGAATACGGAATAATAAATTCAACTGTTTTTTTACTCATGTGTACAAATTTAGATAAAACAATATAAACGGCAAAAAATGAAATCGGGAGGCTGCCGGAAAACAATAAGATTTTATCGGCAGATATTTTCTGTTTATCTTTATACGAAATTTTAAATTTTAAAAAACTTATGATTATGAAGAAAATATGGTTTCTGGTGCTTCCGGCTTTGCTTTGGGGCACAATTTCACAGGCACAAGATAAACAACTGACTTTGGAAGATGCCGTAATTAATCAGTGGCGCAATTTGGCTCCGGAAAGCTTAGAAGGCGTGATGCCTTACGGCAAAACTGATTTTACTTATGTGAAAGATTACAGCAGCATCTATAAAATATCCGGCGAAACCGGCGAAAAGGAAGATTTATACAGCTTGGGCGAGTTGAATCAGTTACGAAACGAATCGGATTTGGAACCCTTGCCTTATTTTCCGTATTGGGATTATGAATGGTTGTCGGATGACTTTTTAGCCTTCAAAAACGGACCGGAATTTAATACCGTAAATATCAAAAAGAATGAATATGTACGCATAGTTGAACTTAAAGAAGATGCCGGAAACATCAAACAACACAAGACATCCGGGCATATTGCTTATACGCTTGAGAACAACTTGTATGTACGAACCTCCGAAGGGGAAACGATGACCGTAACAAATGATGAAGATAAAAGCATTGTAAACGGCGACGGCTACGTACACCGACAAGAATTTGGCATACATGAGGGCATTTTCTGGTCGCCTTCCGGTGAGAAGCTGGCTTTTTACCGTAAAGACGAAACCATGGTAAGCGATTACCCTTTAGTGGACATCACAACACGCATTGCAAGTTACAAGCCCATAAAATATCCCATGATTGGTGAAAAAAGCGAAGAAGTTACTTTGGGAATTTATGATTTGAAAACCAAAAATACGGTTTTTGCAGATGTTAGCGATTTTACCGCTGAACGCTATCTTACAAGCATTAGTTGGGATCCTTCCGGCGATTATGTTTATATCGGGGTATTGAATCGTGAGCAGAAACACCTGAAACTGAATAAATACAATGCCAAAACCGGCGGATTTGTTCAGACTTTGTTCGAAGAAAAAAGTCAACGCTATGTAGAGCCCGAAAATCCTTTGCATTTTGTAATAAATAATCCCAATCAATTTATTTGGTTCAGTGAGCGCGACGGCTACGATCACCTATACCTTTATGATACCAAAGGAAAGCTGATTAAACAACTCACGCAGGGCGAATGGGCAGTAACCGGCATTGAGGGTTTTGACGAGAAAGGCAAAACGGTATATTTTACCGCTACAAAAGACAGCCCAATTGAGACACATTATTATAAAGCCGATTTGAAAAGCGGCAAAATTTCAAAACTTACAACAGAGGAAGGTGTTCACCGCGTGGTTTTTTCCAATTCAAAGCAACAACTGATTGACAGTTACAGCAGTTTAAAAGTAGCCGGGAAAACGGCTTTAAGTGATGAAAACGGAAAACTTATAAAGTTACTTGTGGATTCGGATAATCCTTTGAGCGATTATAATCTCGGAGAAATGACCATAGGAACCATTAAAGCGGCCGACGGCGAAACCGATTTGTATTACCGCATGATTACACCGCCGGATTTTGACCCGAAGAAAAAATATCCGGTAATAGTTTATGTTTACGGCGGGCCGCATGCACAATTAGTTACTAACCGGTGGTTGGGCGGTGCAAGTCTTTGGAATCAGTACATGGCACAGAAAGGCTATGTGATGTTTACTTTGGATAATCGCGGGTCTGCCAATCGAGGTTTTGAGTTTGAAAGCATCATTCACCGCCAATGCGGGCAAAACGAAATGGAAGATCAAAAGAAAGGCATTGATTTCTTACTGACTAAAGATTTTGTTGACCCCAGCCGCATAGGCGTGCACGGCTGGAGCTACGGAGGTTTTATGACAATAAGCCTGATGCTGAATTATCCCGAAATATTTAAAACCGGTGTAGCCGGCGGACCGGTTACCGACTGGAAATATTACGAAGCCATGTACGGCGAACGCTACATGGATACGCCGGAAACTAATCCCGAAGGTTTTGAAAAAACAAGTCTGCTCAATAAAGCCGATCAGTTGGAAGGAAGGTTGCAAGTTATTCACGGATATCAAGACCCGGTTGTGGTTCCGCAACACAGCATCGATTTTAAGCGTTCGCTTATAAAAGCCGGCACCGATATTGACTTTTTCTTATATCCCGAATCGGAACACAATATGCGCGGCATGACTCGCCTGCATCTGATGAAAAAAGTAACGCGTTATTTTGAAGACTTTTTGAACTGAAAACGAGAATAATTATATAACTGAAGTTTCGCAGATCTGACATGGTTTGAATTCAAGGATTTATTAAAATAAAAAAGCAGCACTATTATTGTTTAAAGCTCTAATTATTAACAAATTATACAATGAATTCCAAATCTGACAAAATGCTGCAAATCGAAAATGCATTTAGATTTCAGAATTAAAATCGGTTTTTGTTGATATGCACAAAAATCAAAGAATATGTATATGCAATTTTTAAAGTTCTCGATTTTTTTGCAAAATGTTCGTATTATCTTTGTGTAACTTTGTGCCTGCTTTGTGAATCTTTGTGTACAGATTTTATCCCCGTATGCAGTTACAAAACTATTACACAAAGAACCCTAAGAAGACACTAATCTTCACAAAGTAAAAACGAGACAAATGAAAAGAAATGATAAACAGCGAGAGTTATTGGTTGTGCTGTTGATGCATAAGAACGGTTAGTCCGGAAATTATTAGAAGCACAAAAAGTTGATTTTGGAATTATCTATATAGCATTTTGATGAACAAGACTTTAGAATATGGCTGCCATGAAAACATAACATATCAAAAGCATAGAAAATAAGGAGCTGCGTACCTGCGAAACTTCAGTGTATTTAGAAAAACTAAAGTATGTCTAAAAGTTATGAAATTTATTTGACTTTAGTATTTAAAAGGCACCTGTTTTTTAGCTTATTATATATGTATTCGCAGGCTAAGGGGGAATATACGGGGAGTACATTCAAAAAATCCGGCAGAATTTTTTGCTTCTTTAGATTTTGATACCTATCACAAGCATATCATCTAACTGCTCTTCGGATTTTTTCCAGCTTTCCATTACTTTTTCTAATTCGCTTTTCTGTTCATTAAGCGGCATTTGGTGAATTTTTAAAAGAAGTTTTTTGAATCGCTCAATATTAAATTTCTTGCCATTATTTCCGCCAAATTGATCAATGTAGCCATCCGAGAAAACATAAAGCACGTCATTTTTTCTAACTTCGAATTCTTCATTTTCAAAAGCTTTGGCTTTGTGCATGAATTCATATATTCCAATAGGGCGACGGTTCGGTTTAAACACTCTTATTGTATTGTCATAGACCAAATAGAGTGGGTTAAAAGCACCCGAAAAAACAGCTTTGCCTGATGATTGATCTATTTTACACAGGGCTATATCCATACCGTCTTTTGCTTCGTCCGGATCGCCGGTTTGTTGCAGCGCTTCTATCAGCTTATCGGAAAGACTTGTGAGGATATCAGCCGGAGACAGGTCTTTTTTGCGTGATGTATTCACAATATTATTCAGAAACGATACGCCCAACATACTCATAAATGCGCCCGGTACTCCGTGTCCGGTGCAATCTGCCGCGGCAAAATAGTAAGCGCCTCGGCGCTCTGCAAACCAATAAAAATCGCCGCTGACTATATCGCGCGGGCGATAATATATGAAGTTATCGGGGAACAATTTACTGATATAGCCTTCGTTGGGAAGAATGGCTTCCTGTATGTTGAGTGCATAAGTGATGCTGTCTTTTATTTTTCTGTTTTGGGTTTCAATTCTTTGGTTTTGTTTGGCCAGTCGGTCTCTTTGGGTTTCAATTTTATCGTTTCGTTCAGCCAGTATGTCTCTTTGTGCGGAGATTTCTTCTTTTTGCGTTTCAAGTTGCTGATTTTGTTCTGTTATTTCGGATGTGCGTTCTTGTATAATTTTCTCCAGTTTGCGGTTTTTCATTCTTAATCGATACCTTCCCAAATAGGAAAAAATAAAAAATAGGATTAAGGCAGTGATTGAGAGTATGAAATAAAATAACTCCGTTTGTGTAAAAGGTTTAGCTACAGAAAATTGTAAGTTTTTTTCATCGCTTGTTTGTCCAAGTGCATTTTTGGCCATTACGGTAAAAGTGTAGTTTCCCGGCGGCAATGAATAGAGTTCAACAACCGGGTTTCTACTCCAGTCCGACCATTCTTCATAGTTTTCCAAGCCTTTAATTTTGTGCCGAAAACTTGTGCCTTCCGGACGCATAAAAAAGGGTGCGGAAACTTCAACTCTTAATGCATTGCGTTCATAATCAAGTTCAAATGATTCGGGAATGTACAGGCTGTCTTGTTTATCGCGTACCGATATAATATGAACATCAAAATTGATTGCGCTTGCTTTTAATGTATCCGGTTGTATACAAAATATGCCTTTGGATCCATTTATAACCCATATATTACCGGTTTTGTCGCTGCGAATTTTGCGAATTTGAGAAAATAGTTTAATTAATGAAGCATTTTTATTGGGTTTGACTTTGCCTTGATAATTCGGCTGCGAAAGCTTAATGAGTGTTTCTGCATCGGACAGTTTAGCAGTCGTGTCTTCGACGGCTGTTTGGGAGTGGGTATCGTATCGAAAAAGCCCGGAAGAGAGCATGAATAGAATGTTTTTATTGATTTTTCTTGCCTGTACGACTTCGTTTATGCTTATGGGAAATTTTATTTCTTTTGGCTTGTTGAAACCTCCTTCCGGGTTCCTTTCTGCGCGAAATGCTTTCCCGTCTGCCCCGAAAAACAGATTGCCGCTATCATCAGCCGTAATTGAGAATATTTGAGTATTAACCGAGGGGAAAATTTTTTCACTCTTCCAAGTTATTTCATTTTTAAGGGTGTCGTATTCAAAACTAACCGTTTGGATACCTTTTAGTGTTGCGGTATATAACAGATTCGTGTCCGAAGCGGCATGCAGATCGTTTATATACATGTCTTTCAGCAGTTTTTTTGCTAAAGTATCTCTCACTTGGTAGATTCCCAAATCCGAAATTGCTATAAGAATACTGTCGTTGAGGAGTTCCAGACGTTTTATTTTTTCTGTTATTTGACTAAGTGGTGTGAATTTGTGATTAATTGATTGAAGTATATACGTTTGTTTGGGAGTGAATTTATATCCGTAGCGCGCTTTTTGTTTAACAAGAATCTGTTTTTCACGGTAGTTACGAATTTCTGAGAGTTGATACAGACCGTTATTTGAAGCGGCATACAAGCTGTCGTTAAGATAAAGTACATCGTTAATCTTGCCGTATATGCCCGGATAAGGTGAGTAATCTTTTATTGTTGATTCTACTGTATATCGGCTTATACCGCCGGGATGAGCAAGCCAAAGGCCGTTATTTCCGTCAATAGCTTGTGCTGTTATCTCATCTTCAGGCAGGCCGGATTGGTAGTTAACGGTTTGTTGAATTTTTCCGTATATTTTGTCAATTATTACGGCACCGCCCGTTATGGTTGTCAGTACAAATGATTCTTTATTGAAACGCATACCGTTACGCAGAATATTTTCTTCTAAAAATTTTCTTATATCTGTGTTTTTTGAAAACTGTTTAAACCCTTTGCTGTTATATATGAAAATGGTGCTGTTATCGGTACCCAATAAAATACTGTGCGCATTATACGGAGCAAAAAATGTAAGCGCGGTATTTTGGAAACTTTCCCCGCCTTTAACCGATATCGGTGTGCCATCCTTTATTTTGTGCACCCCTTTTCCTTTTATATTGATAAAAATATCATTTTTCAGCAAGAAAAAGCCCGCAAACTCTCCATCCGTTTCGGCGGGAATATGTTTTAGGATTGCTTTAGTACTGTCATCAGCAATAAATATATGGTCTTTTCCGCCGAACACTATTTTGTTATTATCTATGACTACTTTTGTAATATTACCGATGTCGGCATTATCGGGTTTCATGGATATGTACTCCGATTGACCGTATTTGTTAATATATACATAACCGAAATCATTTTTTGAACCGCTGTATATAAATTCTCCGGCGGAGTCGTTTTTTAAATCAAAAATTTCTTTGGGTGATTTTTTTATTAGTTTCTGACGGCTGCCGTCGAAAGTGCTGATACCGTATCGGCTTCCTATTACAATGTTTTGTCGCCGATCAAAAGCAAGTGCCGTAATCGGAATATCGTTTTGGCTTTCCTCCGTTTCAAAATGCACCATATAGTTATACCCTTTTTGGGCTTGCGCAGTAGGTTGTGAAATACAGGAATTTAATAAAAAAAACAGCAGTGTGATGAAAAAACAGCGAGAATTCATTTGTTGATGATTATGGGATTAATAGGAACGAACTTTTTTAAGCACATAAATATACATTAAAAAATATGGAATCGGGAACTATTAGCTATCATTAATTTTTGATGATAAACTTTCCCTTGCGATTGAATCCTGACCGGATACATGCCGGGGCTCAGATGACTGAGGTCAATTGACTTGCTGTATGTTCCGCTGAAGTTTTCTTGTTTATCTTCATACACAAGTTGGCCGGTAATGTTGAAAATACGGATGTGTAAATTGCCCCGAACGGAAGATTTTATTTGCGTAAGCCCCGAACTTGGATTAGGGACGATTTCAAATGTATTATTTTCGAGCGCAGCTGAATTCGAAACACTTAGCGTTACATATTCGGTTTCGTTTTGCAAGACGTTTAAAGTCCCGGCAGCTTCTTGCATACCCTCTGCTCTCACCGTGTATTTTTGTGTGCCTTCGGCTACTAAGTCGAATGTTGAAAGCCCGTCGGCATCGGTGGTAAATATTCGGTTAGTAAATTCAATTTCGGCATTTTCAATGGGTTGTTTGCCGTCACTTACCACAAAATTCACCGTATATGCATTTTTGCAGGAAATTTCGGCTTGCCAACCCGACTCGGTAACGGAACCGTCCGAAGTAAATTTGAACGTTAATGCGCCTTCCGGGTTAGAAGCTGAAATATTTTGCAGTAGTTCCGGTACGGAATTTCCGCAAAACTCTCCAATAAGCGGTGCCGAAGCATTTTCGCCGTTGTATACGCTTAGTTGGTCATAGCACCCTCCGTTGTTGTTATTTGGTTCGATACTAAATTCTTCAAAATTCAGACTAATCATTTGGCCTGCTTGCAAGGGATAAAATGTTAAGCTGTTGTTTTCATCGTCTGAATAATTATTATCAGCTCCGCCGGAGTCCAGAAAAACTCCCGTGCATACATTATATGCTCCCTGATTGCTGATTAAATATTCCGGAGTGGTTCCAATGATAATTTCTCGACTTAGGGTGGAGCTGTATTGTGCTGATTCACCGGAAAGAACTGTCAGTGCCAGTCCAATTTTTGTGCCCTCGGGAGTTTCGGAAGCTGCAGTTGCATTGGGGAAACTAAAGTCATAGGATTGGCCGGCTGAAATAAATACCGGTTCCGTGCTTGTTTCGCCAAGGCTTAAGTATGCGTTCGGGTCATTGCTTACGGAAAGTTCGCTGCTGAAATCTGCGCCCGCATCGCCTGTATTTGTAACTGTGAAGTTTATATCCGCACTTTCTCCGGGATCCAACTGAAAATTTTCGTTATCGTCGTTAGTTACAAAAACCTCAGAGCTTGAAGTTTTGGGCGCTTTTACGCGGATGTTTTTGGTGTAAAGCCATGAATTACTTTGGTCGTCGCTTATGTTAATTTCTATGGGTATTTCGCGGCCGTTTTCCAAATTATTGGGTATGCTGAGGGTAAAGGTGCCGGACGGTGAAGCTGAACTGATTTCGTCAGCGGCTATATCGCCGTAGTTGTGGCTTGGATTTGTGATTTGTGCATTTGCATCCGGGCTTGAAATATTTACCTGTACATCCGTAGCCGGATCGCTGCCGATGTTTTTGAGTGCAATGTTCAAATCCGTACTTTGATTATAGACGATTTCATCGGTATAGCTTTCCGTGATAATGTAGGGCCCGTCGGCCGGACTTGCCGGAATGCTGTTGATGTAAGGTTTATATTGCGGTTTGGTCACAACGATGTCCACATCGCCGGCTTCAGGAATCGGCTTGATTGAGAGTACGGCCGTTCCGCTTTCGCCCACCAGTGCAGCACCATGCAGAATGCCGTCTTTTGAAACGGCGGCATAAGAGCCCGATTCGGCTGATATTTCAAAGCTTTCAATACCGATAATAATTTTGGATGCATGCGATACCTTATTGTCGGAGCCTTGTGTTTTGTAGCTGACTAATGAGGGGTCGCCTAAAGCGTTGTAGGCCTCCCAATAGTATTCCGGGATGTAACTTCCAACATCTGCTTCGGTTACGGCCAGATTGCCCAGAAATATGGTTGCACCCACGCTTGTATAATCGCTCAGGAACATGGCATCGTAAACACCCATACTTGTTTCTTCCGTGGTAGGTACGTAACCGTCATTATCACCTTCAATAGGAAAAGCGCCTACGGCCCAATAAAAATCTTCAAACCAAAAAGTATTGGGTGATGAGCCTATGTATGCAACCGCTCCGTTTTCTGCGCGTACCCATGCTTCACCGATGCACTCACTGCTGAATCCAAAGTCGGCAGACAAGCAGCAATTACCTACGGCAAGCGGATATTGACCTTGATTTACGGTATTGTGTGCGTTGCTGACGGAAAAACTCGGATTGCCCCATCCGCCTTGGTTGCAATGTGCGGTATAGTTGATAAGCGAAACGGCAATTCGCTCATTGTCGTAGCAACCGGCGTAGCTGTCCAAATAGTCATTTACATTCACAAAACCGAAACTGCTGTTAAAGTAATTGTCGGTTCCGTATTGTACGGTGGGTTGCCCTACGTTTGGATTCCACTCGGCATCGACTCCGGCAATCAGGGTTACGTCATCCAAAAATGTGGGGTCGGAAAATTGGTATTGTTCGTAATAGAGCGTCTTGTCAATTTGGGGTTGAAGTTGCTCCAAGTTATTGGCAGAAAAACGGCCGTAATACATTTCGGGAAAATAGTCGCCGTCTTGGCTGAAATAGTAGAGGTCTGTTTTTTGATTGGATTGGTTGGCGACTTGTGAAGCCGGTATTTGATCCGTATCACCTACCAGCAAACAAAAACTCGGAGCCGGATCGTCGGGGCCGGAAGATTCGTAATGAGTTTGTATCCAATTTTTAATTTCGGAAACACTTTCGTACCCTTCATCGGTATAGTTTACAATGACTTCAAAACCCTTTTTAGTTTTCCAATCAATATACGGCTGTAGAGCTTCTTCAAACATGCGGTCGGACAGAATCAGCATTTTTACCGGATATTTTGTCAGATCCGGGTGGTCGTCAGCCATGTTTTTGTGATTTATGAGTTTAGAATACACCGGTTCAAAATAAGGCGAATAAGCCTTGCGCCGGGCATCTTGTGTCAGCTTTTTGTCGGTATTTTTAAAACTAACTTCTATTTCAATATTGTTATAAACCTTTATGGTGCCTTTGTCGGGATTATAATTAACCGGAGCTATTGAAAGCTTGGCTATCCGGATACCGCGCATGGAGCCTATCGGATCTGCGCTTACAATTTCATAATCGGTAAAATTTTTCGATGTATAAGCATCTTTCAGATAGTGAAATTTAAGTTTTTCCGGGTCTTGATCTTTGCGTATGCTCGGTTGTACCGGCATTATCGGATTTTCAATTCCAAATGCTTCAAGTTTGTATTCCCGGCTGTCAAAACTTTTTACTTTCAGTACAATTTCAGCACCCTCGGGAACTTCAATTAATTTTGTGTATGCCGGCAGTTTGGGCATACCCGGTTTTCCGATGTATGAGGCGCCGGTTATTGAGATTTCATCGAATTTACCTTTTTTGGTGTTAACCGATAAGCTTTTTATGGCCGTGTGGCTGACAGTCAGTCGGAAGTCCGCTTCATTTTTTTGTTGTTTTACCTGTAAAGAAGCTTTTTCCGATTTTAAGGGAATTATACCGTTTTGGGCCACTCCGGTTTGGAGCAGAAATGCTGTAATTGACAGCAGCAGAAGTATTTTTTTCATCATACTTAATATTAGAAATTAATTATAATAAAGATGCAAACCCTTGAAATATGGTTGCATCTTTATTGTAACATGCATGCAGCCGTTGGGAAAACGGGCCGGTAACTTGGGCGTAAAGCTATATTTTATGCAAATCGTGGCCCATTTTTATTTTTTTGGTTTTCATATAAAAGCGGTTGTATTGATTGTATTCTGCTTCCAAAGGAACGGTTTCCACAATTTCCAATCCATAGCCTTCCAGTCCGGCACGTTTTACCGGATTGTTGGTAAGCAGACGTATTTTACGGATGTTTAAATCTCTGAGAATTTGAGCGCCTACACCATAATCGCGCAAATCATCTTTAAATCCGAGTTTATGGTTCGCTTCTACGGTATCGTAACCTTCTTCCTGCAATTTGTAGGTTTTGATTTTATTGAAATACCCAATACCGCGGCCTTCCTGGTTCATGTAAAGCACTACGCCTTTTCCGTTTTTATCTACTTTTTCCATGGCGAGATGTAATTGGTCGCCGCAATCGCAGCGTTTTGAGCCAAAAATATCTCCGGTAACACAAGATGAATGCACACGCACCAATACCGGCTCATCTTCTTCCCACTCGCCTTTGATAAGAGCGGAATGTTCCAATCCGTTAGATATTTGCCGGTAGGGAATCAGATCGAAATTACCGTAATTGGTGGGCATTTTTACTTTTTCGCCGCGTTCTATGCTCGATTCCTTTTTCAGCCGATAGGCAATCAACTCTTTTATGGAAATGATTTTAAGATTAAATTTTTCGGCTACTTTAACCAGCTCCGGAAGCCGAGCCATGGTGCCGTCTTCATTCATTATTTCTACAAGCGCTCCGCCCGGTTTTAGTCCGGCGAGGCGCGATAGGTCGAGTGCGGCTTCGGTGTGGCCGGCTCGCCTGAGCACGCCTTGGTTTTTGGCTTTCAGTGGGAAAATATGCCCGGGGCGTGCCAAATCTGTTGCTTTTGTTTCCGGATTGGTCAGTGCTTTAATGGTTTTACAGCGGTCGGAAGCTGAAATTCCGGTGGTGCAGCCCTGTCCGATTAAATCTACTGATACGGTAAAAGGAGTTTCGTGCAGGGAGGTATTGCTGCCTTTTCCTACCATGAGATCCAGATCCAATGCGTCGCAACGATCTTCAGATACGGCGGCACAAATAAGCCCTCGGCCGTGTTTGGCCATAAAGTTTACTTTTTCCTTTGTTATTAATTCCGACGAAGTAATAAAATCACCTTCGTTTTCGCGGTCTTCGTCATCAACTACAATTATGATTTCCCCTTTTTTAACGGCTTCTATAGCTTCTTCGGGGCTGTTAAGTTTTATTTCCTCTTGTGGGCTTTTCATATCTTTTATTATAAATTTATTTTTCCGGTATCAATTTGAGAATCTGTATTGTTTTGGTTTTTTCCCGGGTCATTTTCAGCCAGTTCGTTCATTTCTTTCACAATGGCGTCAATATCGTCATCGCTGAAATTTTTTTCTTGACAGGCCTCTTCCAAAGTTCCCCAAATAGGTTCGCCGCATACAATACAGCGTATGCCTTTGTCCGACAAATACTTTACGGCAAAGTTGTAGTCTTCGGTTAATTCTTCTATGGAAGTTTCTCTTGTAATTTTCATATCTTGTAATTTTTTAATTCTGTAATCTGTGAACTGCAAACTTACTCAAGAATTTTTTAATTAGTAAATAAATGCTACTTTTGATTTTGCAATTTTTTAAATAAGAGCTGTTAGGATGAAGCTGTTGGACCGTTATATCATAAAGAAATTTCTTGCCACTTTTTTCTTTGCCATTATTCTTATCATCAGTTTGGCTATTGTGATAGACATAACCGAGAAAATGGATGATTTTATTGATAAAAAGGCGCCTTTGGAGAACATTGTGTTTGATTATTATCTGAACTTTATTCCTTTTTATACGAACTTGTTCATGTTTTTGTTCATTTTTATTGCGGTTGTTTTTTTTACGTCCAAACTCGCAAGTCATTCCGAAATTATAGCTTTTTTGGCAAACGGTATAAGTTTCAAGCGATTATTGCGGCCTTATTTTATTGCCGCATCCGTACTTGCGGTATTTTCTTTTATTTTGAGTAATTTTATTATACCGCCTGCCAATGCCGTACGATTGGACTTTGAAGATACTTATATAACGGGAACTTACTATAATAATGAGCGCAACATTCATAAACAAATTGAACCGGGCGTGTTTATTTATATGGAAAGTTTCAAAACCGTAACCAATACCGGTTATAAGTTTTCCATAGAGAAATTTGACGGGAAAGAATTAAAGTCTAAATTGATGTCGCAGATGGCGCGTTGGAAAGAAGATGCCAAAACATGGGAAATTCGCAATTATCAAATTCGCGATTTTACCGAAATCGGCGAAAAACTGACTACCGGCAGCATTATGGACAGCACAATAAATATTACGCCGGCAGATTTTGAAGGTAAAGACAACGACAAAATGACGCTTAATTATTTTGAACTCAATGAATTAATTGAAGACAAACGCTTGAGAGGCGAAACGGATATTAATTCATACCTGCTTGAAAAACATCAGCGCCTTGCTTTCCCTTTTTCTACTTTCATACTTACACTTATTGGGGTTTCGGTGGCCTCCAAGAAAACTCGGGGCGGTACCGGCCTGAATTTGGGTATCGGCTTGTTAATCAGCTTTTCGTACATCTTTTTTATGCAGATTTCCGCTCAATTTTCGCTTAAAGGAAATTTGGATCCTTGGCTTTCCGCTTGGATTCCCAACCTGCTGTTTGCCGTAGTGGCTGTTTTCTTATATCGGCGCGCGCCTAAGTAGGGTTTGTCAAAATTCTTTGTGTGCCGGTAAATATCACAGCGAAATTTTTCTCTCAAGTATTTTTATGGTATTGTATTTGGAGTTTAAAGCGGGGTAGCCGTCTTGAATAGTGTAAAGGCAGCTACCCCGCCGAAGTAAAGCAAGCAGCTGTCACCGACCGTGTTAAGTGCGATGTTAACCTTTCTTTTGTGCTTTTTTAGTTCTTTTTGTCATTTATTTGGTTTCTATTAAATGTTCGGTTAAAGTTTGTTTGTATTGGTCTAAATCTTTTCCGAAATTTTGATGCAATTTTTCTTGAAATAGCTCAATACTTCTAAATTCCTCTTTACATAAAAATTGTAGCGAATTGAATATGTTTTCAGGAATTTCTTTTTTAACATCACTTGATAGAGTAAATACCGGAGCTAAATTACTAAGTTTTTCAAGAAAGCGTTTTGCGCTTAATGAGTTTTTAGCGGCTCTTTCTAACGAAAAGTTGTTTTTAACTCTATTTGCAATTCTGACATGACAGCTTATATCATATTTCTTTTCGATAATTTCTGATGGATTGTCAACTTTTTCCGGCTCTTCAATATTAAACCCCAAAACACTATCTGCTAAAAACCATGCTTCCATTTCTCTAATCATTACAACAAACGTAATGTTTTGAAAAATATAATTCTTATTACCTCTAAAAGTCAAAATATCATTCTTTGTTTTTAAAAACTAAAAGTCAAAATATCATTCTTTGTTTTTAAAAAACAATCATCGGCATCTTGGTCTGCCAACAAGAAAATAATATCTAATTTGTTTTTTGTTAAAGAGTTATAGAAATCAATCAATGATTTTTTTATATCCGGTTTGTTTTCTGCTATTCTAAAAAAATCACTCTCAACATGAAGTCCCAATCTATGATACAGCTTTTTAAAATAGTCGGATTCAAGTATTATTTTATCAGAAGTACCTTCCACAATAAAGCCTATACTTACCATGGCAAGCCACCTCCTTTGAGCATGTTTTTCATCCAGGCTTCCTCCGGTTTCATATCTTCAAAATCTCCTTCTTTACATAGATTTACATTGGTTTTTCCTTCTTTTTTATTAACAATTGCCAGTTGATTTTCATTTTTTAATTCAGCCACAACAGATAATGAATGCGTTGTAATCCAAATATGATGTTTCTTTTTGCGTGTCATTTCTTCAAAAAAAGGAATAAGAGTTTTCAAAGCAGCAGGATTTAATCCGGTTTCCGGCTCTTCGATGCTTAAAAATTGAGGCGCATCAAATTGATAAATAGAAGCAATTAGAGCAAGAATATTCATTGTTCCTTCAGATATTAATTTTCCTGAAAAAGCTCTGTTTTTGTACGATGTTTCATAAACCAACAGTTTCTCTTGTCCTTCTAAATCCTTTTCAACCTCTATTTTTTCAAACTCAGGAATAAAAAGCTCTAACCATTCATTTATTTCTTTTCTTTTTTTATCATCATTTAAAATGTTTTTAAGAATTTTATTCAAATTAGAAGCATCTAACCATAATTTATTTGGAAGTTTAAATTTATTTTCTGCCCTTTTGACATTATTAATAAAAATACGGGAAAATGAATTTACAATATGTTCGTCTAATTCTTTACTGCCGGTGGTTTCACGAAGTATTTTGCCGGAATTATGATTGTAAGTAAAACCAAAACAGCTTGTTTCAATTTGATTAGTGCTTTCATCTGTAAAAGATAATTCGAGACGTATTACCATTTCTTTGTCTTGTGTGCCTTCTTGCTGAATATCATAATTTAATACTTCGTCTTTTCCGCCAAAAATTCCAAAAACAAAATTACCGGTTGTCATGGCTGAGTGCATCAGAAATTCGAGCGCCTCAAAAATACTTGATTTACCTGTTGCATTAGCTCCAGCAAATACCAAAAAGCGGGACGGTTTTATTATTTCAATATTTTTTAATGCTTTGTAGTTTTTTATTGTTAGCTTTTCAATTGTAAATTTGTAGTCATTCTTTTCCAGAACCGATAAAAATCTTTCATAAACATCTTCTTCTATGCTGTTTTTAAGCTCTTTTAAAGTCCAGTTCTCGGAAATTGTTTTTTGCAAATAATAAAACCGCTCTTCTGTTTCCAGTTTGTCCTTTATCAGTTGCTCTTTTATATGACTCCAACTTATTTGATAGATCAAATCCAAGTAATCAATGTTGTTTCTAAATTTTTTAAAAAACTGTCTGGCAGCTTTTAAATCCGTACCTTTATAACCGGAAGGCATTTCTTTTCCAATGGTATCAATAACCTTATCTTCTATAGGTAAAAGAAATTTTCCGATGCGAAAATATCCCTCCACCTTATTTGATGTAGAAACTGCTAATTCATTTATTTGTTTTATATAATCTTGTATTTTCATAGTAAATATTTTGTTATTTTATATTTATCTGGGATCTCCAGACTTAATCATCAACATAGTCATCTAAAAGGTCTTCATCTTCTTTGTCTGGAATTTCCAGACCTATTTACTCGTTGACCTTTATTCTCATTAGTCTGGAATATCCAGACCTATTCGCTCATCGACCTTTCATCTCATCAGTCTGGAATCTCCAGACCTATTTACTTAATGACCTTTCAACTCGTTAGTCCGGAATCTCCAGACCTGTTTACTCAATGACCTTTCAACTCGTTAGTCCGGAATCTCCAGACCTATTCGCTCAATAACCTTTCGAATCGTGTTAGTCTGGAATCTCCAGACCTATTCACTCAATGACCTTTCAACTCGTTATTCCGGAATATCCGAACAAGAACTTTTTTACGTCTCTATTAATAGAGATTTTAGCTTCGTACTCTTTAGCTACTTGCTTATCTTTACTAATAAAGATTTAAACATTCGAATCCTCAAGGTCTTTATCGTCCTTACTGATAGAGATTTACACATTCGAACCTTTATGGTCTTTATTATCTTTACTAATAAAGATTTGAGTTTCCTGCTCCTGAGCTGTTTGCTCGTCTCTACTTATAGAGATTTATGGGTTTATACTCTTCGCTTAATAGTCCGGAATCTCCGAACCTCTTCACTCATTGAGCTTCCATCTCATTAGTCTGGAATTTCCGGACCTATTTGCTCATTTATCCTTTCAATTCGTTAGTCCGGAATCTCCGAACAAGAACTTTTTTACGTCTCTATTAATAGAGATTTTAGCTTCGTACTCCTTAGCTCCTTGCTTATCTTTACTAATAAAGATTCAAACAATCGAACCTTTGAGGTCTTTATTATCTTTACTAATAAAGATTTGAGTTTCCTGCTCCCGGGCTGTTTGCTCATCTCTATTAATAGAGATTGTATTTTAATCAAAATATAATTTACGCAGCATACAAAAGTTGCTGTATTTCTGTTAATACCTTTTTAAACTCATCAATTCCGCCAAATTCGTTTACAATTTCCATAACGGTTCGGGTTCCCATTGTGCCTCGTTAGGGCATTGTGTGGAACACAATGTTAGGGAATGTGCCTTCGGCCATTCCCGGCACAATGGGAACCCGAACCGTTAGTGAAAAGGCCGGAGGCATTTTCACTAACATCATGCTTGAAACACTTGCCTTCATTTGCACAACAAAAACCTAAATGTAGTAAAATTTCTCAAAAAAAATAAAAATAAGCGGCGGGCTATTGCGCTTAATCCATAAGAAATATTTTGAATTCCGCTTTGGCGCAGATTATTTTACCGACGGATACTTGGCATTGAACGACTGAAACATCACCTATTTCGGCAGTCATTACTAAGCTTGTTTCAAGCAAGTCGTTGGCTTTGGGAAGAAAGAATATTTCGGCATTTTTTATGGCGCCGATAAAGCCTTTTCGCACCTGCAGCTGCTTTTGTTTGGCGAAAAATCCGGCGCGTGCGGCTGCGGTTTGTGCCATGTTTTCAATCAGTGCTGCTTCCTGCAGTCGGTCGTCTGCAAAAAATATGTTATCTTCTCGCACGGTGAGTTGTGTATGCGTGGATTTTTCATCGCAGCCGCTTAATGTGTCAATCATAACCATGGGGGCAGCCTGTGGTATAAGTTGCAGAAGCTCTTTTCCTGAAATATGCATGAACGAGTTTTTATACAGCCGTTAATAATGCGTAGGTATAGGCAAATCGGGCGCTTTCGGGTACCATGAGCAAAATTTTGTCGCCTTTTTCAATTTTGTTTTCATTGAGCAACTCTTCCAACATCAAAAATATGGATGCCGAGCCTACATTTCCGACATTGGGCAGATTGATATACCATTTTTCAGCCGGCATGGGTATTTGTCTTTTTTCTAATTCTGCGGCTATTTTTTTTCTAAAAAACATGGAAGAAAGATGCGGCAGAAATTTTGTAACTTTCGTGATATCGAAATCTCTTTTTTCAATAATTTGCTCCAAAAAATCGGTCCCTAACTTAACGATACGTTCTCCGAGCAATACAGTATCTTGTTGTAAAGCAAATACGGCATGCTCACTGCGTTGGCGGTCATCTAAATCGGCCCAGGGTATGTAATGGCCTTGTTCGTCGCGATAAGCGCCGGCAGCCATGCAAACCGGATTTTCTCCGGCAAAAGAAGTGATTTCTATCCAGTCAATACGCAATGAAACGCCCGTGTCGTTTGGTTTGTCCTGTAAAAGACAGGCCGTGGCTCCGTCGGAAAGCATCCAGCGCAAAAAATCTTTCTCAAAAGCCACCATGGGCTGTTTTTCCAGTTCATCCACTTTGGCAGCGGCTTCTTCAAAGTTTTTGGCTTGCAGGCGTGTGGACAGTTTTTCGCTTGCCGTGCATACGGCATTTTTTTTGTCGTCGGCCAAAATTGAGAGGTAGGCATGTTTTAGAGCCAGCATGCCTGCGTTGCAAGAGCCGCCGGCCGATAAGTATTCCGTATTTTTTGTGCCCAGGAGCCCGTGCACCATGGATGCATGCGAAGGCAGCAAATGGTCGGCCGTAGTGGTGCCGCAAGTTAGCAAGTCAATTTGATTGCGGTTGAAGTCGCTATCCTCCAATGCCTTAATTGCTTCGTAACTTAATTGTGCATTCGAGTGGGTTGATTTACCTGTTTCGTCAATGGCATAATAACGGGTTTTTATTTGGTTATTTCTTAAAATCAGGTTTTTAGCTCTGGATTTCTTACCTTTTACATAACCCAGATAATTTTCCATTTCATCGTTGCCAATGGCTTTCCCGGGTAAAAATTTGGCAATTTTGTTAATATATACTTCCGGCATGTTGCGGGTTTTTTGTTAGATAATAAAGGTTTGTAAAAATACTGTCTTTTTTATGATTTTTAAATAAAACGCTCATTTTTTTGATTAATCTCTGTTTTGTATGTTTCTGAAGTAATCCAATTGCTTTTGTGCTTTTTTGGGGAAAAGTGCTTTTTGAATATTGAAAATTAATCCCGCAACCGGCGATACCACAAATATAACTGTGAGCAGATAGTATTTGAAAGCCCGTACTCGTCGGATGCGTTTTTTATCGCCGGCAGACCCTTTTTTTAGAATGAGATTTGCCCACAGGCCAAAAATCTTTTTGGCTTTTAGCTCCATGTTCAAAACCGAAAATTTCAGCTCATTGGCGCCTTGTTCCAACAATTTTTTGTTCAACTCATCATAATTATTCTCAACTATGGCTTGCTTAATGGTGAGCCCAAAGCGTTGAGCTGCCTCAATATCTTCTTGGTTTACGCCGGCTTCGGGCAGTCGGCCCGAGGCCTCTTTTTTGCCTTTCATCAGCCAGCGGATAATAGTGAGCACACTCACCAAATTATTTTCTTTATCGCGTAAAGCGATGTTGCCAACCGGGCGTGCATCGGCTGCTTTGATGTATTTCAGCATGTCTTCTTGGGCTGCTGCGCCCATGTTTCGAAGCCCGCTTACGGTAATGATGTTTTTGTTTTTTAAAACGGCCCGACCTTTGCCGGACTGCATGAAAGCAGCCGCCGGTATGGCCGGCGATAAATACCAAACCGGAAATGCCAACAAAACTAAGTCGTAGTTTTTTTCTGTATCAATTTTCGTATCTTCCAATTCGCAGCCTATTCCTTTTACCGATTCCGGCATACTGTCAAAAAAAGCATCTGAACTCCAGGGAAACGGGTAAGGTATTTTGGGTGAAATTTTGTATTCATCGATATTAATATTCGGTGCTTCTTTCAGAGGTTTTAAAATGCTGTCGGCTATGGCTTTGCCTTGTCCGCTTTGTGTATAATAGATGAGCAATATGTTTTTTTGCATGGGGCTGTTTTTTGTTTATTAACGGACTACAAATTTATTACAATTTAGAAAAAGCTCTTATTTCTTTATCAAAAAACTAATGCGTGCAAAACATATAGATTGAGTGTACATGAACTGCATTTTTTTTGTAACTTGTTGCCTAAACTTTTTATTAACCAAAAATATAGAATATGAATTACAAAAACCAAATGTTACTTGTGTTGTTAATGGCTGCATTATTTTCATGGACAGCTTGTTCAGAGGGCGGAAGTGACAGCGAAGAGCCCAACAATACCATTGAAGAAGCCAAAGAAATGGATTTGGATAAAGCGCAGATTTTTACAATTCAGCCGAAAGGCGATCACGATTGGTTTAAAGTAAAAGTGCCGGAAGAAGGCTACTTGAAGGTTGCAGCAAGCAATGTGCCCGATAATCTTGATTTAGTCTTCAGAATAGCCTTGCATCAGGAATGGGAAGGAAAAACGGCGAAATTTATTTCTAAGCATCGTAGTGTGCCCGGTGCTGTTATGCTTAACGAGGGCGGAGAATATTATGTGCTGGTGCATCAAAATTATGATGATAACACGTCGGAACAAGAAATGCAACTAAAAATAACGCATTTGCCGCAGTTTGATAAGACCGAGCCCAATAATTCCCCGGAGAATGTTGCTGAAGCAAAATTGGGTGAATCATTCCCCATTGCAATATTTCCCTTGGAAGATGTAGATTTTTATAAATTTACAACCGAAGAAGAAGGCTATATTCGCTTGATGACTAAAGACGTACCCACCGCAATTACGCCGGTATTTCAAGTATCCTTGTATGACGAGTGGTCGGAACCTAAATTAAAGGAGTTAAAGGGTTGGACTGAATTTCCCGGAGCATTCTACGCAAAAGAGCCGGGCGATTACTACATAAAAATAACCGATGATTATAATGATGCTTCAAGCGAACAAATGTTTGATATCCGCTCCGAATTTTTGGCGCAAAACGATACTTTAGAGCCTAACGAAAAACTTGTAGATGCCTCTGAAGCAAAGCGAGGCGATACTTTACGTATGGCAATTTTTCCCATGGGTGATACCGATTTGTACAAAATTTCATCGGGAGACGGAACTGCTTTTAAGATTTCTGCAAAGAATGTAAAAGGAATTAAGCTTGTTGCACAGCTTCATGTACGAAACCCCGATGACAACAATAAGCTGAAATCAGTAGGCAGTTGGGAAGAAATTCCTCATGAATTTGATGTTGAGCCCGATAAGGAATACTTCATAAAATTTGCCGATGATTATAATGATGCTGCCTCCTACGAACTGTTTGAAGTTCGAATAGAATAGACGCATTTGCAAAGCATAACAAGCGGCTGATATTGAACCGAGCTTGCTCGGCAAGCTATTCTTTATCAGCCGCTTCATTTTTTTCGCTTTGAGCTTTTAAGTAGTATTTGTTTTTTAGTTTTTCTTTTAACTTGTAATAGCGAATAATGCCGATTGTAAAAAGAACGGCACTCAAAGCAAAACAAACATATCCAAGCCATTGTATGTTTCCCAAATCTTCAATCTGAAGAAAAGCAATGGCGCCGAGAACCAAATAGAGCGACGTTCTGATATAGGCAAAGAATGTGCGCTCATTGGCTAATTTAGTCCTTTCCAAAGCCAAAAAGTCTCTCAGTATCATGCTTTCTGAGACTTGTTTTTTTATCTTTGATTGATTTCTGTTTCTTGCAAACCACATGTAAGCTTTTTTATTGGTAAGTAAACTCTATGCTTTTTTGGCTTTCGGCTTCAGGCTTTTGGGACGAAACTTTTTCCCGTTGAACGCATAGTATTCTTCGTAACCGGCTGCCATGGCCATTTCAGCTGCATCTTTCAGCATCATGTTTACTTGTTCGGGTTTATGCGCATCGGCACTAAAAACAATCGGAATATTTAAAGCTTTCATTTTTTTCAAAATACTCGGGCTCGGGTTAAATTGTTCGCTGAGTTTGCGGTATGCTATGCGTGTGTTTATTTCAACAATGGCTCCGTTTTGTTTCACCATATCAAGTGTTTCGTCCACGGCTTTGGTATAAAAAGCTGCTTCTTCCGAAAAATAGAAATCTCCCCAATTAAATTTATTTACCTGGTCGATATGAGCGATTATATCCGGTTTATTGCTTTCCAGCATTTTATTCATCTGCGTATAATAATGTTTTACAAGTTTTTCCGCATCGTTATTAAAATAGCGTTCGAAGCCCTGTTCAAAATATTTGGCTTTGCTTATAAAATCCCAGTTATCTTCCGTGTCGTTTATGGGCAGGAAGTGTATTCCGGCAATGATATAATCCGGATTGTCGCGTCTGAAGTCGTCCGGTTCAATTATGCCGTCGATAAAGTCGGCTTCTACACCCCAATATACATCAATGGTTCCTTGGTATTTTTTTTGGAGTTCCTGAATTTCCGTGCGGTATTTGCGATATTTTTGAGAATCCATGTTCCACCACGATTTAATCGGTACCGGGGCATGACCCGAAAAACCTAAGGCGGGCATGCCAGCCTTTACGGCGGCTTTTATATATTCTTCGGCCAGCGATGTGCCGTCGCAGTAATGAGTGTGTGTGTGGTAGTTGGGAAAACGCATAGTTCTTTATAAATTTTAGTGATTATCCGATGATGCCCCAAGAATGTTTCGAGAGGTTTAATTGTTTGAGACGCGTTTTTAAGACACTGTTTTTTTCTAAATCCAAAGTCGGATCTTCCTCTAAAATGTCAGAAGCTGTTTTCCGAGTAAGCATGAGGGTGTCCGCATCTTTTTGTAAATCCGAAATTTTTAAATTTAAGGGGATGCCGCTTTGTTGAGTTCCCTCCAAATCACCTTGACCGCGAAGTTTGAGATCTTCTTCGGCAATTTTAAAACCGTTGTTGGTTTCGCACATAACTTCTATGCGTGTTCTTGCCGTTTGGGAGAGTTTATAAGAGCTCATAAGTATGCAGTATGACTGGTCAGCACCTCGTCCTACGCGGCCGCGCAACTGGTGTAGTTGTGAAAGTCCAAAACGTTCGGCGCTTTCTATTAGCATAACCGATGCGTTGGGCACATCCACGCCAACTTCAATTACGGTTGTGGCAATCATTATTTGGGTTTGGCCGCGTTTGAAAAAACTCATGGATTTATTCTTTTCTTCGGCCGTCATTTTCCCGTGCACCACGCTCAGGGCATATTTTGGCGGCGGAAAAGCACGTGAAATACTCTCCAAACCGTCTTCCAAATCTTTGTAATCCCATTTTTCCGATTCTTGTATCAGCGGATATACAATATACACTTGGCGCCCTTCGCTAATTTGTTTTCTTAAAAAATTGAAAACACGCAATCGTTGCGAATCGTAGGCATGAAACGTTTTTACGGGTTTTCTTCCGGGCGGCAACTCATCAATAATCGATACATCCAAATCACCGTAAACCGTCATGGCCAAAGTGCGTGGAATGGGGGTTGCGGTCATAATTATATTGTGCGGAGGATGATTGTTTTTTTTCCACATTTTAGCTCTTTGCGCTACTCCAAATCGGTGCTGCTCATCAATAATTACAAGCCCCAAATTTTTAAAGCGCACTTCGTCTTCCAGTAGAGCATGAGTACCCGTTAAAATATTAATAGTCCCGTTTTGCAAGTCCTCGTGAATTTTTTTTCTGTCGGCGGTTTTTGTCGAGCCAGTAAGTAAGGCAAAATTAAGCGAACTGTGCTCTAAGAAATTCTCAATCGTTTTAGCGTGTTGCACCGCAAGTACTTCGGTAGGCGCCATAATAGCTGTTTGAAAACCGTTATCGGCGGCAATCAATGCGCACATAAGAGCCACCAGCGTTTTTCCGCTGCCTACATCGCCTTGCAGCAATCGGTTGGCTTGCTTACCCGAGCCCATGTCGCGGCGTATTTCTTTTATAACGCGCTTTTGAGCAGCTGTCAATTCAAAAGGCAGTGCTTTTTTGTAGAAAGTATTAAAATGTTCACCGACTTCAGTAAATTTATATCCTTTGAATTTTGTTTTGCGGTTTTCTCGCTTGCGCAGAACATCTAATTGTAAAAAGAATAATTCTTCAAAAATAAACCGGTATCGTGCTTTTTTCAGCAAATAATGGTCTGCGGGAAAATGTATGTTTATGTAGGCTTCTTTTCGGTTAAGAAGTTTCATCTTCTCACGCAAATAGGGCGGAAGTGTTTCTTTTAGATCGTTAGCAATCATTTGAAGTACATTGCCTTGCAGTTTTCGGATGGTTTTGGAGCTCATGAAGTTCTTTTTCATACGCTCGCTCACTGAGTATATGCCTTCTATTTCCGATGAAAAACTGTCTTTATCTTTTTCCGGCTTAATCAGCTCGGGATGAACCATGTTGAGTTTTCCTGCGTATCGGCTTAGTTGGCCGAATATGTAGTAATTGTTTCCAAATTGAATCAGCCGTTTTATGCCGTCGATTCCCGCAAACCAAACCAATTTTATGGAACCGCTCTTGTCGTCAAAAGTAGCAGTGAGTCGCCTTTTTTGACCGGCCCCGCTGACTTCCGGATTCGAAATTTTGCCGTATAGCTTAACCGCGGCGCTTGTGTTTTGTACTTCCGAAACTTTATACAATTTCGTTTTATCTACATAGCGATAGGGGTAATGGTTCAATAAATCTTCCAAACAAAAAATGTTTAAATCATTATTGAGCATTTCGGCGCGCTTAGGGCCCACACCTTTTAAGTATTTTATGTCCTGTTCGCTGCGGCACATATTATATGACTTATAGTTCGAAACTGAGTCTGTCATAAGCCGGCATAATATGCTCCGGCAGTTCTTTTAACAAGTTTCGGTAGCTTCCGATGTAATGGCTCATGTGTGTAAGGTAAGCAGCTTGGGGGTTTAGTTCATTTATCATATCCAAAGCTTCTTCCAAATTAAAGTGCGAAAGATGTTTTTTCCTTCGTAATGCGTTTATGATTAGTACATCAAGATTTTGTAATTTTTCTTTTTCCTTTTCGGAAATCTTATTCATGTCAGTTATGTATGCCATGTTTTTTATGCGAAAACCAAACACCGGCAAATGCATGTGAATACCTCTGATCGGAAGTACTTCGAAGCCTGCGACAGTGAATTTTTCATTTTCAATAGCATGCAGCTCAAACCTTGGAACTCCCGGATATTTTTTTTCAGCAAAAGCGTAGGAGAATTCTTTCGTTTTAATAGCTTCTAAAACTCGCTCTTCCGCATAAACATCCATGGGTCTTTTCTGTGCAAAATTAAATGCCCGTACATCGTCTAAACCTCCTATATGGTCTTTGTGCTCATGCGTAAGAAGTACGGCATCCAGTTTTTTTACTTTGGAAACAAGCATTTGTTGTCTGAAATCCGGCCCGGCATCTATCACCATATTCTTCCCGTTTTCGCTTATAAGTAATGAGCTGCGCAACCTTTCATCTCGCGGATCAATGGATGTGCATACTTCACAATCACATGTTATTACGGGAACGCCTTGTGATGTCCCGGTACCTAAAAATTGAATTTTCATATATTATATAAATTCTAAGCTTACAACTAAGCCAAAAACGGCATTTAACACAAAGGTATCTAATATCTTTTATTGGCAAAAAAAAGCCGCGGTATTTTATTCGTCTTGCTGATGCAGGCATGCCTTAGTAATACGGCCATAATACGGAAATATATTACTGAAGCTTTGCCGGCATAATTTGCTTTACCGGCGATTTAAACTTAAGGAGCGTTAAAATTTTGAAGCAGACTTCTAAAAAGTATATCTTTGCAAAAATTGCATACCATGTCTGAAAATACCTATAATTTTGATCCGGATAAGCTCAGTTATGAGCATGATGAGGAAACCAAGTGGCAAAAGTTTTTAAGAATATTTTTATCCATAAGCCTGCCTGCGCTTATTATAGCCGGCGGACTAATTGTTTTGTTGCCGTATTTTGCCCAAACGCCTAAACAGAAGGCTATGATGCAGGAAGAACGCGTGTTAAAAGAAAATTACAAAAAACTGTTGGAGCAGAAACAAATTTCTGAACAATACATGCATGAAATTCGGGAGAAAGATCGCAGTATTTATAAACAGGTCTTTGAGGCAGAGCTACATGATCAGATAAGTAAAAAGTCGGATATCTATATGCAAATGAAAGAAATGAAGCCGGCAAAATACACTCGAAATAATGCAAAGATACTTGATAGTTTAAGCCTTGTAGCCGGTGAGTTAGAGAAAGAAAGCGGTTTTTTGAAACAGGTTATTGAGTCACAAAAAAATACATTGGATTTTATTCCGGCAATTCAGCCCTTGTATAATCCGAATATAAATATTCCGGTTTATGGTTTTGGCAGATTAATAGACCCGATTTATAAAACACCGGCTTTTCATAGAGGTATAGACTTTGCTGCACCGCAGGGCACACCCATTTTTGCAACTGCAGACGGGCGTGTAAGCTTTTCCGGACAAAAACGCGCAAAAGGATTAATGGTTGAAATCAACCACGGAAACGGTTATGTTACCCAATATGCGCACATGAGTAGAACAAAAGTTAGAGCTTACACGACTGTAAAGCGCGGGGACTTAATTGGTTACGTTGGCAATACCGGAAAATCATTTATTGAGCATCTGCATTATGAAATTCAGTTTGAAGGAACAGCCATTAACCCCGTGAATTATTTTTTCCTTGACCTTTCCATTGAACAATACTCTCAAATGCTGGAAGAAGTTATGAAAGCAGGTATTAGCCTTGATTAGATTTTTTTTATAAATATGGCCACTACACCTTATATATAATGTGTTAATAACCGGTCTTTTTTTCTGCTGCTGCCTTACGATAAAAGTAATACATTGAAATTGCCAATAATACATGGCCCATATCAGCATTGTTGAACCATTTGTGAATACTCAATGCCGGTATATAAGCAATACCCGACAAAATACTGAATGCAACTCCGTATGTGAAGTATTTGAAAATCTGCTTTGGCAGGTCATTTTTCGTTTGTAATCCGGCAGGTATAACAATGGCAAATACTCCGATAATTGAACGCAGAATTATCGGAAAAAATGTTTTCATAATCAATACACCTACAAAAGAGGCTATAAATAGTACCGATGCTGCAACGGATAAAAAAATCAGTCGCCTTTTATCTTGCAGAAAACTTAAGGTCCACATTTCAAGCATAAAAATCCCCAGACCGGACACAATCCATGAAGCATAAGCCATGTTTTTACTTACATATAAAGTAAGCAAATGATATATGCCGCCGGTAAGAGCAGATATTCCAATCAGAATTAAAAAAAGTAAGCGGAAATTCTGTCTCGACGACGGAATGGCGTTCCGATATAATTTAACAGAACTTACCGCACATACTGCAACAATCAGCATATCGGTAATAAAAGTTGTCGGCTCGGTAAATGTTATTCCCCAAAGCACTATTTGCGGTACTTCATTCATAAAAGCTTAGTTTGTTGAATTATAAATATTGCAAGTTACATTATTTTTTGAAAAATGAAAATCTTGTTTGTCATTTGTTATGCAGACATAAATGTATATGCTGTTTTTTTCAAAAAAACAACATTTTGTATTTTTAAACTACTGTATTACTTTTGCCTTTAAAATTTTTAAACTATTGTTTATGAAAGCATACGTATTTCCCGGCCAGGGAGCACAGTTCTCAGGAATGGGAAAAGACTTATATGAGAAATATCCTTTAGCTAAAGAACTTTTTGAAAAAGCTAATGATATTCTGGGATTCAGAATTACCGATATTATGTTTGAAGGTACCGAAGATGACCTGAAACAAACAAAAGTAACTCAGCCGGCTATTTTCTTGCATTCGGTTATAGCCGCACAATGTCTGCTTGAGGAAGTAAACCCGCAAATGGTTGCCGGGCATTCGCTTGGAGAATTTTCTGCTTTAACAATAAACAAAAGCTTGTCATTTGAAGACGGGCTGCGATTGGTTTCCATGCGTGCACAAGCCATGCAAAAGGCCTGTGAACTTGAGCCCTCTACAATGGCAGCCGTAATCGGAATGGAAGACAAAGCCATTGAAGATATTTGCAACAGCATTGATGAAGTGGTTGTTCCCGCCAATTACAACAGCCCGGGGCAAGTTGTTATATCCGGATCTGAAAAAGGCATTGATCAGGCGATGGAAAAACTTAAAGAAGCCGGAGCCAAACGTGTTTTGAAACTCAAAGTGGGCGGCGCTTTTCACTCACCTATAATGAAACCTGCCGAGCAGGAACTCAAAGCAGCTATCAGTCAAACAAAATTCTACGCGCCCGTATGTGCCGTTTATCAAAACGTTAATGCACAACCCGTGAGCGAGGCCGATGAGATAAAAGAAAACTTGGCAGCACAGCTTACCTCACCCGTTCGTTGGACCGAAACGGTTCAGAACATGCTCAAAGACGGAGCCGAAGAAATTACCGAGATAGGGCCCGGCGCCGTTCTTAAAGGATTAATAAAAAAAGTGGATCGAAAAGTAAAGGTTATAAACTTACCCTAAAGTTTAATCAGAGTTTCTTTATAATGCCCAATTTCATCCTTATATTGATTTTAAAAAACAGGAGTTTATTAATGTAAGCGATCGTTTTCAAAATCGAAAAGTCTCGAACTTCAGAGCTTCTGATCTTTCGTAATATACATTGTCGGAAATTTGGAGATATTTCAAATATATTCAGTAATCGCTTCAAGGGTTTAGCGAAAGAAAAACCCTCGAAACGGTTGTAAACCTTTCGAGCGGTTGAATTAACGGAAACATAGAAAAATCAACTTTTATCGGTTACATTGATAAGCGGGTAAAAAAAAACACCCGCTCTTATGTTTCTACTCATAAATATATAAATTATTTTTGACTCCTAAAAGGACAAGCAATGAGAAAAGAAAAAAACATATCTGAATAACACGCTGCCGCCTATGAATATTTCCCGACGAACTTTAAAAAGCTGCAAACTCCTCTATCATGCTGCCCGATTGCAAAATTGTCTTACATCTTAATACTTACATCTTATATCTGACTAATTATTATAATAGTACAATGCAGCTGCGCTCATCGAGGCGCAGCTAATTTTTTGCACTACGCTCTGACAGCACGGTTATTTTTTTTCAGAAAAAGAGCTAAAAAGAATGATTGAATTTGTTACTTAAAGATAATGTTGTATTTTTGCCGCTTCGTATAAAATATTTACACTTTAATAATATATATAAGGTGTAAAAACAAAGATATTTTTAAGACGGGATTAGCAAACAGAAGGTATTTTTAAAAAACAGTTTATTGTTAATAATTTTATAAAAACTGTTGTTTTAAATAAAAATAATTCTACCTTTGCAACCCGAAATTAATAAACAGTTATAATTTAGTGGTTATATGCCTACAATTCAACAGTTAATACGTAAAGGACGTACGAGAGTAAAGGGTAAAAGCAAATCACCCGCTTTGGAATCATGCCCCCAACGACGAGGAGTTTGTGTTCGTGTATATACAACAACTCCGAAGAAGCCAAACTCTGCAATGAGAAAAGTTGCAAGAGTTCGTTTGACCAACGGTAAAGAAGTTAATGCTTATATCCCCGGAGAAGGGCATAACCTTCAGGAACACTCCATTGTTCTTATTCGCGGCGGAAAAGTAAAAGATTTACCCGGTGTTCGCTATCATATCATTCGAGGACGCCTTGATACACAGGGCGTTGACGGACGTACACAACGTCGATCGAAATACGGTACGAAAAAACCCAAAAAATAACAGACGATTTCATAGATTATGAGAAAAGAAAAAATTAAAAAGAAGTTACTTACTCCTGACCCAAAGCACGGTGACAGACTCGTAGCTCAGTTTGTAAATAACATGATGCTTCACGGCAAAAAAAATACAACTTATAAAATATTCTATGACGCTTTGGATCTTGTAGAGCAACGCTCAAAAGATATCGAAGAGCCGGCTTTGGATATTTGGAAAAAAGCTTTGGAGAATGTAACCCCCCAAGTAGAGGTTAAAAGCCGAAGAATTGGAGGAGCCACTTTTCAAGTTCCAAGAGAAATTAGCCCCGAGAGAAAGAAAGTAATAAGTATGAAAAACTTAATCTTTTTTGCTCGCAAACGAAGAGGAAAATCCATGGCCGAAAAACTGGCATCCGAAATATTAGATGCTTATAAAGAAGAAGGCGGAGCTTTCAGAAGAAAAGAAGAAACACATCGTATGGCTGACGCCAACAAAGCATTTGCACATTTTAGAGTATAATTATTATAATGAAAGATTTAAATCTCAAACATACGCGTAATATTGGTATCATGGCTCACATCGATGCCGGAAAAACTACAGCTACAGAACGTATCCTGTATTATACCGGTGTGAATTATAAACTCGGTGAGGTTCACGACGGCGATGCTACCATGGATTGGATGGAGCAAGAACAAGAAAGAGGCATTACCATTCAATCAGCGGCAACCACTACTTTTTGGGATTTCAGAGATGATAAGTATAAAATTAATATCATTGATACACCAGGGCACGTCGATTTTACAGTCGAAGTAGAACGCTCATTGAGAGTTTTGGACGGGGCTATCGCAGTGTTTTGCGCTGTTGGCGGAGTAGAGCCTCAATCTGAAACGGTTTGGCGACAAGCCGACAAATATAATGTCCCGCGTATTGCATTTGTCAATAAAATGGACAGAGTAGGTGCCGATTTTTTCGGAGTTGTTGAACAAATCAAAGATGTACTCGGTGCCAATGCAGTACCCATCCAAATCCCCATCGGGTCGGAAGATGATTTTATAGGTGTAATTGATCTGATTGAAAGAAAAGCCGTTATTTGGCATCAGGATGATAAACTCGGTGTAAACTATACCATGGAAGATATTCCGGAAGATTACAAAGAAGAAACCGAGAAATGGAGAGAACACCTCATTGAGGAAGTTGTAGAACAAGATGAAGAGCTTATGGAGCGCTTCTTTGATGACAGAGATGCTATTTCCGTTGATGAATTTATGGCCGTTACCCGACTTGCCGTTCTCGAACAAAGAATTGTACCCGTTATGTGCGGGTCAGCCTTCAAGAACAAAGGCATACAGCGACTACTTGACGGTATCATTGAATACCTGCCAAGCCCCTTAGATGTACCTCCCGTAACCGGCAAAAAGCCCGATACTGAGGAAATTATAGAGCGAAAAGCTGATGCTTCAGGTCCCTTGTCTGCACTGGTATTCAAAATTACAACCGATAAATTCATCGGAAAATTAGCCTACGTAAGGGTATATTCCGGAAAAATTCAAGCCGGATCTTATGTTTACAATCCACGCACCGAAAAGAAAGTTAGAATTGCACATGTATATCAAATGCATGCTAACAAGCAAATCCCTAAAGACGCTATAGGCGCCGGAGATATATGTGCGGTAGTTGGTTTTAAAGAAGTACAAACAGGCGACACGCTTTGCGATGAAAATAATCAGGTAAATCTGGAAACAATCAGTTTCCCGGCACCGGTTATTCGAATTGCAATAGAGCCTAAAGCACAAAAAGACCTTGATCGACTTGGTGAAGCACTGCATAAGCTTGCGGAAGAAGATCCGACATTCAAGGTAAATACGGATGAATATTCCGGCCAAACCATACTTGCCGGTATGGGTGAACTTCACTTGGAAGTACTGATTGATCGTTTAAAGCGTGAATTCTTGGTTGACTGTAGCGTCGGACAACCACAAGTTGAATATCGCGAAACTTTACGCAAAGAAGTACAGCACCGAGAGATATTCAAAAAACAGTCCGGAGGTAGAGGTAAGTTTGCTGACATAAGCATACGCATGATGCCGGGAGATCCGGAAAGCGAAGAGAATTTTGAATTCGAAAGTGAAATTAAAGGCGGGGTTGTTCCCAAAGAATATTTCCCGGCTATAGAAAAAGGTTTCAAAACTGCCATGCAGAACGGGCCTTTAGCCGGTTATGCGCTTCAGGATATGAAAATAGTGCTTTTCGACGGCTCATACCACGAAGTAGATTCCGACGCCGTAGCTTTCGAGCTCGCAGCAAAATCCGCTTTTAGAGCAACAGCCAAAAAAGCCGATCCTGCGCTTACCGAACCAATAATGAAACTGGAAGTAACGACTCCGGGAGAAAACTTAGGCGATATTATTTCAGACCTTAACCGCCGACGTGCCAGAATTATGGGTACCAAAGAAAAACACAGTGCGCATATCATTGATGCAACTGTACCTTTGGGAGAAATGTTTGGCTATGTAACCGCCTTAAGAACCATTTCACACGGGCGAGCAGTGTCAACCATGGAGTTTTCTCACTACGATATTGTGCCGGATAACTTGGCTAAGAAAATTATAAAAGAACAAACAGGACAAGAAATAGAATAATTTTACAAATAATTGCTTTATGGCGCAGAAAATAAGAATTAAGCTTAAGTCATACGATCACAATTTGGTTGACACTTCAACCGGTAAAATCGTAAAAACCGTAAAAACAACCGGAGCACTTGTGAGCGGGCCGATTCCCTTACCCACAAAAAAACGAATCTTTACGGTGCTGAAATCAACTTTTGTAAATAAAAAAGCAAGAGAGCAGTTTGAATTATCAACTTACAAACGCTTAATTGATATTCATAACTCATCGCCCAAAACGGTTGATGCGCTTATGAAACTTGAACTCCCCAGCGGAGTAGATGTAGAAATTAAAGTAGGATAAACATATAAATAATTTAAACAATGGCCGGATTAATAGGAAAAAAAATCGGAATGACATCCGTTTTCAGTGCCGAGGGGAAAAACATTCCATGCACTGTTTTAGAAGTCGGACCTTGTGTAGTAACACAAGTTAAGACAAAAGAAACAGACGGCTACGAAGCGCTGCAGTTGGCTTTTGACGACAAAAAAGAAAAAAATGCCAACAAAGCCGAAAGCGGACACTTCAAGAAAAGTCAAACTACACCCAAAAGAAAGCTGGTAGAATTTTCTAATTTCAAAAAGAACTACAAAGTTGGTGAATCGGTAACCGTAGATATTTTTGCCGAAAACCCTTTTGTTGATGTAACAGGATTTACAAAAGGACGCGGATTCCAAGGCGTTGTGAAACGCTACGGGTTCTCAGGAGTAGGTGATGCAACTCACGGACAGCACAACCGACTCAGAGCACCGGGATCAATCGGAGCTTCTTCCGATCCTTCACGAGTTTTCAAAGGAATGAGAATGGCCGGACAATACGGTAACACAAAACAGAAAGTTTTAAACCTTCGTGTAATTGACATTCTCTCCGATAAGAATTTGATAATTGTTAAAGGATCCGTACCCGGATCTAAAGGTTCATACATTTTAATTGAAAAGTAATGGAAGCGAAGATACTAGATATAGCAGGAAACGATACGGGGCAAACGGTTGAGCTTACCGATTCAGTGTTCATCGAAAAACCCAACGATCATATTATTTACCTTGATGTAAAACAACATTTGGCCAATAAACGCCAAGGTACTCACCAAACAAAAGAACGCGGTGATGTAAAAGGAAGCACCAAGAAAATAAAACGACAAAAGGGAACCGGTACAGCACGTGCAGGTGATATCAAAAACCCCTTATTCCGAGGCGGCGGACGAATTTTTGGCCCCAAACCTCGAAATTACGGTTTCAAACTCAACCGAAAGGAAAAACGATTGGCAAGAAAATCGGCCTTAGCATATAAATTAAAAGAAAATGCAATACATATTGTAGAAGACTTTGAATTTGAGGCACCTAAGACACAAGAAATCATCAAGTTAAAAAATAATTTGAAAATTGATGATAAAAAAGTGCTTTTCGTTTTACCAATTAAAAATAAAAACATATATTTGTCAGCCCGAAATTTGAAAAATGTAGAAGTATTAACTGTTTCTGAATTAAATACTTATAACATTTTACATGCTTCAAAAATTGTATTCACTAAGAGCGCAATTGAAGCCGTGACCAAAATTTTGGCATAAATAAAGAGATTTGGCATTATGGATATCATCAAAGAACCGATAATTACCGAGAAAATGACAAGCGAAGGCGAAAGCCTTAACCGTTACGGATTTATCGTTGACAACAGAGCGAACAAAATACAAATAGCAAAAGCAGTTGAAGACTTATATAATGTTACCGTCATCAAAGTCAATACGATGCGCTACGGAGGAAAACGCAAAAGCCGTTATACAAAAACCGGCTTCGTTT
The DNA here is from genome assembly GCA_964472505.1 of uncultured Bacteroidaceae bacterium. Classification (GTDB taxonomy): domain Bacteria; phylum Bacteroidota; class Bacteroidia; order Bacteroidales; family JAADGE01; genus JAYEIA01. The sequence goes on along the minus strand of CAYYQW010000010.1, from coordinate 15,875 downwards.
CCGGACGAACCAATGCCTTCAAAAAGGCAATCGTAACATTAATTGATGATGACACAATTGACTTTTACAGCAATATTTAAGAGCAATGGCAATAAAAAAGATGAAACCGGTTACACCCGGACAGAGAAACAGAAAGGTAAGTTCCTTTGAAGGAATTTCTAAAGTGAAAGCTGAAAAATCGCTGCTGGAAGGTAAATCAAAATCCGGCGGACGAAACAGTAAAGGACGTATGACTATGCGTTACATAGGCGGCGGACACAAACAAAAATACCGAATTATTGACTTTAAACGCAATAAAGACGGTATCCCCGCAACTGTAAAGTCTATAGAATACGACCCTAACAGAACAGCTCGCATCGCTCTTATAGTATATGCCGACGGTGCAAAATCCTACATTATTGCTCCCAACGGATTAAAAGAAGGTGAAAAGATAGTGTCAGGCGAAGGCGCAGCTCCTGAAATCGGGAATACATTGTTTCTTAGAGACATACCTTTAGGGACAATTGTTCATAATATCGAATTGCAACCCGGTAAAGGTGCTGAAATGGCAAGAAGTGCAGGTGCTTATGCCCAGTTAGTTTCGCGTGAAAGCAAATTTGCATTATTGAAACTGCCTTCAGGTGAAATACGCCGAGTACTGGTAACATGCAGAGCTACCGTAGGAGCCGTTTCCAACGCAGACAAAATGCTGGAACGCATGGGTAAAGCCGGTGCAAATCGTTGGAGAGGACGCAGACCAAGAGTTCGTGGTGTAGTTATGAATCCGGTTGATCACCCAATGGGTGGTGGCGAAGGAAAAGCCTCAGGCGGACAACCCCGTTCAAGAAACGGAATACCGTCTAAAGGATACAAAACGAGACATAATAAGCTTACGGATCGTTATATCGTAGAAAGAAGAAAAACTAAAAAACGTAAAAAATAGGATATGAGCCGATCGCTGAAAAAAGGACCTTTTATAGATGTCAATTTAACAAAAAAAGTTGACCGAATGGCCGACTCAGGTCAGAAAAAGACCATCAAAACTTGGGCCAGAAGATCAATGATTTCTCCCGAATTTGTAGGGTACACAATAGCCGTTCATAACGGAAATAAATTTATTCCCGTTTTCATTACAGAAAATATGGTAGGACACAGACTCGGCGAGTTTGCTGCTACCAGAACATTCAGAGGACACAAAAAGAAAACACGTTAAACCATGGGTGCACACAAAAGAATAAGAGCAGAGCGCATTAAGGAAGAGAAGAAAAATAAATATTTTGCAGTACTCAAAGGCTGCCCCACTTCTCCCCGTAAAATGAGACTCGTTGCAGACCAAATCCGAGGAGAAAAAGTTACGAAAGCCTTAGATATCCTCAGGTTTAGCTCTAAAGAAGCTTCATTGAGAATGGAAAAACTTCTGCGTTCGGCAATTGCCAATTGGGAAATTAAGAACGAAGGAGAACGTATTGAAGACCATAATCTCTTTGTAAAAGAAGTATATGTAGATTCAGCTACCATTCTTAAACGATTCAGACCAAGAGCACAAGGTCGTGCTGCCAGAATCAGAAAGCGTTCGAATCACGTTACATTATTTATTGACAGTAAAGAAAATTAATCAATGGGACAAAAAACAAATCCGATAAGCAACAGGTTAGGTTTCATCAGAGGATGGGATTCAAATTGGTTTGGCGGCGATAATTACGTCGATAAAATTCAAGAAGACAACAAAATACGAGAATACCTAAGAGTACGACTCGTAAAGGCAGGTGTTTCCAGGATTATAATTGAGCGAACGCTGAAATTGGTAACCATTACCATTACCACATCATTGCCCGGTATTATTATTGGAGCAAAAGGTTCTGAAGTTGATAAACTAAGAGAAGAGCTGAAAAAAATTACCGATAAAGATGTTCAAATCAATGTATTTGAAATCAAAAAACCGGAAGTAGATGCCGTTATTGTGGCCAATAATATTGCCAAACAAGTTGAGGGACACGTATCCTACAGACGCGCTATCGGTAATGCGATTATGTCAGCCGGAAGAATGGGTGCCGAAGGAATCAAAGTAATGATATCCGGACGACTCAACGGAGCAGAGATGGCCAGAACCGAAACATTTAAAGAAGGTCGCATACCCTTGCATACATTTCGTGCAGATATTGACTACTACCAAGCCGAAGCGCTTACCAAAGTAGGATTGCTCGGAATAAAAGTTTGGATTTGCCGAGGCGAAAAAATCGGAAAAGTTGATTTGTCGCACGATTTCTCAAATAAAAAACAAAAAGGCGGACGCCAATCCGGAAAACCCGGCCGCCGAAGAAGATAAGATAAAGATAACATACAAATAAAGATACAGCAGGATGTTACAGCCCAAAAAAACAAAGTTCAGAAAAATGCAAAAAGGCCGAATGAAAGGCAACGCACAACGAGGTGCTACCCTTAATTTTGGTTCATTCGGAATAAAAGCTTTAGAGCCGGCATGGATTACAGGACGCCAATTAGAAGCCGCTCGGCAGGCCGTTGTAAGACACATGAAACGTGAAGGACGAATTTGGATACGCGTATTTCCCGACAAACCCGTTACTAAAAAGCCTGCAGAGGTGCGAATGGGTAAAGGTAAAGGTGAACCGGAATTTTTTGTGGCTCGAGTAACTCCGGGACGCATACTTTTTGAGGCCGACGGTGTGCCCTTACAAGTAGCAAAAGACGCTTTGGCCCTTGCAGCACAAAAACTGCCGATAAAAACAAAATTTGTAATCCGAAGAGATTACGATTACGATAAACAATAAAAAGTACGGAAATGACAAATTCTGAAATACGACAAATGACCACGCAAGAAATCGTTGAGCAATTGAAAGATGCCAAAGCAAATCTTGCAAAATGGAAAATAAATCACAAAGTCTCTGATTTGGAAAATCCACATGTTATTACAGAGACTAAACGATTGGCAGCACGATATAAAACTGAATTAAAAGCACGCGAAATTAGCGAAGCTAAGCAATAAGTGAATCATAGATACGATGGAAAAAAGAAAACTCAGAAAAACCAGAGTAGGAATTGTAGTCAGTGATAAAGCTGACAAAACAATTGCCGTACAGGTGGAAAGACGATTGCGACATCCTAAATACGGGAAATTTGTCAACAAATCTAAAAAATATGCCGCACATGATGAGGAAAACTCAGCTCATATAGGTGATACCGTTAAAATTACGGAAACACGCCCGCTGAGTAAATCAAAAACATGGCGACTTGAACAAATAATTGAAAGAGCTAAATAACCATGATTCAACAAGAAAGCAAAGTAAGTGTTGCGGACAACAGCGGTGCCAAGAAAGTAATGGTAATACGAGTACTGGGCGGCTCAAGATATGCAAGCGTGGGAGACCATGTTATGGTGTCTGTTAAAACATCATTACCTTCCGGAGAAATCAAGAAGAAAGCCAAAAGCAGAGCTGTAGTTGTCAGAACAAAAAAGGAAATCAGAAGAGACGACGGATCATACATTCGTTTCGATGATAATGCTGTAGTATTGTTAAACGACGTCGGCGAAATGAGAGGTACCCGTGTTTTCGGTCCTGTACCTCGCGAACTCAGAAAAGTTAATATGAAAGTCGTATCACTGGCACCGGAAGTACTTTAATCTCAAAAAACACAGCAAAATGCAGAAAAAATTACACATAAAAAAAGGAGATATTGTCGTAGTAAATACCGGCAATGACAAAGGAAAAGAAGCACGTGTGTTAAAAGTGTTTCCGGAAAAAAACCGAGCCCTTGTGGAAGGTGTGAATATGATTTCAAAACATTCTAAACCCACACAAGAGAATCCTCAGGGAGGAATCGTACGCAAAGAGGCACCGATACATATTTCAAATCTTATGCCTGTTTGCCCGGAAACAAAACAAGCCACACGCATTGGACGCAAGCTAAATGACGACGGTAAGTTAGTCAGGTACTCCAAAAAATCTAAGAATCAACAAGAAATTAAGTAATGGAAAAGACTATTCCCGCATTAAAGAAAAAATACCGAGAGCAGGTAGTACCGGCATTAACCAAAGAATTTGGATACAAAACCATAATGCAGGTTCCCGCTATTAAAAAAATAGTGCTTAACCAAGGTGTAGGTGAAGCTATTACTGATAAAAAAATTATCAATAAAGCTGAAGAAGAACTCACACTTATCGCCGGCCAAAAAGCAGTGCAAACCATAGCGCGTAATAATATCTCGAACTTCAAATTGCGCGAAGGAATGCCCATTGGAGTTAGAGTAACTCTGCGGCATGAGCGTATGTATGAATTTCTCGACAAACTTTTATTTGTGGCTATACCCGCAATAAAAGACTTTAGAGGACTGAACAAAAAGTTTGACGGAAGAGGTAATTATACCATGGGTATTGAAGAACAAACCATCTTTCCCGAAATTGAAGTAGATAAAATTGAGCGTTACATCGGGATGAATATTACCATTGTTACATCAGCTGATTCCGATGAAGAAGCTTTTGCTCTCTTGAAAAATTTAGGTTTTCCCTTTAAAAAATAATAAGATACAGTATGGCTAAAGAATCAATGAAAGCTCGCGAAGTTAAGCGACAAAAGATGATAGACAAATACGCTGAGAAGAGAAAAAAACTCAAAGAAGAAGGCGATTACGATGCTTTACAAAAACTTCCGCGTAATTCTTCTCCAATCAGAACTCGAAACAGATGCTCCATTACAGGACGTCCGAGAGGATATATGAGACAATTCGGATTAAGCCGAATTCAATTCCGAGAAATGGCTTCGCAGGGTTTAATCCCGGGAATTAAAAAAGCAAGCTGGTAATTTATTTTAAATTTGAAAGATATGCTGACTGATCCCATAGCAGATTATTTAACAAGAATCAGAAATGCCATTATGGCACGCAAACGAATTGTAGAAATTCCTGCTTCGAACTTAAAGAAAGGAATGACTGAAATATTATTCCAAAACGGATATATTTTAAGCTACAAATTCGAAGATGATAACAAACAAGGCATCATAAAAATAGCTTTGAAATATCATCCGAAAACCAAAGAACCGGCCATACAAAAACTGGAGCGTATCAGCCGGCCCGGTTTAAGAAAATACTCCAATGCCGAAGCATTACCTCGCGTACTCAACGGTTTGGGAATTGCAATATTATCAACATCTCAAGGCCCCATGTCGGATAAAATAGCCAGACAAAAGCATATTGGCGGTGAAGTTTTGTGTTACGTACATTAAAGAGATATTATTATGTCAAGAATAGGAAAAATGCCGGTTGAAGTACCGGAAGGAGTTAAGATAGAAATTTCGAAAGGAAACTTCGTAACCGTAAAAGGGAAAAACGGGGAGATTGCAAAGCAACTCTCGCCTGAAGTAAAAATTGAGCAAAAAGATAATGAAATCATTATCTCAAGACATTCCGATACGAAACGACAAAAATCAATGCACGGGCTCACACGCTCTTTAATTGAAAGTATGGTAATCGGTGTTTCTGATATGTTTGAAAAGAAACTTGAGATTATCGGTGTAGGATACAGAGCTGCCGTAAACGGAAATGTATTGGAACTCAATATTGGTTATTCACACCCCGTAATTTTTGTTTTGCCCGACGAAATAGTAGCGGATGTACAACAAGAAAAACGTAAAAATGCGTTTATCACACTTAAAAGTATTGATAAACAACTCGTTGGACAAATTGCCGCCAAAATACGATCATACAGAAAACCCGAACCGTACAAAGGAAAAGGTATTCGATACGTTGGTGAATATGTGAGAAGTAAAGTTGGTAAAGCAGCCGCTGAATAGTAACTTTAAAATACAAAAAAATGGCTTTAACAAAGCGAGAACGCAGAAATAAAATAAAAAAACGCATCCGTAAAGGTATCAAAGGTACTTCAAAACGCCCCAGATTATCCGTTTTCAGAAGTAACAAGCATATCTATGCACAAATAGTGGATGATGTTAATGGAAATACGCTGGTTTCAGCTTCATCTTTGGAAAAAGAAATTGAACTGAAAGAAGACTCCAACAATATGAAGGTAGCCCAATCAGTAGGCGCTAAACTTGGAGAGAAAGCAAAAAATGCTAATGTGGATACCGTGGTTTTTGACCGAAGCGGATACCGTTACCACGGACGAATAAAAGCTTTAGCCGAATCAGCCAGAAAATCAGGACTAAAATTTTAAAATAAGCTTATGTTATCAGATAAAGGAAAAAAAGCTCAAGCAACAGATATAGAAATCAAAGATAAACTTGTTGCCATCAAGCGTGTAACCAAAGTAACAAAAGGCGGACGTACCTTCAGCTTTGGAGCCATAGTGGTAGTTGGTGATGAAAACGGTATCGTAGGCTATGGTCTTGGGAAAGCCGGAGACGTAACTTCTGCCATTCAGAAAGGAATTGAAGACGCTAAGAAAAATTTATTCTCAGTGCCGATATATAAAGGTACAATCCCGCACGAACAAAGAGCTCGTTTCGGCGGAGCAGAAGTATTTCTTAAGCCTGCATCGGAAGGTACCGGAGTAAAAGCCGGCGGCGCCATGCGTGCTGTACTCGAGAGCGTTGGAGTTACCGATGTTCTGGCAAAATCTAAAGGATCTTCTAACCCGCATAACCTTGTAAAAGCCACATTTGCTGCACTGCTCAAATTGAGAGATGCCAAAACAGTTGCCAAACATCGCGGTGTATCATTAGATAAAGTATTTAACGGATAGAAATTATAACGATGGCAAAATTAAAAGTAACATTATTGCGAAGCAAAATCGGAATGCCCAAAACTCAAAAGAGAACCATAACCGCTTTAGGTCTTGGTAAACTCAACAGTTCAAAAGTGCACGACGATAACCCCGTAATAAACGGAATGATTAGAAAAGTAAGTACTTACGTTAAAGTCGAAGAGACTAAATAACACTGAAAAGCATTTATAACGATGGATTTAAGTAATTTAACACCCGCAGAAGGCTCCGTTCGGAATAAAAAACGAATCGGAAGAGGTATCGGTTCCGGCAAAGGACGTACCTCAACACGTGGCCATAAAGGTCAAAAATCACGCTCAGGATATTCCAAGCGTTTTGGTTTTGAAGGCGGACAAATGCCCTTGCACCGAAGACTGCCTAAATTTGGATTCAACAACTTAAATAAAGTTGAATACAGACCGGTTAACTTGCAATTATTGCAACGTTTGGCCGACGAAAAAAACATTACAACCATAGATATGGAAGTATTGCGTGAATTCGGAATTCTTCAAAAGAAGGACAAGTATAAAATTTTGGGTAACGGCGAATTAACTGCCAAACTTGAAGTAAAAGCTCACGCATTCTCAAAATCAGCAATTGAAGCTATTGAAAAAGCCGGCGGAACTGCCGAAAAACTTTAAGATTGATGAAGAAATTTATAGAGACAATACAGAACATCATCCGAATTGAGGATCTAAGAAATAAACTTCTTGCAACCCTCGGACTGGTATTAATATATCGATTTGGTGCACATGTTGTAATTCCCGGAGTGGATCCCTTACAACTTGATCAGTTGCAGCAGCAAGCTGCCCAAGGTATTGTCGGTATGATAAATATGTTCTCCGGTGGTGCATTTGCAAATGCTTCTGTATTTGCACTCGGTATTATGCCGTACATTTCCGCTTCAATTGTGATACAATTGCTCGGAATGGCTGTACCTTACTTCCAAAGGCTTCAACGTGAAGGCGAAAGCGGAAGGAAAAAAATTACCCAGATTACACGATATCTCACAGTGGCAATTACCGCTTTCCAGGCGCCGGCATATTTGGCTAACCTGCAGGCACAATTACCTGCTGAAGCATTTGCCATGCAAGGTCAGATATTCTGGTTTTCATCCATTATTATAATGGTAGCCGGAACCATGTTTGTCATGTGGTTGGGTGAAAAAATTACCGACCGAGGTGTAGGAAACGGTATTTCCCTGATAATTATGATTGGTATTATTGCCAACCTGCCGCAGGCCACAGCAGCAGAGGTAACTTCACGCTTGTCGATAGGAGGCGGCGGTTTAATTACCTTCTTAATTGAAATGGTTATCTTGTTTATGGTTTTTATAGCAACGATAGCTTTGGTGCAAGCCGTAAGGCGCGTACCCGTACAATATGCCAAACGCGTAGTCGGAAACAAACAATACGGCGGACAACGCCAATACATACCGCTTAAAGTAAACGCAGCCGGTGTAATGCCCATTATTTTTGCTCAGGCACTCATGTTTATACCGATGATGTTTGTAGGTTTCGATACCGAAACCACCAGCGCAATAGCTTCAGCTTTTGCAGATTTTACCGGCTTTTGGTATAATTTTGTTTTTGGATTATTAGTTATTATTTTTACATACTTTTACACCGCCATTACGGTTAACCCAACTCAGATGGCCGAGGATATGAAGAAAAACGGTGGATTCATCCCCGGAGTAAAACCCGGACGAAAAACCATTGAACATCTTGACTCGATCATGTCGCGAATCACCTTTCCGGGCTCAGTATTTTTGGCACTGGTTGCCATACTGCCGGCATTTGCCATGATAGCGGGTGTAAATAACCAGTTTGCACAGTTCTACGGAGGAACTTCACTGCTGATTTTAGTGGGTGTAGTTTTAGATACTTTGCAACAAATAGAAAGTCATCTCCTAATGCGCAGATACGACGGACTTATGAAGTCCGGACGAATTAAAGGCAAAGGCGGTGCAAGCACAATGTCAATGTAAATCAAAATCACAGAAAGTATATGTCAAAGAAAGATGCAATAGAACAAGAAGGTATAGTTACCGAATCGCTCCCAAACGCTATGTTTAGAGTAGAACTCGAAAACGGACACGTCATTACCGCTCATATTGCAGGAAAAATGAGAATGAATTACATACGAATTTTGCCCGGCGATAAAGTGAAATTGGAAATGTCGCCCTACGATTTAACAAAAGGAAGAATAACATACAGATATAAAAACTAAGACATGAAAGTAAAAGCATCAGTAAAGAAACGATCGGCAGATTGTCAGATTGTAAAGCGAAAAGGACGCTTGTACGTCATCAATAAGAAAAACCCGAAATTTAAGCAACGTCAAGGTTAAATTACAAACAATACAAACTTAGAATATGGCCAGAATAGCAGGTGTAGACATACCGGATAACAAAAGAGGCGAGATTGCTCTTACCTATATCTACGGATTAGGCAAAAGCACAGCACAAAAAATACTCGATAAAGCCAAGATTGATCGTAATGCAAAAGTGCAGGATTGGAACGATGATCAGCGTAAGCTGCTTCGTAATATCATTCTGGACGATTATACCATAGAAGGTGAATTGCGGTCGGAAAAGAACCTTAACATTAAGCGTCTTAAAGAGATTGGATGTTACAGAGGAAAGAGACATCGTGCAGGATTACCCGTGCGCGGTCAGAAAACAAAAAACAATGCGCAAACCAGAAAAAAACGAAGGGTTATTTAATTTTTTAAATTATGGCTAAAAAACAAGTACAAAAAGGTGTTAAAGGAAAAAAACGAAGCACCAAAGTAGTTAAGAAAAAAGTGGTGATAGAAGCTCAAGGAAAAGCTTTTATTCACTCTTCTTTCAACAATATAATCATTACTTTGACCAATAGTAACGGTGAAGCCATATCTTGGTCTTCGGCCGGTAAAAAAGGGTTTAGGGGCTCAAAGAAAAACACGCCTTATGCAGCACAAACCGCTGCCGAAGAATGTGCAAAAGAAGCTTATGAACTCGGACTGCGCAAAGTAAAAGTTTATGTAAAAGGTCCCGGAAACGGGCGCGAAGCAGCTATAAGAGCAATCCATAATACCGGTGTTACCGTAAGTGAAATTATTGATGTAACGCCATTGCCCCACAACGGTTGCAGACCCTCGAAACGCAGAAGAGTTTAATTTTTTAAAACAATTATAAATCATTTTATAAATGGCAAGATACAGAGGCCCAAAGACAAAAATTTCGCGGAAGTTTGGAGAACCCATATTTGGCCCGGACAGAAATTTTGAGAACAAAAAATATCCGCCCGGACAACACGGTCCTTCAAAACGAAGAAAGAAAGTATCTGAGTACGGTGTACAGCTTAAAGAAAAACAAAAAGCTAAATATACCTACGGATTACTGGAAAAACAATTTTATAATTTGTTCAAAAAAGCCGACCGTATTAAAGGTAATACCGGTGAGGTGTTTTTACAATTATTGGAATCCAGACTCGATAACGTAGTGTTCCGCTTAGGAATTGCTCCTACACGAGACGGCGCAAGACAAATTGTAAGCCATCGTCATATTACCGTAAACGGTAAGGTATTGGACATTCCCTCATACATGGTGCGTGACAATGATATCATTGGTGTCAGAGAGAAATCAAAATCTCTTGAACACATTCGTGAATCACTTGAGCGCGCAAATCACAACCTGTATTCATGGTTGGAGTGGGATCAAGAACAAATGGCCGGTAAATTCTTAAACGAACCCGCACGAGAAGATATTCCCGAGAATATCAAAGAACAACTCATCGTAGAGCTATACTCTAAATAATTAAACTCAGAATTTTCACTTATGGCAATTTTAGATTTCCAAAAGCCGGATAAAGTAATAATGATTGAGTCCGATGATTTCAGCGGTCGATTCGAATTTCGCCCCTTGGAACCCGGATATGGTATTACCATAGGGAACGCCTTAAGGAGAATCCTTTTGTCATCTTTAGAAGGTTTTGCAATAACATCGGTAAAGTTTGAAAGTGTACAACACGAATTTTCAACCATTCCCGGTATTTATGAAGATGTTCCGAATATCATTCTTAACCTTAAACAAGTACGTTTCAGACAAACAGTCGAAGATACTGATATTGAAAGTGTTGTGGTTAATGTTTCGGATGCCGAAGAATTTAAAGCCGGCGATATCAACAAATACTTAAACGGTTTTGAAGTACTCAATCCGGACTTAGTTATTTGTAAAATGGAAAAATCCGCTCGAATTCAAACCGAATTCCGAATAGAGAAAGGCAGAGGCTATCTTCCGGCCGAAATGCACGACATTTCACCTGAAATAGGACTTATTGCCGTTGATTCCATCTTTACACCCATCAAAAACGTAAAATATGCCGTTGAGAATTATCGGGTAGGACAAAAAACCGACTACGAAAAACTGATATTTGATATTGAGACCGACGGTTCCATTCATCCCAAAGAGGCTCTTAAAGAAGCTGCTAAAATATTAATACAGCACTTTATGCTCTTTTCTGATGAGAAAATCTCACTTGATTCCGACGAGAAAAAAGAGAATACAGAATTTGATGAAGAGATATTGCACATGCGTCAACTTCTTAAAACAAATCTCGTTGATCTCGATCTTTCAGTACGTGCTCTTAACTGCTTAAAGGCTGCTGATGTTGATACACTCGGAGAACTTGTGGTTTACAACAGAAACGATTTATTGAAATTTAGAAATTTCGGAAAGAAATCACTCGCCGAAATTGAAGACTTGCTCGAAACCAGAGGGCTTAATTTTGGTATGGATGTAGCAAAGTATAAATTAGACAAAGAATAACAAATGAGACACAGAAAGAAATTTAATCATTTAAGCAGAAAGACCGCTCACAGGAAATCAATGCTTCGGAATATGGCAATTTCTCTAATTGAGCACAAACGCATCAGAACAACTGTTGCCAAAGCCAAAGCTCTGAGAGTATTTGTTGAGCCGGTTATAAATCGTTCAAAGAGCGATACCACACATTCAAGAAGAATGGTATTCAGAGCCTTGCAAAGCAAAGATGCCGTTAATATACTCTTCCGAGAAGTGGCTAAAAAAGTAACGGATCGTCCCGGTGGCTATACGCGCATTTTAAAAACAAATAATCGACTTGGCGATAACGCTGAAATGTGTTATATCGAATTGGTAGATTATAACGAAGAATATTTCACCGACAAACCCGGAAGCGGAAAGAAAAAACGAACACGACGCGGAAGCTCAGGTGCTTCAAAATCTACGGAGCAGAATGAACAAGCCGTTGATACTAAAACAGAAGAACAAGCTGAAACTGAAGCTCCTGTTGATGAAAATACCGATACCGATAAAGAAGAAAACGACAATAAAAACGAGTAATATCATTTTACATTGTTTAAAGCAAAGGAGAGCAAAACGCTCTCCTTTTTTGCTTTAAACAGTTATTCAAAAAAGTTTTCCCGAACCGCTGCATTGTCTGTAAGTTTTCTTCTTATCTTAGCACTGAAAAAATGATACCTTATGACAACTCATAAATTGCTTTTATTTCTGCTGCTTATAATTGCGGGTAGCCATATCTATGGACAGGAAGCCGACAAGACAGATATACAAATTTTGGTTACACATTCTCTAAACACCGATATTGAAGAATCAAGCTCAATTTCATGTAATCAAAACGGGGTACATTATGAAAATTCATATTACCGTAATTTTGATTTATACAATGATTTCTATATAAACGGAGAATGGATTGTTGAGAATGTTGTAATCGGTGCTGCTATGGCACAAGGTACAGACGGTTTGCAAATTATTAAACTTAAATTCTATACCATGCCGGAAAGCTCCCCGCTTGTCCCGGACAGCATGACTTTGCTGTATGAGCAGGAAGCCGTTTATTACGACAGCGATTCGGATACTTTAGTTAATTACCCGATTACCGAAATAGTTTCAGTACCGGCAAGACAAAACCTGGTGGTCGAAGTCTTAACTCCGGACGGGACGGAAGAGCAAAATTATTTTTTTATAGCGTCCAACAGCCTTGGCCAGACTGCTCCTTCATATATACGAGCGCCTTCCTGCAACAGAGAGAAACCGGTTAGTTTGGCACAAATCGGATATCCCGATATGCACATTATTATGAATGTTTACGGACGTTATGCTTCGCCTTTTCCCGAGTTGCTTAGCTTTGAAATTCCCGGCCAGATTACCGGAACCCAAATAACCAATGAACCGGATTATCAAGTTGATCTTACCATGCCCTATGATTCCGCGCTCACTGAATTGGTGCCGGCAGTACAAGTCCCTGCGGGATTTATTTCCCAACCGGCCAACAATGATACGGTTGATTTCTCGCAAGGACCGGTGCAATATGTCGTTACCAATGAGGCTGCGAAAGTATCACAATCCTGGATGGTGAACGTGGATAATTCCAGCCCGGATATATTAGCTTTTTATATTGAGGGGCAAATCGGTGAAACGCTTATTTCGGGAGCTCCGGATTATGAAGTGCGGCTCACCATGCCCGGCGATACAAGCTTGGAAGCTCTCGTTCCCGAGATTCAGGTATATTCTGATTTCACGACAAGCCCGCCCTCCGGTGCGGAACAGGATTTTTCGCGTGGCCCGGTTATTTACGAAGTAAAGCACAGAAACTCGGATTATTTGCAAGAATGGACCGTATCTGTTGATCAACCGGTTTCTGCAGTTGGCCTTTCCGGAAAATCGCCTTTTCGCTTGCATCCCAATCCGGCAAAACATGAATTGCGTATCGATAACAGAATTAATGAGCGTATCAGCCTTGTTAGGATATACAGCCTAACCGGGAAATTATTGTTTTCCGAAACAGCCTCCGGAGACGGTATTTCGTACAGCCTGCCTTTGCCGCCATTACCCGAAGGCTTGTATTTGATAAGTATAGAAGGGGAAAACGCCGTTTATACCGAAAAATTATTTATCGGGAAATAACTATGTTGAATTAGGTGTATGAATACGACAAATTTTAAAATTACATCAGACCGGCGATTTTTGAATTCCCCCTTGGAGAAGGGGGCAGGGGGATTGATAGAATATAAATGCGTGAAAAATCATATTTTGTAGCCTCCATGCTTAATCGTAGAAATATTTTTGCATATCATAGCTTTTGTAAAGCCTGTGAATCAAAATAATGTAAATATTAATAAAATGCCTAATTCAATAATATGTTTCGGCCTTTCCAGCGAATGTTTTTTGAAAGCTGACCCGCAATGCCAAAAATAACGGTATAAATCGGATATATCGGAATCCAAAGCAGATAATACGGCAGCAGATAAAGCTTTTTAAAGTAGCTTAAAGCAGCAATTTCTAATACGGTATCCGGAAGAATTTTTAGTAAAAGCATCAAGAGTGAAAGTTCAAGCCAATCGGCATTAAAAATGCTTCCCGCAAAAGCTGAAAGAAGAATCAAATTGTAAATGAAAACCAACAATCCAGCAAATATTGTTTCCGCATCTTTATAGCTTTTAAATTTGGATACCCAGCGCAAACGCTGAGCAATAAAAGCGCTTATATTTTTTGAGGCGGCTGTTTCCACAACAGCTTGCTTTGAAAGCAGAAATTCATTCTTTCCGGCATTCTTTTTAACGGAATGCAATAAAAACATATCATCGCCGGAAGCTTCTTTAGTATTTAAGTTTTTGAAGGCTTTTTTTTCAAAAACCATACCGGCGCCGTTGCTTAATATTGGAAATCCGATACCTGCCGAACCTGCAGATGAAGCCGTAAGGCTCATGAATTCCGCAGCCTGAAATTTGCTCCAAAAGCTCTTTCCCTGCATAATAATCGGAAGATTTATCATCTGTGCAGCTGTTTTGTTATAATGCAGCCCGATACTTTTTAGGAAATTTTTGCCGGGCCTGCTGTCTGCGTCCGTAACGCAAATTAAATCATAGTTTGCTTTTGAAACGCCGTACTGCAAGGCTGCTTTTTTCCCTTCCGAGGCTGCTTCTAAACTAAAGAGCAGAATATTCTCAGATGCTTCCGATAACGTCTGCATTTTCTCAAAACCATCGTCTTTTGAGTGGTCGTTTATACAGATAATTTCATACGAGTGTTTGGGATAATTTTGTTCATCGAGCCGCTGAAGCAGCTTGGGAAGCGTGTGAGTTTCATTTCTGAATGCTATAAGAATGCTGATTTTGGGAAGTTTGTGCTGCTTGTCTGCTATATTCGGATTTCCTCTTTTTTGCAGATTCAGAAAACCCGCCGTAAAAGCTGAAATCATCACAAAATATAAAATGCCCGTTGTTATTCCGATTATGAAAATTAGTTCGGGCATTTTAGCTTTTAACTTGGTTGTTCAGTGCTTGATTTGTTTTCCTCTGTTTCGTCTTTATACTCAGAAATTGTGAAATCATCGGGAACTGTGAAGATTTCTTTCGGCAAATCGGGCTTTTCCTTAATTTCGGTAGCCGTGGTAATGATTTGAATGCCTTCGTCCACAAATTCAATTCGTAACGGAATGTTTTTCCAAACTGAAATGATTTGTTTGGCTTTCCCAGGCTTTATTTCCATTGTATATACTTTGCAGGTTTTCCCAATTACGGTTTCTTCGCCTTGCAGCTGAATGTTATACCTTTTTTTTATCCCTTTGGGAATATTCTTAAAATCAATATCTTCCGGATTCATAACGCTGTCGGGCAGTTTTTCTGTTTTCATTTTTGAGCCGGATTTATTATTCATATCCAGCGTGTAGGCATAGCCGTCTTTTATGAAACGCCTTGAATGACTTTCTTGCCCCATGTGTTTGGCTTTGCTGTCGGTACATTCCATAGCTCCGTAATCGGTGAAATATAAAACCGATTCCGACTGAATACCCATCATGTCGGTGTTATATTTTACAATGGCACTTTCTATGTCGTAGCGTTTATTGTGGTCTTTTTCTGTATCTTCCGAATTGCAGGAAGCGATTAAGAAAATAATGAGAACCGGAAAAATTATTTGTTTCATTTGTAATGATCGTTGTTTGTACTTGTTTTGTTTTATTTCAGGCAATATTACGAAAAAATGATGATTGTATGAAAAATATATTTCCGTAATAATCCGGATGAAAGTTTTTGTGCTCAAAAAATAAAGCCATATTTTGTTGAAATTAAGAGATTCCTTACTATTTTTGTGGCTTGCAATTTTTTTTAACAGGCAAA
>CAYYQW010000009.1:12376-80045 GCA_964472505.1 uncultured Bacteroidaceae bacterium | reverse complement strand
TTGCCGGACAAAACCGTATTTTTACCGTACCCACGATTACCGTATTTTTCGGCGGCCGAGAATACATTCGAAAAAGCCGTAATATCAGCATAGACGAGCTGGCCAATGAAATCCAAAGGCCTTATAAAATGATGTTTGGGGAATAAAGTTTCAGATATCAGATATTAGATATCAGAAGTCAGATATCAGACGGTGGGTTTGCAGTCGTCGGGAAGCTATTAGTCCACAAAATCCTATAATGATACCTGACAATGAAATAATTTAAAAAATCATAAAAAATCAGTCCAATCAGTGTTCCGTTTTTAGACATAAGTATCTGAACTCCCTAAAAATGTTAATTTTTTAAAATCATCGCAAATTATTGTTTTATGACTTCTTTAAAATTGTTAAATTATTTTATTGTTAAATTGCTTCCATATAACAATTTAATAATATATAGCAATTCAACAATTGTGTATTGATGTTTAACTTTTTATTTGTGATTTACATTTCAAAAATAGCACTATTTACTGAGTTCTGAGTATAGATATAAGTTGTTGATGCATGAATAAGCTTGACCATTGTTAATATTGTGTTACTACATTTTCCGGTCTAAAATTCGGATTTTTCTATGTTCTCGCAAAAGCTTCACCATAAAAGGCCGGTGCAAAAAGCTTAAAATTAATCTGATTTTCTCCAATAATATTTATATTTGCAATTCGCTGAGATTTTATAAACATAAAACAACAATAAAGTGGATATATTTGACAAGTTAGACACATCGAAAACGGATTTGGGAAAATATTACGATACCGTACACGGTTACATGACATTCCCGCAATTAGAAGGCAGAATCGGGCCCGAAATGACATTTCAGGGTAAAAACATGATTGTCTGGAGTGTAAACAATTACCTTGGATTAGCAGACCATCCCGAAGTACGAGAGGCAGACGCCAAAGCGGCTGAAGAATACGGCATGGCCTACCCTATGGGTGCTCGCATGATGACCGGCCAAACCAAATACCACGTTCAGTTGGAACAAGAATTGGCTGATTTTGTGGATAAAGAATCCGGCTATTTGCTTAATTACGGCTACCAAGGCGTCGTTTCCATTATTGATGCACTTGTTGACCGCAATGATGTTATTGTGTACGATAGTGATTCACATGCCTGTATTTTGGACGGTGTAAGGCTGCACATGGGCAAACGCTTTGTATTTAAACACAACGACATGCAAAGCTTTGAGAAGCAACTGCAACACGCCGAAAAACTCACAAAAAAAACCAAAGGCGGTATTTTGGTTATTACCGAAGGCGTTTTCGGAATGGAAGGCGACTTGGGCAATCTGAAAGTAATCACCGACCTGAAAGATAAATACAATTTCCGTCTTTTCATTGATGATGCTCACGGCATAGGCACCATGGGTAAACTCGGAAAAGGTGCCGGCGAACACTTTGGTGTACAAGACAAAGTAGATATTTATTTCGGTACTTTTGCCAAATCATTTGCCGGAATCGGTGCATTCGTGGCATCCCAAAAACCCATTATTGATTATCTGCAATACAATCTGCGCTCACAAATTTTTGCCAAATCACTGCCTATGCCCATGGTAATAGGTGGATTGAAACGCTTGGAAATCATGCGGCGCAATACCGAGCAAAAAGATAAATTATGGACCATTGTAAATGCTCTGCAAAAAGGCCTCAAAGATAAAGGCTTTAATCTGGGCGTTACCGAATCGCCGGTTACACCCGTATTTTTCGACGGCGATGACCGCTTAGTCATTAAAGTGGTGAAAGACCTGCGAGAGAATCACGACATTTTCTGCTCGGCTGTGGTATATCCGGTTATTCCGAAAGGAAAAATCATGTTGCGCCTTATTCCTACGGCTACGCATACTTTGGAACATGTAGAAAAAACCATTGATGCGTTTTCGGTAATTGCCGAAAATCTGAAAAAAGGAAAGTATAATGATTAGATGTAAAACATCCTATCTTTCTGCAGACTGAGCTTGCAGAAGCCGGTATTGTTGCCGGTTCAACAATACATTTTACTGAAAACACTAAAAAACCGGTCTGATAAACGACCGGTTTTTTTATGGCTTTCTTCTTTCAATCGTAACTAAATATTTGGCAGAAAACTTCAAATTCAATTCGCTGCACGTGTCAGATATTTTCACCTGACAAAACAGGCATTTTTAAAATTCCGTGCGTTAAAAACACCACACGGGCGCAGGGTTTTCTGCCAAATACTACATCGTTTTCTGAGAATTAACCAACTCATAACCAACAAGCTGATGATAAATATCACCGGGAGCTTTATAATAAAAATATAAATTGAAGTCGTTTTCGGTTTGATAAAAATTCCCTTCAGTTTCAGACAGGCTAATTTCTCCGGTAAGCGGGTCATACAAAGCGTAGTAATAATTATAAAAGCCTTGTTTTAACATTTTTCGCAGATGATACATGCCTCTTTCGGCATCGTATTCCATTTTATTTTCAGGCGAAATTTCATGATTCGTTAATTCGCCGTAGAGATACAAGTCTTTGGAAAACGCTTCTTTCACACGAAAATAAAAATCAGCCAAAACATATTCCGCTTCGGTTTTCGGATAATCGGTATGATCGGAAGTAATCAAATACTTTCCGTTAATATCCTCGGTATTTGAATAAATGTGAGCTTTATGAATATCCGGATAAAGGGTAAAAATATAATACGGGTCAATAAAACCTACCTCGGCCACACGGTCGGTTTGTCTTTGGCGGTTTTTTAAATTGGTGTATCGGTATTCATTTGCTCCGGGCAAAAATAATTTGCGCGGGTTGTTATAAACCAATACACGGCCTTGGATGAAGTCGGGTTGCAAATTGCCCAATGCAAAGCGTTCGGAATTATTGCGGTGAATATATAAAGCCGTTTCACGAACATCGGCTGTGGCACCCGCCGAAACATCCCGAACATTTACACGAAATTGCGTGCAGCAATCGGCCTTAGAAACCAATTCGGAGCGTTTCAGCTCAACCGATAACTGCACTTTTTCATCCAAGACCCGAAATCTGCGAGTAAGTACCGGTTTGCTGCGATTATAATCTTCAAATACCAAAAGCAAATAATTACCCGAAAGTCGAGGCATATAAAAATCAGTAGGAAACTCGGCGCGGTAATGATTATAATCTTTAAGGGTATTGAAAGAATACTCATAATCGGTGATTTCATCTTCGGAAAAACCATCAATATATTCGGTTTCCATCAAGTCGGAAGGCTTCCAGTCGGGCGTGCAATGAATGAAAGCAAAATAATAATCTTTGCTCTCAGCCGACAGGTCATCAAATTCCAGAACAAGTGTTTCGTCGGTATTTAAACGAATAATCGGATAGCCCATGGGATCACCCGCAGGATATAGCTGCGCCGTTCTTACCGTTTCCGAGTAAACCCGATTCGCATACTCAAGCTCAGCTTGTCCTATAGCCGCAGCGGGCAAAAGAAAGAAAGCGAGAAGAATAAAAAAACATTTTTTTAATTGAATTTGCTGAAAAAACATAAATTTATTGTATTTTGGCATAAAATTAATAAAAACCTAAAAAAATTAAAATATGAATGGTTTTGTATGCATAACAAAAAAGGAAAAACTAAGGGTTTACACCGAAAATACAGACAGACCGAAAGATTTAGTATTTACGGATGAAATGTCCTATGCCGGTTATTATTCGGAAACACCCGGTAAACATACAAAAGAATTACCGAATTATGCTTTTCTTACACTACAAAAATCAGATGATTGTCGAGAAGATGATATTTTGCGAGCAGCTTTAGCCATACAAAAAGAAGTGGATTTCAAGTTTTCGGCTTTCTTTTCGGTTCTGACTTATTTGAACAAATACCAACCGGCCATCCGCATAGATATTGAAGATTTTTTAGAAATCCCCGCATTAATCGAGGCCTTCAATGAAAGAGATATTTATTTTTTAAAGTTTAAACAGGTACAGCCTTTTAACAGCAGAATAAAAATCAAAAAATACTTGGATTTGAAAAAAGTGGGAGAAGGTGTTTATACCGAGGATCGTCCGCATCACTATTACATTCAGGTGCCAAAACTGTTGGAATGGATAGATTTTGAAGATTTAATTATATCCGTAAAAGCCACAAAAGAGTTTGACCGATTCGATGCCGCACTGGCCACACATTTTGGACAAGGTGATGAAATCAACGAATTTTTTAGAATATACACCGAATTATTCAGCATTGAAGATTTGGAAAAACTCAGAGCAACATTTTTACAAAGAATAAAACTAATGTAAAGAAGAGTAATCAGCAATAAAATCATACACAACAAAATATCGGATACGATTAACAGCTTTAGAGGCCGGCTTAATCAAATCCGATACTTTGTTTATTACAAAAAAGCGCTTTCACAATAATTATTAATGCAAAAATACGCCATGAAAGGTATCACAAAGAAAAAAACAAAATTTATAATCATTAGTTTCCTAATCGGCTTTCTCTCTGCTTCGTTTATAAATAAACAACTGCCGATACTCGATTTTGGTGATTTTATGAAAAAAAGCTATTACGAAAAACTTTTTACAAGCAAAGAGGTCCGCAAACTAAACAATGCTTCGGAAACCATTAAAGATGCCAAAGCTGAGTTGAAAGAAGCCGACAAACTCTTTGCAAAAGCCCGTGTATTCAATAAAATAAAAAAAGATGCTCGAGACAAACGCGACCAAAGGCGCGCCGACCGAAAAGAGCAGCGCTATCTGAGAAAAGCCTATCGTACGAGCCTCGGTGCTTTTGACGACATGTTTGAAGAAAGAGAATACATTTATTACACTTACGATCAGCGTATTAGAAAGTTTAATAACGACAGCAGCAATTATCACCGATTTGCAGAGCAATATGCATCAAAAAGCCGGGAAGTTTATACGCAAAGCATAGCAAAAAAGCGTGCAGCCGACAAATTTGAAGACCAAGAAAAACATAAAGCATTTGAAAAAATTGCCGAGCTCAATGAAAAAGCAATTAAATACCAAGAACTTGCATTGGGCATGTTTATGAAAGACGAAAAAATTGACCTTTCAGAGCTCATTAAAGAGCAAGAAAAACAGAAAGAAGAACCGGACGATAAAGAACAAAAAGACGACAAAAGGACAGACAAAGAAGAGCAACCGGACAAAAAAGAGAAGGAAAAAGACAAAGCTAAACTTGACAGTACGCATACCATAGTTTACAATCCTGAAACAGACCCGAATCTGTACAAACCGCTTACCGACAGCATTATTCCGAAGCTTAACATAAACAAAACCGACAGTATTTTGCTAAGCAAAGCTTATGCTAAAGAAAACCGAGCCAAAGAATACATGGATGCCGTAGCCTATCGCTATAAAAGAATAGATACTCTGCTGAGCAAAATACAAACAGAGAAAGACCGCATGAAAAAAGAGCTCCTGAAACAAGATGCTGCGGAAATTGAAAAAGAAGTTTTCCAAGACTTAGTTGCGGCTGCCAATTTGTATTTAGAGGCGAATGACATAAAATATGAAATTTATTCAAAGTATTTTCCGAAAGCTCGGCCAACGGCAGATGCCGGCAAGCTGTCAAAAGGAAAAAGTTATGAAGAAAGCGCCAAAGAACTTAAGCTCTTGAGCACAAGCAGTGCGGCCTCGGCTAATTTACAAATGTATGTCTCCGAAAAATATTTGCAGCTTATGAATGCGGTTCAGCTGCAACTCTCGGCGCTTCAGGAACAAGAGAATGCTTATGCCGTTTACTTTGGTTGGCCCGTAACACCGCTTAAGAAAACCTTTAAAATTAAATACTACGCCGATACCGATATCGGCGAAAAAGATTCCGACAAGCAGGAAAAAACGAAGGATGAAGACTCGAAAGACAAAGATACAATTGCAAGCGCAGAAAAATACAGCTATAACTACGCAGGCAGTTATTACTACACCAAACAAAATCCGAAACCTCAAAAATTAAAACCGGCTTCGGGAAATATTTTTAAGGTTCAGGTAGGAATATTTAAGCGCCTGCTTTCATTAGATACTTTTGGTGATTTCTCGCCCATCAGTTACGACGAATTTACAAATAATCCCTTTAAACGCTTTATGGTAGGAGAATACCGAAGCAAAGAAGCGGCTGAATACGCTTTGAAAACCATAAAAGAAATGGGGATTGATGATGCATTTATCGTAGCCTACAAAGACGGCAAACGGCAAACTTATCAATCGGCAGCCGATAAAATAAAGGAAGATGCCGAATACAAAAAAACAGCGCAGAAAGAGCTGGCAGCCCTCAAAGATGTTAAAAAATCTCAAAACAGCGGAACGCTCTCCTATCCGGATTTTATAACTTACGGAAGCGGCCCGCAAGACTTTGCCCGCAGCACCGATATTTCAAATACGCAAGGATTAAAATACACCGTTCAAATTGGCTTGTACAAATTACCCAAAACCAATGATGAGCTTAAGAACATTTCACCGCTTTACCGCGAAGTAACCGACAAAGGTGTGAAATACCTTGCCGGAATATTCAACAGCTACGAAGCTGCTAAAAGCCAAGAAAACAAAATGAAAGAACTCGGGTTTAAGCAAGCATTTGTCAGCGCATACCACAACGGAGAACATATCAGCCTTTCAAAGGCAAAAAACTATAGCAAATCATCCGAAAAAAATTCAAGTATGCAACCAAATGTCTATTATTCCGTGCAAATAGGAGCTTACTCATCGCTTCTTCCGCCGGAAAAAGAACGTGAATTCAACAGCTTATCCGAGCGATACACCATCTCGGCTAAAAACTGCCCCAACGGGCTGATTATATACACCATCGGGCAATTTTTAAGGTATGATGATGCCAAAGCATTTTCCAAAACTTTAAAATCAAAACATCCTGATGTATTTGTGGTAGCTTTTAAAAATGAAAAAAAAATAACGGTACAGGAAGCAATAAAAATTACTGAAAAATGACCGAAAAAAAAGATCTAAAAAACAAAAGCAGCAGATCAGATAAAAAGCACGAAGCCATCCTGATTTTGTACAATGACGATGTAAATTCATTTGAACACGTTATCATACAACTTCAGGAAATTGTAAAGCACAGTGAACAACAAGCGACACAATGCACATTTCTTGCGCATTTTAAAGGCACGGCAATTATTGAAAAAGGCAGCCATGCGCATTTAAAAACCTTTAAAGACAGACTCGCTGAAAAAGGTATTACTACTATTATTGAATCGGACAACTGATATTTTTTATTTTGGAAAATAATAAGCAGAAAATACGAACATCTTGGTTTAGAGAATGGTTTCGTTCTCCCGGAATTTTTAAGCGTATATCCATCATGCAAAAATCCCGAGAAAACGGCACTATATTAAACAATGACGATATCAATGAACTGTATAACGACATTGATACGCATTCCAACTACATGCAACTGATTATAAAGGCAAAAAAAGCTAACATTACAAAGCCGGAGAATGTAGTTTCTGATTTTTTTAAAATACGAAAATCAAATGATGATTTTGTCAATACTCTTATAAAACCGCTTATGAAAGCCAGAAGAAATGATTTGGACATTAGCGCGGAAGATCTTACAAAACTGTATAAAAATCAAAAAAATATTCCTAAAATAATTGACAGCCTTATTGTTGCTGCAAAAAATGAGCATCCGTTAAAAATAGCTGACATAAAGACTATTTTCTATTCTAAAAAAGATTTTGGAGATAGAGTAGTTGATCTGTACATAAAATCTAAACGCGAGTATCCAAAACTAAGCCCGGAAAAGTTCAAAAGTCTGATTCATGCCAATATTGACCTGAATGAATTTCTTAAAGTAGCTCAATTGCTGAACACTAAAAAGCTGTATATTCCTTTTGCAATACTCTCGGAACTGCTCAGCAAGCGCATAAATATTATCAAAACCATAATAATTCTGTCCAAAGCAAAAGAATCCTGCATTGCAGAATTGCAAAAACAGCAACTGTTCTCGGATGACGAAACCGAACGATTATCAAATATATATGTTACCGAAGGAAAAGAAAAATTCAAAAAAGCACTCAGCAAAAGCTTGCTGAACGAACAATTACCGGTGGATCCGGTAAACTTATATTACGATCTCACACGCTCGGAAGGTAAGGGCTTTAAAGTGAATTTGGAAACCATTGATGAATATTTGGGTTATGAGTACAAAGCGGATATAAACAAAGTAACCGGTTCGTACCTAAAAGCCCGTAAAAATAACCTACACATTAAATATGAGCAAATTGCGGTGCTGGCTCAAAAAAATGTCGATGTAGAAAAATTTATTGATGCACAAATAAAAAGCGGAGCCGATGAATAAAAAAAATGTGTATGACGAACTCTTGGGCTACAGAGTTAAAACCGACGATGTAAAACCCATTACGGACTTATTCATTCTGCTTCAAGACCATGAAGTGAATATAAGCCTGAAAGATTTGCTCTTCTTTTACAATAAAAAGATAAATCTCAGCCGCTTTAAAAAACTCTTTACCGAAGCACTTGAAAATAATCTGGAAATACCCATCGATCGCCTCAAAGAAATTAGCCTTACCGGCAATGACTTTCTTAATTTGGTGGACGGTATTATCAGTGCAAAAAAAGAAGGTCTGGAAATAAAAATTGATGATATGGTATATTTTGCCAAAATGAAAATCAACATCCCCGATCTTCTCAAATCACTTAAAAAAATAAATACGCATGACGAATCCATCGTTCTGAACGATTTTGCACAATGCAAAAATTGCCTTTACGAAAGCAGAAGTTTTATAAATGACTTAATTGAATTGAAAAAATATTCAAAAGAAATATCCCTTAAGCAAACCATTCAGCTACAATTTAATAAAGGAGAAGCAAATATAATTCTTTCGGCTTATAAACAACTTGAGTCTTACAATAAAGTCTATAGCCTGAAGGAAATAATTGATTTAAAAAGCCAAGGCTTTAATATATCAGACCTTCTGAACGGAATGCTGCTGGCCGAAAAGAAAAACATATCGTTGGAAAAACACCTGATTCAAAAAATACTGCCAAAGAACAATTCGTTTGAAAGCTTTATTAAAGATATATTCACACCCGAAAAACAAATAATAAAACCCGTAAGAGTCATATTAAAATCCGGCTTGGAAATACTTTTGAAAATACAATTTTTATTCATTGCCGAGCCGCAAAATGTTGCCGACGGGATGAACAAAAACGCGACTGTCACGGCCATAAAAAAAGCCCTTGCCGAAACAGCCGAAGATATTGAAAATGCCAAAGATTTCTTAAAGCAAAGCCACGCCGTTTCAAATGGCGTTCAAAAAAGCATTAATGACATGAAACCGGCATACAGCGTGCATGGCTTAAGCATTGAGGATTATATCATCGGAAGGCATATTCCCACAGAGCAAGACACCATGATATGGAAATCAAAAGCAGACAGAGAAATTGCTTTACAAGCCTACCTTAAAGAGCATAAGCGATATAAGAAAATAATAAATACCGAGCACATTAATTCGGGAAAAGACACCGGTCACTAATATGCTTGCGACAAAAAAACAGAATAAGTTTAATTTATAATACCCCTTGAATAATGGATCCTCTATATATTATTTTACCGATATTTGTTCTGCTTGCTGCCGGATTAATGATATATATCTACGTTCCGATACAATTGCAGAACAGAGCTCATAATGCTGATTTGAACACCTTTTCCTTAACCTACGGAATACTCAAGTTTCAAAAAATAAATGTCGAATTCATACTGGATCAATACGTAAAAGCCCGCCAGGTGGGAGTTTCTCTTAGCTTCAAAGAACTCAAAGAATATCACTTAAGCAATCCCGATAAAACCGAAAACATGATTAATGTACTTATTCGTGCCAAACGTTCGGGAGTAAAAACAGATATCACAAAACTGGAGAAATTTGAAAATTCCGGAGGCAATCCCGGCCAGTTAATCGCTGCACAAAAAGATATTAAAAATGCAAATATTGACGTTTCCGGGGAAATTCTTGAAACTCACTCACTCTACGGCGGAGATATTAAAATATTTGTAGAAATACTTATTCGAGCAAAAAAAGCAAACTTAGAACTCGACCTTCGTAAACTGGTAGAAGAAAACCTCTCCGATGAAGACATGAGAAAAATAGTAAATACGCTCATAAGAATAAAAAAAGCCGGCTTATACTTAACGGCCGACCAAGTAAAAAAAGAAAGCATTAAAGCACATACCCAAGACAGCGAAAAATTTGACCTGCGAATATCGCAACAAAGCCTGCTTGAGCATTTTAGAGCCGGAATAGAAATAGAAAAATATGCAGCGGCCATGATAACGGCCAAGAAAACCGGAATAGAAATAGATAAAGATGCCCTAAACATCCATTATCTGACCGACGGCGATGTGGAAAAGCTGATCTCATCCATGATAAAAGCCGAAAGAGCCGGACTGCAACTTACGCAAAAAGAAATCTCGGAACACAATATCGAAGGACGCGACATAGGTAAAATCATCAAAAACCTAATAAAAGCACGGCAGTCCGGATTAGATTTATCCATAGAAGAAATGGTAGAATACTACCGGCTAAGCGGTGATTCCGATGATCTGGTAATAGCCCTAATCAAAGATAAAGAAGAGCATCTCGGAATCGGTAAAAAAGAACTGGAAGACCATTTTTTGGCCGGCGCTGACATACTCGGCTATGTGAAAGCGCGCGAAATACTAAAAAACAATCCCGATTTCGGAATTACAACCGAAGAGCTCAACAGCCACTATATAAAAGGCGGGAATGTTTTAAAATCTCTATTCGCTATTATGTATGCACGACAAAATGACATTCCGATAAATGCATCCATCGCCTTAAAAATCGACTTGATGCCGCAATATGATTTGGATGAAGTAGTTAAATGGTCTGTAAATCCGGGAATTCTGGAAGTTAATCCCTCGGCCACCATTGTATCAAAAGACGGTATTCAGATAACTCCCAAACTAAGAGCTACCGTAAGGGGCAAATTCAACAATTACCTTAAAGGTTCACGAGAAGAAATTTTATTCGGAAGAATAAACGAAGCCCTTACTCACGAAGTTAGTAATTACGATAACCACAAAGCAGTCCTTAATAATCTAAAAACCATATCCGATAACATACTCAAGCGGCTGCTGGGAAAAATGAAATATCCGGGCGGGATGGACATTCACAAATTTGATATAGAAGATGAAATACAACAGGCCAATGAAAAAGAAATTCATCTGAACAAAAGCAGTGCCTACGAAATATTAGACATAAAAATTTACGATCTTGAAATAGGCAAAGACACACTGGCTCAATATAAAACAGAACACGCAGAACACGAAAAGCATCTCGCTTCAATTCATTATCACGAACGTGTTTCAAAAGCCAAAGCCGAAGAAGCTGAAGCCCGAGTAGCCCTTTTAAAAGCCAAGGCCAAATTACAAAGTGATATGGCCGAAGGCATTAAAACCGGCAACTTCAAATACAGCGATTATCAAAAAGATAAATTACTTTTTGAAGACTCAAGCCAAAGAAGACCCCATACGGAACATACCGACCATGACGAAGACCATTAAAAATAAAACATTTAAAGCAAATTAAAATTGTTTTTTACAAGAGTTTTTTACAAATTTGCAAATAAACTTGTATTCTTATATGCTAAACCCCTTAGAATCATGAAACTAAAGCATGTAATTGCACTTCTTCTTGTCAGCAGCCTGATGCTTTTTTCCTGTGCCGACGATGAAATGAAAGATACGCCCGGCAGCAGTATCGACGGTATTGAGGAAATCAATTCGGCCAATGACACCGAAGCAAACAAAGAACAAACAAAAAAATCCGAAACTTCAAGCATATCGACATCACCGGATAATTTTGAAGACGATGAAACCATGGGCTCCGGCTTCATGTATTTTATGATTGTAATGATTATAATTTTCGGATTAGCTGTTCCCTTCTTCTTCTGGTATTTTGTACCGCTGGGCTTATGGTATGAAGCCAGGCTCTCAGGCATAAAACCCGGCTGGTGGAATATGACTAAAATGCGCTTTCAGGACATTCCGCAAAAAATGGTTATTGACACCATGATTTTGGCTCAAAATGCCGGCCTCAAGATTGAAACGCGCGATATGATGCAAAAATACCTGGCCGGTGTAAATGTAGAAATCGTTACCAAAACGGCCGTTCGTGCGGTAAATGCAGGATTTGAGGTTTCTTACAATGAATTGGCCGCTCAATATCTGGCAAAAGTAGATGTAGAAACCGTAATGCACGCCCTCATTACGGCTCGCAATGCCGAGCTTGAGGTATCACTCAAAGAGCTGGCAGCCCATTATCTGGCCAATGTAGATGTAATAAAAGTGGTAGAAGCTTTAGTAACCGCCCACAATGCCGGCTACGACGTATTCACCCTCAAAGACCTCAAAGAACATTATCTCGCCAACGGTGATGTAACCAAAACCGTAGATGCATTTATTGCCGCTAAAGAAGCACATTTTCAAGAAGTTACTTTTAAAGACATAGCGGCCATTGACCTCTCCGGAATTGATGTTGAAAAAGCCGTTAATTCAGCCGTATATCCCATTGTGGTAGAAACGCCTACCGTAACGGGTGTAGCCCGCGACGGCATACAATTACACATGAAACTTAAGCTCACACTCAGAACCAATCTGAAAAATGTTATCGGTGGAGCTACCGAACAAACCGTATTGGCCAGAATAGACGAAGCGCTTTCTACCGAAATTGGCCATGCCGGAACACATTACGATATTCTGAAAGATCCTTTTCTGCTTGCTGATATTGTAGAAAACAAAAGCTTGGGCGACGGAACGGCCTACGACATTCTTTCGGTTGACGTATCGGAGGTTACCGTAGGAAGAGATATTCATGCAGCACTTCAGGCCGAACGAGCCAAGGCCGACTCAGAAACGGCTAAAGCAGAACTCATAAGAGCTGAAGAGAAAGTCAAAAAATCCATGGCCTCTGCTTTTATGGACGGAAAACTCTCCATAGAGCAATATCAACAGATAATGAACACGGAAGCCGATACCGAAATGCGACGAGAACTCGGAAAAGCTCAGTCTAAAAAACAAGAGGAAAAAAATGACTATGTTGTGGATGATGACGAAATAATCAGCGAACGGGATGACGATGATGAATACGAAGAAGATTTTGATGATATTGACAACAATGACGACAACAAATAATTAAAAGGTTCGATCTTTATATTACAAAAAGCAGATTCCCAAATACACTCGGAAATCTGCTTTTTTTGTTAGCGTATCAATCGACTAATTCTTGTCATAATAGGCAACATACTTCATGTCTTCGCCCATAATATGCTTTACAATCCACTCTTTTATATTATAAAATTTGTAACTTCCAGAGTCAAAAGCAGCTTGCCGCTGACAAAACGTTGTTCAAAATCCGAAATTTTCTTGACAAAAGTCTTATGTATTGCAATGTGCTCCTGAATATCCGGATAATTCACGGCACGCATTAAAGCCTCCTCATCCTCAAAATGATATTGAGTATAATTTTTCAATCCTTTCAGAAGTTCCAACATTTTTTCTTTGGGAGAATTTTTATCCATTTCGGAATAAAACTCATTAATCATTTTCACCAGACGCCTGTGCTGATTGTCGATACTTTCTATTCCGGTTTCCATGGAGCGATTCCTATTGATGTGAGCCATATTTATTAAGATATTTTTAAAAATAAAACTAAAAGAACAAAATCGGAAAAAATTCGAATAAATTCGTTCAGCAACACTGTATCAGTATTGTACAGTCCGCTAAATACTCTGTGAGAAAATAAAAAATTTATTGATTCATATCAAACTCGGCATATTTTTTATCGGCCGTCATAATATGATTTACAACCCAATCTTTCATGAAGTTGGTTACCTCAAGAGAAAGCAACAGTTTACCGCTGTTAAAACGCTCTTCAAAATCCTCTACTTTTTTTATAAAAGCTTGATGGATTTTGATATGATCTTCCAACTCGGGATATCCCATACTGCGCATGTAGTCTTCTTCTTTCTTAAAATGAAAAACGGTATAGTCTTTCATGCTTTTTATCAGCGTCTTCATGTGGTCTTTAGAAGATCCGCCTTGGATTCCCTGATAAAAATTTTCAATGGTGTCAATCCATTGTTTGTGTTGACTGTCAATTTCTTCGTTCTCAACACTCATTGATTTATTCCAATTAAAATATGCCATAAGAATTTATTATTT
Source organism: uncultured Bacteroidaceae bacterium (assembly GCA_964472505.1). Lineage (GTDB taxonomy): Bacteria > Bacteroidota > Bacteroidia > Bacteroidales > JAADGE01 > JAYEIA01. The sequence continues at coordinate 65,825 of CAYYQW010000009.1, read as the reverse complement.
TATTTAAGACAAATATATAAAAATTTCTGAATATCCGGTCATAAATAAATTGCTGTTTATCAAAATTCAAAATTATAAGTAATGGCCGGTACTATGGAGAACAAAGCCAAGCGAACGGCCTGAAATTCAAAGGTGCTTTCCTCTTTTGGTTCAAAAGATATTTGAAAAGCATTTTTTCGGGCATACACATTATAAAAAGACAAATTCCAACTTGATTTCCACCGTTTTTTGGGCTTGTTATGGTAGGTAATCGATAAATCGGCTCTGTGATAATCGGGCATTCTGTAGCCGTTTCGTTCGGTATATAAACTCACCGGCAGTCCGTTTACCACATACAAGCCCGAGGGAAAAGTTACGGCATCGCCGGTATAATAAATCCACGAAGCGGAAAAGCTCCAACGCTCTAAGGGGCGATATATCAAAGTAGCCGAAAAATCATGTCGTCGATCTTGCCGCAAGGGAAAATATTCGCCGTCGTTAATTTCTTCAAAAACGCTTTCGGTTCGCGACCAAGTGTAGCTAATCCAGCCGGTAAATTTCCCGAGCCGTTTATTCAAATAGACTTCCAAGCCGTAAGAATAGCCACTTCCGAAAACCAAATCGGATTCTAAGTATTCGTTAAGCAAAACATTGGCTCCGTTACGATAATCGATTAAATGATACATGTTTTTATAATAAATTTCGGCCGATGTTTCAAACATATTATCCTTAAAATTCCGATAATAGCCCAGAGAATATAAATCGGCTAAGCCGGGCTTTACAGCAGCAGTTGTCGGATACCAGATATCGGTTGGATTTGAGGCTGTGGTATTCGAAAGCAGGTGCAAATACTGTGCATTGCGAGTGTAGGAAGCTTTTACCGAACTTCTGTCATCAAACAAAAACGTACCGGTGATGCGAGGCTCCCAATTGGTATAAGTTTTTATAATCTCATTATTAGCGTATAAACTTGAATCAACCACATCGCGCCTTTCATTAAATTCATAGACCGTAGCCGGCCCCATCACACAGAAAGCCGAAAATCGCATACCGTAAGTGAGTTTAAACTTATCGGAGAATTCAGCCTCATGTGAAATGTAGGCAGCATTTTCAAATCCATATTGATCATCTACTTTTTTATCATTTACAAAGGAAATCCCCTCGGTAAAAATTTCACCGGGATGAAAAATATGGTAGGTGCTGTTTAAACCAAATCGCAGTTGATGCCGAGGGTTTATAAAATATTGAAAGTCTTCTTTAATGCTCTTATCTCGAATGCCTGAAAATATATTTGCAGTCCCGTCATTAATACCGAGAGAAATGGTATAATCATAATCGCTGTAGAGCAAGGTAGAGTTTAAAAAGAGTTTTTCTCCAAACACATGATTCCAGCGAAGTGTAACGGTCTTATTTCCCCAATTAATCCCCACAAAATCATTAAAATTAAAAACATCACGCCCAATATAAGCGGAAGCAAACAGGCGGTTTTTGTTGTTTATTTTCCAATTAACTTTAGCATTCAAATCATAGAAATATAAATCGGTATTGCGTTGGTCTTCTTCGGGTGCAAAAACAAGAAAAAGGTCGGCATAGGTGCGCCTTCCGGAAATGATATAAGAGGCTTTGTCTTTAACTATAGGGCCTTCCAGAGTGAGCCGCGAAGCAATCATTCCCAGTCCGCCGTTAGCCGTAAAACGCTTCATGTTTCCGTCATTCATTTTGATATCAAGAACGGAAGATAATCGCCCACCGTACTGTGCAGGAGCAGTTCCTTTGTAGAGTTTTAAATCTTTTACGGCATCGGAATTAAATACGGAGAAAAAACCCAACAAATGCGATGCATTATAAACCGGAGCTTCGTCCAAGAGAATAAGGTTCCCGTCAACGGCACCTCCGCGCACATAAAAACCGCTGTTGCCTTCACCGGCAGTTTTCACCCCCGGAAGCAATTGTATGGTTTTGAGCAAATCGTTTTCACCGAACAAAACCGGCACAATTCTTATTTCTTTCGGATTTATGGTTGTAACACCGGACTCGGCACTGCTCACATTCTTATCCTCGGCCTCGCCGTAAACGGTTATTTCGTCAATTTCGGCATCGGAAGGCTGCAATTCTATACTAAGAGTTCTGTTTTGGCTTAAATCCACTTCAATTTTCTGAGGCATATATCCTATAAAATTGTAATTAATCACATATTTCCCTTTGGGTAAACTCAAGGAATAAAAACCGTACACATTGCTTACCGTTCCTTCGGTGCCGCCCTCAAGGGTAATATAAGCGCCAATGATATCCTCTCCGGTTTGAGCATCGCGCACATAACCGCTTAGTGTATTTTTTTGTGAATAAGTCGTCCCAATTGCAAAAAGCAGGATTATAGCTGTAATTACCTTCTTCATATTTTTGTTTTAATTCAATTTAAATTCTTAAATATTATAAGTATCAACACTCTTAAGTTCAAAAAAATTTTAATCCGTTCGAAGCTGTTGCAAAATTAAAGCAATATATTTACCGGGCTTAATGAAAAAGCTAAATTTCATCAAAAAATAAGCAATGTAAAGTCACGAATGCACGAATAGAAATAATTAACATACCGGCTAAGCAATATTTAACCGACTTTAAAGTAAATTGTACGTTTATTCGTTCATTTTTTATATTTTTGCAAAACACCAATAAACAAAAAGATGATTACAAACTATGAATCAGCGGTAGAAAATATCCGCAGCATTCTTACAAATTATCTCAAAAAACATAAATTAAAAGCCTTGGTACTGGGCATTTCCGGAGGAATAGACAGTGCCCTGACGGCAGCTTTGGCTCGCCCGGTTTGTGATTCTTTGGACATTAAACTAATTGGCAGAAGCATTACCATTGAAACTAACAAGCAAAATGAAATAACCCGAGCCAAGCATGTAGGCGAAGCTTATGCTCACGATTTTAAAGAGCTCAACCTTACCAAAGCTTATCAAACGATACAACCACTCATTGCCGAAGATGCCGGCAAAACAGACCCAAGTGAACAGCATTTCAAAGTACGCATGGGCAACATAAAAGCCCGGCTGCGCATGCAGGTACTCTACGATTTGGCTTCACAACACAAAGGCATGGTACTTTCCACCGATAATTATACCGAATATCTTTTAGGCTTTTGGACTTTGCACGGTGATGTGGGAGATTTTGGCCCCATACAAAACCTTTGGAAAACCGAAGTATTTGAAATGGCAGAATATCTTACCAAAAGCAATTCCGACATCAGACAGGCGCGAGCGCTCTCTATGTGTACCGATGCAATACCTACCGACGGGCTGGGAATTACCGACAGCGACTTGGAGCAAATAAAAGCCGATACTTACCAAGAAGTGGACCGCATTTTAATACACGCGCTGAAAAACCCGGAAGACAGCAATTTTCATGACCACCCGGTAGTACAACGCTATAAAAATTCGGCTTACAAGCGAAATAACCCGTTCAATATCCCGAGAGAGCAAATCACTGATGTACCTGTACTTAAATAATTTCTTTTTATTCTAATTACTAAACACCAAACCATGTTACTAAAAATACACCCGGAAACTCCGCAGAAAAATTATATTCAAGACATAGCAAAAATCATTAAAGACGGCGGTATAATAATTTTCCCCACCGACTCGGTTTATGGTTTGGGCTGCGATATATACAATACGGCTGCAGCTGAAAAAGTGGCAAAGCTTAAAGGCTTGAAACTTAAAAAGGCTGATTTTTCATTCTTGTTTGACGATATCAGCATGGTGAGCAATTATACCAAGCCCTTGCCTAACAGTACCTTTAAAATGCTAAAAAAGAATACGCCCGGGCCTTTCACATTTATTCTGGAAGCCAACAGCGAAATTCCGCAAATATTCCGAAAAAGCAAAAAAACTCTGGGCGTACGTATTCCCGATAACCGAATTATTCAAGAGCTTATTAAAGAAGTGGGAAACCCAATTTTGACAACATCAATTAGAGATGACAATGATATTGTGGAATATACTTCAGACCCAACCCTAATATATGAAAAGTACGAACATCATGTGGACGCTGTAATTGACGGCGGTTACGGAAACAATGTTGCTTCTGCCGTTGTGGACTGTACCGACGGAAAAACCGAACTGCTCCGCGAAGGCGTTGAACCGCTTAAAGAATAAGCTCTACATTTTAATTATGAAGGGTAAAATTAAAAGCCATTTTGGTATGGTTTTCACATACAAATTAATCTAATATTCTAAATAATATTTAATAAAATTGGAACGGGTTAATATTTATGAAATTCACCAAAAATCTACCAAAGCATTTATTGCAGTTGGATTTGTTTTTTTTATTCTTGGTATTGCCATGCTGATAAGTTACTCGGATTTTGACAGTCAATTCCCGAGTAATGATTGGAATTCCATAATTTATATGGGACAAGGAATAATTTTTATTCTAATTGGAATATATAATCTCAAGTATAAGAAATACTTTATTGAATGGGATGATAATAAAATACGATACTTTCTAAAAGCTGACAAGAAAATAAACTGTATTGAAATATCAAATATTAAAGCTGTTGAAATTAAGATTAATAAAGTATTTATTCAAACATACGACAACCCTAAAGCCATTGAACTTAATTTCGAACAGATTGAATATAAAAAGCTAAAAAAGATAAAAGGGAAATTTGAAGCGCTTAATAGTGCTCTCCATAAAGTCAGCATTTTTGGGCGAGACACTCTTAGCAACTGTATGTGAACATAGAATTGCTTGAAAATTTAAGCTATCCGAAAGCAGCCTGTCTCTATGGAATTATCGGAGAATCGAAACATTTCGGAAAATAAAGACCCCAAGCGAAACCACAGCATCTTCATTCAATTAATGATTTCAAAATTATCGGCATCAGCGGCAGCTCTGAATTTTTCTCGAAGCTTTCTGACTTCATCAATATCAATGTTTGCGCTTTCAATTTCTTCCTTACCTGAAGATAAATCAATAAGCAGATTGCCGCGCGGGTCAACCAGCATGGAGTCGCCGGAATGGCCTACACCGTTGCCATCATCTCCCGTTCGGTTTACACCGATAACATAAGCTTGATTCTCGTGAGCGCGAGCCTGCAAAAGTATCCGCCAGGCATTGCGCCTTCTTCCCGGCCAATTGGCCACATAAAGCAGCAAATCATAATCGCCCCGGTTGCGGCTCCAAACCGGAAAACGCAAATCATAACAAACTTGCGGCAAAATACGAAAGCCTTTGTAATTTATTATCACACGTTCTTTTCCGGCGGTGTAATGTTGGTTCTCGCCTGCAAAACCAAAAAGATGTCGCTTGTCGTAAGTTTCACAGCTTCCGTCGGGCTGCACAAATACAAAACGGTTATAATATTTACCGGTATCTTTGCAGGCATAAGTTGTTGCTATGGCCGCTCCCGTTTCAGCGGCTGATTCTCTCAGAAACTGGATGATGCTCCCGTCGCTGCTCTGAGCAAAATGCTCGGGCTGCATAGTAAATCCGGTGGCAAACATCTCCGGCAGCACCAATAAATCGGTTTTCTCAGCTGCAAGTATCTTTTGACGGTATGTATCCAAATTTGCAGGAATATTTTCCCACGCAATATCTGATTGTATCAATGTTACTTTCATAGACTTAAAGTTGTGTATTTGTAAAACGCCCCTCAAATATACTGACAAAAATTGAAATAACTAATTCTACTTTACGATATTAAAACAAAAACAAGCGGAATGTTTCGCAGGGCGTTTGTTATAACCGACGGGTTAACCCATCGGTTGTTAATTATCAGACATTTACAATTTTACTCATTGAATTACAGCTTTTTCGGAGTACTCACATAATCCAATAACTAAAAATATAACAGTTTATATTTCAAACCGTTCGGGATGGTAGGCGGTTATTCCTCGATAGTGTTCTTTAATTCCTCGGATGTCTTCTTCCATATTACCGGTAGGTTCAAAGCGTCCGAGATATCCGATTTCTTTTTTCTTAAAATCGGCATATATCATGTAAATAGGCACATTGGCACTTTGGGCGATACGATAAAAACCGGTCTTCCAGTTTGGGTTGGCTTTCCGAGTACCTTCCGGTGTTATCACCAAAATAAACTCATCGTTTTTATCAAATTCATCGGCAATTTGTTCCACCAAGTTTTTTGGATTTTGCCGGTCGATGGGAACAGCACCCCAAGCTCTCAAAATATAGCCCACCGGAAAATAAAAAAACTCTTTTTTTACAATTATACGCGGTTGATAGCCTTTTGCCCAAGTATGCAGCTTGCCGAGAATCATATCCAGTGCACTGGTATGCGGCGCTACGGCCAATACGTATTTTTTTTCTTTCGGAATTTCACCTTTGATTTTCCACCCAAACAGTTTTAGTATAAACCGTGCCAACGCTTTTTTCATGACAAATAAATAGATTGATAATAAAATGTAAAATGATTATCCGCATGTTCCCCAAGATTATAATCCCCGACTTCGACAAGCTCAGTCTCCTTCGGTATTTTCGGAGGCTGAGTCCTTCGACTGCTGCTCAGGAACCGCCTGTCGAAGCCGGTGATAACTAAGTATGCGTAATAAGCTAATAAGCAGCAACTTAAAATACGAATAGAGGTAAATGCGGATATTCATAAATGTAATTTATCCTGATCGATAACAGTTGTCTTGTGTCGAAGGAACTTCTATTCTGTGAATTTTGTACGCACTAAAACAGAATTTGTTCGAAACTATTTGAAGCCTTCCCAAACATGCCGTAATTTATACGGCTGACATCGCCGTTACGGGGTCTTGTTTTGAAGCTTTAAGTGCCGGAGCCAATCCGGAAACCAATCCGATGGAAAAAGAAAGCATCAAACCGAAAACAATATTCCCGAGACTCATATTGAAACTCATATCGCTGATAGCCGCAAATAATTGCGTACCGACAAAAACAGCCAACAATCCGGCCAAGCCTCCGACCATGGCCAAAATAACGGCTTCAAACAAAAACTGAAGCATAATAAAATAACGTTTCGCACCCAAAGCTTTTTGTATTCCAATGATGCGTGTTTGTTCTTTTACGGAAACGAACATAATGTTGGCAATACCAAATCCGCCGACCAATATTGAGAAACCGCCGATAATCAGACCGGCCAAATCTACAATATTAAAAATGCCGTCGAAACCTTTGCTTATAAGGCTGGCTTGGTTTAAAGCAAAATCATCATCTTCGGCGGGTTTCAGGCGCCTAATGCTTCGCATAATGCCGTTGAGCTCCGCAATTAAATCATCGGCTGAATATTTGGCTTGCGGCTTCACCAGTATTAAGGGGCCTAATTGCTCGTTGCGAATATCCACAATGGTACGCATATAGTTCAAATTCAGCAATACCGATTTATCCAAACTGATGCCGAACATATCTTCGCCTTCTTTTGCCAACACACCTATTATATCAACTTTTTTACCGGCAATTTTTATGGTTTTACCCACCACATTTTCATTAGGAAATAAATCTTTTGCAATGTCGGCTCCCAAAACAGCCCGATTTCGGCCGGTATTGGATTCATAAGCCGAAAAGTAACGGCCTTCGGAAAAGTCAAGGGTTTTTATCTTTTCATAATCATATTCATTGCCTTGTATCACAACATCCTCAATATAATTGCTTCCGTGCTGTATGTTTTTGCGAGCCGTAACCATGAACGAAACCGCATCGGCTAAATCTGAAATACGGCGTACTTTTTCAGCTTCCTCCGGCGTGGGAACGGGACGTTTCATATAGTCCCACCAAGGATAATCGCCTCCCATTGCCCAAGGCCATTTCTGAATGTAGATAACATCATCGCCTAATGTGGCAATGCTCTCGCGAATACTGTTTTTAAGCGAATCCAAAACCGTGAAAACGGATATTATGGCAAAAATACCAATGGTGATTCCGGAAAGCGACAAGAATGTCCTTACCCGGTTTGAAACCAAGGAATTAATAGCATATAAAAAGCTTTCTTTTATCAAATAAAACAATACCATAAAGCAAGTTTAAGGGTTTTTCATTAAACAAGACAATGCAAAATCAATTTTCTTTTTCTCAGGCCAATTTCCGTCAATTTTATGTATTTGCGTACCGCTTCGTTCCATTTTCCGGAACCAAGTCATCTGCCGTTTTGAGAATTGATGAATGGCTATTTCAAGTCTTTCCAGCATGGTTTCATAGGGTATATTTCCCATTAAATATTCGGTGATATACTTGTATTCCAGACCATAATAAAGCAAAGTTTCTTGCGGCACACCGGCATCCAACAATGTTTTAGTTTCTTCCGCCATGCCCTCATCCATTCGCTGTTTCAAACGTTTACTTATGCGCTCTCGCCGTGTTTGGCGGTCGTACACAATTTGAAAATTCAAGCTGTTAATTTTTGGGTAGGAAATATCCGTCTCCGGATTATCCGCCGAATACACGGCAATTTCCACGGCGCGTATTAAGCGTTTCCTGTTGGAGGTATCGCTGATGTTGTGCAAATCTTTATATTGCCTGAGCATTTGAGTGAGTTCAGCATCGGATTTTTCTTTCAATGCTTTGCGCAAAGCTTCGTTTTTAGGTACTCGAATCAGGCGATAACCCTGCAAAACAGCTTCAATATACATACCGGTTCCGCCGCATAAAACCGGAAAACTTTTGCGCGCGTGAATATCATTAAAAGCATTCAAAAAATCTTGCTGATACTCAAATACATTGTATTTATAGCCGGCATCCGCAATATCAATTAAATGATAAGGGATTTTTTTTCCTTTATAGGTATAATCACCCAAATCCTTGCCTGTTCCGATATCCATACCTCGGTACACTTGCCGGGAATCGGCACTGATAATTTCTGCCCCGATTTCATAAGCTAAAGCTGCCGCAAAAGATGTTTTGCCGCCGGCTGTAGCGCCCATTACCGTTATCAAATTATAATTCGTGTTCATTGGTATGAAAAAATTAATTAAAGTCGGGACGATAAATTCATATAAAAATTTGTCAGGCTGAATATTAGAACACAAATCTCTATAAATTCATACCGATAGACTTATACCTATTTTTGCACCGACAAATATACGATAAATACTGAATTAGACAGCCGTCCACCATAAAAAATCCAAAAAAGCATGAAGCGTTTTTGCTAATTATTTACTATTTTTGCAGCATGGCAAACAATATAAACATAAAAAATAAAAAAGCAAGGCACGATTATCATCTTGAAGATAAGCATGAAGCCGGAATAATGCTTACGGGAACCGAGATAAAATCGGTACGTGCCGGGAAGGCAGGATTAACCGATGCCTATTGTTTTTTCAGAAATCAACCCGGAACACAAAAACCCGAGCTTTGGGTAAGAATGCATATAGCACAATACACACACGGTACATACGACAATCACGAACCGCGGCGCGAACGAAAACTTTTGCTGCATAGGCGCGAATTGAAAAAATTGCACCGAGCCGTTAAAACAAGTTCTAAAACCATTATTCCAACCAATTTGTTTATCAACGAACGCGGTATTGCCAAACTGATTATTTATTTGGCTTCCGGTAAAAAGAAATACGATAAACGCGAAGATTTAAAACAAAAAGACGCTGAACGTGCAATGGATAAAGCCAGAAAATTCGATGCATAAAATATAATGCAGTGCTTAACAGCTCAAAAAGTTTTATCATAATAATAAATCATTTGTAGCTAAGGTTTCTTTGATGTATTTGCTTATTATCTTATTTTTGCATTCATATATATATTATACTTAAATTTTGGACGCTAAACTGCTCATACGAAATATTGCGCTGCTTGTATTTTTCGGCTTATTGCAAGTATTGTTTTTAAACAATATCGAAATTACAAAGTGGCATATTACGCCATACATATATGTGGCCGCCATATTGCTGTTCCCGTTTCAAACTCCCGTGTGGTTTAGGATTACGGCAGCTTTTGCACTGGGCCTGACCGTGGATATTTTTTCGGATACCGGCGGTATGCATGCATTTGCTTTAGTATTTACGGCCTACATAAGGCCGCTTGTATTAAACCTCATTCAACCGCGCGATGGTTATGATTTCCCTTTGCAGCCCTTAGTTTCAAACCTCGGGTTTAATTGGTTTTTGAAATACAGCCTGATTATGCTAAGCATACATCATCTCATTTTCTTTTTACTTGACAGTTTTAGCTTTTCATTATTTTTCTCAAAATTTCACGTATTGATTCTGAGTTTGATTTTTTCGGGGATAGTAATACTTTTAAGTCAATTTTTAATTTTTAGAAGGTAACAATTGTGAATATTCAAAAAAACATTATACTTTTTTATATATTCCTTACGGCGCTTGTTTTTTTAGGAAAACTCTACTATATACAAGTCGTGGACGTGAGTTTTAAACTTTCTGCCGAAAACAATACCTTCAGACACATTACACAATACCCGGCAAGAGGAATCATTTTTGACCGAAATAAGGAAGTTGTTGTAAGCAATGAGCCCACCTATGACCTAAAGGTTTATCCCGACCAATTAAGCCCTTTTGATACGGTTAGATTTGTTGAACTCACGAACATCTCAAAAAGTGAACTAAAAAAAATACTCAAAAGCGGCAAACGCTTTGATGCCGTAACACTTATCAAACAAATGCCCAAAAAGCAGTATGCTCGGCTGCAGGAATTTTTATACCGCTATCCGGATTTTTATACCGAACAACGCGCATTGCGTGTTTATAGAGAGCCCATTGCCGCACACTTATTGGGTTATGTCGGTGAAACCAATCAAACGGAAATTGACAAGGATCCCTATTACACAAGAGGCGACTTTATTGGGAAAAGCGGTGTGGAGCGCACTTATGAAAACTATCTCCGCGGTCAAAAAGGAGTAAAAATATACTTAGCCGATGTTCACAACAGGCTACAAGGAAGCTATGCCAACGGCCGCTACGACACCTCTGCCGTTGCCGGAAAAAATATTACGCTTTCCATTGACGGAGAACTTCAATATTACGGTGAACAACTCATGAAGAACAAAATAGGAGGAGTTGTAGCTATTGAACCGGCAAGCGGCGAAATATTGGCCTTAATTTCATCGCCCTCATACGACCCGAGTTTATTTGTGGGAAAGAAATTGAAAGAAAATTATAATTCCGTTGCCAATGCTGCCTATAAACCGCTTTATAACCGTGCATTAAAATCGAGATATCCGCCGGGTTCTACTTTTAAAGCAGTAAATGCTCTGATAGGCTTTGAAAAAGGCGTAATAAACCCAAACACAGTTTTTACGGTTTACGGATATTATGCCGGTTCGCATTATGTGAACGACCATATTTTTGGGCCGGTGAATTTTGAGAAATCCATTCAGTTTTCAAGTAATGCATATTATTGCCACGTTTTCGGAAGAATATTAAATAACCCGGAATTTGAAACCATTGATGAAGCCTATAAAGACTGGAAACGTATGGTGCAATCCATGGGCTTGGGCGTGAAATTAGGAACGGATTTAGCTTACGAAGACAAAGGCCTCATTTATCCTTCTGCCTATTTTGACAAATACTACGGAAAAGGACGGTGGAATCACAACACTTTAATCTCGTTGGCTTTTGGCCAAGGAGAGTTAGGTTTTACGCCTCTGCAACTGGCAAATATGGGGGCTGTAATAGCCAATGAAGGCTTTTATTACAAACCACACATTGTAAAATCCATTGAAGATGAAGAAATTAACCAACAATACAAACTAAAATATTATGCGGCCATTGACCAAAAACACTATCCGCCCCTGAAAGATGCGCTTGAAAAAGTAGTATCCGGAGGAACGGCACGCTCAGCTTATGTTGAAGGCCTTGAGATATGCGGAAAAACCGGTACGGCTCAGAACCCGCACGGCGAAGACCATTCCATTTTCTTTGCTTTTGCCCCAAAAGACAAGCCCAAAATTGTTGTAAGCGTTTATGTGGAAAATGCCGGATACGGCTCAACTTGGGCCGCCCCCATTGCAAGTATGATGATTGAAAAATATTTAACCGATACGGTAACCAATAAATGGCAGGAAAAAAGAATTATGGATGCCAATTTGTTACCCGAAAAATAATATAATTTGCCCGCTCTGCTAAAAAATAAAATTGATTATCCCACAGTATTTTTGTTTCTGCTGTTGGCTGCTTTTGGGTGGATGAATATTTTTTCCTCATCCTTTTCAAGCGCAGATATATCCGCTTTTGATTTTGACACGCGAGCCGGCAAACAGCTCATCTGGATTATGGTTTCGCTTATCCTGATTATACCTATACTGTTTCTTGAAAGCCATATTTTCTCATTTTTTTCATATTTCATTTACGGCTTTGTAATGTTTTTACTTATTGCCGTTCTGATATTCGGAACAGCCGTTAATCAATCACTTTCTTGGTTTGAACTGTGGGGCATGCGCATACAGCCGGCTGAATTTGCCAAATACGCCACTGCACTGGCATTGGCAAAATATATGGGCGAAGAAAAGTTTAGTTTCAAAAACATTAATCATTTCATCAAAGCATCGGGCATTGTATTACTGCCCATGCTGCTTATTTTGTTGCAAAATGACACCGGTTCGGCTCTTGTGTTTTCAGCCTTTCTGCTTGTTTTTTATCGAGAAGGCCTGCATTACATTTTTTTACTGCTTGGAGCATTATTCACCGTGCTTTTTTTGCTAAACTTTTACATACCGCATGAATGGATTTTTTTAAGCTTAAGCCTAACGCTGTTAATCGCCTTTTCTTTTTTTGAAAACAGAAGAAGCCTGATATTCAAATACAGCCTAATGTTTTTACTCATTATATTAGCATTATTAATTCCGGTTGTTTTCTTCAATTATTCAATACCATTAGTTTATATCATTATTACAGCAGGTATCATTACCTCCGGCTATCATTTGATTAAGCACTTTAAATCTAAATTTCTGCCGGCCTTGGTTGCCTTTCTTATCTTTCTGAGCAGCCTGTTTTTCGTATTCTCGGTCAATTATTTCTTTTATAATTTTTTATCGGAATACCAGCGTGACCGAATAGAGGTTTTTCTCGGATTACTGGAAGACCCCAAAGGCGTGGGCTATAATGTGCATCAATCCGAAATTGCAATTGGTTCGGGCGGGCTTACGGGGAAAGGCTATTTGGAAGGCACTCAAACAAAATTCGATTTTGTTCCCGAACAAGATACCGACTTTATCTTCTGCACCGTGGGTGAAGAATGGGGATTTTTGGGTACAAGTACTTTAATTATCCTGTTTACATTATTTATATATCGCCTTATCAAAATCGCCGAAAGGCAGCGCTCCCGGTTTAGTCGAGTATTTGGCTACTCAGTTGCCGTACTTATATTCTTTCACTTCGGAGTAAATATTGCCATGACAATCGGCCTGGCTCCCGTAATAGGTATCCCCCTACCCTTTATCAGCTATGGAGGCTCTTCTCTTTGGGCCTTTACATTTCTGGTTTTCACGCTATTACGCTTAGATATGAAAAGAGACGAACTTATGTAGCGTTTACGGTTTTAAAAACTAAGCCGTTCAATACTCATTTATTTAACCCGTCCTTGCATATTACATTCATTTTTTGTAATATTACAGCGAGATTCAAACTACTAATCGTACCAACCTTCTACTTTTAAAAGTAATAATAATCGGGGACTGTTATTTATGGAAAAAAACGAAGCTGCCGTCGAAGCAATGTCAAGTAAATTAAATCAACTCAAAGCGGAGAATCAAATTTTCAAAAAAGAAATTCTCCGGCTGAGAAAAAAACTTGCCGGTTTTTCCGCCAAGCGATCGAAACAAACGACCGACAATTTGCACCCTTTAAATCCAATAAAGGAAATGTCGCCGGAGCTTGGAGCCATTCTTTTTGAACAGTTATTCAATAACGACCCGGACGGGGTTTACTTAACCGACAACAAGGGATACATAATTACTGCCAATCCCGCATTTATAGCCCAATTAAATTTACCTTATGAACAAGTTATAGGAGCACACATAAAAGAGTTTTTGGATGAACCGTCAATCTTTGATAAAGCCAAAGAAAAACTCATAAAAACCGGTTATACTGAAAGCATCGTAAAACAAAAGACTGCCAACGATAATATCAAAACTACGGAAAGAAAGGTAGTTTTAATAGACCTTCCCGAAAATACTGATTTTATGGTTTTAGTTATCAGTAAAGACATTACATTCCGCATAGAAAAGGAGAAGGAAGAAGCTGAAAACCTAAAGAAATTGCATGCGCTAAACCATGAATTGTACACATTGAACCAACTTCAAGAAGCCACGCAAGCAGAGCTGGAAGAAAGTTATGACGCGCTTGAAGAGGCTTATGCACAGCTGCAGGAAAGTGAAAAAAACTACCGAATGATTTCTGAAAACACCGGTGATTATATTTTCCGCGTACAAATAGACGGAAAAAATCCGGTAATCACTTACGCCGGGGCAGCCGTTCACAAATTGGGCTATAGCCCGCAAGAACTCGAAGGAACTAACCCATTGGATTATATTCTTGAGGAGGACAAGCACAAAACGCTCCGATTGGTGATAGAATACTATCATGAATACAAAGCAAAAGGCAAACTGAGTTTCGAAGAAGATATTTTTCTTCCTCTAAGGGTTTTAACCAAAACGGGCGAAGTTTTGCATTTGGAATCCACGCTTAATGTCTCTCGTGATCAGCTAATTATCATTGCCAAAGATATTACCGACCTTATTCAGGAAATGGAAATCAATGAAAGGCAAAAACAAAGGCTGTTAAAAATAGAAAAGAGCTATCGCAACATATACAATTCGGCATCTGATATCTTTTTAGTTTCAGACAGTGCATTGAATATTCTGGATGCGAACATGGCCGTAAAGCATGTTCTGGATTATACGGTAAAAGAAGTAAAAGGCAATAATTTATCCGACTTTATAGAGCTCGAAAATTGGCAAAAACATTTTAACCTTCCCATACTGAGCATCGAAGAAAACGCCGCTGAACAATCTCCGCATTACCTAAAAGCTAAAACAAAGTCCGGCAAAAAACTTTGGGTTTCGTCCGTTTTCAGAAAAACAACTTATAATGATAAACAAGCCATATTTATAGTTCTGAGAAATGTGGACGAATTAAAAAAAGCTCAGGACTCTCTGTCCGAAAGTGAACAAAAATTCCGAATGTTAGCTGAAGCCGGAGCATCGGGCATATTTATCTATCAAGACAAAAAATTTGTATATACCAACGAAAAAGTTCGGGAAATAACCGAATATAATGCGCAAGAGCTTGAACAAAAATCGTTTTGGGAAGTGGTGCATCCCGACATGAGAGAAGAAGTAAAAAACAGAGGTATGCAGCGACTTATGGGGGAAAAAGTCAAAGCCCAATACGAAATGAAGCTTCTGACAAAAACAAACAAAATAAAATGGATTAACTTTAGCGCAAAACTCATACAATACAAAGGGAAACCGGCCGGAATAGGCAATGTGGTAGAGATTACCAATTACAAAGAAACCATTAAAAAGTGGAAAGCCGCCAAAGAGAAAGCCGAAGAATCCGATCAGCTCAAATCGGCTTTTTTGAGCAATATGTCGCACGAAATCAGAACACCCATGAACGGAATTTTAGGGTTTTCACAATTATTGGACAGTGATAATTTGGATCCGGAATCCCGAAAGCACTACATCAGTATTATTAAAAACAGCAGCAATCAATTGCTGAGAATCATTGACGATATTCTGGATGTATCAAAACTTGATGTGGGGCAAATGTCAATAAAAAAAGACTGGTATGTGGCGGATCTTTTGCTTTCTGAGCTGTACGATATTTTTGACCGAAAAATAAAAGATAACAAAGCCGACATAAAGCTTATAAATACAAGTAAAAATTACGGCATTAAGCTCTACACCGACCATGTGCGCCTAAAACAAGTTCTGGCAAATCTTCTGGATAATGCCGTAAAATATACTAAAGCAGGGACGATTACCTTCGGGTATGAAGTAAAAAATGAGAACTTACTTTTTTATGTTAAAGATACCGGCTCCGGAATAAATAAAGATTTGCAAAAATACATTTTTACCCGTTTCAGCCGGTTAGAGAACGATTATCTCAAATCTGCGCGCGGAACGGGACTGGGATTAGCTATTTCACAAGGCATCGTAGAATTATTGGGCGGCGAAATTTATTTTGAATCCGACGGCAAAAGCGGAACGGATTTTTATTTCACACACCCCATCAAACAAGCACAAAAACTGTAATACCGACTAATTTGAAGCTTCGGAATAATCGGGGTTTTCAACCAAGTCCATTCCACAGGCAGGGCAACTTCCCGCTGAATCTGCATTGCCCTCGGGGCAACTGTTTGGGCAAATGTATTTACTTGCCTCAACTAAATCGCCCGGTTTTTCACTCACCGCATTTTCATCATTCAATGATATACTGTCTTCTTTGGAATCTGCAGCCGGAGACTTTTCATTTTCCGAAACTAAGGTATCGCTCTGCTCATCGGCAGATTTTTTTTGTGTACTGTCATCGGCACAAGCCATAAAAAGAACAAGTGCTGCTGCCGTCAATATAAAACCAAGCTTATGTTTCATGCTAATCCCGTTAGTTAATCAAAAGTAAAGTGCCGAATTATGTCTGCGACAAAAATACTGTATGTATTCAATTAAAATGGTAAATCTTCATTTTCTTCCGGGGGGATATCATCTTCGGTAATCGGAGGAAAATCCGGTTTCCCCTGTCCGCCGCTCGAGCCTGAACCGGCGCCGGCTTTTTGTATTTTCCAGGCTTTCAAATCGGTATACCAACGCTCTCGGAATTCGCGGCTCTCAGCATTAAAACTTACGGTAACCTCATCGCCTTCAAAAAGTTTTTTTACTTCATCGGTTTTGTCGGCCCAAGTAGTAAAACATACTTTTTTGGGATATTTATCAATGGTTTCAATTACAAATTCCTGTTTCACCCATTTTCCGTATTGGCCTTGGCCGGTTTGTTCCGGCAATATTTTAACGACTTTTCCGCTTAGTTCATTACTCATACAAATATTTTTTTTGATTTTTGACTAAAATGCAAAACTGCCTTTTTATTTTTATTTTTCCAACAAAAAAAGCCCTATTCTTTAAGCATCTTTATATTAGCTTCAGCCCTAATGTATTCCAATATCTCCTCATTTTGTTGTTCCAATCGTTCTATACGCACTTTCATTTGTTTGTTTTCTTCTTCTATCTTTTCGAATTCTGATCTTTGTTCATTAAAAGCTTGAATCAGAACAGCCGTTAATACAGAATAGCTAAGGGTTTTATATCCATTTTTTTGTGTGGATACCAATTCCGGAAATATTTTCTCAACTTCCTGAGCTATCAGCCCAATTTGCCGGGTAGTATCTTTTTTATTGTCCCAATAAAAATAATAACCCTCTAAATCACTTAATTTCCGGCTTGCCGAATCAATGACCTGAATATCTCTTTTTAAACGCTTGTCCGAATGTATATCCCAATCATTAGCAATAGCTTTAGAACCGTCTCCGGAATTTCCTACCTGAAAAGCAACCTGGGGCGTCGAATTTCCGAGAGCTACTCCTACACTTCCGTCTTTCAACACAATGAAAGCATTGGAACGATTAAAATCATCAGTTCCGTTACCCACCACAAATAAAGCCTCACCGGAAACCCAAGAAGATGAGCTACCGCCCGAATTGGTATTATATCGCCCGAAGACAGCTTCCGTATAAGATTTTGCAATCAAATTATGACCGCTTGCGAAAGAAAAATTGCCTTCGCAACGGTTGTCTTTTCCGAATACGGCCGCAGAAATACCGCCGGATGAAGTATAATTAGCCTCGCCGCCGGCTGTTGAAAAATCGCCCTGAGCCAGATTATCCTTACCGAAAACAAAACTGCCGTCGCCTTCGGCTCTGGTGGAATCTCCGGCAGCAAAAGCAGCTTTGCCTTTGCTGCCGTCCGCTTTAGCAGTTTGCGTATTTAAGCCTGTGGCAGTAGAATAATCGCCCCGAGCCAAATTGCCCTCTCCGAATGCCGTTGCCGCCATGCCCGACACCGAATTTGAGTAACCAAAAGTAGTACTGTACAAAGCGCCTGAAGAATTATTCCGCCCAACGGAAAATGAATAATTGGTAAGTGCCTGATTATTTCTTCCGAGCACTGCCGTATATGAGCCGAAAGCAATATTTTGGCGTCCTGCGGCAAAAGAATAATCACCGGCAGCCTGAATGTCATAACCCAAAGCAGCCGAGTAATCTCCGACCGAAGCATTATTCCAGTAAGCGGGCTCATCCTTAAGTCCACCGACTCTGAAAGCTCCCTTGGCGGGATAAAAAGTCAAACGCGTACCGGCATTCAAATCCGGAACTGGTCCTCCGTAGGTACCTTCAATCAAAAACCCCTGTTCATTTTCCAAGAGCAAATGAAATTTATCCGAAGGCATTGAAGTGCCGATTCCCAATTTCTTTTCTTCTCGCATAAAAACAGCTTCCGTATCGGCACTCCAAGCTCCGGAGGCCACAGAATTATCCACATAAGCTTTTACGGCACTTTCTACAGGGACGGAAAAATCGCTGCTGTCGGCAAGTGATGCATCATTAGAAAATTCGGCAACGGGCAAGCCGGTCAAACCGCTTAATTCCGAAGCCGTTAAGCGTCCGTTTTCCAAATCCATATTACCGTTTTGCAAGCGGATGCTGAAATTGCTAATCATCCAATCAGCCGTTAAATCGGTACTGCCGTCTCGGCGCAGAAATACATCGGGCAATCCGCCCGGGTCGCTGAGAATCCAACGCTGATTATCGGCATCCCAGGCAATAAGTTGCATGTGAGCCGGCGACTCGGCATCTACATTATTCAAGTCTTCCAAATTCAGAGTTATGTTGCCGGTAAGGCTGTCGGCCGTTACGGCTTTATCAGCCGAAAAAGCGTAAGGAACAGAAAGCAGCTTATAACTGCCGAGCTCTTGCATTCCGCTGAGAAATTCATTGGTTCCGAAATCGGCTCGAACTTTCAGAATGTAACTTCCGCTTAACCAGTCAATTTGCGAAAAATCATCCGTAAGGCCGTCATTTAAGGGCGTACCCTGACCTATGGTAAGATTAAAAATACCATAGCTGTTCGATTGGCATTCTTGAATTTCACGGTAAACGGGCGGTTCAGTCTCAGAATCAAGATACAAACTAATTTCTGCCATAATTTCACGATCGGGCAGTATTTCGCCTTGCGAATTTCGCGCAGCAGCTTGATAATTAATACCCTGCGGCACATTCTGAGCCATAAGAGCAAATGCAAATACAAAAAGAAAAACAAAAAGTAATGTGAAGGCTTTCATAAGTTAAATTTTTATGGAATTTTAAAAGGAGCATGGCATACAATCAACATACAACAGCTTTATTATAACCGGCTTCAACAGGTGGTTATTGAGCTTTTGTCGAAATGCTCAGCCACCGCAAAACAGCAGACGACCGTGCATTTTACAAAAAGTCAAGCTATTTACAGAAAAAACCGGAAATTTCTCATTTTCTCAACTATTCTACCTGACGACACTAATCTTAAAGATACGATAAAAATCGGAACCGTTTTTATTAATTTTGAGAAAATAAATACCGTTTTGAAGCTCTGAAAGATCAATTGTGCCGGATGCGCTATGAAGGCTCAATCTTTTATGAATCCGTCCCGAAAGATCTGAAATACATAGGACTCTTTCGAACTTATACTCATATTCAAATGAGAAAAATAGTTTATCCGAAACCGGATTAGGGTAAAATCTCGCTTTATTTTTTTTACCCGCTAAGGATGGCAAAACCTGTACATTCTTTTTATTCGGTTGAAGAAAACCATCGGTCAATTTTTGGTCGGAATTTTGCGGCTGCCAAATTTGAGTACCGCCGCCCAAAAGGGTTCCCGAAGCCTGCACGGAAGCATAGCTTATATCAAAATGACTGATTGTTTGTGCATTAACATAAAATCCCGTGCTTAAAGCAAAAGCAACAATCAATCCAAGCGCTTTTCGGCATTTTATAATCATCGGATAAACATTAATTCATTATTTTTTGAATACTCCTCACTGTAGGCATAGCCGTCATAATCAAAACCTTTTAAATCCTCAGTCTTATCAATACGGTTTTTGCTCATATAATGCAACATCATGCCTCGGGCTTTTTTGGCATAAATGGCAATCGTCTTTAATTTTCCGTTTTTATATTGTTTGAAATTTAAACTAAGCATATCCGCCTCTAATTTTTTCTTATTTATATATTTAAAATATTCGTTTGAAGCTAAATTTATCAAGGTTTTGTCTCCGTCTTTTTCAATTTCTTTATTTATGAAATCGGTAATTTTATCGCCCCAAAATTTATATAAATTATCGCCTTTGTCGTTTTCCAATTTAGTTCCGCCTTCTAAGCGATGCGGCTGTATTAAATCCAGCGGACGAAGCACACCGTGCAGTCCGGAAAGTATGCGCAAATGCTCTTGCAAATAGTTAATATCAGCTTTTTTAAGACTGTCTTTGTCAAGGGCTTTAAACACATCGCCTTCAAAAGCAAAGAGTGCCTGTTTGGCATTTTTTCCCGTAAAGGGTAATTGCCATTTAGCGTAGCGCTCATGATTCAGTTGAGCCAAATCGGAACTTAGCTTCATTAAATCTTTGAGTTCTGTTACCGATTTTTCTCTGAGAATTTTTATTAAAGTTTTCGATTCATCGGTAAAAACGGGCTGTGTATGTTTTTTTACGGGTACTTTGCTTTTAAAATCGAGGCGCTTGGCCGGTGAAATAACTATTTTCATGCTTAACTTATTTTTTGTTTTAAACCAAAGATAATAAAATATACGGTATTTAACATATATTATCCTGCGGAAATATCATAAATGCGGCTCAAATAGTATTTTTTCACCAAAAGACTTGAAAAATATTTTTCCGATATCCGTTTAATTTGAAAAGTGCAACCGGATTTCGTTTTACAAACTATTGCGCTGTGTTCAATATAAAAAAAGGGTTTTGCCTTAATTCCCTTCCGGCATTTTATCTTAAAGAAATTTACAAACGGATTCAATGTCGGAAGTAAATAACTACTTCTCACCGGTATAAATTGCAGCAATTCCAAAAGTAAGGGTATGCGCGTCTGTGTTCTTAAAGCCGGCTTTATTCAAAACCTCCAAAAAATCCTCCCCGTAGGGAAAAGCTCCTACCGATTCGGGAAGGTATGTATAAGCGGAATCGTCTTTTGAAAAAAGTTTGCCGATAAAAGGAAGAATTCTTAAAAAATAAAACCGATAGAGCTGCTTTACGGGAAATTTTTGAGGTTGCGAGAATTCTAAAATGACAATTTTTCCGCCGGCTTTTAAAACGCGATGCATTTCGTTTATACCTGCTTGCAGGTTTTCAAAATTGCGCACACCGAAAGCTGCCGTCACGGCATCAAAACGCTTGTCGGGATAATTAATATTTTCGGAATCACCGATTTCAAGTTGTATTTTCGAATCTAAGCCTTTCTTTCGCAATTTTCTCTTTCCGTATTCAAGCATTTGCTCCGATATGTCGATACCTACAAGTATTTCGGGTTGATATTTTTCGTGCATGGAAATGGCCAAATCACCGGTTCCGCATGCGACATCCAATATGGCTTTGGGTTGTATATCGCTGAGTGATTTAACGGCTTTTCGCCGCCAAATTTTATCAATATTCAAGGATAAAAAATGATTTAAAAAATCGTAGCGATGAGCAATTTTATCAAACATGAGCGCTACTTCCTTTTTTTTGCTCATGCCTTTGTTTTTATAGGGCTTTACTTTAGAGTCTTGCATAGGGTTTTCTTTAGATACAAAACGCAAAAATAAAAAAAAGCCCGGCAAACAGACAATTAAAATTGTGTTGGCCGAGCATTCAGTATTTTCGGAAGAACCGAATGGGTTGATTTATAATTTATCGCATCGGGTTAAACTGAATTCCGATTGTTAATCTGGGGAATTCTGCATCGGTAACTTGCTCTTTGAAATCACTTGTGAAATAATCCGACAAACGATAGGAACCTATCAAAGCAAACATTTTATAACCCAACTTTGCACTTAGGCCATAATTGAGCGCCTCAAAATAAGTAAGTCCGCTTCTGATAGCTGTCAATTCTGTGTAACCGTCAGGAATAATCGTCATCTCCACTTCGTTGTAGGTTTCATGATTTATTCCGTAAGCCCAATTACCGTATCCGCCGGCTTCCAAATAAACGACAGGTTTGCTGAGTTCTCTTTTAAGGGTAAAACGCATAAATACTTCGGTGCCCAGATTATGCAATTTGAAAATTTCCTGATCATGGAGTGCAGTATTTGGCACCAATTTAGTATCTACCTGCTCCATGTGAAAAGCCTGATACTGATAATGCAGCCCAATACCTACGCCAAATGCATGATGAAGCCCACGCATGTATTTCAGGCCGTAAGTAAAATTATGAGTAAGACCGTATTGAATATCGGCACCTTCGCCTTCGGATTCACCGACATAAAATGCCCAATCAGCGAAAGAACTAAAATTATTCTGTTTAAAATTAATATCTTGTGCTGAAATTTGCAAGCCAAAAAAAGCTAAGGCTGTAAATAAAAATAACTTTTTCATGTTTCTAAGTTTAAAATTTATAATTAATAAGACAAAGATAGTGTTTTTTGGCTGATTCAAAATCTAAAACCTAAAAAAACTAATTAATTTCGGAAGGGTTTGTGCCTGCTTTGTAAGCTCTGAAGCGTTGGCATCGGTTTGTTCGGCAATTGATGCATTTTGCTGTGCCAAGTTGTTAAGCTCCCGCACCTGTTTGTTTATCTGAACGGCACCTTCTTTTTGTTGGTTGGCAGCATGGCTTATTCCTTCTATCATTTTTACGGCACGTTCCATGCGCGGAATGGTCTTTTTAAGCATTTTTTCCGATTGCTCGGATATATTAATTCCGCTTGAGCTTAATTTTTCAATTCTTTTGGATGCTTGAGCGCTACTCTCGGCCAGTTCCCTTATTTGTTCGGCAATTACGGCAAAACCTCTGCCGTGCTCACCGGCAGCCGCTGCCTGTATGGAGGCATTTAAAGATAATATATTGGTTTGAAAAGCGATATCGTTTATTACGGAAACCTCTTTAACGATGCGCTTAAGCATTTTACCGGTTCGTTGAGCCACGCCGTAGCCGGTAATAACATTTTTGGCCGCTTTTTCAGTTAAGTCTCTTGAGTCCGTAGTTTCCTCGTCCATTTGAGAAAGGACGGCCAACATTTCTTCCAAAGAACTTGCCGCTTGCTCTACCGTAGCTGCCAACTCCGAAGCCGATTCCGATATTTTGGCCGATGCGTTCTGCATTTCATTTCCGGCAGTTTCGGTTTGATGTGCTTCCTGAGCAATGGCTTTGGTAATCTCAGTGAGTTTTTCCACCATCAGCATTAAGCTTTCGGCAAGCACCCCTACTTCATCTTTGCTTTGCTTGCGAATCACTGTAGTGAGATTACCGCGGCTGATTTCTTTTGCATTTTTAGACAGCTCACTAATCGGTTTCGATATTTTTCTTCCGTAATAAAAAATCAAAACAAAGGCCAAAACTAACAAAATCAGAAGCCCTGCCATCATTATTAAAACATCGCGCTCCTGCCGGTTTTTAAATGCATTTAGTTTTCGGTCAATATCATCCACATAGTTTCCGGTTCCTATCACCCATCCGAAAGGTTTATAATATTCCACATAGCTTCTTTTCGGAAGGGGCTTATCACTGTCTTCTTTCGGAAAACGGTAATCGGAAAAACCACCGCCGTTAATTCCTTTTTCCAAAAAATCCTGAACAATATATTTACCGTCGGAATCTTGCATATCAATACGATCTTTTCCTTCGTAAGATTTTATGCTTGAAACTATGTTCTGCCCCGTAATGTCATCGGCCCAAAAATAACCGTTATCGGCATAATGAAGTTTTCGCAAAAGCTCTGCTCCTTGTCTCTTGGCTTCGTCCAAACTAATCACGCTGTCTTGGTATTGCTCATAAAAAAGGTCCAAGCCGCTTAGTGCCGTTTGAACTTCATACTTTGCCAATGTATCATAATCGGCGCGCATGGTTTGCTCATAGGCAAAAACGGAACTTTCGCCCGAGCCGGTGGTGAGATAATAAAACATGAAGCCCGTACCCATAGCTATAAAAAAAGTTGGGAGGGCTGCCAGTAAAAGTATTTTATGCAATATTTTTTTCATTGTAAACGCAAACAAATTGCCGTTTTATAAGCTGCGAAAGTAAGCTAAGTGCAAAAAGAATGCAAAAGTTTAACGTATATAAATAAAAATCTTTAAATAGCTATATTAAACTTTTGAATATCCGCATTTACCCCTATTTTTGTATCCACTCAATAAAAAATGGTAAAAAAAGATTTCACGCCAAGTCGCTAAGACGCAAAGATATTTAATACAATTACTTAGCGGATTTGCGTGCAAATAAAATTCACCATGCTTTTTTGAGTGGATACCTATTTTTATTTCAAACTATTGATTATTAGATATTTACACACACTCAACTATAGCCGACTTCGACAAGCTCAGTCTCCGAAAATACCGTAAGAGACTGAGCATTCCGACAAAAGCTCAATAACCGCTTGTCGAAGTCGTTGATTATAATCTTGGGTAGCATACGGATAATCATTTTAAACTTTTTAGCGGATTTAAATCGGACTTTTGCAAGAAGCAAAAAAACATTTTTCATTCCCTGTAAAATATGTTTATTTCGCAGTCTAATTCAAGCATTAATCCCTTGCTCCATAAACTGTAAAAACGTGCTTTTCCCTAAAAATATAGAAGATAAACTTAACTTTGAAATCATCCGGAAATATATTTCCGACCGATGCGAAAGTGCCATGGCACAAAGAAAAACAGCGAATTTTGCTTTCAGCACGGATTTTGATACCGTAGTTTTCAGTCTGAGGCTTACCGATGAAATGAAGCAGATTGTGCTTTTTGAAGAACGCTTTCCGGCAGGCTTTTTTCCGGATGACGAACAAGTTTTCACACAAAAGCAGCAAGCCGGCAGCTATTTTAAAGAATCGGAGCTTATGGAGTTAAAAGCTTCTTTGGAGAATGTAAAACGGTTGGCATCATTTTTTTCCGACCCGAAAACTAAGGATTATCCAAAGCTTAAAAGCCTTTTGCCTGAGATAAATTTTGCATCCTACATCATACAGTCCATAAATGCCGTAATCGACCGGCACGGCGAAATGAAAGATAATGCATCATCTGATTTAAGAAGTATTCGGCGCGAACTAAGTAACAAAAAAGCAAGCATTTCAAAAACACTGAATCAAATCATTGCCAAAGCAAGCGCTGACGGTATTGTGGAATCCGGCGCACAAGCCACTATGCGAGAAGGCAAACTGCTTATTCCGGTAAGCGCTTCCAATAAAAGAAAGATAAAAGGCGTGGTGTATGATATTTCGGCATCCGGACAAACCGGTTATATTGAGCCTTTTGAGGTTACGGAACTCAACAATGATATTCGGGAGCTCGAAATGGCTGAAAAGCGTGAAATGATTCGCATTTTATCTGAGCTTACGGAGAATTTTCGCCCTTATTTCCCGCAAATTACCAATACGTATAATTATCTGGCCGAAATAGATTTCATACGCGCCAAAGCCAAATTAGCCATTAGTTTGGATGCCGTCATGCCGGACGTGCAAAACAAGGTTTACTCAAATTTCAGAGAAGCCGGACATCCGCTTTTGATGCTTGCCTATAAAGATAATCCGGATAAAACGGTGGTGCGTTCCGATATTTTTCTCAACGAGAAGAATCGCATGATGGTAATTTCCGGGCCGAATGCCGGGGGCAAATCCATTACGCTCAAAACTACTGCCATACTACAATACATGCTGCAAAGCGGTTTACTCATTCCGGTTAAGGAAGCAAGCCAAGCCGGCATCTATAATAGTATTTTTATGGACATAGGCGACGAGCAGTCGGTGGAAGATGACTTAAGTACTTACAGTTCGCATCTGTTGAACATGAAGTTTTTTACCGAGAATGCCGATGAACAAACCCTTGCTTTGATTGATGAAATGGGCAGCGGTACCGAACCGCATCTTGGTGCGGCCATTGCCGAAGCTGTTTTAGAAGCGCTAAACCGAAAAAAGGTAAAAGCAGTAATAACTACCCACTATGCCAACTTAAAAGCATTTGCCGAAAATACCGAAGGCGTTTTTAATGCTGCCATGCTTTTTAACCGAAAAACTTTAAGTCCGCTTTACGAATTGGAAACCGGTAAACCCGGAAGTTCCTTTGCTTTCGAAATTGCAGAAAAAACCGGCCTTTCACCCGATATATTGAAAAGCGCCAAAAGCAAAACCGATGACAGACAGTTGGATTTCGAAGAAGTCCTGAAAAAAGCCATGGAAGAAAAGCGAAAAATACGTCGCACCAAACGAAAAATACGAGCCGAGGAAAGTGAAATTTCAGAACTTAAAAGCAAGTACAAAAAAGGCGCTGAATTTGTTTTAAACGAAAAGAAAAATATTATTCGGGAAGCTCGCCGGGAAGCCGAAGAAATATTAGAGGCGGCCAATAAAAAAATAGAAAATACCATTGCCGAAATCAGAAAATACCAAGCCGATAAAGAAAAAACTAAAGAATTACGCGCTGAATTAGAAAGCTTTAAGGAAGAGCACAAAAACAGCCTGAAAAAGAAAGAAAAAAATATAGAAGAACGTCTAAAAAAATTCAACGAACAAAAACAGGAAAAACCTGAAGAAACCGGCGGTACTGTACGAAAAGGTGACTCGGTAAAAGTAAAAGGCCAAAATGCCGTAGCCGAAGTAATGGAAATAAAAGGAAAAGAAGCAGAAATTAGTTTTGGAAGCATACGCATGAGCGTAAAGCTTAAAGACTTGAAAAAAGTAGGCGGCCCAAAAAAATCAACCGGGAAAAGCAGTTTTAAGTTAATCTCAAACGAAAGCGAAGCCCCAAACAGAGGGGGCGAACTGTTCGGTATTGATATTCGCGGTAAGCGAGCCGATGAAGCCACGGCTTTAGTTCGTCAATACATCGACAATGCCATGCTTTCGGGAACGCGCCATCTGAAAATATTACACGGAACCGGCAACGGCATTCTCAGACAAGTAATTCGCGAATATCTGGCAACACACGAAGCAGTAGAATCATACAGAGATGAACGCTTGGAAGCCGGCGGCTCGGGCATTACACTTGTTGAGCTCAATTATTAGAAAGTTCCGAAAAGGCATACAAAAAACACGGAACCGAAAAAATCGATTCCGCGTCAAAACATTTCACTCTCAAAGAGCTTATACATTAGCTTGTTATAAAACCGACGGGCTAAGCCGTCAGCTGTTAATTATCAGATATTTACGATTTTATTCATTGAATTATGGACTTTTCGGAATACTCTCAAATGTCAGTTGTCGGCC
Organism: uncultured Bacteroidaceae bacterium; assembly: GCA_964472505.1. Lineage (GTDB taxonomy): Bacteria > Bacteroidota > Bacteroidia > Bacteroidales > JAADGE01 > JAYEIA01. The sequence goes on along the minus strand of CAYYQW010000009.1, from coordinate 38,470 downwards.
GTTAAACCGTTTTTTTACACAGATTGCAACTTATGCTATTGTTTCCAAAAATTATAGTAATTAAACCATTGAAGAGGATACTCTTTAATTTTATTTTCCAGTGCCTGTACATAAAGTTTTGACTGATTGAGAATCTCAATTTTTCTGTCTTTAATATTAGCTTTCTTCTTGACATAAAAAGGCTGCATGGCATAAAAAACATAGCGTCGCCCGCTTTGGCGAAAAGCCGTGGCAAAAGAAAGGGGAACTCCGTAGCGGGAAGCAAGATGAAACGGGCCGGCGGGAAATTTCGCAGGCTCCCCCAAAAAAGCATGCTCAATCGTGGCATTGTCGTCCATAAATCGGTCGCCGTGCATGGCTATTATGCCTTTATTCATGAGAACTTCCCGAATTGCAAACAAATGCTCACCGGTTTCTTTTATCGGAATAATTTTTATTTGCCGCTCCGCCTGCAATTTTTCAAGATGTTGTCGGATGTGTTCATGCTCTTTTTGCACCATAACAATATGTATGGTACCGCCGTATTTTTTTAGCAGCTCACCGGCAGCTTCCCAACTGCCTATATGGGCATTGAGCAAAATACCGCCGGTTTTATTTTGAATCATACTTTGTATGACTTCGGCATTATGATGCTCAAAAGTAAATTTGTGAGCCATACCCGAGAATATGGCTATTTTGTCGATAAGAATTTGCCCGAAACGAAAATGGTTTTTATATACGTACCATAATGATTTCGGTAAAGAATAATTCAACCGTTTTCGGAACAAATAATATTGTGCTTTAGCACCTTTTCGGGCGAAAAGCGTAAACCAAAAAGCAACAAAAGCCAATAAGAAGTAGGCGGCTCTTAGGCCAAAGCTTTGCAATAAAAAAATAAAAATCCGGTGTCCAAAACTTCCGCCTCGGCTTTTCCCGTCCCACGCTTTATTGTGAGCAAGTTCGGAAGGCATTAATTGGCCTTAAGTTTTTCTTCAATAAAACTATAAAAAGATTCCAAAGTTTCAATCTTTGCCAATTCTTCGCCTTTTACTTTTATACCAAAATATTGATCGATAATTACCACAATATCCACAAAATCCAGGCTGTCAATGCCCAAATCGTTTTTCATGTGTGCGTTGGGGCATATATCATCGGGTTCAATTTCTATTTCCTCAACCAAAAATTCGTTTATTTTTTCTTCTATCGTTTGTCTGTTCATCCCAATTAATTTTTATAAAATAATGCTTGGGGTCTTTTCAAACATTCATCAAATTTTTAATGATGAGGCTTGAATTGGTACCGCCAAAGCCAAAAGAGTTGGACAAAAATATATCAATTTTTGCATTTTTTGTCTCCGGTATCACATTTATTTTGGCGGAATGCTCATCCGGCTTGTTGAAATTGATATTTGGCGCAATGAATGAATTTTTTGCCATAAGCAGGGAATAAACAATTTCGGAGGCGCCTCCCATCCACATTTCATGGCCGGTCATAGATTTGGTGGAGCTAACCGGAGTTTTACTGCCAAATATTTGAAAAATGGCTTCGGCCTCGTTCATATCTCCCACAGGTGTTGAGGTTGCGTGTGCATTCAGATAATCTATTTGACGAGCTTCTAATTTGGCGGACTTCAAAGCTAACTTCAGAGCTTCAGCCGGGCCTTCTATGTTTGGAACGGAGATGTGTTCGCCGTTTGAAGAAAATCCGTAGCCAAGAATTTCAGCGAGAATAGGAGCACCGCGCTTTACGGCATTTTCATAACTTTCGATTATTACGGTAGCTGCTCCGCCGCCGGGGACTAATCCGTCGCGCTCGGCATCAAAGGGGCGCGATGCCTTAACGGGTTCATCTTCTCGGGTTGAAAAGGCGTTCAATGCATCAAAACTCGCCATGGACTCCATATTGATTTCTTGCGCTCCGCCGCAAATAATGGCGTCTTGCAAGCCTTGTTGAATCAACAAAGTACCAATCCCGATGGCATGAGAGCCGCTGGCACAGGCTGCGCTTACGGTAAAATTAATTCCTTTCAGCTTATACAATACCGAAAGATTCATACTCACGGTGGAATTCATGGACTGAAAAATGGAACCCGATCCCAGCATTGCACTGTCTTTGGTTTCCTTAATTTTTTCGGATGCTTCAATCACCGGTATAGCCGAACTGTCGTTTCCGTATAAAATACCGACTACGTTCTTATCCAGATAATCCTGATCCATTTTGGCATTTTCCAAAGCTTCGGCTGTTGCCATATAAGCATATTCTGCCTGTTCGGGCATTCCAACGCGTATGCGGCGGGGAATTACGCCCTTTAGTTTTGGACGCTCCAATATTCCGGTCAGGCCCGAGCGCATTCCGTAAGCTTTTCTTTCCGGTTCAAAACCAATACCGGATTTACCTTCGTACAAAGATTTTTCGGTTTCGGATATATTTTTACCCAATACCGAATAAATACCTGTCCCCGTAATTACTACACGTTTCATTGTTGTATTTTTTTTTTGGCTTAAAACCTTATGCCTTCTGTATCTGTTTTTTTAAAACTAATATAAACCACCCGTAATTGAAATTACTTCACCGGTAATATAAGCAGATTTTTCGGAAGCTAAAAATGAAACCAAATCGGCCACTTCTTCTGCTTTTCCAAAGCGACGCATGGGGATTGATTTTTTTAGTTCTTTTTCGTCTAAATCTTCGGTCATTTTGGTTTTTATAAAACCGGGAGCTACACAATTCACCGTGATTTTTTTACGGGCTGTTTCTTGCGCCAATGCTTTTGCAGCAGCAATTACACCGGCTTTTGCAGCAGAATAATTGGTTTGGCCGGGCATGCCTTTAATACCCGAAAGCGAAACGATATTTATAATTCTTCCGCCTTTATTTACAATCATATCCTGTACCAAAGATTTAGTAAGCGCATAAAAGCTGTTCAGATTGGTATCAATCACCTCGTTCCATTCGTCTTGTTCCATGAAAACCAGTAAATTGTCTCTTCTGATACCGGCATTATTCACCAAAGTGTGAATGTATGATTCGGGATGCTTTTCTTTCCAAATTTTTAATGCTCCGAATATTGCTTCGGGCTTTGAGGCATCAAACTGAATCAATTCTCCCGAATTATTTTCGGATTCAATCTGTTGTAAAGTTTTTTCAGCTTCCGGCTTATTTCGTCGGTAATGTACAAGAATTGAAAAGCCTTCACGAGCCAAGCTTAGAGCAACGGCTCGGCCTATTCCTCCGGATGCACCGGTTACAAGAGCGTATTTCATAGTCGTAAATAATTTTACAAGCTGTCAGTTAAATCTAAATCGGTTTCTTTTAAGTAGCGTGCTAATCGTTCCAAAGCTTCAAATTTAGGCGTGTCTTCGGAAAATTTGGGCACTAATTCGCGGGCTTCGGTATATATTTTTTTTGTCAGGGATGAAAGTTTGTTTTCAATATCCAAATAATCAACGGCCTGCAAAAGCGACAATAATTGTACCGCCATAACCTCAAAGCTGTTATGAACAACTTTTTTGGCAGAAAGTGCGGCATTGGTTCCCATACTTACAATATCCTGATTATCATTATTATTGGGTATGGAATGAACATACATCGGGTTGGAATACATTTGATTTTCGGCCGTAGTGGAAACTGCCGTAAATTGAGCGCCCTGCATTCCCAAATTCAATCCGAGCGTGCCCAGATTAACAAAAGGCGGCAAGATTTGATTAATTTTTGCATTCATTAAGAAATTCAGCTGCCGCTCATTAAGCATGGTGAGTTTTGTTATGGCAATTTTAAGTTTATCGGCTTCAAAAGCTACATAATCTCCGTGAAAATTACCGCCGTGATAAACATTTTCATGAGTTGCATCAATAATCGGATTATCATTTACCGAATTTACTTCGTTCTCCAACACTTTTTCTGCACTCATCACCGCATCGTATATCGGCCCCAGTATTTGCGGCACGCATCGCAGCGAATAATACTCCTGAACTTTATCTTTTAGTATGCGGCCTTGCTGCTTGCCGTTATACAAATGGTCTTGGCGTCTTTTTATCTGTTTGCTGTCCGACAATACTTTGCGCATCATTCCCGCAATAAGTTGTTGGCCTTCGTGTTGCTTTACTCCGTTCAGTTCTTCCGAATAATGGTCGTCATAAGAGTTTACAATTTCATTAATCAAAGAAGAAAGCACTACGGTCCAAGAAACCAGTTTTTTTGCATATATCAAATTCAGAAAACTTATGCCGGTCATTACCGAAGTACCGTTTATCAGCGCCAAGCCTTCACGAATGAGGATATCGATGGGTTGTATTTTCTTTCGGCGCATTAAATCGCCCGTATAAAATTCCGTACCTTCATACTTCACATAACCCTCACCAATAAGCGCTAATGCGAGATGAGAAAGTTGCACTAAATCACCGCTGGCTCCTACTCCGCCGTGCTCGTATATGTGCGGATAAATATTTTCGTTGATAAAACGTTGCAGCACACGAACAACTGATTTATTCACTCCGGAATAACCTAACAACAATGTATTCAGCCTGGCAAGCATGGAAGCTTTCACACATTCGGAGCTAATTATGTCCCCGGAACCGGAAGCGTGGCTTCGGATTAAATTATACTGTAATTTTTTTATATCCGAATCACCAATATGGTAGGGTGCCATAGGCCCAAAACCGGTGTTTACGCCATATATGATTTTATCTTTGGAAAACTCTTTGAGAAACTCAAAGCTTTTATTAACATTCTCACGAGCATCGGGATGCAACTCAATTTTTTCATTTTTCAATACGATATTTTTTATCATATCGGCTGTAAGTCTGTCTTTTCCGGGATGTAGTGTAATCATAATTAAAATATTAGTTTTTCTTCGTCAAATAAACGGGAAGAATTTTAGAAAAAATAAAGCCGCTTTAGCGATTTTTTACTCTCTGTCTGAAAGCTAACATCTTTATAGCCGTAACGGCAGCTTCGTCGCCTTTGTTTCCGTGCTTTCCGCCGGCTCGGTCTTTGGCTTGTTGCATGTTATCGGTTGTAAGTAAGCCGAAAATAACCGGTTTGTCACTTAGGGTGTTTAAATGAGCTATGCCTTGCGTTACACCTTGGCAAACATAATCGAAATGCGGAGTTTCTCCCTGTATCACGGAACCCAATACAATCACAGCATCAATGTCCGGGTGTTGGGTGTATTTATTCGCGCCAAAAACCAGTTCAAATGAGCCGGGCACATAGTCGGTTATAATATGTTCCGGCTTTGCTCCGTGTTTTATCAAAGTATTATAGGCTCCCTCGCGCAGTGCATCGGTTATTGTTTCATTCCATTCCGATACTATAATTGCAAAGTGCATGTCTTCGGCAGTTGGTACTTTATTTTTATCGTAAGCAGATAAATTCTGTGTAGCCATGGTATTTTTGTTAAATAATGTTTTTTTAAAAGCAGATATAAACAAAAACCGGCTTGCATCGTTTTTCGAAAAAAAGCGAAACAGCCGGCTATATATACAATTATGGTTTAAGAAACCGATGCCTGTATCAAGCTATGAGTTTTGTAATAAATAATCCGATAAAAAATTCACGGAACATTATTTCAACTTATTCTCAGCTCGGGCAATGTATTTTTCAATTTCTCTTCCTTCTTCAGTATCTCTGTAATCGCTTTTAATAATTTTATAAATATCTAAAGCTTTTTCATAATTGCCGGTTTGTTCAAAAGCACGAGCAGCTTTCATATAATAAATAGGTGCCGTAAGTTTGTTTTTGTCTTTTTCTCCGGCTTTTTGATAATACTGTGCAGCTTTATCAAATTGTTCCAAGGCACTGTATGCATCGCCTATATTTCCCTGTGCCAGAGGCTCAAGTATGGGGTCATCGGAATCAAATTTCACCAAATGGTTGATGGCTTCTGTGTAGTTTTCTGTTTTTATGTAGGATATTCCGAGATAAAGCCTTGCCATATTTCCTACATCGGTAAAGCTGTACTCATCAACTATATCAATAAAACCGGGAAATTGACCGTCACCGTTTATAGCTAAATAAAAAGAATCAGCGGCAAAATATTGTTCTGCCACATATGCCTGTTCAAGCGCTTCCTTTTCAAGCGGAGCTTTATACCACTTGTTGTATGCAATGTATAAGCTCACTACTGCTACAAGTACGATAAAGCCAATTGTAAGTTGCGTTTGATATCTTTCTATAAACTGCTCCGTTCCGGTTAATGTACTTTCTATAGTTTCAAATCCTGAAGCATCACTTTTTTTCTTTTTTGCCATTCTTTTTTAAATTTATCATTATGGGTTTGAAAATCGATGCAAATGTAATTTATTTTCAAAAAAAATAAGACTATTTTTTAGCTTTTTTGGAAAGAAACACTAATAAATAAGAATTCACTGCAAAAAGCCATACAAGCTTATTATAAAAAAAATATATTTAATACTTTTGAAAACAAAATTACAAACATCGTGCTGCAAATAATAATCCATGATACCATCTGTTGAAACACTCAGTCCTGAGGGAATAAAACTTTTTCAGGAAAAAGAGTTGGCCAAACTCTTAGACTACTTAAATACTTACTCGCCTTTTTATAAAAATTTATTTAAAACGACGGGTATTAAACCGGAGGATATCCGGAAGCTAGAAGATTTAAAAAAAATACCCTTCACCACCAAAAATGACTTACAGGAACGCAATGAAGACTTTCTGTGTGTTCCGCAGCGAAAAGTTATTGACTACATAACGACCTCCGGCACTTTGGGTGATCCGGTTACATTTGCGCTGACAGATAAGGATTTGGATCGTCTGGCATATAATGAGTGTATCTCTTTGGCTTGTGCCGACGGCAGCCCGGATGATATTTACCAGCAAATGGTTACCATAGATAAACGTTTTATGGCCGGTTTGGCATATTATCTCGGAGCTCGACGCCTGGGTGCAGGAATCATACGTGTGGGCGGCGGAATTCCCGAATTACAATGGGACAGCATTCGTCGTTTGAAACCGACGGCTTTTATAGTGGTTCCTTCTTTTTTGCTGAAACTTATTGATTACGCCAAAGCTAACGGTATCGATTATAAAAATACCGGAGTGAGCAAGGCAATATGTATTGGAGAGTCCATTCGCAACAACGATTTCACATTGAATACGTTGGGGGAGAAAATAAAAACATACTGGCCGTCTTTAAAGCTTTATTCGACTTATGCGTCCACCGAAATGTCAGCGGCATTCACTGAATGTAAAGCAGGCATGGGCGGGCATCACCATCCGGAATTAATCATCACCGAATTTACGGATGACCAAGGCAATGAAGTACCCGAAGGCCAAGCCGGAGAGTTGGTAATTACCACACTGGGTGTGGAAGGTATGCCTTTACTGCGATTTAAAACCGGTGATATTCTAAAGCATTATACATCGGCCTGTGCATGCGGAAGAAACAGCATACGTACGGGGCCCGTGATCGGAAGGAAACAACAAATGATTAAATTCAAAGGAACCACGCTATACCCGCCGGCACTGTATAATATTTTGGATGAAATTGATTTCATAAAAACGTATGCCATAAAAGTATATACCAATCAATTGGGCACAGACCAAGTGGCGGTTTATGTTAATTTGAAAACGCCAAACACTGATGCAGAAAAAATCATTAAAGACCGCTTTAGAGCCTCTCTGCGTGTTACGCCTCAAATTATTTTTAAAAATGAAACTTATCTTCAAAAACTAATTTTTCCGGAAGGGGGAAGAAAAGCCGTTAAGTTTTTCGATGAACGGTAAAACTTAATTTTCAAAAACACGCTTTATGGCAGCTGTCAAAATATCCGGCTCAACGGGTTTTTTCAGATAAGCAGTATAACCGGTCTTTTCGGCTCTTTTTCGTGTTTGATCCTCGGAATTACCGGTTATATATATCACCGGCACTTGTGATTTTTGGCGTATAATTTCCATCGTTTCAATTCCGTCGGTTTCATCGGCAAGATATATATCCATTAAAATAAGATCCGGTGAAAGTTCTTCAAAAAGCCGAATGGCCTTCTGCCCTGTACCGGCTATTCCGACAACCTCGTTCCCGCCGGCTTCCACGATATCTTGATGCATATCAGCTATAATCATCTCATCTTCAACAATTAAAATCTTTTTCATTACTAAGGCTTATGTTTTTTATTGAAGTTGCTCATTTTCAAGGGGCCGCCGGATTTCCGATCAAACTTAAAAGTCAGCAAAAACTCTTGCTTATCGGCATTATAAGAAAAATCTCCGTTCAATTGCCCGGCATATAATTTGGCAATATGCAAGCCGGCCGAATCAACGGTATTGATATTAAAATCATCTGCCGGTTTCTTACCCGTATTCGAAATGCTTAATTTCGCCATATTATTATTATTCGCAAGGCGGATTTCCAACAAACCGGAGTCGTTCTCACCAAATCCGTGTTCAAATGCATTACTCAATATTTCATTACTGAATAAAGCTAAAGATATGGCGGTGCTTAAATCCGGATAAACAGGCTCTATTTGCAGTACAATTTCCACCAACTGTCGGTTACTTTTTTCTCGAAGCTTTTGAGCCAATTCTTTTATGAATTTCCCGATATTTATTCTGCTGTAATCTTTTTTACCATAAGCTTGTTCATGAATGGCAGCATAAGTATATATCCGGTTTATGGTATCTTCAACAGCTACAATGCCCGGTTTTTTATCCAAATCTTTTTTCTGAAGCCTTAACAAACCTATAATCACGGCGAAATTATTCTTTATGCGATGATGCATTTCCGAGAGCAATATTTCATTTTTTTTCAGTAATTGCTTTAGAGTAATGTTTGTTTTTTCTTTCTGTTTCACTGAACGAAAAAGCAAAACGGCTACCACTATTATAATTAAAGCTAAGGCAGAAATTCCGACGGCAAAAAGCTTGATGCGTTCCCGTTCAATTTGTGCCAAACTCTCTTTTTCCAATTCTTCAATTTGTTCTCGACTTCTTTCCAAATCGTACTTCAACTGAGCCGACAATACGCTTTTCTCAATCTCATGGCTCAGAATACTGTCTTTTAACTCATTATGCTTCAGAATATTGCTATAAGCTTCTCTGTACAGTCCTTTTTTTTCATATAAAACAGCCAAAAGTTCATAAGCTTTGCTTTTGTCTTGATTGCTGTTTATTTCTTCGGCCAGCATGAGCGCTTTATTAATATGTCTTTCGGCTCGCTGAAATTTAGAAGTGGACAGATGTGTTTTAGCTAAATCTAAGGCTATTTCGGCTGTATAATATTTGCTTTTAGACTTTTCGGCAAATGCTAAAGCCAATTTATAATTTCTTTCAGCCAAACTGTAGCGATTTTGATCGAAAAAAAAATTCGCCAAACCCTGATAGGCAATCGCTATTCCTTTAGTATCACTAATTTCTTTGTTGATTGCCAGACTTTGTTGATAATAATTTTCAGCTTCGGCATACATTTTTTTTCTAAAATAAGCCTCACCCATTCCGGCATAGTTCATGGCCTTACTTCGTTTATTACCCATTTCATTGGCCGGCACTAAAGCTTTGGCATAAAATACAAGCGCTTTATCATAATCATTCATCATCAGATAGCCGCCACCCAAGCCGTTTAAAAGATATGCAGCTGCCTTTTTATTGTCTTGGGCTTCAGCTACTTTAAGGCCAAGCAGAAGTATTTTAACGGCTTCGGCATAATTCCCCGAATGGCGCATAATATAAGCTATGTTGTTATATATAAACGGCCGCTCTTCGGTTTCATTCAGCTGAATGCTCATTGAAAGCGCTTGGTTGTAATAGCTCAAAGCATCATCATAAAATGCGTTCTTAGACGAAATGGTTCCCAAAGTATTCAAGCACAGCATTTCGGCATGTTTTGAGTTTGCATTGCGTGCAATGGTCAATGCAGTATCCGCATATTCGCCGGCATTAAAATATCCGTCGGGCTTTGAGGCCAATCGTCGAGCTCTGCTCAGATAGAGCTCCACTTTCTTTTCCGTAGTTCCGGCTTCTTTTAATTTTCGGGAAAAATCAGAGTTTACGCTATCCTGAGCCTGCAGCATGTGAATGCCCGTGCTTAGCAATAATGAAATTGCAAGCAAAAACAGCTTAAGAAAAAAAGAATGCGTCAACTCGTTTGTTTTCAAATTTATAAATTTACATTTTAATACAATTCTTTCTGTCGGCTCCGGTAGAAAGTAAATACACCGACACTCCGGTATATTTTTCAATCATTGCAATATAAGCTTTCAGGTTTTCGGGTAATTCTTCCGCAGCCTTAATTTCGGTTATATCTTCCGACCAACCGGCCAATTCAGAATATACAGCTTCCGTGTTAGTAATCTGTGTAGGGAAATAATCAATAACTGTTCCGTTTTGTTTGTATTTTTCGGCAAATTTAATTGTTTTTAAACCGGAAAGTACATCGGCTTTCGTAAGTATCAACTTTGTTACCCCGTTGATTTGGCACGCATACTTGAGCGCCGGCAAGTCTAACCAACCGCAACGCCGGTCGCGCCCGGTAGTGGCACCTACTTCATGGCCTTTTTCTTTAAGATAATCACCGGTTTCATCGTGTAATTCGGTGGGAAACGGCCCACTGCCCACCCGGGTAATATAAGCCTTACAAACGCCCAATACCTCACCTACTTTACCGGGAGCTATTCCCAAGCCGTGGCAAACTCCCGAAGCAGTTGTTGTGGAGGAGGTTACGAAAGGATAAGTCCCAAAATCAATATCGAGCAGACTGCCTTGCGCGCCTTCGGCCAATATTTTCTTCTTTTCGGAAAGGGCGGTATTAAAAAAGTGTTCGCTGTTAATGAATGTGTAGCGTTTCAACAGCTCAATACCTTCAAACCATTCTTTTTCAGCACGTTCAAGATCAAAATCCACTTCAGTCTCAAAATGCTCAAGCAATTTTAAATGATGCTTTTTAAGCGCCAGATATTGTTGCTTGAAATCCGGATTGTTTAGCTGAAAAACTTTTAAACCCGTTCGAGCTGTTTTATCGGTATAAGCCGGGCCGATACCTTTAAGCGTGGAACCAATTTTCTCTTTGCCTTTTCTCTGCTCGTTGAGCGCATCCAGCATGCGGTGTGTGGGCAAAATAAGATTGGCCTTTTCAGCTATCAAAAGGCGCTCGGTAAGATCAATACCCGATGCTTGCAGACCTTTAATTTCTTCGGCAAAAATGGTCGGATCCAGAACCACTCCGCTGCCTATCACATTTATAATATTTTTGCGAAATACGCCGGAGGGTATCAGGTGCAACACATATTTCTTGTTATCAAAAATAAGGGTGTGCCCGGCGTTGGCGCCTCCCTGAAACCGAGCTACAATATCGTATTCAGGCGTAAGAACATCCACAATTTTTCCTTTTCCTTCATCGCCCCATTGCAGGCCCAAAAGTACATCAATTTTCATTCGTCAATTTTTAAATTATTCGTTTTTCATATAAAGCACAAAACTATATCTCTGTTTTACAGAATCTTTCACCATAAAACACAGCATTTGCATTTTTTTTAAAATTACATTTGATTAGGGATATATCCAAATTTGTTTCAATAGTTGTTTCAGGTATTTCAAAAATAACCGGCTAATATAAAAAAAATCACTCGATATTATCCTGTGCGATTAACTCATAAGTATTTAGGTTTAAACAACAAAGCCTCCCCAAACGGGTTGTATCGTAAATTTTATGCGGTTTTTTATAAACGCAGCCGTTATCGAGAGGCAAGCGTTTTTTTCTTTTTTGTGCCGCTTTCTGTATTTTATGAAAATAGGTAGGTTGATGCCCGTGAACTACCGGTTTCCCCTCCGTTTTTCTGAGATCAACTTTTTGATTTCGAATATGCAGCATGGCCGATTTATCACTAAAAATATCTTCTTTTTCAAAATTAAAACCGGCATGTACCAAAAAAAAGTCTTCCAACTCATAAAAAATATCCGTCGCCTGCATAAAACGCTTGTATGGCTTACGAATTTTATACGATTTATTTAATAAGTCTGCACTTTTGAGTCGTTTTTTTACAAAACGAAAAAAGAAATCGGCTTCGTATTCCTGTTCGGCGTCCAAAAAGTCTTGTTCGTGATTGCCTCGGAGCGTGTATATATTGTGTCCGGATTGTTCCAAAGACATGATATAGTCCAGAACCCGGGAGCTGTCGGGCCCGCGGTCTATGTAATCACCCAAAAAGAACAGTGCATCTTTAGAGCTCGGATTAATTCTCTGAATAAGCCGAACCAAAGTTTTTCGACAGCCGTGAATGTCAGAAATAACGTATCGATTGGTATAATGACTGCTTTGTATTTTCATATACGACAAAAATAATTCGAATATTTAATTTCACGAAATTTTATAAGGGAGATATCGGAAGTCAGATATCAGACAATCAAATCATTCGGCAGCTCAAGAGCTGTCGTCGAAGGACGGTTTATTTGAATCTAAAAAATCTAAATTAAGAAAATTTAACCGCAATGTAACACAAAGTTTTTATGTAGAAAAACAAGCACTTTTAACATGGCGATACTTTGCGCCTAACTTTACGAAACTCTGCGGTTTAAGAAATCATTTTAGATTTTTAGGTTGAATGTGTCCGATGAAAAGTATTTTTTTTTATTTGAAAAATTATCTCATTTTTGAAACTTAGATTGAATATCATTTTTTTATACAATACATCACACGACTATAAGCCAATATATTGATTTACAATAACCTAAGAACCAACAAACTTCAGTTATTATTAAAGCAAAACTCCTAAAATTTAAATATATGTGTATTTCAAAACAAATTTTCTCGGTTCTGACAATTCTGTTCTTTTTAAATCCGGCAATCAAAGCTCAAAACTTGAGCGATACCATAAATAACAAGCTATTGAAACAGGCGGTAAAGACCGAAATTATTGATGCATCCGGGAATCTTCACTCCGGAAGCCTTGTGTATGCCGACAGCAGCTCAATATTCTTGCTTTCTGATAAAGAAAAAGAAGCGGAATTGCTTAAAATACAAGCGGATCAGATTATAAAAATCCATCTTAAGGAAAAACAAATTTACGGAAAACGCTTAGGTAATGCCATGGCGCTCACTGCCGGAATTGCCGCCATAATAGTAGCTTATGTTTATGCCACCAATACCGAAGTTTCAATGATTGGCCCGGGTGGAGCTTTAGTTATGGTTCAATCAGCCTATGGAGCACCTACTGCTTTCGCTATTGCCACTGCCACTATTCCAAGAACAAATATTAAGTATATCACGGAAGGGAAAGCCTCAGAATATCATAAGGTCGTACCATACATCAGCCAAAACGGAGTACTGAGTCAAGAACCGGACTCAGCCACAGAGCTGCAGATAAAGCCAAATGACCAAGCTTTAAGAGACTTACAAAAGCCCATAATTGATAAATCTCCGCAAAGCAGCCTGCCCTTTCATCTAAATATCAGCTCGGGTCTTAGTTATTTGGATTTTTCACAGCAAATTACGGAAGCACCAAACTACGGCTTTACCGATAAGTTTAAACACATTAGGTCCGAAGTTAATCTCAGCATGAAGCTGTCATTCAATCTTACTAATAAGATTCGTCCCTTCATTTGTTTTCCCGGGAAAAACAGTTTTACTGTCGAGCAAAACAACAGCAGCGGACACGAAATGGTTTTTTGGTACGACAGTCATCAATTGGCTGTCGGAGCAGACTACCATTTCAAAACCGTAAACCGAATGTTCCGGAGTCATTTTGAGTACAGCGCCGGAATGGGTCTCGCAGGTAATCTCTTGAAGTTTAACACTTGGTATGCCTATAATATGGAAGAATACAGTACTTTAAACAAGCTGGAACACGAGCTATACGGCTTGTACTTCAATGCCGCTGCCGGTTATTATATTGCTCCGCATGTATCAATAGACGCCGGTGTTTCATCAAGTATTTTTATGGAAGACACTTTTCAAAACTTAAATTATGAGTTCACAGACTCCGATGATATAATCATTAACTCATTAAACACCGGCACTTTTCATTTAGCTCTTAATTTAGGCATAACAATTCATATTTAGCCGGGTTTACTATTTTTGTATATTCAGCGATTATTTTCTTTTGGAGCTTTTATCTCAAACAGAATAACTCAAAAAGGCATTATGACAAAACAAAATTACGTGTTTCTTATGGCTGTTTTAATGCTGTTAACCGGTACCATTCAAGCTCAAAAATCAAGTGATACCATAAACGAAAAAGCATTACAGTATGCGGTAAGGACAGAAATTACGGATGTAGCCGGAAAATTGCACAAAGGCCGCTTAGTATATGCCGACAGTAGCTCAATAGTTGTTCTTCCGCTTATGAACAAGAAATCGGAACTACTTAAAATTCAAGCAGATCAGCTTATAAAAATACGTATTCGCAAAACTCATACTTTCGGAAGGCGCTTTGGCAATGCCATGGCAGTGTCGGCCGGTCTATACACCGTTGTAATAATAAATGAATATTCTAAAGGCAGCGCCATAATGATTGGCCCGGGAGCCATGCTTTTGATATTAACCACAATCACCGGTACGCCGGCGGCTTTGATTACCGCTGCTGCCAATATTCCGCAAACGGATATTGAATACATAACTAAAGGCGAAGAAAAAGAATATCACAAACTCGTTCCGTACATCAGCCAAAACGGTATAGTAAGGCAAAAACCCGATTCGGCCATAAAACTACAGGCAAAACCAAACGAACAGGCTTTATGGAGCTTGGAAAAACCAAAAATTGACAAATCACCGCAAAGCAGCCTGCCTTTTCACTTTAACATTAACACCGGGCTTAATTACCTAAATTTTTCACAACAAATTACGGAAGCTCCAAACTACGGTTTTACTGATGATTTTAGTAAAGACCTGACCGGCAGCAAGCTGAGTATGAAAATAAAATTTAATCTGAACAATAAAATTCGTCCGTTTATTAGTTTTCCGGGTATGCAGGGCTTCTCTTTTTCAGACTATAACAGCAGTGGGCACCGAATGGCATTTTGGTACAAGAGTTTTCAAGTGGCTGCCGGAGCAGATTATCATTTCAAAACCGTAAAGCGGATATTTCAGAATCGCTTTGAATACAGCGCCGGAATAGGTGCAGCGGCCGCTTTTCTTAGATTTGACAGCCAATATTCACTTAATTCTGAAACATACCTTACTTTGAACGACTTGCATCACCGATTATACGGAATGAATATCAATAGCTCGGCCGATTATTATATTGCGCCGCATGTTTCAATAACCGCCGGCATTTCATCCAACATCTTTTTTGGAGGAAAGTACCCCGACTTAAATTTCAGTTTCAACCAATCCGAAAATATAATTATCGACTCTATAAAAACCCATGCTTTTGATTTGTCTCTTAATTTGGGTTTATCAATACATATTTAACAGCAAATCGGAAAGTTTGAGGCTTTAGTATAAAGGTAGTTTCTAAAAAATTTGTATTTTAGCAAAAACTAAAACACAGCGATATGCGCATTTGGTCTTTTATACTTATTTTACTGGTTGTTTTTCTGATTGTGATGCTGCTCAACAGGCGGGTAAATAAAGTATCGGGGAAACGTATTGCCGATTTACTAAAAAAAACCGACAAACGCTACGAAGCATTCATCTCAAAAAGAATTGATGAGCATATTATTAAAAAAAATGATTTTGACTTAGACAAAGATGCGCTTGCAAAAGAAAGTACGGAACTTTTAAAACCGCAAATTGAAACCGTAATTTCACAAATCAATGCGGCTCAGGGCAAATCCATTGAGGTAGATTATAAAAAGGGATTTTTTCCGAATGTAGCTCCTTTGTGTGAACACTTGTTTCTGAAAAAAGAACGAAGCCGTCAAAAGGAATTAAGTCGTGAAGATGAAAAACGCCTGCTTGCAGCTTTTGAGGATAGTATTAAAGCCGATATATCCGAACGAATCTTTAAGCTGAAAGCCGGAGAGATATAATCAAGAAAACTCACTGTTTTTAAATTAGTTGCATTGACAACACATACATTTGAAAATCAAGACGAGACCTGTTATTTTGGGCTAAAGCCTTAATTTACTTGCTAATTTTGACCTGATTATATTTTTTTTACACAATATTATTAAAATGCAGAAGCTGCCGGGACGGAGACGCCGGCAGGTCTTCCGGCATCTCTTTCGAGCTCCGGAAGCATCTTGCTTGCTTTTATCTGATTCTTTCTAACCAACGCTTTTCATTCCTTTCAAAAATTTAGCATTGAAATCAACCAATTTTTGAGTATGCGTTTTCAGGTAAATCAACGGGTCAATCTGTGATTGCAAATCACTGTTATATTTATATAAAATTTCCAAAAATAACTCACGTCTTCTCAGGCTTTCTTCATAAGCAACGGCTTCATGCGCTTCCATAGCCTCAAAACCCAAGTAGAGCCGACGGAATGCCGTATCAAAATCATCGCTGTTTCCGAATTTTCTGAAACGCGCAAACGCATTTAAAAGCAATACAATATAATTATCATCGTGTACTTTTTGTGCTTTATCCGTTGATAAATACAGATGCTCTATATTATTTTTTAGATATTCCGCTTTGTAAATAAAAGCCATAACCGTTTGGAACGAACCTTCGTCAAAATTTTCGGTTTCGCTAATTAAGCTGCTTGGGTCGGTTGAATTTAGGTATTTAGCCACAAACACGGCATGAAAGAAGTTCTTAATTTCGGCTTGTCGAATTTCGGGCGTTTCAATTTGCGAGAGGGTTTTCACCCAGTCGGTCATGCTTTCAATTTGGCTGATGTGCACTTCGCGAATCTCATCGTAAGTAAAATTTATCAAAAAATTCAAAACTTTGCTAATCATATTGTCTCCTGAATAACTGTCCAAATCATTTAGTATTTCGTCGGCTTTTTCGGCAGCGAGATATTTGGTTAAAATTACTTTTAATCGTTCTTTATAATACGTGTCGGAGCGCTTGGCAAACACAATTGAAACACGCCCGTTATTCAAATCGGTATCATAAGCATCAATCAGCCCCATATCCGTTAATCGTCCCAAGCTTACTAAGGTTTTAGCCGCATCGCGATAAGCCGTAAAAAGCTTCTTGAGCTCCGAAGGCAAATCGATGTCCTGATCCACATGGTTCAAATCGGCTTTTTGATTTAAACGGCGAATAAACTCTTTTTCGGACTTTGAAGTCTCAAAAGTAAAGCGAAGCGCTTCTTCTTCAAAACTGTAATTGGCATAACGTTTAGTCAATTCATCGGCATGCTTAATTGCATTGTTGTGCAAATAAAAGCTTATGCGTTGGCTTTCTCCGTTTTTATTGTTTGCAAAATGTTTTTCAATACCGTCTATTTGGTGCGAGGCTCTTTTACGTGTAAAATTTTTCAAAAATTCATTGCTGCCCCCTTTGTGTTTTCCGGCACGTTCTTTAATGAAGTGAAGTATCCGTAAGGCATATTGCTCACTGAAAGCAGAGTTATCGGTATTAAAAATTTCATTGGCAAAATCATAATAGCCGATAATTTTATTATCCTTTCCGGCATATATTCTTTTGGGGCTGTCTTCAGGAGCGGCATATAATTCCGTTTGGATTTCAAACTCAAGAGCAATGGCATTTTTCAGCTCTCGGCGCGGTTCGGTTTCAGGTATTTCAATACTTTGCAACAATTCGCGAGAGACATACAAATCAGATTTCCTTCCCGGAAATCTTAATTTCACCGATTGCCCGCGCACGAAAGTATCCGGATCGGTTCCGGCAAATTCTTCCATACTTTCCTGTTTGCCGTCGGCCGTAGCCGCATCGGATAATTCTTTGGTAACCAAATCGGAATTATCTTGCAGAATGTATAAGGTATTCTCTCTTGATTTCCCTCCAAACAAACCCGCAATCTGATATAAGCTTTCCGGAGATTCAGCCATATTAAACAAAATAATGCGTTTTAATTCCGGAATTTTTGAAGTATAAATAATTTGCTCGGTAGCTGCCAATATTTTAATACTCCCGTTTACAAAACCGTCAAAACTTTTCTTTGACTCCAAGTAATCTTCGGTATTGAAACGTTCGCGTTCAAACATACTACTCTCATTAAAAACACCGTAAGTCCGGCCTCTGACTGTTTCATCGTATTGAGCAGTTGATTCCGTTAAATTTTGAGAATATTGTCCGCCCTTAGAGCTTCTGAAGGGATACAATATTAATATTTTATCGTCTTCGGGTATTTCCGTTAGTAGTTCTGAAAGCGCTTCCTGTTTGTTTTTAAATGCTTTGCGCAGAATAATATCAGAATCACTGATTCCGGTGATTTTTGTTTCAATAATATTCACATCAAATTTATGAACATCAACCGGGCGGCTGATTAGGCTGTTTATTCCGGTATCAGCCTTAATGTCTTCAATAACGGCATAATCTGCATGATGCCCCAAAGCAAATACGGGCAACCCGAAACCTTTTACTTTTAACAATTGACGTGAATAATCTGCAATACCTTTGTACAAGGGGTTGAAATCGGAGCTGTATTCCGAAAGGGCTGTTATTCCATCAATAAAAAGGCCGGAAAAATTAATTCCGTTCGCTTTCATGTCCTCAATGGTTTTCCCAAAAAAGGGCGTGCGAATGTATTCTGCAGTTGTGAGCAGAATAAGTGATTCATGCTCAATAACCCGTTGTGCTGCTTTCTTTTTATCTTTTATGCGATGACGAATACTGTTCAAATAAAAGCAAGCATCTATATCAAGGCCTCTGATTTTATCGAAACGTTCCAGAAGGCTTATATTATTGGGGCATACCATTACAGTGGTTCCGGCTCTGAATAAACTGAAAAAGATTTCGGATATATACTGAGTTTTTCCGGGCGATTGCAACAAAATGGTATCTTCGGCACAAAGTGTACTGAATATTCTGTGCATATCTTGCGGACTTACAGAGGGTATGCGAAAAATATTTTGTAAAATTGCGGTAATGGCCTCTTCGCGAGATTTTTCTATTGCTCCCTCCGTATCGAAAAGATTCAGATTCTTACCAAAATAAAAACGATGTCTGCTGCTAATATACCGACAAGAGCGAATTTTTATCGTGTTGGCTGAAGCAGTTCGCGGAATATTTGTTGCGGTTTCTTTGGTCTGAAGCACTGCCAGGTCAATCAACAAATCATAATCTTTTTTTGAATCAAACTCATCTATCTGCACCGTTTGGTGTTTGCAGGCTTTGTGCATTTTGGAGTCGGAAAATTCGGGCGTGGTATAAATATCCAAATCCACATCCGGAAACTGTTTGGAAACGCCCTGTATGTTACAAATGTAATTGTACTGTTTTTTCAGGTCTTCAAAAGCCGCATATGCAGCCGGAACGTCTCGCTCAATTACGCCTATTTTCCAGCGTTTGGCTTCCGGCTTGAGTTGTTCGGCAAAAATTGCTTCGCAAACTACTTTTTGGATACGTGCCACGGCTATGGGGCTCAGTGCGTACTGTAAAGCATCTTTTCCGGAGGTTTTTCCGTAAAGAGGCAGATCGTAATTTTTCTTTATTTTATCAAAATACTCATTGAAAGTAAAGCTCTCAAAATCAGGCAATGAGTCCTGAATTTGCCCGTTTTTCACATAGAGGTATTTATATTTAAACTTTTCGGCCAAAGCACGCTTTTTCTCAATTCCCAAATAATCAAGCCCGGCAGCACCAACTTCCGGATCGGTTTCAATAATCATTCCTTTAGTTCCGCGGTATTCGGCCGGGAGATCAATAATAAAATCGGGAATTATTTCAGCAATTTCAGCCTCATCTCGTGAGAGCGTATGCAAGTTATCATCCGGTATAATTCGCTTAAAGGCATCCTTATTCTTTACAAAAAAATGCGATATAGCTTTGTGTGTCCGTTTCTCGGTAAGCTCTTGTATAACTCGTTGATTGAATGCTTCTTTATCGTCATTTGCTTTGCTGCGTTTAATTTCTGCCCGCGAGTCAACAGCGTAGAATGCCGCCTCAAGCTCCTTGAGCAAATCCGCTTCCGCAAAAGAAAATTTTATTTTCGGGTCTATGTTATCCCTTTCGGTACGTTTTAAGAAAACCGAGAATAACTCTTCAATATAAATAGAAGCCTTTGCCGGCCGGCCGGCAGTTATAATATTATGCAAAACCGCTGTTTGCGCATGCACGTTTTTGGCTTTCAAAGAATTTTTACTGTCGGCTTCAAAGCAGGACAGATGTTTAATCAGCGGTAAAATATAATCTTGAAAATGTTTTTCTTCAAATTGTTCTTTCACCGAATCAAACAAATATGCAGCATGTAGTTGGCTCATTGTAAGGGGTATTTTATAATTGTATGGTAAAAATGCATATTCCTTTTGCAAGATGCAAATTTTTATTGGATTTTTGTAAAGAGAAAAGCAAAAAGCTTAATTTTAGAACTTGTCTCAGCTCAATTTAAGATTCTATGAATGAAACGGCCGATTTTTTTGAACAATTAGAACTGCCATGTTTTTTTAAGGAAAACTTTGGTTATGAATGTCCGGGATGCGGATTTCAAACGGCATTTGTATTGCTTCTGCGCGGCCGTCTGTGGGAAAGTATTGAGACTTACCCGCCCCTGCCTTTTTTATTGTTTCTTTTTGCTTTCTTTATTGTTCATCTCCTATTCCGTATTAAGAACGGTGAGCTTATTATGCATTGGGCATTCCGCCTTTCGGTTGCGGCGGTTGTTATTAATTATATTTGGAAACTGCTCTTATGAGCCTTCAGGTTTCAAAGGTCTGACTGTTTAAAGAGTAAAATAAAAAACTGCCTTCCTCAACAGAAGACAGTTCTTAAGTGATATCTGAAAACGGTATTTATTTTCCCGGAAAATTGGGTTTTCTTCGTTCCAGAAAAGCGGCCGTGCCTTCTTTAAAATCTTCGGTTCCGAAACATTTTCCAAATTCGTCGGTTTCGGTTTTAAACCCGTCGGTATCTTTATCAAAATAAGCATTCACTGAATTTATAACCCCTGCCACTGCCATGGGCGATTGTTTCATAATTTTTCGGGCAAGTTCGTAGGTTTTTTCCATAAGCTCATCAGCATTTGCGGTAAGATTCACCAAACCCAAGTTCAGAGCAGTTTTGGCATCAATCATGTCTCCGGTCATGAGCATTTCCAGTGCTCTGCCTTTGCCTACAAGCTGTGTCAGGCGCTGCGTGCCGGCATATCCGGGCGTAAGGCCGAGGCTGACTTCCGGTTGGCCAAAACGTGCATTGTCCGATGCCGTGCGCAGATGACAGGCCATAGCCAATTCCAATCCGCCGCCGAGAGCAAAACCGTTTACGGCAGCAATGATGGGTTTATTGGATTCTTCCAACATTTTAAAAATTTTATGCCCGTTGCCGGCGAGTTCTTTTCCTTCCGACACGCCAAAATCGGCAAATTCCTTAATATCAGCACCCGCAGCAAAAGCTTTATCTCCGTTTCCGGTGATAATCACCACTCGAACACCGTCATTTTTTACAACCTCTTTCATTACTTGCTCCAGCTCTCTAAAAAACTGCTTGTTCAGGGCATTTAGTTGCTTGGGGCGGTTGAGGCTAAGCTGTAAAATACCGTCTTTAATTTGTGTTTCAATAGTTTTATAGTCCATAAATATATGTTTTATTAATTTTCTAAAATATTTGACAATCGTAAAAATATGGATTTTCTAAAAAATAACCTAAATTAAAAACAAATGATATTCAAGCTTTAAATACCGTCCAAAATAACTGCTGAAATATTTATTGCTTTGAACAAAACAAAATGTGCAAATTGCCGTATAATGAAATTATAACAGGGAACTCATAAAAAAACACTTAATTACAAAATAATATTTTCAAAATAAACAATGCTTTGCAACTATATATATAAAACGTAATTTATACGAATCTTAAAATTATATCAACATGAAACATTTAATTAAAGTATTTATCATTCTCTTTGCCGCAGCTGCAGTTCTGCCGGCTTGTAAAAAAGATGCCGTAGATTTGGAAAACTCCTATATGGATCTACTACTTGACGACGAAGACGGTGTTCTTACGGCTGTTAATAACGAAATACGCTATGTAGCCAATCTTAGCCCCGGTTCATTAAGCGGAGATAAAGTTGCGGTAACATACACATCCGGAGCCGATCCGGAAGGTTATTCGAAAGAATTGAACTATTGGAACGATGAACTGACATCCGGAAGAGATGTGTACAATGTACAAAAGCTCGACTACAACTTTTATGTAGCCGCCGAAACCAATATCGAAAAAAAACGGCTGAAAGTAAACCCCGACGGTGATAAAGTAACCATAACCATAGGCGACAATGTATTCAGCGAAACGGTCGATTTTAAGAAAAAATACAACCCTTTAATGGTAGCTGACATCACGCAAGGCGTAAGCGGAGGTCTCTACGGCGACATTAACCTTTACAACGAAACCGGCGAACGCCCGACCATTAAGGCATATACAGAAAGCAGCCAAACACCAATCAGCCTGACACCGAATTCGGATTTGGGCGACAACGGCTATTACGAAAGCGATGTGGAAGGCAGTCATGATTTCGGACGCACCGTCTATCCGATAAGTCTTATTTTTAGACCTGATGAAGCATCGGGTTACGATTATGAAATAAACGCGAATAAAGAATCGGATATACTTTTTGTGGAAATTGGAGACAAAACCTATTCCATGCCAATAGACGGCGAAGACCGTTATTATCAAATCACTATGTCGCCGGCAAAATAACACGAACAAAATAATTTCAAAAAAACAGCGGCTTTTGGTCGCTGTTTTTTTTATTCAAACACTTTTGAAAGTCGGGAGGGCTTCAAAACGTGTGGGCGGAATACCTTAATTAAGAAAATAATAATGACAGCAGCTGAACAACTGCTGTTTTTTATGATTTTTTTATAATTTTTGTAGCGTTTTACCCAAAATGTGCATTATCATAACAGAGACTTACAATAAACATGGCAAAAAAGATACTCCGACTCATAAAACAAAGAAACAGAAATGCACAAGAACAGTTTTACAAAAAATATTCGGTTCTTATGTTTCGTGTTGCATACAGATATGTTAAAAACAATTCAGATGCCGGCAGCATTGTTAATACCGGTTTTTATAAAATATTCAACAATATCGACACTTTTATATATAAAGATGAAAACAAATTGCTTGCCTGGATGAAAAAGATAGTAATTAATGAAGCATTAATGTTTTTACGCAACAAAAAGAAAATTAAGCATTTAGAAATCAATGATAACGAGCAATTTTCATCGCGCGAATATTCTGATAACAATTTATTGGCAGAAGATTATTATACACTCATAACAGAATTACCGGAAGATTTAAAAACCGTTTTCAACTTATATGCCATTGACGGATACTCGCACAAAGAGATTTCCGATTATCTGAATATTACCGAAAGCAGTTCGAGAGTATATTTATCAAGAGCAAGAAAAATTTTACAAGAAAAAATTAATCCTAATGGCAGAACATAATATTGATAAACTATTCAAAGAAAAAATTGACGGTCTGAAAGAAGTTCCCGAAAATGCGGATTGGGACGAGAATTCAGGCTGGAGAGAATATGAAAAAAAATACCGATTTTCAGCTAAGAAAATTGGGTTGTATATCAGTGCAGCTGCAGCATGCGTGCTTTTACTGGTGTTTTTGGCTGTAAATATTTCACGCCGACCCGGCGAATTAATAAAGGTAAGCAATAACCAAAACACGCCTAAAGAAGTGGTGCTGCCGGACGGAAACAGGATATGGCTGAATAAAAACAGTTCAGCGTCATATTTTTCTAAGATTGAAAAAAATGAAATCTTCAAAATCAAGATTGAAGGCGAGGCATTTGTAGAAATAAATGAACTCCAAACCGTACAATACAAATTACTTACCGAAAATATCAGCCTGACTGTCGAACTGCCGGTATCCTTTAACATTAATGCGTATCCGGATTACCAAACCATTGATATTACCGTAAAAAAAGGAGCCTTGAAAATTCAGGAAACGGATAATGATGAAGCATTCTCATTGCTTATTTCTGCCGGTAATTATGCTTCAGTTCACAAAACACATAAAGTTATGGTGGCATCATCAAACACCAATCAGAACTATTTGGCTTGGAAAACCGGTGTTTTTAAATTTAGTGAAACGCCTATGGAAAATGTTTCGGAAGTATTAAGTAAATATTACGGGAAACAAGTTGAATTCAAACATGACAGCATTCCTTATAAACAACTGACCGGAAAATTCAATGCGAAAAACCTTGTCCCGGTTTTGCGTCAAATAGAAAAAAAACTTGGCATCAGCATAGAAACTACCAAAAATAAAATCATTATATCAGAAAATAATTCTTAATTTTTAAAATTATAAACCATGAAACACATTATCCTAATTTTAATCGTAAGTATAGGTTTATCAAACGTTTTAAATGCTCAATGCGGTGTTAATTCAGAAGAAATACTAAAAAACTGCGAAGGAATTTTCCTTTTAAAAAGAGAATTTAATGACAAACAAGAAGCGAAACAAACTATCGTCCTGAAGGACAGCACAAGATACTCCATGTATTTTCTTAATCCGAACAAAGGTTTTCCGAAATATTCTTTTAAATACATCAATGATGAAAACAAGCAAAATGTAGCCCCCTTTTCTGATTTTGAAACAAAAGTAGGTAAGAACAACAAATACATTGTGTTCACTTTTACGTCAAATATTACCGGTTTATATGAACTTAATGTAGATTTTGAAGACAAAAAAAACGCTTGCGTTCTTTGGGCATTTTATTTTAGAAAAGCTATAAAAAAGTCAAACACAAAAACAAATAAACAATGAAAACCAAACAATTACTGATAACAGCAATCGCAGTCTTTATTGCATACACATCAAGTGCACAAATAATTGAGCCGGAAAATATCTTGGATTCCTTATTTGCTACATTTGC
Source organism: uncultured Bacteroidaceae bacterium (assembly GCA_964472505.1). Classification (GTDB taxonomy): domain Bacteria; phylum Bacteroidota; class Bacteroidia; order Bacteroidales; family JAADGE01; genus JAYEIA01. The sequence goes on along the minus strand of CAYYQW010000009.1, from coordinate 13,628 downwards.
CGAGACTGAAAATATTTGCTACACGGAGCAACTTGTATTCACCAACACAACAGATACGGCCGTTCTTCACAAATACTATGAAGAACATAATGATTCCACGGGATTCCTGCTTAGCTATAATGTTGCCAACTACAGATTTGACAAATTATTTTATCAGGGGGTCTTCAATGCAAAAGAAAACAAACTCTATTGGCATTCTGAGTCTGAAACTTCAATTACCGACTACAATAATCCGCCTAAATATATGAGCGGCATTAGTGACATCTCTTTTTCATTATTAACCTATGTAAAATACTTAAAACAAACGCTCAGAGACTATCCGAAAAAGGTTTCGGTAGAGGATACTATTATTAATTCCGAAGAACTGTATAAAATTGCATTTTCAAATCCGGACGGTTTGCCTTTGTCCGGAAAGCCTTTGCTGCTGCTGAATGATACCACCTACCCTTTGAGAATCATTGTTGATAAAACAACAGCTGTGCCCAAATACACTACTTGGGGTAAAATGAGCTATACCATTTCAGACATTCGACACAATTGCAACGAAAGTGAAAGAATATGGAGTGCCGACAGCAAGTATTTACCCGAATATTTCAAATCTGATTTACAAAACGACAGAGAAAAGGATATTACGACATTTGTATCCAAAGCCGGGGAATTAATTCCAAAGCTCAGGTTTAAGACGCCTGAAGGAATAATGAAAAAACTTCCCGTAAGGGGTCAATATCACATGATTGTCTTTCTGTCCGACAAATGCGGAGCAAGCATAGCAGAAATAGGCGTATTAAATGAATTATCAAAAAATGACAAACTTCATGTCAGCGGAGTGTTTTTTGAAACAAAGCCGGACAAAATACCGGATTTAATAAAAAAACATAACATTACATTTGAAGTATTACAAAATACAGATAGTTCATTAAGCGAGAGAGTAAAAGGCTATCCCGTGAATTACCTTTTTAACAAAACCGGAAAAATCATTTACTCTGTTTTGGGCAGCAGGCCTAATTTAGATGAGATTATATTAAGTAAATTAAAGTGAGAGTTGTTTAAGCTGAAACACTTTTGAACGTCCGGAGGTTCCTGAGCAACAGTCGAAGGGAAGACTTCAAAACGTGTGGACAAATGAAACACTTTTGAACGTCCGGTAGGACTTCAAAACGTGTGGGCGGTCAGCAGACAGAACCATTTTACCCGGCATCTCAGGTTATACTTTCTCCGAAATCTGCCGGATTTGTATTTGCAAACTGCCCGG
>CAYYQW010000009.1:0-12276 GCA_964472505.1 uncultured Bacteroidaceae bacterium | reverse complement strand
ACACCTGCAAGGGCGTAGAATGAAACACTTTTGAACGTCCGGCGGTTCCTGAGCATCAGTCGAAGGGCGGACTTCAAAACGTGTGGGCGGCTTGGAGCAACGGCACGGGTCATACTCAAAATAGTTCTTTACTGATAATATTCCACAAACCAATAAATACCGCCGATAACGGCTAAGGCTGCCAATACGGCCAGAGTAATTTTTATCCAACTCCAGGGGCGTTCGCCTTGTACTTTGCCGGTTTGGCCGTTTACCAGAAAGCGGTAACTTTTTTCTTTGTAGCGGTAAGCACTTATCCATATCGGCAGCATGACGTGCTTAAAAGTAATATCGCTGTGTTTGGTCGCCAAAGAGCTAATGCGTTGCTTGTCGCCGCCTATATCTCTGCGGATGTCTTGCCGTATGACCTGTTCCATTTTTTTCTCGGCTATTTTAAAGCCCGATTCCAAGTCCACTTGATAGGTTTCAGCCTTGAATCCTCTGAAATAACTTGTATCATAGCCTTGCAATGCGCTCAAATCCCAAGGTTCTAATCGGTCCACATATTTTCGGGGTAAGGAATCGGCGGCGGGTACCATAACATCATCAAAAAAGCGTGAAACGCTTCCGCTTACGAATGTCCAGCGGGTTTTGGTAACGGTGCGGGTTTTGGTTTCGCCGTTGTCGCTGTATGTTTCGGTTTCGGTATAGTCATCACCGCGCTGTCCGCTGTATTTTGTGTAGGTGTTGCTGTCGTAGGTCCAGTAAGGCACATAAACGCCGTCAAGCGGTTCGGTTTGGCGGGCGTATTTTTTTAGTTTGTTTGGTGCAAACCACAGTTTTCTCAGCCACTTTTTATACAATTCCGTACCTTCTTTTTCAGAAATCACAAAAGGCAACACGCCTTTGGGTTTTATTAGCGATGATTTCTCGGCTTCTTCCGAAACCAGCGGCGAACCGCAAAACTCGCAGTGGTCGGAAACCAGATTAGGGTCAAATGTGGTTTTAGCACCGCAGTTACTGCATTGCACGGTGGAAACTTCCAGCATTTCCTGCTCGACCGCGGCGTTTTGCAAATAACTATGATAATCTAATTCTTCAAATGCTTCCTGCCTCGCCTGCTCATCAACTTCAATAATATTCTCGGCATCACAAAACTCACATTTGAGATTTACGGTGCCGGGAGCAAATTTTAATTCTGCTCCGCAGTTCACGCATTTAATCGTATTTTTATCTTCCATATTCGTAAAGTTTATTTTTATAAATAACAGTCGATCTGTAACCGATTTGGGGGCGTGCAACTTCGGATTTTCTCCTTGTAAAGAAGCTACCTATGTGCCGACCACTCGAATAACGTACTCATTATAAACTAATTAAACCTTTCACTATAACTCTTTGTTTTTATTTTAGTAAGGATTCAATTTCTTGTTTTAAATTTGGCAGGAGTCTTATAATTATTCCCCAAATAATCTCATTGTCAATTTTGTCATAACCGTGTATTACACGATTTCTCATATTGATAATTTGCTTTTTGCCGGAAATATCAATTGTTGAATCAATCTTTTCAATTCGATTCATTGCTTCACCGATAATTTCAAATTCTCTTTCAACGGCTCTTCGGAGCATTTTATCGGAAATGTAGATATTGAAGTCTCTTTTTTCTCCAAGATAATTTTCAATCGATTCAATCGATTCTTTTATGTCGTAAAGAAATTTTTTTATCTCAAGTTTCATATATTGGAGTCTTAGTTTGATTAATCGATTCAATAAAGTATGGATTTCCCAATGATTTATCTGTAACTAAGTCAACAGGACGTTTAAATATATTTTCAAATTTTTCAGCTAACTCAAAATATGTGTCGGCATAATCTCCATAGTTCATTGGTTTGAATGAAATTAATAAATCAATATCGCTATTTTCATTAAATTTTTCGGTACAAACAGAACCAAATGCATACAGTGATTTCACATTGTATTGCAAACACAATGTTTTTAAATTCTCAATATTGTCAATCAATATTCTTTGCATAACTATAATGTTTTTACTAAAATAGTCTTTTTATGATAGATTTGCAAGTCGTCTTTTTTGCAATTGGTTGTAACCGCTTATTTCAAACTAAAAAAGCTGTCATTTTTCAACAACAGCTTTTCCGACTTTAATAATTATTGAGGCGGCGGCGGAGGCGGAGGCGGAGGTGTACCGCCGAAAAGTGCGGCCACTTCCGGCACTTCTCCGGCTTTTTGCCAGCCGGACATGCCTTCTTTCCACACAAAGGTATCTTTTGTGAGTTGGCTTTGAGAAATTAACTGCTGTAATTGCTCATCGGCAAAGGGGCCTTGCTGTTGCCCGTTTACGGATACAAAATATTTGGGGCCGGGAGGCGGCGGAGGCGGTCCGCCGGCGTTGGTATTTTGCACATTGCGCTGATTTTGCATCATATTATTTTGATTCATCATCTGTTGCATCATGGCCATTCCCATCATGCCTTCCATACCGCCTCCGGCACCGGGATTGTTGGCGGCGCCTTCCATGGAGTCAGCCATTTTCATTTGCTGATATTTATCCATATCACCGAGCATATTCATGCCGGTACCTTCATCCAATTTGGCTTGTAGTTTTTCGGGTAAGTTGATACTGGATATTAAGAACTTGGTAATTTCAAGCCCGTACTCGGTAAATTCCGTATCTAATTTTTTCTGACAAAATTCAGATATATCTTTGTAATTTTGTGCCATATCCAAAAGCGGTAAGCCACTTTCGCCCATCGCATCAATAAATTGCGTTACGATAAGGCTGCGCAATTCGTCGCTGATTTGTGAAGTGGAAAAATCATCATCGGTGCCCACCACTTCTTTAATAAAAATTGCCGGATCGGTAACACGCATGGTGTAAGTCCCAAACGCTCGTAAAGTAACGCGTCCGAAATCGGAATCTCTGATATAAAACGGATTTGGGGTTCCCCATTTTTGTCCGGTAAATTTACGCGTGTTCACAAAATAAACCTCTGCTTTAAACGGACTGTTAAATCCATACTTCCAACCTTTCAGTGTGGAAAGAATGGGCAAATTTTCCGTCTTTAGCTCATAGCGCCCGGGCGGAAAAACATCGGCCATTTTGCCTTCGTTAATAAAAACAGCAGCCTGCGATTCTCTTACCGTAAGCTGAGCTCCGTTTTTAATTTCATTTCCCATGCGTTCAAACCGATATACAATCGTATCCTGCGAACTGTCGGTCCATTCTATAATATCTATCAGTTCACCGCGCATTTTATTCCAAAAACCCATATCTTTTATATTATGTTAAAAAAATCAAGTTGAATAAAAATACAACTTTTCTAATTAATAAACAAAAAATCTTGTTACTATGTATTCTGATTTTACAGATATTTCTGTAATGTGCTGCTTCGGCTTTTTAATTTTTTTAGCGAACGGCTTTTGATTTGCCTCACACGCTCACGCGTAAGTTCAAAATGCCGGCCGATTTCTTCTAATGTATAAGGATGAGGCAAGTCAATACCATAAGACATTTTAACTATTTCCGATTCCCGTTTGGGCAGTGTGGACAAAACCGATTTCAACTCCTGAAGGAGCGATTCTTTGAGCAAATTCTTTTCGGGAGAAAGCGTGTTTTTATTAATCAATAATTGGTACATGTTCCGCTTATTATCATCATCCAAAGGCTCGTCCATGGATACATGCCTTTCGGAATTCATCATGGCATGCTTAACATCTTCCGGCGCAATGTTTAATTCTTTGGCAATTTCTTCATAACCGGGCTCGCGACTGTATCTTTGCAATAATTCATAAAAAGTTCTGTTCACCTTATTAATGGAACCGATTTTATTTAAAGGCAGTCGCACAACTCTGGCATACTCGGCCAGAGACTGCAGAATTGATTGGCGGATCCACCATACGGCATAGGATATAAACTTAAAGCCCTTGGTTTCGTCAAAACGGGTTGCGGCTTTAATTAATCCGATATTACCTTCGTTTATTAAGTCAGGCAAATTCAAGCCTTGGTTTTGATATTGTTTGGCTACTGAAATTACAAATCTCAAATTTGCTTTAATCAGTTCATCCAAAGCTTTCATATCGCCCTTTCGGATTTTCTCGGCCAATTCGGTTTCCCGTTTAGGTGAAATAAGATCGTATTTGCTGATTTCCTGCAAATATTTATCCAATGAGACTGACTCTCTGTTAGTAACCTGCTTTGTTATTTTTAATTGCTTCATATCCCCCTTGACCCGGTTAATTTTTTGTGAAAAGTAATCAGTTTTCCTTGTTTTTACAAATTCACTGAATAATATTTTATGAATTGACTGTTTTCATTTACGAATGAATTTTATTTGAATTTCTATCAATTTTTTTTCGTAATTTGCAAGCCGGATTGAAACCATAATTACATTTGCACTAAAATTTCATTTATATATTTTTACATAAATACCTTAATACCATGAAATTATCCAAAGAAAATACAGTACCTTTTATCAACAAGAGTATTGAAAGCAAACTGCAGTCTCAAGCCATACAAAACAACCAAAGCCTGCACGAAAAAACCGGTGCGGGAAATGAATTTTTGGGCTGGCTCGACCTGCCCGAAGCTGATTTTGCCCTAATTGAGGACATTGAAAAACGCGCCAAAGCGCTGAAAGATAAAATCGAGATGATGGTGGTTATCGGAATCGGGGGCTCGTACCTCGGAGCTAAAGCGATTATTGAAGCTTTATCGACAAACTTTTCTGCTTTTGATAAAGAGCGAGAATATCCCACAATATTGTTCGCCGGCCACAACATTGGCGAAGATTATTTATACGAGCTGCGCAAGTTATTGCAAAAACACGATTATGCCTTAACGATAATTTCAAAATCCGGCACAACCACCGAACCCGCTGTTGCTTTCCGGTTTTTAAAAAATGATTTGGAAAGTAAATACGGAAAAGAAGAAGCTGCCCGGCGCATTACGGCAATTACCGATAAAGAAAAAGGTGCGCTAAAAACATTGGCCGATGAAGAGGGCTACAAAACATACATAATCCCCGACGATGTAGGCGGCCGTTTTTCGGTACTTACTCCGGTTGGACTATGGCCCATCGCAATAGCCGGCTTCAACATTCGCAAATTATTGGAAGGTGCTAAAAACATGATGCTGCAAACAGCCGAAAAAACAGAATTTGACTCTAATATGGCCGCTCAATATGCTGCTTTGCGTAATAACCTGTACCAACAGGGTTTTACTACCGAAATACTGGTAAATTATGAACCGCGTTTGGCCTACTTTGCCGAATGGTGGAAACAACTTTACGGCGAAAGCGAAGGAAAAGACGGTAAAGGAATCTTTCCGGCTTCGGTAAACTTTACCACCGACCTGCATTCTCTCGGGCAATACATACAAGACGGCCGACGAATGCTTTTTGAAACACTGATATCCGTCCAAAAACCACAAAACGAATTAAGACTGCCGGAAGATAAGGCCAATTTGGACAACTTAAACTACCTGAGCGGAAAACGCGTGGATGAAATTAACAAAAACGCCGAACTGGGAACCGTGCTTGCCCATGTGGACGGAGGAGTACCGAACATCCGCATAGAAATTCCCGAACTGAATGAATACTATTTGGGTGAATTGATTTTCTTCTTTGAAAAAGCTTGCGGAATAAGCGGATACATACTCGGTGTGAATCCTTTTGACCAACCCGGTGTGGAAGCTTATAAACGAAATATGTTTGCCTTGCTGGAGAAACCCGGTTTTGAAGGCGAGCGAGAAAAACTTTTGGGATAAATCCGATTAACCAAAGTTTTCTGAATCCAATGAAAAAACAAAAAGCGTGGTTTCAGCCGCGCTTTTTGTTTTCAATACCCTTTTCTAAAATTTTCCCAATTCCAGAACTCCTGACCCCTGAACAGATTATCAGGTTGTTATGTGATGTTGTTCGTAAACTTATGTTGTCGTATAATAATGTAATAAGTTTTTTTTGTATTTGTACAGCCTTTGTACTAAGGTTGCAACCAATAAAATAAGGTCTTTTAAAAGCCTTATTTTAAACACCTTAGCCTCAGCAGAAAAAATAAGAAAATGTTCAAAAACCTTATTAAGCTAATTCAAATATCACTAAAAAAAAACAACAATCTGTTTTATGTAAAGTTAGGAGTTCTGAATTTGAAACCTTCTTTATTCTTTCTCTAAAAGCGCTTTGGCTGTTTTTCTTACCAAGGGATCCGAATCTTTATCAGCCATTTCTCTGACTTTTTTTACGTAAGCGGGATAATAAGCAGCATTTTTTTTAAGCGGAATTATTTTTAAAGCTAAGTTTCGGAAGTAATAATACGGACTCTCCAGTAAGCTCATATAGGCCGGAATAAGGGATTTTTTATTAAGCGATTTCTCCAAATACAGTATGGCTTCATTCTGATCTTTATAATTAGCTACATTTTGCAAAATAAAAAGGTAGTCTTCTTTCGATCGGTTTTCCGTTTTTTTGCACAAGAGGCTGTTTTCTGCATCAAATTTTACAAACTTTGCTTTTCGCGGAAAAGATAAATCAAACACCTGAGTCTGCTTATCGAGCCAAAGTTCTTTACGAATTATGGTATCATTAAAATAAATATCCGCGGGCACTTTATGTTTGTATAGCGGTGCTCTGTTTTCTTTTTGCTTTTGTTCAACATGTATTTCCCAATTTAAACTGTCGCTTGTACGGTATTCTATATCAAGTTCTAAATAGCCCTTATTCAAAAACCAAGCATCAAAAAAATAATTCAAATCTCTGCCTGTAATTTCCTCAAAAGCCAAGCGCAAATCGTGTATTTCGGTGCTTTGGTATTCATGCTTCTTAAGGTAATGCGCCAAAGATTCAAAGAATGCCTCATCGCCCACTTCATAGCGTAACATGTGCAATATGGCTGCACCTTTATTATAAGAATGCATATCGAACATGCTGCCGGGTGATTTGTGATAGTAGCGAATTAAATCCTTATTTTTATACGAAGCCTCGAAATAATAAGAATTTACGGCATTAATCAAATGCCGATCGGCTGTAAACCGACCGTATTCATGCTCTAACCACAGATATTCGGCATAGGATGCAAATGCTTCATTCAAAGGTAAATTAGCCCAAGACTCGCAAGTTACCAAGTTTCCAAACCAATGATGCGAAAGCTCATGCGCTACCGTTATTTCTCGGCCGGGTCGGTATATTTCCTTGTTGAGATCAGACAAAAAATAATCGGAATATACAGTGGCTCCGGTATTTTCCATTGCGCCGCTGATAAAATTCCGAACCACCACCTGCGAATATTTTTCCCAAGGATAATCGTATTGGAATTTGTGTGAAAAAAACGTCATCATATCCGCCGACTTCCGGAAAGTAGGCTTTGCTTTTTCGGCATCACCGGCTTCAATGTAAACATAAACGGGCTTATCCCGCCAATGATACTTTATAATATCGAAACGCCCTACAATTACGGCTGCCAAATAAGGAGTGTGTGGTTTTTCCTGTTTCCAGTGTACGGTTTTGGTACCGTCGTCATTGAGCAATACATTAACTTTGGCTCCGTTAGACAAAGTTTCAAAATCACGGTCAACAGTCAGAAAAATTTCTTGGGTCATGTGCTGATTGGGTTTATCAATGGTGGGAAACCAGCCTGAGTTGGCTTCCGGCTCACCTTGTGTCCAAATCTGCGGATTATCACTTTGTGAATCCTGAAAATACATGCCCCGATTTTCACGTATGGCCCATGATCCGCCGCCGGAAAGCAAAGAAGGCTTGGCCGTATAATCTATAAATAATGTAAATGTATCGTTACGTGTTCGTAATTCACGATTATAAATAATGAGCTTTTTCCCGTCGTAATTGTGTTTTAAGTCAGAAATCTTTCCGCCTTGCTCCATAAGGGCTGTTTTATGAATATCAAAACCCCGAGCATCCAAAACTACGGAATCCACGGAATAGAAATGCGGTTTTAAGGTAATCTCGGCTTTCCCGAAAACCCATTCATTGGGAATATCAAAACTTAAATCCAGCTTGGTATGAAGCAATTCATGTACTTTTTGAGCCGTTGCCTGATAATTTGTGTAAGGATTTTCACGCATCTCGGCTTTCTGATTTTTCCGGCCCTGAACCGTAACGGTATCCAATGTAATTTCATGAACCTCAGCTTCCGAAACAGAATTTGCCGGCCTAAAAACAGAACAAGCCGAGAAAAATATCAAAAGAATCAGAAAATTTATTGCAATTTTGTGCATATTGAAAATGTTTTATTACAGAAAAAAGTATCAGCAAATTTATAAATTTACGGTAATTTTTAGCTTTTATGAGAACAGAAACTGATTTTTTAGGCTCCAAAGATATTAAACAAAACGCTTTGTACGGCATAAATGCTTTAAGAGCGCGAGAAAATTTCCCCAATGATACAAGTTTTGATATTGATTGGTACAAAGCCACCGGCTTGGTTAAACTGGCTTGTTATATGACAGTAAAAGATTTTAAAAAAGCCGTAAAAGCAAATTTTCCCGACAAATTGAAGCAACTCAAACTGCCTTCCGATGAAATAGTAAAAGAACTCATAATCAGCGCCAAAGAAGTTTCTGAAGGTAAGTATTTTGAGCATTTTATAGTGCCGGCCGTGCAAGGCGGCGCGGGCACGGCGGCCAATATGAACATTAATGAAATTATCAGCAATTCGGCGCTTTTGCGCATGGGGAAAAGTTGCGGCCAATACGAGCTGATTGACCCTTTTGAGACGGCCAACCTGTATCAATCAACCAACGATGTTATGCCGACTGCTTTAAAAACAGCCGCCATGTTCTTACTTAATGATTTGGAGGAATCCGTAAATAAACTGAGAAGCGAAACAGAAAAAATTGAAAAAAAATACCGCAATGTTCTGCGCATTGCATACACGCAAATGCAAGCGGCCGTGCCCTCGTCCTACGGGATGCTTTGGGGCGGTTACAACGAAATGCTTTCGCGCGATTGGTGGCGAATTTCCAAATGCTCAGAGCGCATAAAAACCGTAAATATTGGCGGCGGTGCGGCAGGCAGCTCTTTGGGCACGCCTACCTTTTTTGTTATGCAGCTTCCGCGCAAGCTTCAGGAAATCACAAAACTACCCTTGCACAGCTCAGAAAACCTGCAAGATGCTACCGCTAATCTTGATTCATTCGTTGAGGTACATGCCATACTCAAAGCCCATGCGGTAAATTTAGAAAAAATGGCCGGAGATCTGCGCTTACTATCATCAGGAATCATTGGCAACCGGGAAATACAAATACCCGACAAGCAAACGGGAAGCTCCGTTATGCCGGGTAAAGTAAATCCGGTAATTCCGGAGTTTGTTATTGGCTGCGCCCAAAAAGTACAAAGCAACGATATGCTAATCAGCTCATTATCGGCCAAAGGCAGCTTAGACCTTAATCCTTATCTGCCGATAATCGGCCATGCGCTTTTAGAAAGCATCAAATTGCTTATTTCGGCCAATAACAGTTTTAATGAGAATTTAGTTCAAGGCCTAACGATAAAGTCAGAAGCAGCTTTTGAGAACTTATATCGAAACCCGTCGGTATGCACGGCACTTAATCCCTACATTGGTTACGCCAATGCAAGTCGTATAGCCGAAAAAATGAAAAAAGAAAATTGTGATGTTTTTACGGCATCTAAACAAGTTGGTATTATTTCCGAGGAAAAATTAAACCAAATTCTTTCACCGGATGCCATACTTAAAGCCGGATTTTCGGTAAAAGATTTATAAAAAAAAGCGGCAACTCAAATAAAGTTGCCGCAAATAATTTTCTGTACTGCTTTGCTTAAAATTTGATATACAAACCCAAATCAACCGAAACAAAATGATGTTTCTCAGTTAACTCTTTAATGTAGGTATTTCTTTCTCTGTCGAACCAAGCATCAATGGTTCCGTGATTATACTTTGCACCTATGGCAAAATCAACTTCTCTGGTTAAATGAATTACTCCGCCGGCACCGGCTATCAGGTAAAAATTACCGTAAGAACCGGGTATATCATAATTCGGCTTTACGACTTCTCCGGTCACATTATCAGTAATATCTGCAATAGAAGACAATTGAATCGAGGGCATTACACCAAAAGTCATTACAGCATCAAAATACCTGTGTAAAGGAATATTTCCGTTTGCCGTCACGGGAATATGCAAGTATTGGCGTCTGATGTCATAATTATAATCAATGGAATCCGCCCTAAACTGATTGAATTTATTACCTTGCCACGAAAACAGCAGTCCTACTTCAATATTAAAATTATCACTGAGATTTGTCTTTAACGAAGGGCCTATGGAAAAACCAAGTTTGGCTCCGTTATTTGTAAAATCAAAATCATCGGTACTCTCCACTTTACTCCATGAAATCATGGGTGTGGTACGTGCACCAAATGAGAAAGTCTGAGCAGACAATCCTGATACAAAAACTAAGGCTAAAAGGGATAATAGTAATTTTTTCATTGCGCTATGGTTTATATTGATTTAATTACAAAATTACGATAATTTTATAAAAATTCTTATTATTTCGTACAGAAATCAAAAAATTAAATAAAGTAAAATCTTATAAACTTCTTTATTAATATAGTTCCATCAATATACAAAAAATGAAAAAAAAATTCATAAAAGAACGCATAAAAAGTTTTATTCCTGCATTTCAAGGTCTTAAAACCGTATTTACGGAACAAGCCAATTTTAAAATACATGTTTTTGCAACCGTTATGGTTCTGAGCTTGGCGCTAATACTAAAAATAAGCAAACCGGATCTCCTGATTCTGATACTCCTGATTTCCTTAGTCCTGATATCGGAATTGTTCAATTCGGCATTAGAGTACCTCGCTGATTTTGTAACTGCCGAAAAAAAGGCTCTGATAAAAAAGGCAAAAGACTCAGCAGCAGCAGCTGTTCTGATTAGTGCAATATGTGCCTTGGCTGCCGGATGTATTATTTTCTTTCCTTACTTCAAAGGCATTTGGCCGGATTTTTAACTAAGGCGGCAGGCTTTTTTTACCTTAATGCAGTTTTTTTATATATTTGCACTGCAAAATTTCACAAACAAGACATTTCAATTATGGCAGGACACAGTAAGTGGGCAAACATAAAACACAGAAAAAGCAGGGTAGATGCGCAAAAAGCAAAAATTTTCGGCCGCATCGTTAAAGAAATTACCATAGCCGTTAAAGAAGGCGGAAACAGCGACCCCGACTTTAATCCCGCTCTTCGTTTGGCTCTGGCTAATGCCAAAGGCGCCAACATGCCCAAAGATAATATAGAGCGCGCCGTTAAAAAAGCCGAAACTTCCGATGAAAAACTTGAATCACTCACCTATGAAGGCACCGGACCCGAAGGCATTGCCATTTATGTAGAATGCCTCAGCGATAATCAACAACGAACGGTATCCGCAGTAAGGCATGCATTTAGCAAGTTCAACGGAAATCTCGGAAAAAACGGATCCCTAAGCTATCTTTTCGACCGAAAAGGCGTATTCACAATTACATTGCCCGAAGAAAAAGATATTGAGGAACTTGAACTGGAGCTTATTGACGCCGGTTTAGAAGAGATTGAAGAAGAAGACAAAAAATATTACCTTTCGGTTGAAATGACAGATTTTGGAAATATGCAGTCTAAATTGGAAGAACTAAAAATTGAGGCCGAAAATGCCGAACTCAGGAGAATCCCAAAAACAGAACGCGAAGTCTCTCCTGAAACGGCTATATCCAACCTCAAATTGATTGATTTTTTGGAAGAAAACGAAGACGTCCAAAATGTTTTTCACGACATAAAAATGACCGAAGAAATTATGCAGGCACTTGAAAATGAGGGAAATTAAACAATTGTTAAAATTTGGTCTTAAAAACCCTGAAGCGCTTGTTAAAAGTCAGATATCAGACGATATTTACAGTAAGATTGTCCGACTTTATGACCAAAGGCTTCGCTTAAAACGAAGCTTTCGATTTGGACAATGAAAAACAAGCAAACTAAATTCACAAAAGTTTTTTGTAATTTAAAAATATCCTTTATATTTGCAGCCTGAAAAATTTACAAACAAAACAATAACAGCAAATGTATTTGACTGCAGAAAAGAAAAGAGAAATTTTCAACGAGCATGGAAAAAGTGCAGATGATACCGGACGCACCGAAAGCCAAATTGCATTGTTTTCATACCGTATTACACATCTTACGGGTCATCTGAAACAATACAAAAATGACCACGGTACGCGCAGAGCCCTGCTAAAACTGGTAAGTAAAAGAAGAAGACTTTTACAATACCTTAAAGACAAAGACATTGAGAG
>CAYYQW010000008.1:35868-80383 GCA_964472505.1 uncultured Bacteroidaceae bacterium | reverse complement strand
AATGCAAGGGAAAAGCGCAAAGCAAGTTCAAAAGATAATAAAGCAATAAAAGCTTTTGAATTAGGCGCATGAGTACTATTTACATCGAAGCATTTATCACCGGCTTCGACAGGCTCAGCCTCCGACCGCATTCGTAGGCTGAGCTTGCCGAAGCCGGTGTGTCAAAACCGAGTGCGATTCCGATTGCAGAAACGGTCATCATTAAATATATCTAACATTTGATACTGAAGGAATTATAAGTAATAGTGATCCGCCTAATTCAAAAAAGCTTATTGATTCATTACCACAAAAGATTTCACAAAAAACAAGATTTTTTCTTTATGGATTTTCCCTTTGGGAAAAAGACGGCGCAGTTGTTTTTTCTTAAGCAAGCTGCAATGATTCAAAATATTTTCGGCTCCTGCACGGGTTTTGGCTTTAGGATACCAGCCCAAACTATAATTCATAAGCAACTTGATGCGCAAACGCCGAGGCAACCAATGAAAAAAAGGTGTAACAAAATGGGGTTCTAAAGGAAACCAATAATTGGGAGTTTGCAAATAATAGTATTTTGCCACACGGCGTGTTTCTGTCGAAAAACTTTTCATGTTTTCCCAACTGCCTACGTGCTCAATTACCGAATTGGAATGGGCTATATGAAAAAAGCCGGCGCTGTAGCGCGAAAGATCGCAACCGTCGCCTTCGCGAAAAGAAAACAAATCGTCATCGGAAGGTAAAGGCTTATCGGAAGGCAAATTCAAAACGGTAATGTGTACATGATTTTTTCTCAGAAAGTTTTCAGGAATAATTTTCCAATAGAGTTTTGTGCCTCCGATATCTATAATATCTACTTTTCCGTAGTTTTTGTAACACAGTTCGATTAATGCCTTAATTCTTTCGGCTCTTTTTCGGCGGAATTTAAAAGCCGGAGAATTTTCGGATTTATAATTAATTAATTTTTTTGCAGCAAAATTTGTGATTCCCATAAGTGATTATCCTTGAAAAGGAAGCTTTAAGTTTTCAATTATCACAAATATAATAAAACTTGCAAAATTTACAGCCTTTATCTAACTGTTTTTGGAGGCGCTGCTGAGTTTTTGGTAATATCGCCACCAACGATCGGGCACATCGCCCTCGGTTGCGGTATGATAATCGGACATGGAGCAAGCGACAATGATTTTTTGCTCCTTATTTTTCTCAAAGTAAGGAATTTCCATCCACCAACGTCCGGTTTTAGGGTTTTTATAAAAAATCAGGTTGCTGTCGGACTCCGGTGTGGGGACAATAAATTTCCGATATTCTTCAATTGAGCGAGCGGGAAAATCTTTTTTCCTCAACCACACACCCTGAATAAAATGCCAGACAATTTGCGCTGCCAATTCAGCCGTTTGTCCGGCTCGGTCGTATTTGGGATTGGTCTCAAACAATGCAAAACCCGTTAAGCGATCACTCAATCCGGCATATTTTGCCAACTGGCAAGCCTGTTCACCGTAAAACCCGTGAACGGAAGCCGGAAAAACGCCCGGAGCATCCGATTGCCGAACGGCACGTATATCCATGCAAACAAAATCGGAATCTCGTAAATAAGGTTCGTTTTCCGTCATATCAAATTGGGCTTCGCCGAGACGAATATTCTCAAACCAAAGATCATCCAATAATGCCAAGTCTTTGGGCGAAGCATAATAGCCTTGATAACCAATTTGGGTATAATTGAAAAGATAAGGGCTTTTATCGTGAATAATACGCGACAATATTGAACTGTTATCAAAACCCGATTCAATATCACCCAAATCGAAACGTGCATCAATATTGCTTATATTAAACGGTTGTTTGGCCGTATTGTAACTGTCAAATATCGGCATCAACAGATCTTGCGTACCGCCGATAATTACCGGGATAATGCCCGAATTTCTTAAAAAAATAAACACTTCACGGACTGCCGTATAAGTATCTTTTACGCTTTTGCCCTGCTTCAAATTACCTAAATCAATCATCGGAAAATCCGGATCGGGCGAATAGAGGCTGTAAAATTTTTCGCGTATTTTATCGGGAGCTTCCGCCGAACCTTTATTTTGAGAATTTCGGTCTTCGGGTACACCCAGAACGGCAAGTTTATAGTTGCCCTCGCGCAGATTTTTTATACGCTGCTCATTTGCCATTGTCTGCAACATGAGGTCTTCTTTTCTGTGCAGATGTTCAAAAAAGCCGCTATCCGTCTTCGGCAAATCTATATAATGTCTCAAATCTGTTTGCATGACCTATATTTATAGTTTACGACAAATGCGTATTACTTTTTCTTTTTGCCGCTTCCTTTTTTGCCGGTAGTTTTCTTTTTACTTGTGGTTTTCTTTTTTGCAGCGGTTTTCTTTTTTGTCGGTTTCTTTTTCGGAGCTTTACCTTCTTCCTGCTCTATAATTTTCTTGCATTCCTCCAGTGTCAATTCCTTCGGTTTTTCAATTGAGGAAATATTAT
Organism: uncultured Bacteroidaceae bacterium; assembly: GCA_964472505.1. Classification (GTDB taxonomy): domain Bacteria; phylum Bacteroidota; class Bacteroidia; order Bacteroidales; family JAADGE01; genus JAYEIA01. Next base: position 77,932 of record CAYYQW010000008.1, on the reverse strand, counting down.
AATATTTTTTATTGTGATATATGCAAGGCCGCTTCCAACGATCTTTGATAATTTTTATATCCTCGTTTTCCGGAAAAACTTTTATTTGTCTTTTTCTGTCTTTTTCGCGTTTCTCTTCTATCAGCTCAATGGCTCTGTCAAGCTCTATGCTTAGCGGGCTGTCGGTTTTCTTAAGAGAAGCAAATTTACCGTCGTGGCGCACGTATGGGCCAAAACGCCCGATAGCCGTAACCACTTTTTTGTCTTCATATTTTCCCAAATCTCTCGGCAAGCTGAGTAAAGCCAATGCTTGGTCCAAATCTACGGAATTCACGTCCATACCGGGCAATAAACTCACATACTTTGGTTTTTCCTTACCGGAGCCGTCGCCTCTTTGCACTACCGGCCCGTAGCGTGCAACACGTACGAAGACTTTTTCGCCGGTTTCCGGGTCATCGCCCAAATATCGACCGTTTCCGGAAGATTTCAATAATTCAAGTGCTTCTTCAAAAGTTATGGTTTCCAAAAACTGATCTTTCTGCAAACTCACATAATTGGGTTTGTCTTCATCATCGGGCGAACCGTGCTGTACAACGGGTCCGTATTTGCCCAAGCGAACCGAAACGCGCTTCCCGGTTTCGGGATGTTCTCCCAAAATGCGTTCTCCGGTATTTTTATCCGCTTCCTTAATGGTTTTCTGTACTTGCTGGTCGAAATCGGTATAAAAATCGTCAATCATCTTATTCCAAACCATCTTGCCGGCAGCTATCTCATCAAAGTCTTCCTCAACTTTCGCCGTAAAATTGTAATCAACAATGTTTAAGAAATGTTTAATCAAAAAGTCCGTTACAACCATAGCGGTATCGGTGGGGAACATTTTTGATTTCTCGGTGCCGCTGATTTCAGTTTTGTCGGAAACCGTAATTTTATCGGATAGACGAATGTGACGGTAGGTTCTGTCGGTTCCGGCTCTGTCTTCAATAAGCACATAACCGCGATTTTGTAAAGTAGAAATCGTAGGTGCATAAGTTGAAGGCCGCCCGATACCGAGATCTTCCATTTTCTTTACCAAAGCTGCTTCGCTATAGCGCGGCGGATGTTTTGTAAATACTTCCCGCGCTTCGCCTCCAATAAAATCAAGTTTTTGATTTTTCTTAAGCGGCGGCAAAAAGTCTGAATTTTTCACAATTTCTTTACTGTCGGCATAATAGGCTTTCAAAAATCCGTCGAAAACCAATATTTCGCCGTTAGCTTCAAAGTCCCTATCAGTTCCTTTTGCATTTATGCTTACTTTGGTTTTTTCGAAAACTGCGGCACTCATTTGCGAAGCCAAAGTTCTTTTTTGAATTAGGCTGTAGAGCCGTTTTTCATCTGAATTACTTCCGGCGCTTTTCCGTTTCATATCCGTTGGGCGTATGGCCTCATGCGCTTCTTGTGCGCCTTTTGATTTGGTTTTGAAGGTGCGCCTGTGATAATAATCGTCTCCGTATGTTTTTTTAATTTCATCTTCGGCTGAATCCAATGCCGTTTTAGATAAATTTGTGGAATCGGTACGCATATAGGTAATGTAACCGCCTTCGTACAAACGCTGTGCGGTGCGCATGGTTTTGCTTACCGAAAAGCCCAATTTTCCGGCCGCCTGTTGTTGTAATGATGAGGTAGTAAAAGGCGGTGCCGGCGAACGCGTCCCTTTTTTCTTTTCAATCTCTGTTATTATATAGTCTTTTCCCTGAATTTCTTTAAACAATTCAAGAGCTGATTTTTCATCGTCAAGAGCCGGTTTGTATTTGGCCTCAAAAGCCTGTTTTCTGTCAGATTCGGGGCTGACTTTAATGCCGGCTTTGAACGAGCTTTCGGGAACGAATTCCAAAATTTCGCGTTCTCTGTCCACCAACAAACGCACGGCAACCGATTGCACACGCCCGGCTGAAAGCGAAGACTGAACTTTCTTCCATAAAACCGATGAAAGCTTAAATCCCACCAAACGGTCCAAAACACGTCGGGCTTGTTGAGCATCAACCAAATTCAGATTAATACTGCCCGGATTTTTTACGGCCTTGCTGATGGCCGGCTTGGTAATTTCATTAAAAACAATGCGCTTGCTTGTCTTGTTATTTAATTTTAGAGTTTCGAATAAGTGCCATGCAATAGCTTCTCCCTCGCGGTCCTCATCGGATGCGAGATATATCATATCGGCATCTTTAACCTGCTTCTTTAGCTCCCGGACAATTTTTTTCTTATCATCCAAAACTTCATAAACCGGCTGATAATCATTTTCAATATCTACACCGAAATCCTTTTTTACCAAATCTCGTATATGACCGTAGCTGGAAAGCACTTTAAAATCTTTCCCGAGAAACTTCTCTATGGTTTTGGCCTTAGCCGGCGACTCGACTATAACTATATTTTTACTCATAAATAGCTTGTATTCAAATGTCTTATGACCTATTTTATATAGGAAATATTTTTTGCAAAGTAACGGATAATATAATTTAGCATCAAATTTTTTTATCTGTACACTCTATTATTCTTTTAAAACCTTTTCGTATTTAAAGAATAACAAGCTAAAGCCGGGCGAGATATCAACAGTTTTCATACACAATTACACTTTTAATATGTTTCAAAACTGAGTTTTTTTCTTATATTTGCATAGAAAAATATTGATATACAGCCATGAAAAAATTTCTTATTTATGCCGGAATAGTGATTGTTTTACTGTTGGGCGGTTATTATACATTTGTGTATTTTGCATCCTACAGCAAAGGCTACCGAGCCGGAGAACTTATAAAAATAAGCCACAAAGGCGTTATTTTCAGAACATGGGAAGGCGAACTGGCACAAGGCGTTTCTGAATCTCAGTTTTTCCAATTCTCGGTTACCGATGAAGAAATAATTGAGGAATTAAAAGAACTGCAAGGCCACCGCGTAAAGCTTACCTACAAAGAAAGGTTCAGGACTTTTGCCTGGTGGGGCGATACCCGTTATTTTATTGTAGATGTGGAAGAAACCGACAGTTCCGGCTCCTCTGAGAGTCAAAGCAAAGAAGAATGACCAAAGCCGATTGCATCATTCTTTAAATTTCCAAACCGGGGAACACAAATAAAACTATAAGCTCCGGGATTATATTATTGTCACAAAGCATTTGTTTATGAACAAAACACGTAAAATCACTAAAGTACTTTGGGTCTTATTTTTTTCGGGAATAGGCCTGTCGCTTCTGCTTTTTTTACTTATAAGCTTAGAAGTTTTTGGTACCATGCCTTCGTTTGAAGAATTAGAAAACCCGGAAACAAACTTGGCCACCGAAATATATACCGATGACGGCAGCCTGTTGGGAAAATTTTACAGAGAAAACCGTACCGTTGTTGAATTTACCGAACTTTCACCCAATGTAGTTAACGCACTTGTAGCCACGGAAGATATCCGTTTTTACGAGCATGCGGGCATCGATGCCAAAGCCATTGCAAGAGCCTTATTCGGCGTAATGACCGGTAGCACAAAAGGCGGAGGAAGTACCATTACGCAACAATTGGCAAAAAACCTTTTCCCGAGAGATACCACCAATTACTCAAATAAAATCAGCTATTTTGCCAATTTGGGAATAACCAAACTTAAGGAATGGATGACGGCTGTTAAACTTGAGAAAAACTATACCAAGCAGGAGATCATTACCATGTACTTAAATACGGTACCTTTCGGCAGCAATGCCCACGGGATTAAGGCCGCTGCACGGACATTCTACAGTGCTTCACCGGATTCATTAAGTCAAGACCAAGCGGCTGTATTGGTTGGTCTGCTTAAAGCTCCGTCATTTTACAGCCCGAAATTTAATCCGGAAAATGCATTAAGCCGCCGCAACGTGGTACTAAGCCAAATGGAAAAGTACCAAGAAAAGCTTAAAGAACTGCACGGCTACAAAATACGCACCGAGGAATATTATGATTCGCTTCAAAGCCTTCCGATTGAACTCAGTTACAGCGTTCAATCGCACCGTACCGGCTTGGCTCCCTATTTTAGAGAATTCCTGCGCGGCTATATGATGAAATCAAAACCAAAACTTTCAGAGGGAGTAGCCGTAGGTTCATTTGCTTACCATTATTACTTGCAAGATTCCATTGATTGGGAAAATGACCCGCTCATGGGCTGGTGCCACAAAAACAAAAAGCCGGACGGCAGCATGTACAATCTTTATACCGACGGCATAAAGATTTATACAACCATAAATGAAGACATGCAAAACTATGCCGAAAAAGCCGTTGAAAAACATTTGGGAGAATATTTGCAACCCCTGTTTTTCAAACATAAAAAAGGAAAACGCAACGCTCCTTTCTCTTGGAAGCTAACAAAAAAACAAATTGATAAAATTCTTTATGCATCAGTTCGGCGTAGTGAGCGCTACAGAGTATTACGCTTGGCGGGAAAAGACTCAGCCGAAATAATGGAAAGTTTCAACACGCCAACCCAAATGCGCGTATTTACTTGGGAAGGCGAGAAAGATACGACCATGACGCCCATGGACTCCATAGTTTATTATAAATATTTTCTGAGAGCAGGCTTAATGTCAATGGATCCGAACTCGGGGCACGTTAAAGCTTATGTTGGCGGGCCAAGTTACAGCCATTTTCGCTACGACCATGTAAACCAAGCCAGACGCCAAGTAGGTTCAACCATTAAACCAATCGTTTACTCAGTAGCTATGGAAGACGGCCTTTCGCCCTGCCATAAAGTACCGAACATTGAAGTGAATTTTGAAATGCCGCCCGGCCAAAAACCGGAAATTTACACGCCAAGATATTCGGCCAACAAACGAGAAGGTGATATGGTAAGTCTAAAATACGGCTTGGCTCTGTCGCTCAACCAAATCTCGGCTTGGGTAATGAAAAAATACGGCCCGCTGGAAATCGTAAAAATGGCCAAACGCACAGGAATTAAAAGTCCTTTAGATACCGTATATGCGCTATGTGTAGGTGCCGCCGAAACCAAAGTCTCCGAAATGGTTGCTGCATTTGGCACTTATGCCAACAAAGGCATGCATACCGAGCCGGTGTATGTTACGCGTATAGAAGACAGAAACGGAAACATTATATCAAAATTTTCGGCACGCAAAAAAGAAACGCTCAATGCCAATACAGCATACCGCATGATTGATTTATTGCGGGGTGTTGTGGATATCGGAACAAGTACCAAATTACGCTACCAATTCGGACTGACCAACGAAATAGCCGGAAAAACCGGTACAACCAATGACAACTCCGACGGTTGGTTCATCGGCATGGTTCCGAACTTAGTAACCGGCGTATGGGTAGGCGGCGAAACCCGAAGTATTCGATTTGACATCGGGGCATACGGACAAGGCTCCAGCATGGCGCTTCCCATTTGGGGATATTATATGAAAAGTGTTTACGGTAATAAAGATTTAGGAATATCCAAAGACCCTTTCCAAAAACCGGAAAATTATGATGGTGTTATTATGGATTGTAATGAATATAACAAACAACAAGAAAATGCCAACCGGTTGTTTGCGCCCGAGGAAGAAATCTTCTAATGAAACCCAACTGCTATGTCTGATATTTTATGGCAACCAAGTTTTGAGAAATATATCAAAACCGATATGTACAAATTCATGCAGAAAGTTGCCGAACGATATAATTTATCCGAAAAAACTTATAGTGCTTTGCATAAATGGAGCACGCAACATCCGGAGCGGTTTTGGGAGTCCGTATTTCACTTTTCCGAGATCCGATTTTCAAAAGCTTACACGAAAGTTCTCAATGAGCACAAAGAAATGCGTAAGTCGCATTGGTTTGAAAACCTGAGGCTTAATTTTGCAGAAAATCTCCTTCAAAGAGATGATTCCGGAGAAGCCATTGTGTTTTACGGCGAAAATAAAATACGTCAAACATACTCATACCGACAACTAAACCGAAGCGTTCAAAAAGCAGCCTCAGCTCTGCGCAAAGAAGGGATAGAAAAAGGAGACCGCATTGCAGCTTTTATGCCCAATATGCCGGAAACCATAATTTTCATGCTGGCAACGGCATCCATAGGCGCAATTTGGTCATCATCTTCACCCGATTTTGGCATACAAGGCGTTTTAGATCGTTTTTCGCAAATTGAACCAAAAATAATTCTGGCTGCCGACGGCTATTTCTACAAAGGGAAAAGCCATGATACCCAAACTAAATTGGCCGGTATATTGACAAAACTTCCTACGGTACAAAAAACCGTTATGGTCAATTATACCGGAAATCTCAAGCTTCGGGAAATTCCAAATTCAGTGGACTGGGAAGTTTTTTTGGATGATAATCCGGAGGAACTCACCTTTGAACAACTGCCGTTCGATCATCCGCTGTATATCATGTACTCATCCGGCACTACCGGTTTGCCGAAAAGCATTGTGCACTCAGCCGGCGGAACGCTTCTGCAACACATGAAAGAACTGCGTTTGCACTCGGATATTCGAAAAAACGATCGGGTATTTTATTTTACAACCTGCGGCTGGATGATGTGGAACTGGATGGTAAGCAGCTTAGCCATTGGTGCAACCCTTGTGTTGTATGACGGAAATCCCTTTTACCCCGAACCGGATACACTTTTAAAAATAGCCGAAAAAGAAGAATTGAGCTTTTTCGGAACTTCGGCTAAATATATAGCTGCTCTGCAAGATGCGAAAATTGAGCCCAAAAGCATATCCGACTTTCCGAAACTGAGAGTAATAGCATCTACAGGCTCCCCGTTGTCGGGTGATAATTTTGATTATGTCTATAAGCAATGGAAATCCGACCTGCAATTATCGTCCATATCCGGCGGTACCGATATTGTTTCCTGCTTCGTGCTTGGAAATCCGATGCTGCCTGTTCGCCGCGGCGAAATTCAATGCAAAGGTTTAGGCATGGATGTGGATTGTTGGGATGAGCAAGGCCAATCACTGATTAATGAAAAAGGCGAACTGGTTTGCAAAACAGCTTTTCCGTCGATGCCGATTAAGTTTTGGAACGACCCGGAAGGCAAAAAATACCACGATGCTTATTTCTCGGAATACCCCGGTGTATGGCATCACGGAGATTTTATTGAAATTCGCGAAAGCGGCGGTATCATAATCCACGGACGCTCGGATGCCACGCTTAACCCACAAGGCGTGAGAATAGGAACAGCCGAAATTTACCGGGTATTAGACACGTTTAATGAAATTGAAGATTCCGTAGTTACCGGTAAAAAAATTAACGATACGGACGAAAGCGTTGTCCTGTTTGTAAAAATGAAACCCGAAAAAGAATTGAATTTAAAGCTTGTAAAAAAAATAAAAACCGAAATTTCTAAAAAATGCAGTCCTCGCCATGTTCCTTCCGTAATCAAATCTGTTCCTGACATTCCCTATACCATAAACGGCAAAAAAGTAGAGTTGGGCGTTAAAAAAATCATAAACGGCGGGGAAGTAAAAAACCGTGATGCCTTAGCAAATCCCGAAAGCTTAGAAAATTTCCGAAATCTGTCTTTGGATTAAACGGGTAAGAAATTAGTTTTATACTCTCTCAGCTCAAAACCTGCAAACGGTCTAACAAAAAAACACTATGCAAACAAACAAAGCTATTATTGTCTTATTCATTTTTATTGGGCTGCTTCGCGGCCAATCTTCTGCACAAGACAGCATAGTAGCGAAATATCCGCTAAAACACGAAATCTCCCTTGAAGAAAAAGCTTTGATGAATAATTTTCATCGAGATTTCAGCGAAACCGATGCACCCAACGGGCTTGTCAGAAGTATTGCCGAATGGGAGCCCATGGAAAGCGTTCTGATTGCTTATGATAACGGTTTTGGAATACCAATTTCGGCTATTGCGGAAATGTCAAAAGATTGCAAACTAACAACTTTGGTAAACAGCTCTGACGAAGAAAATACGGTAAGAGAGCTTTTTGACCAACACAATGTAAATCTGACTAATTGTGAGTTTATACACCATGCCGTAAACAGCTGGTGGGTGCGTGATTACAGCCCTTGGTATATCAGTATCAATCAAAATGAAATTGCAGCCGTAAACTTCCCGTACAACCGCCCGCGTCCCAATGACAATGACGTTCCCTTAGTCGTTGCAACCGCTTTGGATATGGAAATATACGGAATGAACCTGACGCATACCGGCGGCAATTATATGTCGGACGGCTACGGAACAGCAGCCTCCACCGATTTGGTTTTGGAAGAAGAATCGCAATCGGAAACTGAAATAAAACAAAAAGTAAAGGATTATCTTGGGGTAGAGACATACCACATAAGCGCCGACCCTTTGGGAGTCTATATAAAACACATCGACTGCTGGGCTAAGTTTCTTTCACCAAACAAAATTCTGATTACACAAGTACCGACAGATGATCCGCGTTATTATGACTATGAAGCTGTGGCCGAATACTTTGCCAACAGCCTTTCATCTTGGGGCTATCCTTATGAAGTTATTCGTATAAAAGCTGCACATCAAAACCAATATGAAACCAACCCTTACACTAATTCCTTAATTTTAAACAAAAAAGTTTTTGTCCCCATATCCGGCTCAAGCTACGATGCTGATGCCATAGAGGTCTATAAAGAAAACATGCCCGGCTACGAAATACTGGGCGTCTATTCCTCCGGCTGGTACAACACTGATGCCCTGCACTGCAGAACACACGGCATTGCCGATCGCCAAATGTTCCGAATTTCTCATCGTCCTATTTTGGGTGAACAAGACTATCAAAACTCATACACCATAAATGCGGCAAGCCATACATACGGCAAACAAGCGTCCAAAAGAAGTTCCGTAACACTGCATTACAAAACCGAAACAACGGAATGGACGGAAACAAATATGACAAGTTCCGGGCGCGGAGAGTATTCTGCTACAATAACAAGTCCGGGAAATAATTTTGAAATTTCCTATTACATTTCAGCTGAAAACAACCAAGGCAAAACCGTAACTCACCCCGAAGGCGGAAGTGCTGATCCGCATAAATTTTACCGGTCCGATACAAATACCACAGAAAATCATTTTCGGGAAGAAATCAGTATTTATCCCAATCCCACTCGAGGAACCTTTTTTGTAAAAGGAGTGGTCCCGGCTTCAGAATTTACTTTATACAATGCTTCAGGCCTTAAAGTTAAATCCGGAAAACTTACAAACAAGAAAGGAGCTGTTTCTTTGAATGATTTTCCGCCGGGCATTTATTTTTTGAAAATAGAAACGGAAGGCATTTCGTATTTTGAAAAACTTGTAATTTATTAAATCTTATCCTGCTTACCCTAAAGCAGAACAAGCCAAAACCGAGGCATACTAAAACTAAACTAATATAGAAACCGGTATTCAAACATTATTGCTATTTTAGCAGCGAGAAACAAAATCAAATTATACACGCATGACATTTCTAATGAGCATACCTTCTCTTCCGTTTTCACAGCCTGAGATAATATTCGCTATTGTGCTGCTCATTATGCTTTTGGCTCCTTTGCTGTTAGATAAACTCCGCGTGCCGAGTATCGTGGGTCTTATTATTGCCGGCGTTCTGATAGGCCCTCACGGCTTTCATATTCTTGAAAGAGGTGAAGCCGTTGAACTGTTTGGTACTATCGGGCTTATATACCTTATGTTTTTAGTGGGCTTGGAAGTAGATATTATTGACCTTAAAAAAAACAAAAACAAAAGCATTCTTTTAGGCAGTTTAAGTTTTCTGCTTCCGTTGGGCGTAAGTTTTTTGGCCGCGTATTACTTTTTTGATATGTCTTTTGTAGGAAGTTTATTGGTAGCTGCTGCCATAGCATCGCACACGCTCATTGCATATCCCATTGTAAACAGTTTGGGTATAGCCAAAAGCAGAGCTTCAACCATTAGCTTCGGAGCTACAATTATAGTTGATACAGCGGTTCTGCTTATGCTGGCATTTATCTCGGGATCAGTAAAAGACGGTGCAAATATATACTCTCGCTTGTTTCTGGTGCTTTCCATCATTGTATTTTCTTTGATAGTGCTGAAAGGTATTCCCTTGCTTACCCGCTGGTTTTTTAAAAATGTAACAACCGGAGGCAGTTCTCAGTATATTTTTATTCTTACCATTGTTCTGGTAACTTCGGTTATGGCAGAGTTTGCCGGCATTGAACCCATTCTGGGAGCATTTCTGGCCGGTATTGCATTAAATCCCTACATTCCTCATGTATCACCTTTGATGAACCGAGTGGTTTTTATAGGTAACACGCTGTTTATTCCGTTTTTTCTGATTGGCGTCGGCATGATGGTTGATGTAGGCGGACTATTCACCGGATGGTCTGTCGGTATTTTTGTAGCAGTTTTCTTTGCCATAGCGGCAGGGACAAAATATCTGGCGGCCTACATCACACAAAAAGTATTCAAATACAGCCTTGCCGAAAGAAACCTCATATTTGGGCTCACAAGTGCAAGAGCCGCAGCCACCATAGCCGTTGTTATGGTAGGGTATAATTTAGAATTGATAGATATTTCCGTATTGAACGGAACAGTTATTATTATATTACTGACATCATTAACGGCATCTCTGGCCACGCAATCGGCCGGCAAGATAATTGCCGAATCGGAAAAAGAAGATGCCGGCGGCAGTAACAGTATTCACGACAGGATTTTGATTCCCATAGCCAACCCAAAAACCATTGAAGGTTTAATGCATCTGGCTTTCATGTTAAAAAACAGGTTTGCAAAAGACCCGGTTTACCCAATGTCGGTAGTAGGTGATGACGAGCATGCCGAAACAAAAATAAAAAAAGAACACTCAATTCTGCAACAGGCCGTAGAGATTGGCACATCCATCGAAAAGAATGTTCATCCCGTAACACGAGTAGATCATGATGTGGCATCCGGAATTATACGTGCAGCTAAAGAATTGTCTATAAACAAAATTGTGATTGGCTGGGACGGCAAGCAGCTGCCTGCCGAAACATTTTATGACAGTATCTTGGGGAAAATCTTGAATAAAACTTCAAAAATGATTGTAGTTTCTAAAGTTTTGCACCCGTGTAATACGTTTAAACGCATCTTTTTGGCAGTTCCTAATGATGCACAGCACGAGCCCGGCTTCTATGAATGGATACAAACCATAAAGAGTTTTGCAAAACAAATTGCAGCTTCAATTGAAATATTTGCCAATGAAGAATTGGCTCAAATAATCAATTATGAACTCAAAAAAACAAAGCAAGCCATAAAGGTTAACATAGATCATTTTGATGATTGGGACGACTTTTTGGTGCTTGCCGGAAGAATGAAAGCCAATGACCTAATTATATTTATAAAAGCCCGGAAAAATTCAATTTCCTTTCATTCCGCCATGGATGTCATACCGCAAAAACTCATGAAATATCATGACGACTTGAGTGTACTGTTCATATATCCGCATCAGGAAAATATTCAACTTAATGAAAAAAACACACAAAGCCCGACAAAGAAAAAAAGTCCTCTGATAAAACGGGTAATATCCAATGTGCTTCATCATAAAAACAGCGAAGAAAAATAAATTTTATGATTATCAGTATGTTGCCCAAAATTATAATTACCGACTTCGACAGGCGGTTCCTGAGCAGCAGTCGAAGGACTCAGTCTCCCAAAATACCATAAGAGACTGAGCATTTCGACAAAAGCTCAATAACCGCTTGCCGAAGTCGGCGATAACCAAGAACACACAATAACCTGATAATCAGAAATTCACAATGCAGGTATCATTAAATTTTAAGTGCCGAAGCTATCTGATTTTCAGCTCATCAATGCCCATGGTGTCATCCGGAATAAAAATTATTTCGTAGCCAAGCTTATTAAAATATGATCTGTTTGATGAAGCATAGCCAATGGCATAATTTATACTTTGCGGGCTCACAAGAACAGAATAGTTTCCTTTATGGCGTTTTTCGAACAAGCCGGCCAGCGTATCTTTAAAGCGGCTGCTTAAAACAAGTTCCTTAAACGAGGGGTGATAAGGTCCGGCAATCAATGACCTTCCATAATTCAGCTCTTCCGAGGGGTGTAATCCGGTTCGCAATATCTTTACCCCTCCGGCTTCAAAAATCATCGTTAATTCCTTGGTGATTCGAACGGCCTGTTCCAAAGCTAAGGCTTGATATTTGCCTTCATTATACATGCGTGCCATGGCTGTATTTTTAAGCACCAAAGCCGGGTATATTCGGGTATTATCGGCACCGGCAGCAACGATTTCACGAGCCGTGTATAGAGCTTTTTCAGGCGTATCGCCGGGCAAGCCAATCATCATCTGTAAGCCTAAGCTGAAAGCATTTTCAATAATAAGCTTTGATGCCCGCCTTATGTCTTGGGCGCTATGTCCGCGTTGCGAAAGTTTTAAAACCTCATCGTCAAAAGACTGCGCGCCGAGCTCTATGGTCTTTACACGATATGTTTTAAGTAAAGCAAGAATTTCGGAATTAATGTAATCGGGTCGTGTCGAAATCCGCAAAGCCTCTACCCTTCCCGACTTCACATATTCATAAGCCAAAGCCAAATAGGTTTTCTGCATGCCGAGCGGTAAGCCGGTAAAACTTCCGCCAAAAAATGCGATATTAATTTCAGCATCCGGCGGCAGCGTTTGGAGATGACGCTCAATAATGTCTTTAACATCCGCCGGATCGGGTATGCCTCGGGTTCCGCTTATTTTCTCCTGATCGCAGAAAACACACCGATGCGGACAAGCCAACTCGGGCAGAAAAACAGGAATATTAAAATGTTTTTTTCGCAAATCGAAATTAAAAAGAATAGTTTTTGAAAGCTTTTCGCAAAGTCGGGCATGTTTCTATAAGAAAAACTCCAAGTAAAGCTTCGGCTTGCTGAAGTCTATTACGCAATGCATCCGGTTTGGGACTGAAATCGGAGTCGGATACAATTAAAAAAAAATCAATATTTTTATAAGAAGAACAAAGTAAGTTTCCGTTGGCTTTATTGGCCGCCATACGATATACCACATCGTTTTCGGCTACATCATAAAATAAATCAAAATAACAGTCTTGTCCCTTTATGCGGGCTGTAAGCGGCTCGTCTTTTTGAAGCCGGATGCCCAGACTCTCTCCAATTGTCCATGAAACCCGATATATATCGTCTTGTGATGCAATTCCGATTATCTTTTTTGGCAAAGAACCCGCTTCAATATCCATACGTTTGAGTTTTAAGGAAACTTAATCTAAAATTTTCTTGAGAGCCTGTTCGGCGGCAATCTGTTCGGCAGCCTTTTTTGAGCCGGCTTTGCCGGTTCCCAATACGCGTTCATTAACCAGCACTTCCGTACTAAAATGATCGGCTTCTTCAGCTTCTTCGTGAGTTATAAATCGCAGTTCGGATTTGCTCTTTTGCGACCATTCAATGAGCCGGCTTTTATAGTTATTATTTTCATGCTTAAGCTCGTTCAGGTCTATGTATCTCACAAACAAACGCCGATTTACGAAGCGTTTGGCATATTTATAGCCTTTGTCCACATAAATTGCACCAATAAAAGCTTCGAGCGCATCTTCATAAATACGGTATGAAGGATTTTTGCCGGCATTGGCAAAAAGCAATTTATTTAAGCCCATTTCACGAGCTATTTCGGCTAACTTTTTCCCGTTTACAATTTTGGTGCGCATATCGGTCAGAAAGCCTTCATCAGCCGAAGGAAATCGCTTGTAGAGCAACTCACTGACGATGGTATCTAAAACGGCATCGCCCAGAAACTCAAGACGTTCGTTATTACCGTAGTCTTCAGATTCCGGGCGAGTTTTAACAGATTTATGTGTCAAGGCCAAAGTGTACAAAGCTAAATCTTTTGGTCTGAAGCCTAATATTTTGATAATATCACGGCGCAGTCTCGGAGTTTTTTTCCGAAGTTTTTTCTTTAGTACATTCACCTGTTTACTTTAGTTTTTTAAAAATAACGGATACATTATGTCCTCCAAAACCAAAGGTATTGCTTAAGAAAGCATTTATATCGCGTTTTTTAGCTGTATTGAATGTAAAATCAAGTCTCGGATCAATTTTCTCATCCAAATTATGCTGATTTATCGTCGGCGGTATTATGCCTTCTTTCATGGCCATAATAGAAGCTAATGCTTCCAGTGCGCCGGTAGCACCGAGTAAATGGCCGGTCATTGATTTTGTTGAGCTGATGCTTAATTTATATGCGTGCTCTCCGAATACTTTTTGCACAGCCAAAGGTTCGGCAATATCGCCTAAACCTGTTGATGTTCCGTGAAGATTAATATAGTCGATTTCTTCGGGTTTCATACCGGCATCTTCCAATGCGTTTTTCATAACTATGGCTGCGCCGCGTCCTTCGGGATGCGGAGCTGTAATGTGGTGCGCATCGGCACTGAGTCCGGCACCTGCAAATTCAGCATATATGGTTGCACCGCGTTTTACGGCATGCTCATACTCTTCCAATATCAATGCAGCACCGCCGTCGCCCATGACAAATCCGTCGCGATCGGCATCAAACGGCCGTGAAGCACTTGCCGGGTCATCATTGCGCATGGAAATGGCTCGCATGGCATTAAAACCTGCCACACCGGCTTCATTTACAGCGGCTTCGGAACCGCCGGAAATCATTATATCGGCTTTCCCCAAGCGAATGTAGTTAAATGCATCGGCCAATGCATTGGCTGATGATGCGCAGGCTGAAACGGTTGTAAAGTTTGGACCTCTAAAATCGTGTTTAATGGAAATATGCCCGGAGGCTATATCGGCAATCATTTTAGGAATAAAAAAGGGATTGAATTTTGGCTCACCGCTGCCTTCAATATATTTGCGAATTTCTTCGGTAAAAGTTTCAATGCCTCCGATACCCGATCCCCAAATAACACCGGCTCTGTCTTTATTAATTTTTTCAATATCAATTTTTGCATCTCTTACAGCTTCATCGGCTGAAATAAGTGCATATTGAGCGTATTTATCCAGTTTCCTGGCTTCTTTTCTGTCAAAATACTTTAAAGGATCATAATCTTTAACCGTGCAAGCAAATTTAGTTTTGAAATGGGTAGTATCAAAAGTATCAATGAGGCTTGCACCACTCACGCCTTTTACCATATTTTCCCAGCTGTCGGATAGATTATTGCCTAAAGGATTTATTGTACCGAGTCCGGTTACTACTACTCTTTTTAATTCCATAAGTGTCGTGTTTTTAACAAAAAAAAAGAGGATTATGATTGGTACGAATACCTCATAACCCACTTTTCCAATTAGAAATTATTTTGCATTGTCTTCGATGTACGAAATAGCTTCACCAACAGTTCCTATCGATTCAGCTTTGTCATCGGGAATAGCAATATTAAATTCCTTCTCGAATTCCATGATGAGCTCAACGGTGTCCAAGGAGTCGGCACCTAAATCATCTGTGAAGCTTGCTTCTTCGTTTACTTCGTTTTCTTCTACTCCCAATTTGTCAACAATGATAGCTTTTACTCTTGATGCAATGTCAGACATAATAAAATGTTTTAGTTAATAATTCCATATTTAATACCGTGCAAAGAAAAATAATAAGTCAGAAAAAAAAAAATTTTCTCATTCCGATACATAAGTAATTTGCTAATGAAAAACTATTTCTCATTTTTCAACCAATTATACTAAATTTACCGATAGTTTTAAAGTTCTTAACATAGTTTAACAGAATATTTATTAGCCGCTAATCTATGAGGCTTAGGCCCTCTGTTGAAAATCAAAAATATCCGGAATAAAGACTGTGGCTAATTTCAGCAAACAACTCATAAGACCGAGATTGGCCGCAACAAGTTCTGCATTTAAACATTATAAGCCGACAAACAGTCAGCCGCTGCAAAGAACAATAAAAACACTAAAAGAAATACGTTCTGTTTGTAAACATACTACAAAAAATAATTATTTTCAGTAAATTTCCAATAAAACTAAATATATGAAAAAAATCGCCGTATTTGCCTCCGGAAACGGAACCAATGCAGAAAATTTGATAAATTACTTTAAAATGATTCCGGATATTGAAATCACATTAGTGCTTACCAATAATGATAAAGCCGGGGTATTAGAAAGAGCCGATAAACTTGAAGTCCCAACGCATTGCATAAAAGATTTCAGCCAAAACAACAGCTCTAAAATCCTTAGCGTATTGAATGAATATGATGTGGATTATATTGTGCTGGCCGGCTTTTTAAAGCTTATCCCCAAAGAACTAATCAAAGCATACAAAAACAAAATAATAAACATACACCCGGCGCTTTTGCCTAAATACGGAGGAAAAGGCATGTACGGAATGCGTGTACACCAAGCCGTAACAGATGCCGGCGAAAAAGAAAGCGGAATATCAATACATTATGTGAATGAAAACTACGATGAAGGAAAAATCATTGCTCAATATAAATGCCCGGTATTTGCAAACGATACGCCCGAAAACTTAGCTGAGCGCATACACCGTTTGGAATATAAGCATTTCCCAAAAGCGATAGAAAAAATTGTTCGAGGGTTGGTTTAAGCGCTACTCAATCATTGAACTGACAAAAAAAGTTCCCAGCCCACATGCAAACAGCCATATTCCAAGCAATGAATGCTCCAGAACGCTTACTGCTAAAGAATTGGTTTGTCGATATCGGTAAGCAAACAGCAAGCCGCCAACAAAAGTGAGCAGTAAAACAAAGGCATTTTTGTATAATATGTGGCCTAATGAAAAAATAGCGGCAGCAACTATTATTCGTATAATTTCAGAATTAAATAATCTGCCGTATCGATGAAAAAACAGTGCCCGATATGCCAAACCCTGCGGCACTACGGAAAACAATGGGTAAAATACGGATATTAAAAGCAACAGCCACGGACGTTTTTTAATCAGTAAAAAAAGTTTGCTGCTGTCAATATACCAAATCATCAAAGTCATTACGGCAGCCGAAATCAAAAACACAATAGCAATTCTCATATAAATCCGGCGGCTCACTTTATAACGGAAAAATAATTTGTTGTCAAACGACTTGTCGAAATACAAAAAGAAGAAAATCAGCAGACCCAATAAAATCAAAACCAACATTAACGGAAATTCTTTATAAAATTGGGTAAGAAAACTAAAGGGAAAGGCTATAAAAAACAGAATAAACTCCGCCCAAAGCTGAACTTTGGAGGGGTTATGTAAAACAGTTTTTAATGATAGTTGCATGACCGGTAAATTAGACTTTAGATTAGAAACAATTCGTTTAGTTTTTAAAACGAAACAACCGGACAAAATTAAAATAAAAAAAACATTTCTTTTTCAAGCGGCTAATAATTATTGCAAAACAAGTAGCCCTGTTCGCTTCAGGCTGTGCCGTGTTCGGCGGATGGCTCTGCCTCCGTCGAAATATCATTTTACCGTTTTCCAAAGAAAACTAAGAACGCTTAGATCAAAAATATTTTCTTCATCAGCATAGTTTCCGGCACTTGTATTTTATATCCTGTTGATACTGTTTTTATTTCAAAAATACAAATTATACCTAAGTTGAGCGGTTGGAGCGTAGCGAACAAGCGCTTTACTTAGGTATAACCCCGATTTAGGAAATGTTGCTTTTCACCGAATGAGTGAGGTGAAATGCTTACATTTGCTTAATCGATTGAGCGGAATCGCTCAATTTGGGTTATATGCTCATTTGTTGCCGTAACCGGGCAAAGCCCTCAAAAAGAATACGACGGCGGCAAAGCCGACCGCCGAACTTGGACATTTATTTTGTACGCAGCCTTGGCTCAACAGAGCGGGGTACTCGATTATACACTATAATTGTCAATCCGGTCCTCGTATGTTAAATTATTCATACGTTTAAAATGCTTTTTATTTCTCGTTAAAAGTGTCATTTTATTAGAAATTGCAGTTGCTCCTATCAATAAATCAAAATCATCAATAGGTGTGCCTTGCTTTCTTAATCTTGCTTTTTCTTTTGCATAAATATCAATACTTCCGGCAATTGGAATTACTTGTGATGCTTTTACAAATTTATCAACAGTTTTTCGGTTAGACTCAACTTTCTGACTGTTTTCTGCTCCAAATTTAAGTTCTGCAATTGTAATCTCAGAAATAAAAAGTCTTTGCTTACCCACTGCTTGCATTTTTTCTTTTAGTCCGAACTTTCCGTTGATAAAAAAAATACACATATCTGTATCAAGTAGATAATTTATCATAATTCAATATTTTTATCTTCGAAATAACGTGATTTTCGGATTTCCTCAACTTGTTGTTCTGCTGATTTATCAGAAATAAACGCTCCAAAACAGTCAAAAAAATCATCTGTTTCCGTCTCTTCTTTTTCAAGAAGTGAGCTTGAAAGCCAGTTAATTAGTTCTATTTTCGTTCTTCTGCTCATGTTTTTGAAAAACCATAAATAATTTTGTATAGATGAATGTGTCTGTATCATAATTTTGTATTTTTAACAAAGGTAACACTTTTTATAATTTAGTTCAATTATTACTTACTTGGAAAATGATTTTAATTTTCTAAAAACCCAGTTCGCTTCAGGCTATGCCGCATTCGGCGGCCGGCTCTGCCTCCGTCGAAATATCTTTTTACCATTTTCCAAAGAAAACTAAGAACGCTTACATCAAAAATATTTTCTTCATCAGCATAGTTTCCGGCACTTAAATACAAATAATACCTAAGTTGAGCGGTTGTTCGCTATGCTCCGGCCGCTCAACTTAGCTTATATTCTCATTTGTTGCCGTAACCGGGCAAAGCCCTCAAAAATAATACGACGGTGGCAAAGCCGACCGCCGAACTTGGACATTTATTTTGGCAGCCTTGGCTCAACGGAGACGAGCCGGGTTTCATTTTAAAACAAGTCTATGAGTTCTTTTATATTTGTCTTTTGAGATTTTGTTAAATGATTATTTTTACTCAAATCATTTAATAAAGTTTCGACTTTTGTGTCATTCCAATACCTGTAAAGACCTGTATTCCACGCTTTACGACTCGGATTATTTGCATTACTGTAATAATCCCAATATTTCGGATAAAATTTATCATTAAAAATTACCGCAGTTTTCTTATTACAGTAAAACATTTCGTAAGGATTGCGGTTTATGTCTATTTCATCTTTTATTTTATTAATTTGTGCTATGGCAAAAATAAACCGTTCACTTTCAGATGTACCCGGTTTCCTTGACGTAAAAACAGCAATTTTTCCTAATTTTACGTGCAAAGCTCTTTTAGGCTCAAAATTATGTTTGTTACCGAGATAATGTCCTGCATAAAAACATAAATTTTTAAGTACTTTTGTTTCAATACACTTTTCGTTTTCAGGTAAATCCATGTAATTATTTGATTGGCAATTTAGAGAATAGGTACTTTGAAAATTACAGTACGTTCTATTTTCAAAATTAAATTGTGCTATATTCGGAGAACAAACATCCGACCAGTTTCTGTCATTATAAGTAACTTTAAATGCAACATTTCCGTCAATTATTCTCTTTTGAGATAATGGTTCTGCAATTACTTCACTAACAGGAATATTTTTTTTGTGTATATTCTTTTTTGATAAATTTTCATGCAATTCTGCAATTTTATCTACCTTAAACTCAAGATATTCAATGCCAAAATGTTCAAAAGAAATTTTGACAGTTTGCGGAATGATAGGAGCAATTAAAATTATTCTTGGATTTTCATTACTTATTATTCCGTGATATTCTACTAATTGTCCAATATCTTCTCTTTTTACGGCATTTCTTTTTAATTCTACGATTACTTTTCGTTTGTCTTTGTCTAAAAAAATTAAGTCTGCTCTTCGCTTATTCTTAAAGATATATTGTCTTTCAATTAGCTCTAAATCAGATGAAATTAATTCTTTATAGTGTTGTTCAAACACATCTTCAATTTGTTTTTCGGATAGTTTTGTCATAGTCAGATTTTTTATTTGCTTATACAAAAGCTATTTCATTATTATTTAAAATTATTCATTAGAATTTCTGCATTCGTTTTTTGTTCTTTTGAAAATCCATTATTGCTTAATATCTCATTAAGAATCATTATGGCAATTTTATCTTTAACATATCTAAATAGACCTGAGCCCCAAAAGTTTTTGAATCGTTTATTTGTAGAGTTATTTGTATAATAATCCCAAAATTTTAGATATTGATCCGGACTTAATTTAATTGCTGTTTTATTATTGCCGTAATAATATTCGTAGCCGTTATCTTGCTTTGGTATTATTTTCTCTATCTGAAAGATTGTAAAAATAAAACGTTCGCTTTGAGGAAGCCCCGGTTCAAGCGAGGTTAAGAATGCGATTTTTCCTACTTTTGCATTTAAACAAACATGAGGTTTGTTTTTACCATGATTCCACCCGGGACTAAAACCTAAAATTTTATTTGCAACAGAATCATAACAAGGAAAATTATTAATATCTAACTCATTATCATTCCAATCTTGACATTTAACTGTATTCAAACGATTATGTTGTTCATTGCACCAAAACATTTTATGCTTCCCAAAACTGTTTTCCTGATAAATTTTGGGACTGCATATTCCGGCCCAATTTCTGTCGTTATAAGACACTTTGAATGCAATATTTCCGTCAATAATTCTTTTTTCGGGAAGTGGTTCTTTTATAACTTCTTCAAAAACAGGTAATTCATTTTTTTCAATTTCTCTACTTTTCTCTGATAATTTGGAAAATAATTTTTGAATTTTTAAACTGTTGAACTCAATGTATTCTATCCCATAGTGTTCAAATGACTTTTTATAACTGCTTGCAATATGTGGAGCAATTAAAATTACCCGACTATTGTCTATTGTCCCTGCATATTGCAATATCTGCCCTACATCTTCTCGTGAAATGCTGTCTTTTTTCAGCTCTACTATTACGTTTTTATTATTTACGTCTTTAAACAATAAGTCTATTCGTAATTTGTTTTCAAGAATAACTTGTCTGCCTTGAAAAACCAAATCAGGCTCAATTAATTCTGTATAAAATTGTTCGAAAACGTCTTCAATCTGTTTTTCTAAAAGTTTCATGTATAATTTTTTAAATAAGCCTTAATGGAAATAGCTTGGCGACATCGGATTCTGCGGATAGTGAAACCAAAGCGAAGCGAAGCAAAAACAAGCTATAAAATAGGGCGCATAGGTTAAGGATATGTGTGTTTTTAATATTATTTTATTAGACCAATAACTTGATTTAGATAGTTTTTCAAAGCGCATATTATTTTCGTTTTGCAATTTCAATCATTCTATCTCTTACTCTTGTATTCATTTGAGAGTTATTTTAAATTGTTTAACTTTTTAATATTAATCTCCTGTATATTTTACTAATTCCGACCCAAATTCTGAAAACCATTTTGTATTATCTTCACTAATTGCAATATGGAAGTATTCTTGTGATAAATCCGGATTTTCAGATGTTATATTTTTCCAAGTTCCATTTTCATATTTTAAAATACCGGCTGTTGTGGCAAGCCATAAGTTATTTTGGGTATCAAAAGCTATATCGTTAATTAAACTATTTGAAGGTAAAATAGATATTGGTATATCATAAATATCAAAATCTGTATTATTAAACTTTATAAGCTCCCAATCAATTACAAGCCAGACATTATCGTTGTTATCAATTTTTAAGGCACGAATATCTCCTTCCGGCATATTTGAATTTTGTGATGAAAATATCGTCCAGGTGTCATTTTTAAATCTTGCTAAATAACCTATTTTAGGCTCAGGGCATATTTGTTCGTTATAAACGATTCCGGCCCAAACATCACCATTAGTAGTAATATCAATAAATTTGGTATATCTACATGGTATGGGAGTATTAGTTTCATCATAAACACTAAAATTGTCTATACCATCAAACATGCTTATTCCTGCATCAGTTGCTAACCATAAATTACCATCTTTGTCTCCGGTTATTTCATTTACTCCAATAGAAGGTATTGATGAATTATTTGGCGTGAATGCGCTCCAGTTATCTTCTACTTTTTTTAAAAGACCTGTCCAAGAACCAAACCAGTTTATATTAGGCTCTGTTCTGATTCCGGATATCACAAATGAAAGGTGATGGTCTAATCCTGTATTATACTTGTCGTAAGTTATCCATTCTTCACCGTCAAAGTGGTACAGATTACTTGAACAAAGCCACAATCCGGTTTTATCGGTAAATAAAGATGCAATTTGATGAGAAGGTAATGGACTATTTGTATGATTATAGACTGTCCATTCACTTTCTTCTTCCGGTTCGTTGTCTTCGTTAATATCATTAACCGCTTTATCGCAGCTAAATAAAAAAATTAGGCTTAAAAAAAGAATATTTATTACGAATCTTTTTTTCAATGTTAGAGTATTTTTCATTTTTCCAATTTTTGTTACACATATCGATTTGCGTATATGACGTGTGGCGGTTTCCGAAGCACTTACTTGTCGGTTTACACTAAATTTACTTAAAAGCACAAAGCATGAATTTACCACTTTGCCCGCCATAAGTTATATACGCTGTTGGCGTTTCGTTTTTTTATTCCAAAGTCGTACCATCTTTAAAAATTATTTTTTCAGGTTTCCAAATAACTTTTAAGTCTTTTAAATCCTTGTTTTTCAGAGCCTTGTCTTCACCCATAAATTGGTTGTAGTCAGACGTTGCATTCCAATTTACTTCCTTTCCTGCTGGGATTGGTTGGTCATAAACGAAATTTAGAGATTTTATTTCATCGTCAAATAAGTTTGTAAATGTTATTCTACCTTTCACAGCTCTAATTGCTTTGTCTGATTTGTTTTGGATAACAAATTTGTAGATAATGTAATCTTGATAGTCCACTTCGGTATAGTCCTTTTCAACACAAGAAACAATAACGGCTTTTCTTAATTTTTTGATTCTTTCAGCTTCTTTCTTTGCGCCTTTTTCTGCAAGTGCTTTTTGTTCGGCTTCAATTTTTTCTTGTTCAGCTTTCCATTTTTTTCCATCTTCTAAAATTTCAGCGTAGGTCATTTCTTCAAGGTTTCTGCCTTGAAATTCTAATCTTATCATTGAACCTGCTAAAAGATTTAACTCAGTTGAGCCTATTTCGCTCTTGATAGCTTTGATGTCTTCTTGAGCAGTTTCTTCATTAAATTTTTTGTCTAATGGTGAAGAACAAGAGAAAAGCAATACTGCTAATACGGAAATTAAAAGTTGTTTTTTCATATTATTAATTTTTGTTTTTGTCTACTCTAATTCGGATTTTCGACTTAACTCCGTTATTTTGGTTTCTTTAAATGAACGCCAACGTATATACTAACAACACTCCCGCATCGCCAATCTATCCTATATGGTATACGACACTAATGACAAGCTTACTTAAAAGCAAGCAATCAGCAAAAAAACATTTCAGAGAGTGTGGCCTTACCACTGTCGTTTTTCCTACTCAATTTCGCCGGTTCGGTATTCACGGGTCATTTATCGTTGTGGCTAACAAAAATATAAAAATTTGTCATTATTTCGGTTTTCCGCAAACGTTTTAAAACATGTTTTTATGCGTTTTACTTACCCCGTTCGCTTCAGGCTGTGCCGCGTTCGGCGGATGGCTCTGCCTCCGTCGAAATATCATTTTACCGTTTTCCAAAGAAAACTAAGAACGCTTAGATCAAAAATATTTTCTTCATCAGCATAGTTTCCGGCACTTGAACACAAATAATATTCCGGATATTGTACAATAAACTCTTATAAAATATCATCAAATTGTGCAAACGTTTGTTATTCAAAACCGAAATATAATGTTCAAATACCTGATTTTTGTCAAAAACTGCTTTTTAACAGCATTAGATGCAAGTTAAAATACTGATGCATAGACAAATATATTTATTCAACAAGTTGCTTAAATATTTTAATTAAACAAAAAACGTATAATTTTGTTTATAATATTAAAAACATATTTAGAAATTTTTAAATAAATTACTATGCACGAAAAAATAGAAAAGTTCATGAACATCGTAAAGGCTGCCAATCCGGGTGAAACAGAATTTCATCAAGCGGTATATGAAGTAGCCGAGGTTATCATTCCGTTTATGGAAGAAAACCCCAAATACAAAGAGGCCAAAATATTAGAGCGTATGGTAGAACCCGAGCGTGTAATAATGTTCCGTGTACCCTGGCAAGATGACCAAGGTGAAGTACATGTAAACAAAGGTTTTCGGGTAGAATATAACAGCGCCATCGGCCCATATAAAGGCGGCTTGCGTTTTCACCCAAGCGTTAACTTAAGCATTTTGAAATTCTTGGGTTTTGAACAAATATTAAAAAACAGCCTTACCACATTGCCCATGGGCGGCGGAAAAGGCGGCTCGGATTTTGATGCCAAAGGAAAATCAGATTCTGAAATCATGCGTTTTTGCCAAAGCTTTATGTCGGAATTGTTCCGCCACATTGGCCCTAATACCGATGTACCGGCCGGCGATATCGGCGTAGGCGGTCGAGAAATCGGATACCTGTTCGGGCAATACAAACGCCTCAGAAATGAGTTCACCGGAGTACTTACAGGCAAAGGCCGCGAATGGGGCGGAAGCCTGATGCGCCCGGAAGCTACCGGCTTTGGCGATGTGTATTTTGCACAACAGATGCTGGCCACACGAGGCGACTCCTTACAAGGAAAAACCGTAGCCGTTTCCGGTTTCGGTAATGTTTCTTGGGGAGCAACCATTAAAGCCACCGAGCTGGGTGCCAAAGTAGTAACGCTCTCCGGACCCGACGGATACATCTACGACCCGGACGGCATTTCAGGCGAAAAAATTGAGTACATGCTGGAACTCAGAGCTACCAACAATGATGTGGTGCAACCTTATGCCGATGAATTTGGTGTTGAATTCTTCCCCGGAAAACGCCCATGGGAACAAAAAGTCGATGTTGCCCTGCCCTGCGCTACTCAAAACGAACTCGACGAGCAAGATGCTCAAAATCTGGTTGATAACGGTGTTATTTGTGTTGCCGAAGGTGCTAACATGCCTTGCACACCCGAAGCCGTTGAAATATTCCATAAAGCTCAAATCTTGTTTTCTCCCGGGAAAGCATCCAATGCCGGCGGCGTAGCCGTATCAGGTCTGGAAATGAGCCAAAACTCAATGCGCTACAATTGGGCTTCGGAAGAAGTGGATGAAAAATTACAAAAAATCATGATTGACATTCACGATGCCTGTAAAAAATTCGGCGCCGAAGATGACGGATACATTAATTATGTAAAAGGAGCGAATATTGCCGGCTTTGTAAAAGTGGCCGATGCTATGCTGGCTCAAGGTTTAGTTTAATTCATATTGGGTTTATACAGTAAAAAAGCTTCGCCAAAATTTTGGCGAAGCTTTTTTTATTCCGGTCTTTTGAAACTCAGAACTCCTGATTCCACGTAAACAAGGCTGTCGCAATTTTTTTGATAAAATCATGATTCCTACCCCACCGTAATAAATTATGTAAGGTCAGAAATCCGCAAGATGAAAGCGTGCCCGTGCCACTGCTCCAAGCAGCCCACACGTTTTGAAGTCCTTCCTTCGACTGATGCTCAGGAACCGCCGGACGTTCAAAAGTGTTTCAATCTTCGTCAGCCAAAAGCCGGCATGTATCCGGTCTTGCAACCCGATTGCAAAATTGTCTTATATCTAATAAAAACTATGCTGCGAAACTTCAACTACTGATAATCTACCGTCTTAATCCTTTCATTATTAAGCCGAACGGAGTTTTAAAACTGCCTGTTTTGCGTCAGGTGAAAACACCTGACGTGCGCAGTGAATTAATTTTGTAGTTTTCTGCCAAACTCTAATTATTTCTCCGTATATAATTTCTCTTTTTCCACTTTTTGCACCTGTTGTTTATCACGCAAACGGTTTGAAACCATATTGTAAGGGTCTGTAACCACCTCATCTCCTTCTTCCAAGCCTTCAAGTACTTGTATGTACTCATCGTCCTGTATGCCGGTTTCTACCTGTTGCATATCTACGGTTTCATTTTCCTTGTATTTAAACACAACGACCATTTGCTCATTGAGCTTATTTTCTTGCTCGCTTGCAGTATCTTCGCGGGTGGTAACGGCTTTTATGGGAACGGTTAATATGTTTTTCAGAGTTTTGGTTTGAATATCAGCCGTAGCGGACATTCCGGGCCGAAAAGGGTATTTTTCGGGATTTTCTTCCAACAAATCAGCATAAGACTCGGGAAGCAGTAATATTTTTACTTCAAAATTGGTAATATCTTCCGACGAAATTTGCACGGCTCCCGTACCGCCGGATGAATTAGCTATTTCGCTTACCACGCCTTTAAATTTCTTACCCAAGTATGCATCCACTTCTATTATTGCTGTATCTCCGTGGCTTACTTTTACAATATCGTTTTCATTCACTTCGGTAATCACCTCCATTTTATCCATTTTGGCAATGCGCAATAGCTCTGTACCGGCCATTTGCATGGTTCCTACCACACGCTCACCTTTTTCCACATTCAGGCGCGAAACGGTTCCGGTCATTGGGGCATAAATACTGGTTTTGTCAAGATTCTCACGAGTTTCTTTTAAACTTGCTGCTGCACTTTTTACGGTATATATTGCTGCATTTACCGTTTGTTTGGCTGCCTCGGTTTCTGCTTTTGCCGATTTAAAATTGGTCTGCGATTGTTCAAATTCAGCCTGTGATATGGTTTTTTGTTCATAAAGCTTTTTGTTACGTTCATAACTCAGCTTAGCCTGCTCAAAAGAGGCTTCAGCCTGAATTAATCTGGCTCGGGCTTGAGCCAACTGTGCTTTTGCCTGATTGAGTCCGGCATTGGCACGTTCTACCGAAGACAAATAAATATCGGGCTTAATTTTTAAAAGTAATTCGCCCTGTTTAATCTCCTGCCCTTCTGTTACGGAAAGCTCAACGATTTCACCGGATACATCCGAGCTGATTTTAACTTCGGTCTCCGGCCGGATTTTTCCGTTGGCTGAAATTATCTCGGTTATCGTACGCATCTGTGCCTTTTCGATACTTACCTCCGGCGAATCTGCCCCACCCAAAAGCCCCGATGCTTTTAATATAAAAAGAACTACAATAATTACTCCTGCAGATATTAATCCGATTTTTAGTTTTTTGCTCATTGCTTTGTTTTAGCCATTCTTAAATCCACACAAATTTAATAATTTGCTCAAATTATTTCAGTAAATCATAGATTTTTTCATAAAAAAAAGCAGTTCTGCATTAAATAGTACAGAACTGCTCTCAAAATAAAAGTTAATTCTTCTTTATCTTCATTAAAATACGATTTTCATCTCATCCAATAAATGTTGAGCTCCGGAATATTTGTCCATTACAAAAAGTACGAAACGAATATCCACATTAATACATTTTTGCAATTCGGTCTCAAATGCGATATCACCGCTCATGGCTTCCCAGTTGCCGTCAAAAGCTATGCCGATAAGATGTCCTTTGCCGTTTAGTACGGGGCTGCCTGAGTTTCCTCCGGTAATATCGTTATCGGTTGTAAAATTAACGACCATTTGTTTTTCTCCGTTAGGAAGCGTAACTCCGTATCGGCCATAATCTTTGGCATTGTATAAATCTTTTATTTTCTGATGAACATAAAACTCGGCGGTTTTTTCAGATCCTTCTTCTTCCTTTTCCATATAACCTTCTAAAGTTGTATAATGCGTATAAAGAACGGCATCGCGAGGTTCATAATCGCCTACTGTTCCGTATGTAAAGCGCATGCTTGAATTGGCATCCGGATACAGAGCCTCATTGCTTTTCATTTTTTGGAGTGCATCCATATACAGCCGCTCACCATTTTGTTTTTGGTAATTCAGTTCTTGGGTAGCCTGCTGTATGGTTTGGTATAACGCAATGGCCGATTGAGCCACTTCCAAAGCTAAATCGCCCTGCATGGCTTCCGGTTTGGGGTCTTCCAGAAATGCCATAAATCGGTCTTCATCTGTAAACAGCGAATTTTCAAAAATAGAATCGGCATATTGTTCAAAACTTCCGTTGTAGTCATTTTCAACGGTTTCGAAAAATGCGGGATAAAATTTCTCATCAAGATCCATTTTATACATCTTCATCATCGCCGTAAACATTTTTTTGTCGATGGGCTGATAATAATCTTTGAAAAACTCTTTGGCTGTTTCTTCCAACTCTTTTTTCAAATCTTCATCTTTGGTCATAACATACTCTTGCATGCTTCGCGATGAATTTAAAGCAAAACGCGGAAACTCGGCTCCAATCCATAAAGCTTCTATCCAATAATTAAAAGCACGGTCGTATTCATCGGATTTTTCTACGGCATTATTAATCAGTTTCAACATATCGCCGTATTTGGCTTTTCGTTCTTTGTTTTCGTTTACCCAGGTCATCAATTGTATTTCGAGCGCTTTCTTCTTACCAATTACATTTAGGTTTTTCAAACCTCTGTTTTGGCCAATTGAATATTTATAATAATTGGTGGAACGTGAATATTTTGAAGCATATTGAATACGCACTTTATCACTCTTATCCATTTCGGCTTTCATAATTTCCTGCTTGGTTTCGCGCAATTTGATACGAATTTTGTTTTCATTCTCCATAACTTGCTCTACACCTTTCGCAGTAAGATATCTGGAAGTGCTTCCGGGGTAGCCCAAAACCATGGCAAAATCGCCTTTTTCGTAACCTTTGCCTGAAATAGTCAAATAATGACGCGGCTTATAAGGCACGTTATCTTCGGAATATTCAGCAGGATTTCCGTCTTTATCGGCATATACTCTAAATATTGCAAAGTCGCCTGTATGACGCGGCCACATCCAGTTATCGGTATCGGCACCGTATTTACCAACGGAAGAAGGCGGAGCATAAACCAATCGTACGTCTTTGAATGTTTCGTAAACAAAAATATAGAAATTATTTCCTTTGTAAAAACTCTGTACTTCGGCGGTGTAGTGCGTATCTCCAACGGCTTCTTCTTCAAGTTCTTTGGAAACTTTTCGAATCATCATTTGGCGTTCTTCCTCATCCATTTCATCGGAAAGTTTTGCGAGAATTTTATCGGTAACATCTTCGGCGCTTATCAGGAAAGAAACCGTTTTACCGGGATTGGGAAGCTCTTCTTTTTTGGACCAAGCTACAAAACCTTCAGTCAGATAGTCATTTTCGACCGTGCTGTGGGCTTGTATTTCACCGTATCCGCAATGATGATTGGTAAGGAAAAGCCCGTCGGGTGAAACAATTTCACCGGTACATGAGCCGTGGTCAAGGGCTACAATGGCATCTTTAAGGCTGCTTTTATTGGCGCTGTATATATCTTCAGCGGTCAATTCCAGTCCCATTTTTTGCATCTTCTTCATGTTCAATTTCTGAATCAGGAAGGGCATCCACATTCCCTCGTCATCACCCTCGGCACGTACACTAAGGTTGCTTAAGAGAGAAATAATAAGTAATAATGAAAGAATTTTTTTTAACATAATGTTTGTTGTTAAGTTAACTAAATAAATATTCTGCTAATTTAAAAAAAAGTGGTAAATAATTCGGAATATACTCAAAAGTAAGCCCTTGGTTCAAATATCCAAAACAAGTTTACTAACGCATGTTATTCTACCATAAAAAGTTTTTTTTAGTGTACTTTTGCATATTTTCGTATCAAGAAAAACTTGAAAATTTCCCTGATTTGTATTTCCTTTACCATCAAAACAGAAAAGCTCTAAAAAATGACAACCATTGATAATAAATTAAGAACCGCAAAAATAAAAATTTTCTATATTCTGCAATTGGTGCTGATTTTCGCACTGGGCGCTTACTATTTGTTTGAACCCAATGAAGAATATGTAAGAACGGCTTTTCTTACCATGTTAATACTCATTGTCTTAGCCTACTTTAGTATGTTGGCCTTACGATTGAATTATTTTTATCTTCAGGATACGGGCGACTCTATTATGGTAAGATATTATTCGGCGCATCCGTTTTTGCGTTCATACAAAGCGTTTAAACTGCCGGCTAATACCATTAAATCTTACGAGGTAAAAAGCAGCATTTTTAATCTCAGGCATGAAATAGTAATTATTGCCGAGAGCAATAAGGGGCGTTTTGTTTTTCCCTCGCTAAGCTTATCGGCACTCAATAAAACGGAGCGAGAAGAGTTGTACGAGGTTTTGGATAAATATGTCAAAAAGAATTAAATTACTCGTATCAATATCCAGACACCCAAGCCAACTGCGGTACCGGTAAGCCAACCCCAAACGGCTTTCATGACTTCCGATTTCTTTTTTTTGGCCATAAAATAAACGGCCAAAACCGAAAGCGGGCCAAGTACCAAACCGTAGATTGTATAGGCACCGATTGCACTTATCAGAAAAGACCATAAAAAAGAAGGGAAGTTACCGGGATGTAAGGCTGCTTTAAGACGGAAAAAACTGCGCTTAAAAAATGATTGCTTTTCGTTCACCAAATCTACGGGTATAGGAATACCCTCCGATACAATTTCCTGTTTGGCAGCTGTTTCGGCATACCGAGTTTCGGACTCGGCTGCGCCGGCAAATACAATTATACCAAAGATAAACGCAAGTAAAATAAATAAACGCTTCATAATACTATCATTTTAAAAAAAAAATTGAACGACTGAAAGTGATACAAATGTAATTTATAAAGCCGTTCCGACAAAAAATTATAGTTTTGCAAAAAAAGTCATGACTTTTACCGATACACACACGCATCTTTACTCTGAACAATTTGACGGCGATCGAGATGAATGCGTAAAAGCCGCCATAAATGCCGGCATTAAACGCATGGTACTGCCGGCCATCGATTCTAAATACATCGAAGTACAAAGAGAAATGCTTGAACGCTATCCGAAAAACTGTTTTGCAGCTGCCGGGCTTCATCCGTCTTCCGTTAAGGAGGATTTTGAACAAGAACTAAAACTTGCAGAAGAAGAATTGGCAAGCGGTAAATACATTGCCGTAGGCGAAACCGGAATTGACCTGTATTGGGACACCACCTACAGAAACGAACAGGAAGAAGCCTTCAGCCGACAAATTGAATGGGCAAAAAAATACCGCATACCCATCATTATACATGTGCGCAATGCTTTTGAAGAAGCTTTTAGCATTATAAAAGAACAGCATGACAAAAATCTAAGCGGAGTATTTCACAGTTTTACCGGAAATGCAAAACAGGCTAAACGTATTTGCGAGCTTGAAAGTTTTAAAATAGGAATTAACGGTATTGTCACATTTAAAAACTCAGATTTAGATAAAAGCATAAAAGAAATTCCGCTTGAATATATTGTTCCGGAAACCGACTCACCTTATCTTTCGCCAAGTCCGAAACGGGGAAAACGAAATGAAAGTAAACACCTTATATACATAGTCGAAAAAATTGCCGATATTTACGGCAAAAGTTTAGATGAGATTTCAGAAATAAGCGAAAAAAATGCAGCTGAATTGTTCAATAATTTTAAGCTAAATAATTAAAACCATGACTTCCAAAGAAACATCCATACTGATTATATATACCGGCGGCACCATAGGTATGATAGCCAATCCGGAAACCGGCGCATACAAGCCATTTGATTTTAACTACCTGCCCGAGAATATTCCGGCACTTCAAAAATTTGGTTTTCGATTAGAAACTGTAGCCTTTGACCAACCCATAGACTCGGCAAACCTGAAACCCGATACTTGGGTAAAATTAGCCAACATACTGTTAAAAAAATACTCCCAATACGACGGCTTTGTTATTTTGCACGGGACCGATACGATGGCATATACTTCATCGGCATTAAGTTTTATTCTGCAAAACTTTAATAAACCTATCATAATTACCGGCTCGCAGCTCCCGGTAGAAACTCTGCGTACCGACGGAAAAGAAAACCTAATTACATCCATAGAAATTGCCGCCGCAAAAACAGCCGACGGGAAAGCCATTGTACCGGAAGTTTGCATATATTTTGATAATCAACTTTTCAGAGGAAACCGTACCACCAAAAAAAATGCCGAATACTTCGACGCTTTTGATTCACCAAATTTTCCGAGACTTGCAAAAGCCGGTATAAACATTAAATACAACCGTCAAATCATAAGGTATCCGCAAGATGAGAATGTTCCCGTTATTCAAACAAAATTAGATACTAATGTGGCGCTGATAAAACTGTTCCCCGGTATAAGCAAAGATTTTTTTGATGCCGTATTTTCAATAAAAAATCTCAAAGGCGTAGTTATGGAAACCTTTGGATCGGGCAATGCATTTATGGATGACTGGTTTATAAAGAAATTGAGCCAAGCCAATGATGACGGTATAGCTTTGGTTAATATTACACAATGCCACGGCGGAAAAGTATCCATGGGCAAATACGAAACCAGCCGTCTGCTGCAAAATGCCGGCGTAGCAAGCGGCTACGACATGACAACCGAAGCTGCGATTACAAAACTCATGTACTTGTCCGGTTTAGGACTGAACAAAAATGAAATAATAAATTTTATAAATAAATCACTCGCGGGGGAAATATGTACGAATTAAAAATATTTCGGAATGTTTAATAAAATACAAATTTCGATAATTTAAGACCGGCCGGCAGCCGAAGACCTTATTGTCTTGAAAATAAACAAGTTGAGTCAGTGCATTAAAAATATAAAAAGACTAAAAAAAGAAAATAGAAAAGAAAAAACAGACTGCAAACTGAGTTTTTCCATTATTTTTAGTATAAAATTTTTAGAGTTAAATTTTTTTTATAATTTCGGAAACTGAAAATCAAAAAAACTCAGACCCGGAGAGGTGTCCGAGTGGCTGAAGGAGCGCGCCTGGAAAGCGCGTATACCCTAACCGGGTATCGCGGGTTCGAATCCCGCTCTCTCCGCCGGAACTCCGGAAAATTTAGAAATTAATAACTATATTAAATCAAAAAAAATGAAAAAGTTATTTGCATTAGCCGCAATTTTCGGATTGTTGATTTTAGGAGTAAACAATTCCGCCTATGCGCAAAGTCCTGAAAGTGACGACACAACTACGGTAGAAACAACGGACACATTAGCCAATGACACCGTGCCCGAGCCCGAAACAGCCACAAGCGATGAAGCACAAGAAATGAGCGATGAAATTGAAGGCGGAAACTTGCACCCGGTAATTAAAGAAAAATATATCGAAGGTGGTGCCATGTTTATGAGTTTCGTTTTAATTGCCCTTATTCTTGGCTTGGCACTTGCAGTAGAGCGTATTATCTATCTGAATTTTGCCGACTCAAACACAAACAAACTCCTGGAGGAGGTTGAAACGGCATTGGAAACCGGCGGTGTTGAAGCAGCTAAAGAAGTTTGCAGAAACAAACGCGGACCGGTAGCCAGCATTTTCTACCAAGGCCTTTCACGTGCAGATCACGGTTTGGAAGTGGTTGAGAAATCAGTTATCTCATACGGAAGCGTTCAGATGGGATTACTCGAAAGAGGCCTTACTTGGATTGCCCTGTTTATAGCCATTGCACCAATGCTTGGTTTCATGGGTACGGTAATCGGTATGATTGAAGCGTTCGATAACATTCAAGCAGCCGGTAACGTAAATGCAGGTCTGGTAGCAGGCGGTATTAAAATCGCTCTTATTACCACAGTATCCGGTCTTATTGTAGCGGTAATTCTTCAAATTTTCTACAACTACATTGTATCAAAAATTGACGGAATTGTAACCAAAATGGAAGATGCCTCTATCTCATTGATAGACATCCTTACACGATACGAAAACAAATAATCAGAACGAACCCGATACTCACAAAAAATATTATAAATTATGCGTGACAATTTAGGAAAAATAACCAACGTCTTGCAATGGGTTTTGTTTGCCATAACAATTGTATTCGTTATCTTCTACTTCATGAATATAGAAGCCATAGAAGAAGGTGTTGATACAATCTGGGCAAGCAGAATGCTGAAATTCGGGTACGTACTTGTAGCATTAGCCGCTGCAGGAGCAATCCTTGGAGCCATTGTTAATTTTGCACTCAGAATTGCAAGCGAACCCAAAAAAGCTCTTATAAGTCTTATCCCTTTATTAATACTGGGCGCACTTATACTGACTGCTAATTTCTTAGCTTCACCCGAGCTATTGGAAATGCCGAACTACACCGGCGAAGATAATGTTCCCGGCACTTTAAAACTGGTCGGCACAGGACTGTACACGATGTATTTCTTATTGGGATTGGCTGTATTATCGGCCGTATTCTCGGAAATATATAAAGTATTTAAATAACTTTTATTAAAACTGCCCTTGGCTAAGCTGAGGGCAGTTATATAATATTTACAATTATGGCACGACGAAAATTACAAGAAATAAATGCCGGCTCAATGGCTGACATTGCTTTTCTTCTCCTTATATTCTTTCTGGTTACCACAACCATGGATACCGACGAAGGAATGATGCGACAGCTGCCCCCTCCGCCGGAAGATGAAACTAAAGAGGAAGAAATAAAGAAAAAAGAACGCAACGTTTTTGTAGTCCTCATCAACAGAGATGATGAATTGGCCGTTGAAGGGAATCAAACAAGTATCTATGAATTATCCGAAATGACTAAG
This sequence comes from uncultured Bacteroidaceae bacterium, assembly GCA_964472505.1. Classification (GTDB taxonomy): domain Bacteria; phylum Bacteroidota; class Bacteroidia; order Bacteroidales; family JAADGE01; genus JAYEIA01. Next base: position 43,535 of record CAYYQW010000008.1, on the reverse strand, counting down.
GAATTCTTCAAAAATCCTTTGAACAAAGCTAATCTATCGGCAAAAAAGGCAAAAACAGTTCCTATCTTTGGAGAAGTTATGGTTTCGGAAGGGGTTGTTTCTTTGCAAAACGACCGTGGTACCAGTTACGACAAATACATGCAAGTGCAGAATGAACTTGTAAAAGCCGTCAATGATTTGAGAAAAGAGTTGGCCATGCAGCGTTTCGGAACTAACTACGAAGACCTCACGGAGCGACAATTAGAGGCGGTTAAAGCAGTTTATCCGCTGGCTATTTCCGAAGCTGAACCGCGGGCTATTAAATAACTATTTTAAGAATATTCTAACAAGAAATTATGGCAAAGTTTACCAGAAAACGCGATAAAGGCTCACCTGCTATTTCTACGGCATCGCTGCCCGATATTGTTTTTATGTTGTTGTTTTTCTTTATGACTGTAACAACCATGCGGGAGGTTGAACTCAAAGTACAATTCAATCCCACAACAGCAACCGAGGTTACAAAACTGGAGGATAAATCATTAATCAGCTACATATATGTAGGCTCGCCTACCAAAAGTCAGCAAAAACAATACGGCGAATCACCGCGCATACAGCTTAATGATGCAATTGAAGATTTAACGCAAATAGCACCTTACGTTCAGGCAGAACGTGAAAATCTGGATCCCGCTGACAGGCCAAAAATGACAACGGCTCTGAAAATTGATAAACACGTAAAAATGGGTATTGTAACAGACATTAAGCAAGAACTAAGACGTGTAAGAGCTCTTAAAATTAACTATGTAGCACAGAAAGAACTTGAATAAATCATTTATTCCATAAAACACAAAACAGGCATTTCCGATTATCAGAGACGCCTGTTTTTTTTTGCTTCATTATTTAAAAAGTATGTGCCAAAAACAATTCTTTTTGACGAAAAGTTCTTTTTTATTTATAAGAATTTGACTATTTTTGATGTTTTAAAACAGAAATAATAACGCTATGCAAAATAAACCGGATTGCTTAAAATGCATCATGTCGGAAAACTCTATCTTTCATCTCTTAAGCCGGGAACAATTAGATTTCCTTAAAGAAAATCTGGTTTGCACCGAATTTAAAAAAGATGAAATTATATATAAAGAAGGCGGTAAACCGGCCGGATTAATCTTCCTTTGCGAAGGAAAGGTAAAAATATTCCGCGAAGGTGTAGGAGGAAGAGACCAAATCATTCGAATGACGCGCCCGGAAGGATTTATTGGGTTCAGAGCACTCTTTGCCGAGGACAGCTACATAGCATCTGCCGTAGCTCTTGAAGATTCCGTAGTCTCTATCATTGAAAAGAAGCATTTAGAGAAACTCATAAAAGAGAATTCCGAATTTGCTCTGGCTATTATGCGGAAATTTGCCAAAGAATTGGGTTTTTCAAGCAAACGAACCGTTTCATTAACCCAAAAGCATATTCGCGGACGTTTGGCAGAATCTCTGCTTTTCTTAGCCGAAACATACGGCTATGAAGAAGACGGAAAAACGGTTAATGTTTATCTCTCGCGCGAAGATTTGGCAAATTTATCCAATATGACCACATCCAATGCCATTCGTACATTATCAACTTTTGCCTCCGAAAGTGTTGTCAATGTTGACGGACGCCGTATTTCGATACTCGATCACGACATATTGAAGAAAATCAGTGCTCTGGGATAACTTTTTTCGCAAACGTTTGACTTGTTTTTCCGAATGATTAATAAAGTCTTGCTTATACATATTTAGACCCATAGTGCCATTTCGTGCAGTTCGGGACGTACGATATAGATATTCCGATTAGTCGCTTATATAATCAATCAGCCGATCGGCAGATTTTTCAAAACTAAAATTCTGCTCCACATAATGACGCCCGTTTTCACCTAAGCGGGACAATAGCTCTCTGTTTTCATATAATTGCCTTATATAGTCTGCGGCCTGTTTGGTATCAAAAGCATCGGCCAGAAAACCGGTTTCGCCGTGAATAATCAACTCCGGATTACTCGAAACATCAAATGCCACGCAAGCTTTCCCGCAGGCAGCAGCTTCTGCGAGCACATAACCAAAACCTTCCCATTTTGAGCTCAGAACAAATACATCAATCTGTTGCATAAAGGCATTTATATCCTCAACAAATCCCAGAAATTCAATATAATCGGACAAATTCAATTTATGAGCATAAGCCTTTAAATCTTCTTCCAGCTCGCCTTTTCCTCCGATTACGGCTCTGATTATGTAACCGTCATCGTGCAGCTGCCGCAAGATGTCAATAAGTAAATGAAAAGCTTTTTGCTTATTCAGACGACCCAAGCCGCCTATGGTAAAAAGATTATTTTTAACAGGCTGCACATGATACTTACGAATGCGAATACCGTTATTAATGACGGAAATTTTATTTTCATCCAAATCTAAATGCTGCAAGAGTGTGCGCTTAGTTGCAAGCGAGTTGGCGATAATTCCGGTAACAACGCTTCCAAGCAAATATTTATTCAGAAAATGTGCTTTAACGGGTATGGCGCTGCCGCGTCGGTAAATGATTTGCTTTGCTCCTATTTTTTTTGCAAGCGGACCCGCAATTTTTAAGTCTGCCGAAAGATTAATTATAATGGTTTGTACATTATTTTCCTTAAAAATATTCATCACACAACGCCGTTTTTGAGGATTCAGAAAACTGAACGTTCGAATTCCGATTTCATAAATCGGAATATCAGTCTCATGAAAGCGCCGGGATAAATCACTGTTGACGCCTCCAACGGCTATTACGTTAAATCCTCTGTCATGCAAAGCCAAAGCATGGTCGAAATGCCACTTTTCGCCGCCGCCCCAGACTTTGGCCGTATTAAAAAAACAAATGCTCGGCCGATTATTCATGATTTCGTCTGCTTTTATTGGTTTTATTTTCGGCTTTCAATTTAGAATATTTTGAAAATTTTGCAAAAGCTGAATTCACCGCTACCACGAAGCCATAATACCCATCTAAAAAACCGGCTTTCAGGAAATATTGTTTTACAAATGCCGTCACCGGACTAAAATAAAGTTTTAAACCGGGCTTTTTTCCTTTTTTAAACAAATCATCGGCAGCTATGCTTGAGAACTTATTAATCTGATTCAAATGCTGTTCTATGGTTTCAAAAGAATAATGCAATAAATTGCCCTTTAAGCGTGTCAAGGTCTTCTCAGGCTTTAAAATAAAGGTATCATGTGGGTTTTTGCCTTCCCACTGTCCGGCGCCTTTTCGCCAAAGCCGAATGTTGATATCCGGCTGCCAAATATGCCTCAGGGGTATTCCGCAATAATAGTTCAAACGATTAAAAGCATAAGCATCCGACAAAGCGGAAGCCGATTTTAAACGAAGAATTGAATCTCTAAGCTCCGAGCTGAGCGCCTCATCGGCATCCAATGAAAGCACCCAATCGTATTTTGTATAAGTAAGAGCTCGATTTTTTTGCTGAATATGTCCGTCAAAAGCGTGTTGATGAAACTTTACGCCCAAATTTGCACAAATCAGTTCTGTTTTATCTTCCGAAAAAGAATCCAGCACAACAATTTCATCTGCAACGGGTAATAAAGATTTAATGCACCGTTCAATGTTTTTTTCTTCGTTGTATGTTATAATTGCTGCAGAAAGTTTGTTCATATCCTTTGTTTAAAACCTTTCCGACTTTGAAATTCGGAACGATCTGATAAAATCGCACACCCGCAAAAATAGTATTTTTTTTCAGACAGGAAATTATAACCCAAATTGAGCGATTCCGCTCAATCGATTAAGCAAATGTAAGCATTTCACCTCACCCGGTCGGTGAAAAGCAACATTTCCTAAATCGGGGTTATACCTAAGTAAAGCGCTTGTTCGCCATGCTCCAACCGCTCAACTTAGGTATAAGACCCGGCACGAAACCTGCCGGGTCAAAATAATAATGCTGTTAAAGCCGGCAAACTAATCCTGCTGTGCGCGATCCATCTCTTCCGAAGCTCCGCTTTGATGTTTTTTTGTTTTCAGGTGGCGGTTTCCAAAGCGGTAACTTAAACTTATGGAATAATCCGGGGCATCCCATTCGGAAATAACTGTCAGATTCATATTGCTGTAGTCCACCGCACCGTGATAAAAGCGATGAAAAATGTCATCGGCACTTAAGCTTACTTTCAAACGATTATCTAAAAACGACTTGCTAAGCCCAAAGCTTACGCCGTACATCCACTCATTAATCAAAAGGCCTTCCATACCCCCGGAATTATACCAGCCCGAGACCTCCGCTTTAATATCCCACGGAAAACTATAGCCGGCCTGCAAAAAGCCTGTGTAGCTCCATTGATCCTCTTCAAAAACCTCACCCAAGTAATCCGGTGCGTGATAATAAATCTTGTTGGCTATTACACCGCCGTATCCGCTGAATCCGGGAATAAAGTCGAGCGGGAAAAATAAGCTTCCGGAAACGATATTTCGGGTATCAATATTAATCGTTGAACGAAAACTTTCTCCGGTTTCGTCATTCTGTTCCACAACAGCGATCATGGCATCTTGTGTTTGCTTGTACTCAATATTGAAAAAGGGCTGACTTTGAAAAGCCAAACTAAATTTTGTACTGTGTGTGAATTCCGGCCTTAGCTCCGGGTTTCCTCGAAATGAGGTGTAAGCATCCATCAAATACCTGAATGGATTTAACGAAGTATATCGCGGACGATCCAAACGATAACTGTATGCCAAAATTCCGCTGACGCCTTTAGCAATTTCACGACTGATACTCGCACTCGGGAAAATTTTTTTTATCCTTCGATTCAGCACAGTATCAATACCGATACTTCTTCCGTTGGAGTTACTGTCTTCATAGCGCAAACCCAAAGTTCCGGACCATTTATCCTTGTTATAGGAAAGCTTTGAGTAAGCGGCAATAATGGTTTCATCAAATAAATAATGATTAGTCTGTTCAGTATCGTTTACCCATTCGGAATCCAATTTATAAGCCGAAAGGAAATTATTATCCAAATCAGCTAAGCTGTATTTAGTTCCGACTTGCAGTTTTAAAGCTTTAGAAAAAGGATAACTGTAATCCAATTTCCCGACAAGTATCATGGTTTTTCCGGGTTGATTATACTTAATTCCAGTCAAAACATTGTCGGTATTCACATCCGTGGGTGTGAGGATATTTTCACTGTCTCTGTTGAATTGCAGATAATTAAAATCCAGTTCCAACTTCTGACCCGTTGTATCAATTTTAAAAATATAGTAAGGGTTTACACCGCCGAAACGCCAAAAACCGTCTTCAATATTGTCGGTTCTTATTGTTTGATCAATCTGCGATTCATCGGCATACAAAATATTAGTTATATTGTAAACCTTATCATAAGAGTCGTGGTCAACAAAACGCGATTGGAAACCTACACGATGCCGTTCATTAATATCCCAATCGGCGCCCAGATTAGCTCGGTAGCCTTTTCCGGCATATATATTATCGCTGTATTGATCATACAAATCATCCGATACATGCCGTTCAATAATCATGACTTCTTTGTATTTCGCATCTCTATAACCCAAGCTGCCTTGTATATTAACATTGCCTTGGTAATGACTTAAGGATACACCGGCTCGGTTTCTCCACAGTTCTCCTTTTTCTGCGCTGACACTTACATTCCCGTTGGTCCCAAACAAGTTGTTTTTCTTAAGAATAATATTCAAAATCGGCCCTGATCCGGCAGCATCAAACTCGGCACCGGGCTGATGAATGATTTCCACTTTTTGAATGTTATCGCCCGGCATATCACGCAAGAGCGATTCCACATCCATGTATTTGGTGGTTTTACCGTTGATCAGAATCGTTACATTGGAGGTTCCCGCCAAACTTATTTTGTCGCCGATAACAATGACCCCGGGCACTTTTTTCATCACGTCCATTAAGTTGGTGTTTCCGCTTGTAATATTATCGGCCACATTCACCACTAAACGATCGGATTCTTGTTGCAACAAAGGCTTGGTTTTAACGACTTCCACCGTTTCAATTTCCTGATCATGAGGTTCAAGTTGTATTATTAAATCTGTGTTTTCAGCTTCGGGAAATGTTAAAAGCGAACTCCTGTAGTCTTGGTATCCCAAAAAGCGAACGTTCAGATAATATCCGCCTTCTTTAATATCGGAAAAGCTAAACCTACCGTCATCTCCGGAAGAAGTGGTTTTATAAACCGAGCTGTCAGCTTGATTATATAAGATTACCGTAGCAAAAAAGACGGTCTTATTATTTTCATCTAAAATTTTTCCCGAGAGGGAATTTTGGGCATTTAAATTATTAAAAACAGATAATAATAACACCAAGGACAAAATTGTTTTGTACATTTTGCTGATTTAATTATTGAAAAAAAGGATTTAAATTCTATATACCCGTAACACATATTAGGCACATACTATGTAAAACGTATAGCGAATACAAAAAGTTACAATTAAACAAAAAAAGAATCTTTATATTTAATCTAACCGATATTATTCTTGTAAAAAAATATGATTTTAATATCTTAGGCTAAATTATTAGCATATGAATATACTCAAAGCCATAATTAAAAGACGGTCTGTAAGGAATTATACGGGCGATAAGCTAATTGAGAAGCATAAAGCCATTCTAAACGATTATTTGAAAAATGAGAATAATTTGCAAGGCCCTTTCGGAAATACAGCTCGCATAGTTTACCAAGAAGTTAAAGAGCTTAAGAAGAAAGAAAAAATCGGGACTTACGGTTTTATCAAAAAGGCGCCTTCTTACCTAATCAGTATCTGTAAAAACAACCGGGAAACATTAATTGACCTGGGTTATGTGTTTGAAAATTTAGTTTTGCTTCTGCAAACTCACGGAATCGGCACCTGTTGGATGGGCGGCACCTTTACACGTAAAAAATTGCAAGTCAATATGGAAATATCCGAAGATGAATTCATTCCAATTATATCACCGATAGGTTATGCCGCCGATAACAAGCACATTGTGGAAAAAATCATCAGAAAAACAGCAAATTCAAACAAGAGAAAAGACCCGAACAAATTATTCTTTTACAATGATTTTAATACCCCGCTTGAAAACGGTGAAACAAAAGACTTGGCGGAATACATTAGAGCAGCACCAAGCGCATCAAACAAACAACCTTGGCGATTGATTTTTACCGATAATGGAATAACGCATTTTTTCATTCAGCGAACACCGGGCTATGCAAAATCCACGGGCTATGATATGCAGATTGTTGATATGGGTATAGCGCTATCACATTATGCGCATAGTTTTGGGAAAAAACAAGTATTCAAAGAGAATCCCGAGATTCAAGTTCCCGATGATAACATAAGCTACTTATTCAGTGTCAGATAAAATAAAACACTTTGTGTTCCTTTGTGTTCCTTTGTGTTCTGCGTGGTTAAAAAAAGTGAGCCAAGAAAATAAACAGTAAGGCTCGAAGCGGAAAAATAAACCACATAGGACACAAAGATACACATAGAAAAATATTAAATTAGCCCGGTATCTTAATAAAAAACGCTTTGTGTTCCTTTGTGTTCTGTGTAGTTTAAAAAATGTGGTCCAAGAAACATACTGAGAATGTTATTTAGAGCCATTCCCGGTAAGCTACGAAGCGGAGAATAAACCACATAGGGCACAAAGATACACATAGAAAAATATTAAATTAGCCCGGTATCTTAATAAAAAACG
>CAYYQW010000008.1:0-35768 GCA_964472505.1 uncultured Bacteroidaceae bacterium | reverse complement strand
TAAATTAGCCCGGTATCTTAATAAAAAACGCTTTGTGTTCCTTTGTGTTCTGTGTGGTTTAAAAAAGTGAGCCAAGAAACATAAACAGTAAGGTTCGAAGCAGAAAAAATGAGTTTCTTATCCCACTACACCGCTTCCGGTCAATTCATACATTTTTCCGGGCAATGTTCTGATAATGCCTTTAAATTCCAAATCCAAAAGCACGGAAGAAACTTTGTAAATCGGGAAACCGGTATGCCGGCATATTTCATCCGCTGAGGCGGTTTTAGAGTTTTGAAGTACTTGGGTGATTTTTTTTTGTTCCTCATCTAACTCTACGAATATTTGCTGCTGCTTGGCGGCTTGCTCTTTTTCCCAATTCAAAAGATATTCAATGTCATCGACTGATTGCAGCAAAGCGGCTCGATGGGTTTTAATCAGAAAATTGCAACCTTTGGAAAAGCTGTCTCCCAATCGGCCGGGTACGGCAAAAACTTCGCGATTATACGAGTTGGCATATTCGGCTGTGGTCAGTGACCCGCCTTTCTCGGCCGACTCAATCACAATGGTGGCTTGGCTCATACCGGCAATGATGCGATTGCGTTGCAGAAAGTTTTGGCGCTTAAACTCACTATCGCTCATAAATTCAGTAAGCAAACCGCCTTGTTTAATAATTTTTGTCGCTAAATTACGATGCTGAGCCGGATACATACGATCCAGGCCGTGGCCGAGCACGGCAATGGTATCTAAGCCGTTGTCAATGGCTGCTTGATGAGCGCAGCTGTCAATACCGTATGCCAAGCCGCTTACTATTATCGGATTATGTCCTTTATCGGCCAGTTCTTTTATAAGCTGCTTGCATATATCTTTACCATAAGGTGTAGCTTTGCGCGTTCCGATTACGGATATAATTTTTCGGTTTTGAAAATCCGTTGTGCCCTTTATATATAGTAAAAGAGGTGCATCAACACATTGTTTCAAATAATATGGGTACGCCTTATCGGTATAAAAAAGAGGGCTGATATTATGTTTTTCGATGAACTTTAGCTCCTGCTCTGCTCTATCCAATACATTTCGGTTTTTGATGATGCTGCGTGCTGCTTTTTCGGCAATACCCGGAATGTTAAGAAACGCCTTTTCTTTAGCGGTGAAAAGCTTTTCTATACTGCCCAAATACGATATTATATTTTTGGAATTCACCGGCCCCAAACCGGGAATAAGTCCAACAGCGATTTTGTATATCAAATCCTTATCGTGCATAGTTCTTGTTTAGTCCTTCTACAACCAGTACAATTTCACCTTTTAAGGTATTGACTTCATAATATTCAATAAGCTCTTTTAAACTGCCTCTCACTGTTTCCTCATGTATTTTGGTTAATTCGCGCGAAACCGATACCTGCCGTTCCTCCCCGAACACTTCGGCAAATTGTTTCAGGGCTTTCGGCAAGCGATAGGGCGATTCATAAAACACCATGGTACGCGGCTCTTCGGCCAACTCTTTTATGCGCTTCATCCGGCCTTTTTTCTGAGGTAAAAAACCCTCAAAACAAAACTTATCACAAGGCAAACCCGAATTTACCAATGCCGGAATAAAAGCCGTGGGCCCCGGCAAGCTTTCCACCAAAATATCATTTTCAATACAAGCATTCACCAACAACCAGCCCGGATCTGAAATACCCGGCATTCCGGCATCGGAAACCAAAGCCGCCGAATGTCCGCCGGCTATAAAATCAATCATACGCTCAAGCATTTTATGCTCATTAAATTTATGATAAGATTTAGCATGCGTTTCAATACCGAAATGTTTTAGCAAAACACCGGTAGTTCGTGTATCTTCGGCATAAATAATATCAACTTGTTTCAAAACATCAACCGCCCGAAAAGTCATGTCTTTTAAATTTCCGATAGGCGTAGGAACGAGGTATAATTTTGACATAAATGCTTACAATTTTTCGGTAAAACGAATTAATAATTCCAATAAATCATCAAAAGCCGTCAGCGGCAAAGCTTCAGCGGTATCATATATGTTATGGTATTCTTTATAATTGCCCAAAGTATAAATAAAAAAGCTCTTTACGCCTTTGCCATGAAAAGGATAGTGGTCGCTGTTGGCGGCAGCTCCGCGTATTTTTATATCGGCAAGATATTCGTTTTGGGCATTTAATTCTCTCAACAAGTCAAACTCATTTTGATGTACGCTGCCGTTAACCACCTGAACACCTTTAGAGCCGGAGCCTACCATATCCAAGTTGATTAAAAATTTTATCTCGGAAAGCGGAAAAACCGGATTTTCGGTATAATATCCTGAACCCAAAATACCGAGTTCTTCTGCCGAAAAAAACATGAAATATAAGTCATGTTTATTCTCTTTATCCGAAAAATATTTGAGTAAAGACAAAACAGCTGCCGTCCCGCTTGCATTATCATTGGCTCCGGGGAAGTAAACATCTTTTCCCATAGTGCCCACATGGTCGTAATGTGCGGTAAAAACAATGGCCGAATCGGAACGACCTTCCAATTTTGCAATAATATTTTGGGTTTGATATTGGGGCTCATAAATGGCCTCTACGCCGACTTCTATGAAATCTGCATCCGGATTAAAACGCTCTTTTTTCAAATGAAACAAAAAATGCTTAGCCTGATATCGCCCGGGCACAAAAGCCGGCAATTTAGGATGCAAAGCCAGAATACCTTCGGCTTGCAAAACATTCATCCGGGAAAAAAGTTGATAGATTTCATCTCTGCTTTCAGCTTCAAAACCCGAAGTATCAAGTACTATAATGTGTTCTGAGTGATTTAGTCCGACAAATTTGGCATAAGCAACTGAATCGCTCAATAGTTTCTTATCCAAAATACGAAAAGGGAAACGACCTTTTACATCAGACGATGTTGCAGCACATATATAGTCAGCTCCTGCGGTAAGCGTATCATTTTCAATGAATAAATAATTTTCGCCGACCAAAGAATTAACGCTTATCGAAAACTCCTGCATTTCTACCTCAGAGGAATACCGCAAACACTCGCTGCGAATGAATTCGGCAGTTTTTAAATCGCCGGAGTATGCATAAGCACGACCGAAAAAAGCCGGCGATGATAAACTGTCAATAACTTTTTGGGCGTAGCTAAGGTGCTGCGCATGGGAGCTAAAGCCGACAATCAATAAAATGATGAAAAAATGAATTTTAACTTTCATGCTGTTTGTTTATTTTTGTAAAAGTAAAATTTTCGGATTAAATCATAAAGGATATTCCCGCAAAGGGTCATTTTATTTTAAGAAAAATATGTTTTTAGAAACCAAAGTAATTGAGAAAGGTTGGATTGAAGTGATAGCGGGCTCCATGTTTTCGGGCAAAACGGAAGAACTTATTCGGCGCTTGCGGCGTGCGGAAATCGCCAACCAAACCGTAGAAATTTTTAAACCGGCGGTTGATAAACGCTATTCGGAGAAAAAAGTAGTTTCGCATGATGCCAATTCAATAAACTCAACGCCCGTAAGACATTCCGCCGACATCCTGAAACTGGCTAACGGTTGCGAAGTCGTAGGAATTGACGAAGCACAATTTTTTGACGATGAGCTTCCGGCAGTTTGCAATGCTTTGGCTAATAAAGGAAGACGTGTAATTGTAGCCGGCTTGGACATGGATTTTAAAGGCCTTCCTTTCGGCCCCATACCGGAACTTTTTGCCATTGCTGAATACGTTACTAAAGTACATGCCATTTGTATGCGCTGCGGCAATCTTGCACAATACTCGCACCGTTTGTCGGAAAAGGATGAATTAGTGCTTCTGGGCGAAAAAGATATTTACGAACCTTTATGCCGAGAGTGTTTTAACAAAAGCAATGCTAAATAGAGTTTGTCTGTAATGTCCAATTTCATCGTTACGCCGGTTTTGAAAACGGTCGATTACGACAAAACAGTAATCCGGAAGGAAGTTGATACTTTAGTATATTTCTATCTCAAACAGTTTAGGCCATTTTTTCCCGGTAACAAAAATACGATTGTTCTTTTTGTCATAAGCAATGCCGTTAAGAACATCCGTTTGTGAAGTATAATCGTTCATGGGCAAAAGTCTTTTGAGATTTATGTTGCCCTCTGCCTTTCCTGTTTTTGGGTCGATAATTACTATTTTTTCGTGCCTGTAGATATTGGCCCAAAGCTTGCCGTTTATAAATTCCAATTCATTCAAATACTGAACAGGCCCTTCGTTGTCGTACACGTCGAGGGTTTCGATAAGCGAGTAGGTTTGGTCATTAAGTATGCGAATGGTATGAGAACCGTCGGTCATGTAAAGCTTACCTTCAAAATGATCGAGGCCCCAGCCTTCACCGTTGTATCTGAATTCCTGCAAAAGTTTAAAATCCGAAAATCTATAAACAAAGCCACGCCCGGAGTCCCAGCTTAGCTGAACAATTTTATCATCGTAATAAGTTATACCTTCACCAAAAATTTCACTCGGCACGGAAAAGCTTCTGACCACTTCACCGGTTTCAAGTTTAACTCTTCGTACGGTGGATTCACCGCGCAAACCGGTTGCTTCATACAAAAAACCGTCTTCATAAAACAAACCTTGCGTGTATGCTTGACTGTCATGCGGATAAACATTAACGACTTTATATTTGTACTGACGCGGTTTAATATCCGAAAGCAAAACAAGCTCAACCGAACTGCTCGAAACATTTCCGTTTTCTCTTAATTCAAAAGCCAGCGTATTTTTTCCTGTTTTTGCTTCTGAGCTGTTCCACTTATAAGTGTTATCGGCAAGCGCAAAACTGTCGATAAGCTCTCTGTTCAAAAATACCTTACAAAACTGAGCGTCAATACTGTCGGCAAAATTAAGGTCAAAATCAATTATATCACCGGTACGGTAAGTCGTATTTTTATTCTGCAACTCGGCATTCAGCAGCTTTGCTTTGGGTTTTTCTTTTGGGCTTATATTCCGTGAATTTTCATCTCCGGTTTTGTTCTTGGAATCAGGCTTACAAGCTGCCGTAAAAAGTAATCCGATAAGAATAATTGGAAGAAATCTCATTATACAAATTTTGTTAATCGTCTGTGCCTTTGGGCGATAATTTTGACGCAAATTTACATGAATTTTTCGAAATTTCGTTCCAATCGTTTCCCGGAAATTCCAGAACACAAATTTCAGCTGTATTCATTTCGGTATAAGTATCTGAAAAATGAGCTGTCAGGTTCATCCAAGTAGGATTATGCCCTACAACCATAAGCCGCTCAACCGATTTATCGGCACTGCGAATTACCTGAGTAACCTCCGGAATATATCCGTTATACAATTCATCGGTTACGACCATTTTATCTTCGGGTAGTTTACAGGCTTCGGCAACGGCCTCAGCTGTTTCAAGTGCACGGTTTGCGGAAGAAGTAATGATTAAGTCGGGAACTAAATCTTTTTTCAGCAGTAAATGCCCCATTAGGGGAGCTGCTTTTCGGCCTCTTTCATTGAGGGGTCGCTCAAAATCCGATTGGGCGCTGTTGCTCCAATCAGACTTAGCGTGTCGCATAATAAGTAGTTGTTTCAAAGTATGACATTTAAAATTCAAGCTGCAAAGCTAAAAAAATTGATCAAAGTAAAATATAATTTACCTCAAATATATTAGAATTTTATATAAAAACTCATTTATTTTTGACAAACAAAAGTTCGCGCAAATTGTATATTTGATTTAATATTGCCATTTTCTCATTCTTTTCTGCCGGATTTTTTGTTTTGATTTTTAGCATCTTATCAATAATATCATCAACAATTAAGCGGCAGTTTTCGAGATCCTGAGAAGCTAAACTTTCTTCGTTTTTAATTTTTATGAATGTTTCCTTCAGTGAGCTTAGCTGTTTTAGTACTGATTGTACCGACTCATCATCCGCTGTATGAGAAGACTTCATAAATATCTCAAAATCAATTATCAACACCTGCAAACGATGATTTATTTCAGAGGCAATATGTTCCGGTTTTATTTTCATCAAAAATAGTTAAGTTAAAAAATTTAAAGCTCTGTGAGTTTAACGTTGTGCATTGTACAACTTATTGGTCTCGGCTATAAAAGCCGGTATTTCTTTATTTCCGATTTTTTTCTCGGCTGAGGTATAAAAAAGTTGAGGCAGGAACTCCCAGTTTTCTTCCATAGCCTTTTTGTATTTCGGCTCAAGCTGTTTCAGCTTTAGCTGCCCTATTTTATCAATCTTTGTAAAAGCCATTACAAAGGGTATTTCCAGCTTTCCGAGATATTCCATAAACTCCAAATCGTTTTTTTTAGGATCATGCCGAGCATCCAATAAAACAAATACGGCCAAAAGGTTTTCGCGTTCGGTAAAATAACTGTCCATCATATCCTGCCAAGACTTTCTTTCGGTTTTTGAACGTTTGGCATAACCGTATCCGGGCAAATCTACTAAATACCAAGCATCATTTATTAAAAAATGATTGATGGTACGTGTCTTTCCGGGCGTGGATGATGTTAAAGCCAGCTTTTTTCTTCCCGTAATCATATTTATCAAGGAAGATTTTCCTACATTCGACCTTCCGATAAATGCATATTCAGGCATATCGGTATTTGGGCATTGCTCAGCCGTAGTACTGCTTTTTATAAATTCAGCGCTTTTTATTATCATCCGAAAAAAATTAAATGAATTATGCCCGCAAAGCTATAAAAGCTTTTGATATTCGCGGTAAATATTATCAATAGTTTCGGCCGCACCCTTTGTAAAAGCCATGCTGCTTTCATGACTTGAACCTAAACCGGATTCTCTCGGATTAATCCTCAATAAAGGCGCTTTGAGCATACGCGACACGCGCTCGGAAAATCGTCTTACGGTTGGTACGCCGCGCCCTGCACCTGTTTCAATAACAGCAAATTTATGCCCGGAATCAAATTGATCAAAAAAAGCCTCCATTCGCTCTTCCTGCTCTCCGGTTCTTTTGGATATCCAACCCCAGTCGCCAAACATTAAAATATTGGGTCGCGCAAGGCCCCCGCAATTTGGGCAGGCCGGCAGCGGTTCAAGCGCTTCAAAACGTTCTTCATCAATCGCTACATCCTCATCGGGAGCTTTCCAAATATCATGACTGCAACGGTTTGCACACTGAAAATGATGTATGGAACCGTGTACTTCGGCTATGGCTTCACTTGAAAAGCCCGCCTTTTGGTACTGTCCGTCCACATTGGAGGTAAACACAAAATATCCGTAAGGTTTATCATTACCCATTTGCAACTGTTGCGAAAACCCCTTATGGGGTGTCGTTTCTCGGTAGAGATTAAAGCGATGGCCGTAAAAAGCCCAAGCTAATTTTGGGTTTGTCTGAAACCAACGCGGATTTGCCATATCTATAAACGAATGCCCTAATTTGGCAATTGGCGGATAAGCTTTCCAAAATCCTTCGTCTCCTCTGAAATCGGGCAATCCCGAATCCACTCCCATACCGGCACCGGATGAAAAGATTAATGCATCCGCATCTTTTATTGCTTTGGCGGCTGCTTTATAGTGTTCCTTCTCTGTCATAATTTTATAAGATTTATTCAAATATAATAAAAAAGCCTTAATTTCTCTTATAAAAAAATACTTTTTCCCGCGTTAAATTATATCTTTGATTTTTTTCAACACAAAAACAAGCGGACAGTGCACACTCTTAATCAACGCAAAATTATAAATGACCCGGTGTACGGTTTTATTAAAATACCGAATACACTGATCTTTGAACTCATTCAGCATCCGTATCTACAAAGGCTCAGAAGAATAAAGCAACTGGGGCTTACCAACTATGTTTATCCGGGAGCCAACCACACGCGCTTTGAACACATTTTGGGCGCCATGCATCTGATGAGCAATGCGCTGGAAACCTTAAAAAGTAAAGGCCATAATCTGTCGGAAGAAGAACAAACGGGAGCTCTCGCAGCCATTCTGTTGCACGACTGCGGGCACGGGCCTTTTTCGCATACACTGGAACACAGCATACAAGGTGATGTTTCGCACGAAGAACTCTCGCTGTTGTACATGCAAAAACTCAACAAGCAATATACGGGAAAACTCCAAACGGCCATTGATATTTTTACCGATAAACATCACAAAAAATTTTTGCACAGCTTGGTTTCCGGACAGTTGGATACCGACCGGCTGGATTATCTCAGAAGAGACAGTTTCTATTCAGGTGTAAGCGAAGGCGTGATAGGATCGGACAGAATAATAAAAATGCTGGATGTCAGAAATTCTGAAATCGTTATTGAGGAAAAAGGGATTTATTCAATTGAGAAATTTCTAATTGCCAGAAGAATTATGTATTGGCAGGTTTATCTGCATAAAACCGTAGTGGCGGCAGAGCAAATGCTGGTTAAAGCCCTGTTGCGAGCACGCGAAATTTTCAGAGAAAGAGAATTGCCGGCAAGCCCGGCTTTAAGTTTTTTTCTCAGAAAAGACATTACAAAAACAAGCCTAAACCGGGAAGACAGCAGGGGAAAAACACCGGCCGATTGGTTTACCGAAATTGACGACAATGACATAATCTGCGCATTAAAACAGTGGGCTCATGATAAAGATACGGTTCTTTCAATATTGTCTCAAAGAATTATTGACCGAAATTTATTTAAAGTGGAGATTCAAACCACGCCTTTTGAACCCCAAAAGATTGAAACCTTAAGAAAAGAAACAGCAAAAAAGTATAAACTTTCCAAAAAGGAAACCACTTATTTTGTTTTTTCGGATACCATAAGCAACAAAGCCTACAGTATAAAAAAATCAGCATCCATTAATATTTTACAAAAATCCGGAAAAATTAAAGATATTGCTGATGCATCGGACATTTCAAATATAAAAACACTGTCGGAAACGGTAGAAAAATATTTTATTTGCTACCCTAAATTGTGATAAATATGAAATGCTGTGTTATATTTGCCCGGATTCTTAAAAACAGCTTTTAAAATTAGTTAAATTATTATATTTTTGCACAAATTAAGAAATAATGGAGTTTACCGCAGAACAAATTGCAAGCCTTATCAACGGGCGCGTTGAAGGAAATTCTAAAGCCGTAATTACGGATGTATCAAAGATTGAAGAAGGCAAACCGGGAACTCTCTCATTTCTTGCCAATCCTAAATATG
Source organism: uncultured Bacteroidaceae bacterium (assembly GCA_964472505.1). GTDB lineage: Bacteria > Bacteroidota > Bacteroidia > Bacteroidales > JAADGE01 > JAYEIA01. The sequence continues at coordinate 26,687 of CAYYQW010000008.1, read as the reverse complement.
CCGAACACCTTTATACCACCAAGGCAACGGCTGTAATAATAAATGAGGATTTTAAACTTAAACAACCCACTGAAGCAGCTTTAATCAGAGTGAAAGATGCCTATCAGGCTTTTGCTAAATTATTGGACTACTATCAACAATTAAAACCCCAAAAAAGCGGCATTTCAGACAAAGCAATTATTGAACGTTCGGCCGTTATAGGGAATGATGCTTATATCGGTGCAAATGCCTATATTGGGCATAATGTAAAAATCGGAAAAGGTGTTATTATATACCCGAATACATTTATCGATGAGAATGTTCAAATTGGCAAAAACACAACAATATATGCCAACTGCTCCGTTTATGAAGGCAGCGAAATAGGCGAAAATTGCATTATCCATGCCGGATGCGTGATTGGAGCCGATGGTTTTGGTTTTGCGCCCAACGATAACGGTAAAGGCTACAAAAAAATCCCGCAAATAGGGAAAGTAATCATTGAAAACGATGTGGAAATAGGCGCCAACTCTTCAGTAGATCGGGCAACCATGGGTGCAACTATCATACGCCAAGGCGTAAAGCTTGATAACCTAATTCAAATAGGACATAATGCAGAAATAGGGCAAAACACGGTAATTGCCGCACAAACCGGTGTAGCCGGATCGGTAAAAATCGGAGCCGACTGCATGATTGGCGGGCAAGTTGGGTTTTCAGGGCATATTGAAATTGCCGACGGTGTAAAAATAGGCGCACAATCCGGCATATTGCGTTCGGTTAAAGAAAAAGGAGCCATAATACAAGGAAGCCCGGCCATGCCGCATCGAGATTTTTTTAAGTCTCAAGCCGTTTTTATGCAACTGCCGGCACTTGATAAAAAAATTCACAACTTACTCAAAAGCAATAAACCACAAGAAGAAAAGAAACAATAATCAAAAAGTTTAAAATGTCCGAAAAGCAAACAAGCTTAGCACAAGCAATTAATTTCAAAGGCTCCGGCCTTCATACTAACGCCAAAGTTTCGGTAAGCATTCAGCCGGCCGAAGCCAATCAGGGCTATATTTTTCAACGTACCGATTTAGAGGGACAACCCAAAATACCGGCGCTTGCCGAAAATGTTACGGAAACATCCAGAAGTACCGTAATTGAAGCAAACGGAGCACGGGTATCAACCATTGAACACCTGCTCTCGGCGCTATACGGAATGGGTATTGATAATGCGCTGATTCAATTAGACGGGCCGGAAGTACCAATTCTTGACGGAAGCGCACTGGAATACACTAAAATGATTAAAAAAGCCGGTATAAAAAGCTTAGAACAAGAACGTGAATACTTTACAATAGAAGAAACCATTTCTTATACCGACAAAGAAAAAGGCATTGAAATAAAAGCTTTTCCCGACGAAACTACCGCTTATACGGTAATGATTGACTATAACTCTAATGTGCTTGGAAGCCAATACGCCGAACTGAATGACCTCAACGATTATGAAAAAGAAGTAGCCGGTTGCAAAACATTTGTGTTTCTGAGCGAATTGGAAATTTTGCTGAAAAACAACCTCATAAAAGGCGGTGATTTGGAAAATGCCATTGTTATCATAGAAAAAGAAACAACTCAAGAGCGTCTGGATTACTTGGCCGACCTTTTTAATAAACCGCGCATTAGCTACCGCGGGCAAGGCATACTGAACGAACAGGACTTAAGCTTTCGGAATGAACCGGCACGCCATAAACTTTTGGATTTACTCGGCGATTTTGCCTTAGCCGGAATGCGACTCAAAGGCAGATTTACCGCCAAACGCCCCGGACACTTTGCCAATAAAGAATTTATAAAAAAAATACGAACGGAAATAAAGAAATACAAACGGAAAGAGCACCCGCCAAAAATTGACTTAAAGCAAGAACCGATTTACGACATAATTAAAATTCGGGAAATGCTGCCGCACCGTCCTCCCTTTCTTTTGGTTGACAAAATAATGAAACTAACCGATACGGAAATTGTCGGAATTAAAAACGTTACCATGAACGAACCGTTTTTTGTAGGGCATTTTCCGCAGGAACCCGTTATGCCGGGCGTACTCATTATAGAAGCCATGGCTCAAACCGGTGGTATTCTTGTACTTAACAGCGTTCCTGATCCGGAAAACTACATGACTTATTTCCTTAAAATTGACCAAGCTCGTTTCAAAAGTAAAGTAGTGCCGGGCGATACACTCATTTTTCACCTGCAACAAATCGGTGAAGTTCGGCGCGGCATAGTAAATATGAAAGCAAAAGCTTTTGTTGGTGATAAACTCGCAGCAGAAGGTTTATTAATGGCACAAATTGCGAAAAACTAACATCCAATGATTCATAAATTAGCTAACGTACACCCCAACGCACAAATAGGCAAAAACGTAACCATCGAAGCTTTTGCTACTGTGGACGAAAATGTAATAATCGGTGATAACTGCCGTATTGATACCAATGCCGTAATTCGACCCGGTGCGAGGCTCGGGAATAATGTAAGAATATTCTCCGGAGCCGTTATTTCGGAAATTCCGCAAGACCTTAAATTCCAAGGCGAAGAAACTACAGCCGAAATTGGCGATAATACCATGATTCGCGAATTTGTTACCATTAACAGAGGTACGGCTGCAAAAAACAAAACCGTTATCGGGAAAAATTGCCTGCTGATGACCTATGCTCATGTAGCGCACGACTGCATCATTGGCAATAATGTAATATTGGTAAACAGCAGTCAAATTGCCGGGGAAGTAGAGATTGATGATTTTGCTATTCTCGGCGGGTCTACTTTGGTTCATCAATTCTGCAAAATAGGAAAACATGCCATGACCCAAGGCGGCATAAAAGTGGCAAAAGACATACCGCCTTATGTGAAAGCCGCGCGAGAGCCCGTTTCCTATACCGGAGTCAACTCCATAGGCCTCAGAAGACGCGGATTCACAAATGAACAAATAGATAATATTCGGGATATTTACCGTATTATTTTCACACAAGGATTAAATTATAAATCGGCCATACAAATTGTGAAAGAAAAATTTGACGAATCGCCCGAAAAAACATTAATATTAGATTTTTTCAAAAATTCTTCCCGCGGTATTATTCCCGGTATGCGCAGTATGAACAGTAAGTAACTGAAATTTCACAGCCTAATTTTCTTTATCTGTGCTTGTGTTTCTTAGATATTAGATATAAGTATTTAGATATAAGTATTTAGATGTAAGTATTTAGATGTAAGTATTTAGATGTAAGACGTTTTTGTAATCGAGTTGCAAAATCGGAACACCCGAATTAAGCATACAAAAAAGAAAGCCCCACTGAAACTCGGGGCTATAAATACTTCATCGTCTTTAAAAATTTTTTGACAGCATTTGCATGCGCCGCCTTTCGCCTGTTGTCCGGAAACCGGGAGCCGATTTCGATTTGAATTGTCTTACCTCTGACTTCTGAGATCTATACGGAGAATCAAATCATACTGCGAAACTTAACTTAATAATTCACAGAATATTCATATAATTTCAGAACTCCTGACCCATAAATAGATTATCAGACAGTTAGCTAACGCAGTACGTAATTTGTGATTGTCGTAAATTACGGTTTTCAAACCCTTGAAGCGGTCGAAGACCCTTGAAGCGGTTGGTTCTCAATCCAACCGCTCGAAAGGTTTACAACCGTTTCGAGGGTTTCTCTTTCGCTAAACACTTGAAGCGATTACTGAATATATTTGAAATATATCCAAATTTCCGACAATATATATTACGAAAGATCAGAAGTTCTGAATTTATCTGCTTATATGTCTTTTCCCATTAAAATATTCAGTATATCAGCTGCAGCTTTGGGTACGGATGTTCCGGGCCCGAAGATACCGACTACACCGGCATCGTACAGGAATTTATAATCGCTGTGCGGTATTACACCGCCAACAATAACCATAATATCATCGCGGCCAAGATTTTTGAGTTCTTCCATAACTTGCGGCACAAGCGTTTTATGTCCGGCTGCAAGACTGGAAACACCCAATATATGCACATCGTTCTCAACGGCTTGTTTAGCCGCTTCGGCCGGTGTTTGGAACAAAGGCCCGATATCCACATCAAAACCAATATCGGCATAACCGGTTGATACAACTTTAGCACCTCGATCGTGCCCGTCTTGTCCCATTTTAGCAATCATAATCCGCGGGCGACGGCCTTCTTTTTCGGCAAATTCATCAGCTAACTTCTGTGCTTTTTTAAACATAGCATCGTCTTTTGATTCGGAAGAATATACACCGGATATAGAGCGAATAACCGCCTTATAACGTCCGGTAACCACTTCTACGGCATCTGAAATTTCCCCCAAAGTAGCACGATTTTTAGCAGCTTCCACCGACAATTCCAACAAATTGCCTTTGCCGGTTTTTACGGCCTCAGTAATTGCATCCAGCGATTTTTTGACAGCTGCATTGTTGCGCTCGGCTTTGAGTTTTTTCAAACGTTCTTTTTGAGATTTCAGAACAGCTGTATTATCTACTTCAAGTGTCTCAAGCGGATCTTCTTTTTCAAGTTTATATTTATTAATTCCCACAATGGTTTCCTTGCCGGAATCAATCTGAGCTTGTTTTCGCGCAGCCGCTTCCTCAATGCGCATTTTGGGCACACCGGTTTCTATGGCTTTGGCCATTCCGCCGAGTTCTTCTACCTCTTCAATTAATGTCCAAGCTTTTTGGGCAATTTCATCGGTGAGTTTTTCCACATAATACGAACCGGCCCACGGATCAAGCGAGCGTGTAATTCCGGTTTCATTCTGAAGATAAATCTGTGTGTTACGAGCAATTCGCGCCGAGAAATCGGTAGGCAATGCAATGGCCTCATCCAAGGCATTGGTGTGAAGCGATTGTGTATGCCCCAAAGCAGCGGCCATAGCCTCAATGCAAGTACGAGCCACATTGTTGTAGGGGTCTTGTTCGGTAAGGCTCCAGCCCGAGGTTTGCGAGTGCGTCCGCAAAGCCATGGATTTCGGATTTTTAGGATTAAACTGCTTCACCAATTTAGCCCAAAGCATACGGCCGGCACGCATTTTAGCAATTTCCGTAAAATGGTTCATACCTACGGCCCAGAAAAATGAAATGCGCGGCGCAAAAGCATCAATATCCAAACCGGCATCTATACCGGCACGCAAATACTCCAAGCCGTCGGCCAAGGTGTATGCCAATTCAATATCGGCGGTAGCTCCGGCTTCCTGCATGTGATATCCGGATACACTGATGGAATTGAAGCGCGGCATTTTTTGTGATGAATATTCAAATATATCCGAAATAATGCGCATAGACGGTTGCGGCGGATAAATATAGGTATTTCGCACCATGAATTCTTTCAAAATATCATTTTGGATGGTGCCGCTGAGCTGCTCAAGCGATGCCCCCTGCTCCAAGCCGGCCACAATGTAAAAAGCCATGACGGGCAGTACGGCTCCGTTCATAGTCATGGATACCGACATTTTATCCAATGGAATTTGGTCAAACAGGATTTTCATATCCAAAATGGAGTCGATAGCCACACCGGCTTTACCGACATCGCCGGGCACACGCTCATGGTCGGAATCATAGCCGCGATGTGTGGCCAAATCAAAAGCAACGGATAAACCTTTTTGTCCGGCTGCGAGATTTCGGCGATAAAAAGCGTTGGATTCTTCGGCTGTAGAAAATCCGGCATATTGGCGAATAGTCCATGGTCTCATGGCATACATAGCCGAATAAGGACCGCGCAGATAAGGAGCAATACCTGCGCCAAAGCCCAAATGCTTTAAGTTTTCAGTGTCGCTTTTTGCGTAGAAAGATTTCAGCTCAATTTGCTCAGCTGTTTTGAAACTCCCGGCTTTTGCTCCCGGTGATTTCCCTTTCTCTAAATTGTTTATTTCTGTATTAGTAAAATCGGGTCGCATATTGTTTTTTTAGATGTATTATTTAGATTTAAGATATAAGATGTAAGATATAAGATTTGAGATTTGAGATATGCCTGATATATTTAAACTGCTGTTCCAAATCTTTTATATTTTTCCTTTATACTCATAACCGAGCCGTTTAATGGTGTCGGCAATTTTATCGAAATCGATATTTTCGCCGTTTATTTCTACATTATCCTTAGTGATATCTGCCGAAACAGATTCTATACCTTCGATTTGCAGAAGATTGGATTCTACTGTTTTTTTACAATGGTTACAAGTCATTCCGCTTACTTCTATGGTATTTGTTTTCACGCTGACGGGTGTTTTAGAGGGTTTGAAAAAATATTTTCTGAGATAGCCGTTAATAATCAATAAAACCAAAGCTACCGTAGAACCAATTTTCAGCCAACCGGGCAATATTTCATGCTCATGCATGTTACCGCCGGCTATGGCCGATGTAATAAAAAATCCGCTTGGAAATAAATAGTCTATAATCAAACCAAAAGCGAGTACACCTCCAATAATGGATGCCATGTACGAAATTAAAGTTTTTCGACCCATTGAGCTGCCAATTACGGTCATGGTAGCGGCATTGGTTGCCGGGCCGGCCATCAGAAAAACCAGTGCGGCTCCGGGCGACAAACCTTTCATGAGCAAGACTGCTGCTATGGGTACCGAACCTGTTGCACAAACGTACAAAGGTATGGATGCGGCCAATACAATAAGCATACTCAATAACGGGCTGTCTATGTACTGAGTGAAAAATCCGTCGGGAATAAGCACTGCCATGAGAGCAGCAAGCACCAACCCGATAATGAGCCATTTGGAAATATCCTGCAAAAAATCAACGAAAGCATACTTAAGCATGCGCATTAATGTGTTACCCTTTTCTTGCGGCTCTATTTCTACGGGCGGACGTTCCTTTTCTTCTTTTTTGGTAAAAATATTAGTCAGTGCACCGCCAAATACGCCGGTAATTAATGCAATAACCGGCCGAATTAAAGCAAAAGGAAGCCCCAATAAAGACCAGGTAACCAGTACCGAATCTACACCGGTTTGCGGTGTGGAAACTAAAAAAGAAACGGATGAACCTTTACTTGCTCCGTTTTTATAGAGCGAAATACCGGTAGGTATTACGCCGCAGGAGCATAAAGGCAAGGGAATTCCTATCAAAGCTGAATTCAAAGAGGCTCTGAAAGTATTTTTGCCCATGTATCGAACAATTCGATTTTGTTTTATAAACACATGCAAAATACCGGCAAACAAAAAGCCCAAAAGCAGATAAGGAGCCATTTCGTTTGTCAGCTCAAACAATTCCGTAAAATAAGACTCTATATAATTCCACATCGTTAGTATCCATTTTTAAAAATCTACTCGAAAAACAGACTATAGTCCAAGTTCCTCTTGGAAATTCCTAAGACTGTTAAGGATATCGGATTTAATATGAATAAAGTGCTTCACTCCCAAATCCTTAAAGGTTTCAATACTGTCTTTGGGATACCCGGCAACGCTCAATATACACTTATTTTTTAACAAATCAACAGCCTGCGGAACAAATTCATCGTACTCCGGGTCGGAACTGCAAAGCACCACAATATCGGCATTGGCTTTTATGGCAGCTTCTGCGCCGTCTTTTACGGAGTCAAAACCTAAATTATTTTGAATGTTAAAACCGGCACAACCAAAGAAATTGCCGGCAAAACCGGCACGGGCTGTTCTCATGGCCGGGTTGCCGATTGTAAGCAAAAATACGAGCGGAGTTTTGTCGGCTTTTTCGGTTTTTAGCCGCATTTGTTCAAAAGCCTCCGGGCCTCTGTATATTTTCAAAGGCTCAACCGGGCCTTCCGCTTTGTTATGCAAATGTTTGTATATTTTTTCGTCAATTTTATCGGCTGCTCGCTCTTGGCTGTCGGGGTATTGGTTCGTTCCCAGAACGGCTTCTTTTCCTAAAGCAATTTGCCGGTCGCGCGCTTCAGCAGTTTGTTTTATTTGCGCTTGTATAAATCCGCTTTCAAAAGCTTTCGTAAAACCGCCTTTGGCTTCGGTTTGCTTAAATAATTCCCAGGCATTTTCAGCCAGCTCATGGGTTAAATATTCAATATAATAAGCACCGGCGGCCGGGTCTTTTACACGGTCAAATTTAGCTTCTTCACCCAATATAATTTGCGTATTTCGTGCTATGCGCTCCGAGAAGACATCCGTTTCTTTATAAGTAATATCAAAAGGCATAACCGACAATGAATCGGTTCCGCCCAAAAGTGCTGACATGGATTCGGTAGTTGTTCTGAGCATATTCACATAAGCATCGTAAACCGACTTGTTCCAAACGGCGGTTTCGGAATGGAAGTAAGTTTTGGCGGCCTCGGGTTTGTCGGGCACATAAGCCGAAAGAATTTTAGACCAAAGCAAGCGTGCGGCGCGCAATTTGGCAATTTCCATAAAATAATCGGAACCGATTCCAAAATTAAACATCAGAGCAGAACTCACATCTTCCGGCATAAAGTCGGAAGCCTGTAATCGTGCCATATAGTCATTAGCCAGAGCCATTCCAAAGCCCAATTCTTGTACGGCTGTTGCACCGGCATTTCGCAGATGCTTGGCATTAACGGAAATAACTTTATACCCGGGCAGATTCTCTTTGGCGAAAGCCAAAACGCTTTTTAGCTCTTTGCAGCATTTGCATTGCTCATCTTTGCAGCAAGTTCCCCAAAGCATTTTATTACCCAAAGGATCAAGATTGAAAGAGCCTTTAGCAGTTTTGGGATTGGGTAAAACATTGTGTAAATCCTCGGCAAATTTCCTGTAATCAATATCGCCGGCAAAGCGAATGGTGATTTTTTCGGTATCTAAGCCGCTGATAAGCTGCTTAATGTCGTTTTTTGATATTTTGCTGTGATCCGAAAATTTGAATTCAACGGACGTAACGCCTTTTTGTGTATAATCTGCAGCTTTATCTGCAGCTTCTTTTATGTTTTTCACACAAATATCGGCATGTACTTCAGCCGGTTTTGTTTTGGCTTCGTTTCCGCGTATATAAGGGAATTGTCCGGGTTCAGTATCAATATACGGCAAATCTTTAATGTCTTCTTCTCGATAAAACGGTTTAATTTTTATTCCGTCTAAAGTTTCTTTTACTAATTTCTTTTCGAAATCAGCGCCTTTCAGGTCTGTTTTAATCTTCTCCATCCAGTCGGAGGTACTTAAAGGCTGAAAGTCATTAAATAAATTTTTATTATTTTCGGACATATCTCTCGGTTTTATTTTTAATGCAAATTTACACATATCCCTCAAAACCAAAGGTGATTTTTATCATTTTGAGCCGTATAAAATCCAATTATACAACATACGATTTTAATATCCGACAAAAACATAAGCGCCTTGCTTTATAACATTTGCATTTCTCTGTCTTTGTTCGTATTTTAACGAACAAAAGAATACACCATGAATAATGCCGTGTTTACAAAAAAGCAAATCAAAACAGCTGCAACGGCTAAAGCTTTGGGGCACCCGGTACGATTATTTATTCTTGAATTTTTATCAAAACAAAGGTGTTGTTACAGCGGCGACTTAAGTGAACAATTGCCCATTGCAAAATCCACACTGTCGCAGCATCTCAAAGAACTGAAAAATGTTGGTTTAATACAAGGTGAATTGGAAAAACCAAAGATAAAATACTGCCTCAACAAAAAAAACTTTGAAGCAGCACAAAAAATGCTGAACGATATTTTCATTGGTCAGCATCCGAATAATTCATAAAATTTTAAAAATTTATATCATGAAAAAAACCATAGGATTTATAGGCGGCGGAAGAATTACAAAAATAATTTTGCATGCATTGCGAAACAAAGAAATTGCTTTGAACACCATACGCGTGTTTGATATTGACACAAAAACAAGCGATAAGTTAAAAGAGGTTTTCCCGGAAATTACAATCGAAAAGCTCTCGCAAGTATCCTCGGCAGATATTGTTTTTATAGCTTTACACCCGCCGGCAATTCCGGAAACTTTGGAAAAAATAAAAGCCGATATTAAACCGGAAAGTACAATTGTTTCCTTGGCACCAAAAATCAGTTGCGAAAAAATTTCGTCGGCACTTAATAACGAAAAGGTCGTGCGCATGATACCCGGCGCAAGCTCAATCATCAACAAAGGCTATAATCCGGTATATTATGCTGAAGGATATAAAAAACTTCCGGAATTGGAAACACTCTTCTCGGCATTGGGACAAAGTTTTGAAACCCAAGAACACAAATTAGAAGCTTATGCGATTTCATCGGCCATGCTGCCGACTTATTTTTGGTTTCAGTGGGAAGAGATGATTAAAATTTCCAAGGAAATCGGGCTTACGGAAGAAGAAAGCCGCGAAACAATTAAAGAAAGTCTATTATCGGCCGTTGCCACCATGTTCGATTCAGACTTAAGCTTCGAACAAGTTTTTGACCTTATTCCCGTAAAACCAATCGGGGAGCATGAAGGCGAAATACGCAACATCCTCCGCTCAAAACTAACGGCTTTGCATGCTAAAATAAAAGCTTAATCTTCAATAAGTTAAATCTACCTTACAAAATTCAAACAAGCTCTGAAAGGGTGAAATGCTCAGAACTCCTGATCCCACGTAAACAAGGCTGTCGCATTTTTTTTATAAAATCAGGATTCCTACCCCACCGTAATAAATTATGTAAGGTCTGAAATCCGCAAGATGAAAGCATGCCCATGCTACTGCTCCAAGCAGCCCACACGTTTTGAAGTCCTCCGGACGTTCAAAAGTGTTTCAATCTTCGTCAGCCACAAGCCAAAACCTGCGACCGGACTTTCGGCCAAGTCCCCCGCGGGGGATTTAGGGGGCATTCCGGCAGATAAAAAAAACGAGCCGGTTATTAGCTTGTAGGCAATTGCAGAAAAAACGACAATTTTAGTTTACTAATATATGCTCATAAGTTGCTGATAATCAATTCATGGATCAGGAGTTCTCAAAGTAGCTTCAAAAAGTAGAATTAAGAAAGAATTTGCAAGAAACTTTTTTTTACAAATACTATTGGTATTTTTGGCGAATAAATGATTGCATGGAACTAAATCTGCCCAAATACAATTTAAAAACCCAAAATACCGAAGGAAAACCAATGGTATTTGACAGTTTTCGAAAAAAATACGTAGCCTTAACGCCTGAGGAATACGTAAGGCAGCAGTTTGCTCTGTATTTGGTGAACGAAAAAAAGTATCCGAAAAGCCTGACGGCCATCGAACACAGCCTAAAATTCTACGGCATGGACAGGCGTGCCGATATTGTCATTTATAATCCGGAGGGTGATGTGATATTGATTACGGAATGTAAAGCGCCTTCGGTAAAAATTACACAAAAAGCGTTTGACCAAATTGCGCGTTACAACATGCAATTCAAATCTAAATATTTGGCCGTAAGCAACGGATTAAAACACTACTGCTGCGAATTTACGGGCAAGGGCACCTACCGGTTTTTAAAAGATATTCCGGAATATAAAGCCATTAACCAATAGAGCTATGAGAACATTATCAGCCGATTACATTTATTCACACGAAAAAGGGTTTATACCCAAAGGCATTCTGCAAATTGACGATTCCGGGAGGGTGTTTAAACTAATTGAAACTCACGGAAACCTTCAGGAAACCGGCTCGCTGGAATATTATAACGGCATACTGATACCGGGTTTTGTAAATGCACACTGCCACCTTGAGCTTTCGCACATGAAGCATGTGCTGAAACCGGGCAATAAACTCCACGGCTTTGTGGATGAAATACTGAAAAAACGTTTTACGCCCGAAAATTTATCGGATGTATTGGAGCGTGCCGATTTAGAAATGTGCTCGGAAGGCATTGTTGCCGTCGGCGATATTTCCAATACTGCCGACAGCTTTGAAACTAAAAAGAAAAGCAAAATTAAATACCACAGTTTCATTGAGCTGTTCAGCAACAATGACAAAAATATTCCGATGCTGATTGAGCAGGCAAAAAAAGTTTATCGAGAACTCGGCGAACTCTCGGGAAATTATACCCCGCATGCCTCTTATACGGTTTCTGACAAGCTTTTCGATGAAATAAATGCTCTAAACGCCAAACACCCGCATATTATTTCAATACATAACCAAGAAACGGCCGGAGAAGATGAATTATTTCTTAAACAAAGCGGCCCGCTATACGAAACTTTAAAAGGCAAAGGTTTTAACTATCAAAATTTTCATTTTACCGGAAAAAATGCTTTGGAAACTACTTTACCCAAACTGCCTTCCGACAAAAATATACTTTTAATACATAACACCTTCACACGCGCAAGTGATATTGACTTTGCCGAAAATTATTCCGACTCTGTGTTTTGGGTTTTTTGCCCGGCTTCTAATCTGTATATTGAAGAGCAATTACCCAATATCCCGTTATTTTTTGAAAAAGGCGTAAAAACCTGCATCGGAACCGACAGTTACGCCTCTAACGACAAACTTTCTGTTTTGCATGAACTAAAAATTATGCGGAAACATTTTCCGGAAATCAGTTTGAAATTACTGTTGGACTCAGCCTCTATAAACGGTGCAGAAGCGCTTAACATCCAAGATAAATACGGCAGTCTGACCGTTGGAAAACGCCCGGGCATTAATTTGCTTACCAATGTGGACTACAAGCAAATGCAACTCACCGATGAAAGCGATGTAGAGAGGATTGTATAGTTGTATAGTTGTGAAGTCGTGGAGTTGTTTAGTTGGGGAGTTGTTTAGTTGTGGAGTCGTGGAGTTGGGGAGTTGGGGAGTTGTTTCCAATCATGGGTCTGCAGGATAATAATTGCGACGATCTGATATCTGACCTCTGATTCAGTTGGGGAGTTGTTTGGGAGTTTGGATAATTATCTTTTAGGAGCGGCGGCTGATTCATTGCTTATTTATGGTTGCAATTGCGATTAATTGTCTTTAGCTGTATTTTGTGCGGCTGCTTTTTTCGTTTTTAGCATCGAAATACCTTGCGGTAATACCAAAAATAATAGTGGTAAAAAACGAGAAAAAAGCATAAACCAAAGCCGGTTTTTCCATTTGGGTACTTTGAAGAAGCGTGCCGGCAACCAGAAAGGCTAAAGCCGTATTTTGCAGGCCGACTTCAATACCAATTGTCATGGGAATGCGATTCTTAAAGCCCAGAAAACGAGCTGTAAAATATCCGAAAAGCAAACTAATAAGATGGAAAATCAACATCACCGGCAAAAGTTGATAAATTTCCGAAGTCAGCAATGCAGAGCCCCCGAGATCGGATCCGGCAAATAGTTTAATGGTGAATACTACGGCCAACAGCAAAGTAACCACCGGTTTTATTATGCTGAAACGCAGTGTTTTCAAAAAGCCCAAAGAAACAGAAAATTCGGTATTCAGATAATCGGCCGTTTTGGGAAGCTTTTCTTTTATTGTCATTCCGATTAAGGCCGGCATAATGATGACAGAAAAAATCTGAAAAAGGGTACTGCCGTATGGTAAACGAAATTCGGACGAAATCCCCAAAAAAGTATTCAGCCCAATGTTCACAATAAACGGAACCGATATAAGAGTAATTAAACTGTTAATGGCCGTGAGAGAAACTGAAAGCCCCACCCTGCCGTTGAGCAAATAAGTAAGCAAATTGGAAGTAGTGCCGCCCGGACAGGCTGCCAAAATAATAATGCCTACTTTAAAATGAGCCGGAATATCAGCCAAACTGCTGACGGCAAATGCTATTAAAGGCAAAAATATGAGTTGACCGGTTAAACCCAGAAGCAAAGACTTAGGCGCCATAAAAATGGCTCTGAACTGCCTGAATGTAAGGTTCAGTCCAATGCCAAGCATAATCAGTGCCAAGGAAATACTAATTATTATATCCACAAAATCATAGCCCATTGCATACATTCAGTTTAAAAAATGAACTCATTTTTGTGCAAAAATACAAATTTTACCATCAGTATACTATATAAAAACAGCTTTCTCATTTCAAGAAAAAAGTTGTATTTTAGAAAATAATACGTACTCATATAATATTGCTAAAATGAAACAAATCATACTTCTGTCGGCTTTTTTAATAGTTCTTTTGCCCGGATTTTCGCAAGAATATACCATTACCGAAAAAAATGAAAAATACGGCCTGCAAGCCGGTGATTTCAAACTAAAAGAAAAATATCACGGCATATACCCCTGCGCCTATGCTTCCGATTATTTGGTTTTGGAAAAAAGCTATCGCTTTTGGCTTTTGAATCTGCAAACTAAGAAAACCTTTACAATTATGGAATTGACAGAGGAATCTATCTACGATGACAGCTGTTTTTACGAAACAAGCGACAAAATTCGCCTGATTGAAAACGGAAAGATGGGCTATTATCAATTTCCGGAAACCGAATTAATTGAACCAAAATACGATTATATTTATCCGGTCAAATCTGCCGACAGTCTGTTCATACTCCAAAAAGGGAAAAAGGGATTTGCGCTGCATACGCTTAAGTCGGGAAATATAAGTCCGTGGTTTACGCTTGAAGCGCCCGAAATTATTTTTAATTTTGATGATAATCTTTCTTATGCAGAAACACACTACCCTTTTCCGGCCAAAATCAATAATCGGTGGCATATAATAACATGGGAAGGTGAAGTTTTTCCTTGTGTCAATACCGAGTTTAGCGGCTATAATCCCTATCTGAGCGAGTATGAAATATATCTTTTTCCGGTTGAAAAAAACGGCAAAGTTGGATTTATTGATCATTGGGGCACGATAGTCATAGATTTTATGTACGAAGATGCGTATCCCTTTATCGACAATGTGTCTCCGGTAAAACTCAATGGTAAATGGGGCATGGCAGATAGCGAAAATAACATTCTGATTCCTTTTGTTTACGAAAAAATAGAGATTAAAGATTACCGCATTTGGGCAAGCGGCAAGAAAAGCACAGTGGAGCTTGATGAATACGGCATACCTGCCGATTTTGGAATACCGGAGTATAATACAAAAAAAGAAAAGTTCGGTTATCCGCTTTACGGGAAAAAACGCGGCGGCATAGCTTATAAATTTGACGGCGCCAAAGAATTTACCACCGGTTTGGCAGCCGTAAACAAAGGCGGAAAATTTGACGAAGAAAACTTTAAAACCATCGGCGGGAAATGGGGCTATATTTTACCCACCGGCGATCTTTGGATAGATTATCAATACGATGAAGCCGGCTTTTTTGATAACGGCCGCGCCAAAGTAAAACAAGACGGCCGTGAGTTTTATATTGACCGCTACGGTAAAGAAATAATGCCGGAAGGGAAATGATTATTAAGGCGGTACTAACAACCGGGGGTGTAACCGGTTTGGTGGCACGGGGCTTTGGATCTATCCCGGGTTAAAATTTTTCCTTCACGCCGACCCACCTTACTAACCCATTCATAGATAACAAATTATATTCCTTGTTTTCCCCTATACATTATCGTCTGTCTTTGAATTCTTTCCGGATTATCTCTTCAATCTGAGATTTATTTTCAGGAAGATGATTATAAGCTACATCCCAAATAATTTCATAATCAATTCCAAAATATTCGTGAGAGACTTTGTTTCTTAACACGTACATTTCAGCCCAAGGTACGTCCGGGTATTTTGATTTTATTTCAATCGGAATATTCTTCGATGCTTCACCAATAATTTCAAAGTTTCTGATAACTGCATCAACTGTTTTATAATCCTTCTTAAAACCTTCAAAAGTCTGACCTTCAATGTATTCAGATATTCTTGACATTGCCGTTAACAAGTCATCCAAATACATATTGTATGTTCTGTCTTTTTTCTTCACAATCAGACGTAGTTTACTTGATTTAAGATATTGTCCTTTATTTGGTCTTTCAACGCATTCTTTGTTACTAAGTCTATTTTCCTTTTAAATATTTGTTCAAGATAAAGTTCCAGTGAAAAGAATTTCCAGCCAATTGGTTTTTCTAATTCAACAAGAATATCAATATCACTTTCTTCCGAAAAATCATCTTCTGAAAATGACCCAAACAGTCCAATTTCTTTTACAGAATAGTTTCTGTAAAGAAATGGTTTCAAATCTTTTAGTTTCGTTAGTATGTCATTTTTTGTAATCATAATTCAAAGATAAGGCTTTCTTTTCAATGGAAATATATTCCGTTCTCTTTTTTTGCATTATGCCCAATATATTATAAACATCCGGTGTTTATTCCGCATTTTTCATTGTTAAAATTTGGCCTTTTCTAAGTCAATAATTTCTTCGTTGGCTACTATATCTGCGGCATATTGCAAACACGCTAATATGTCTTCGTTAGTTATCTTTGGATACATATCCAATAAGTCCTGAAATACAGCACCTTCGGCAAGTTTGCGAAGAATTATCTCAACAGTTAAGCGTGTCCCTTTTATAATAGGTTTTCCGTGCATGGTTTTATAATCTGAAACTATTCTGTTTTTGTAAGTTGCCATAGTTTTATGTTTCAATATTTTAATTAATACCTTTTGTGTAAAGATACCAATTTTTATAATGATTTTCAAGTATAAGAATCTGAACTAAATTTTCTAAATCGAAATGAATAAAAAAATCTAACTTATATTATTGCTTTTATGAACATTTTTTTTCATTACAGAAAAATACACCTAAGCTGATTTTCATTTCCGGAATACGCCAAAAAAGGCGGCGGCATAGCTTATAAATTTGACGACGCCAAAGTAAAACAAGACGGGCGGAATTTTTATATTGACCGCTACGGCAAAGAAATAATGCCGGATGAAAATTAATTTTCAAGCCGGCACAAAAAAAGCAATAACACTTATACGCTTACCGAATATTTTGTGATTTGAGCCATTTTATAACAGCCTCCGTAAATCCGTTTGTAAACTCGGGAGGCAAGTCTTTATATTCGGAAGGCGAACCCGTTTCGGCGTCCTGAAAAAGGTGGTTGGCTTCCGGAAGCAAAAGTGTTTGGATATTATCTTTATCATATTGCCGAATAATTTCTTCTATGCGCTTCATATTCATTTCGGCAGGAACCTGCGTGTCTTTCCCGCCGTAAACTGCCAAAACGGGGCACTTAACGGTCTTCAAATCATCGCCCGGATTATACCTCAAGAAAAACTGAATCCACGGAAGCATCAAAGACTGAACTTGCTGCTTTTTGTATAATTCCAATTGCGCAGCATCCATACCCAAGTCATTAAGCTCAAATGATTCATCAAGCAGTTTGTAGATTTCGGTTGTATCAGGGTTTTGGCTTAATGCTTCATCAAAAATTTTGTTGTTATATTTTCTTATCGATGCCAAATATGCACTGTCTCTGCCCTCAGCTTTGGAGACACTCACCCCTTGTTCAATCAAAAGTTCTTTCCCTTCCACAGCCGGGCCGCCCATCATGATTACAAAAGCAAGGTCGGACTCAAGAGCAAGCATATTGGCAATCACAGCACCTTCGCTGTGGCCGAGCATGCCTATCTTCTCGGAATCAATATTCGGGTGCTGTTTCATGAAATTATAAGCCGCCAGAGCATCTTGGGCATTATCTTCTGTTGTCAGTTTTGTTATGTCGGTTTTATCAGATTTTCCCGTAGCTCTGTCATCATACCTCAAGACGGCATATCCGTTTTTAATAAAAGGTTCGGACAATTTTTTGAAAATCTTAAAACCCAAAATATTTTCGTCTCTGTCTTGCTGTCCGCTGCCGCTTATGAAAATAACTGCCGGATGTTTTTTTACCGTATCGGGCAAACTCAGCAAACCGGCCAGTTTTATCTTGTCATTTCGGAATGTAACTTCTTTATCAACCCAAGAGTTCAGTTCTTTTTTAGCCGCTGCCAAATAAAAGGTTCCCGAATAACCGGATTGCATGTATTTGCCGTAAATTGAATCTTTTTTGGCCATGTATTTACCTTCAAAAATCATGTGCGTTTGTACCGTATCCACTTCAAAGTTCAGCAAACTTTCGTTCTGTTCCAAAGCCGATAATTTCAGACCGTATGCACCTTGAGCAGGCACATCCAAAAGACCGGAGAGCTCACCCGAAGCAGATTTCTTAAATTGAACCTGAAAAGGAACGGTTTGCCCCATAATTTTAATTTCTCCAAAGTATTCACCCTTTGGCTGTGCCTGTGCAAAACTTGTCAGACCAAATATTAGCACAACGATAAAAATCAAATGGTTTTTCATAACTGTAAGTATCAAATGAATGTAATAATTATTTTAGAAACAATTTCGGAGACGACAAGCCCGACGGCAAACAATAGATTCACTTTCAGACTCTTCTCATTATTTAACAATACAAAAGCATTATAAAGCCATATAATGAAAAGCACAACAAGCAATAACATAACAAAACCGATAAGGCTAATGAGTACAAGCTCGTTTTGAATCTCTTCAAGTCCTTGCGGGCTCGATATGTTTTCGGCAGCTTTTAGAAGATGCTGAAGTTTTTCTTTAGGAATAAGACTGCCTATAAAGGGCGCCAAAACAAAAGGAATTCTTGAAAATAAGACTAAACCGACGATATCAATAATTCTAAATCGAAGCCCCTTTAAGAAATATAATATCAAACCAAATACAATTACTAAACTTGCCACTATTACAAGGTTTTCCGAAACGGCGGTTTTCAGACTAAGATTTTTAACCAAATAAATATCAATAACACCCCCTAAATGAACATTATAAACGCTGTTTAGCCATGAAGAAATAATGAGTGCGATTAATCCGATAAAGGCAGCTTTTGAGCCGGCCATTTTAATAAACGGATTAAATAAAAGCCTGATGTTCTGTTTATTCCTCATCTTTACTGTTTTTTTCCAATTCGCTGATTTTTGTAATTAGGTCATCTAACTTGTTGCGTATTGCAGGATAGGACAAGCGGAGATTTTTGGCTATTACTTTTAGGCTGCCGCTTGCTTTCACGAAATCTGCCACAAACTCTTGCTCTTCTTCATCCAGCCGGGCTAAAATCGGAAGCTCATAGTTTCCTTCAATTTTCGTGTTGCAGTTCGTGCATTTTAAGCGTTCAACCGAAAGCTCGCTGTTACAACTCGGGCATTTTTTGGGTAATTGAAAATTCATTTTTGCTTAATATTATTTATGCAAATATAAATAATATTTATAAAAACAAAAATAAATCAATATAAATTTAATTTTATTAATTCCTTTTGCAATAAAACAAACCCATTAGAAACTATAATACCCTCAAAAAAACCGAACCATTGTTTAAGTTTAAAATTATTTCTACTTTACGATTTTAAAAACAGGTTCTGAAAGCCCTGAAAGAGCATAATATATCAGATTGGGCAACGCCCGATGTAATGTAACCGCCCATTCCTTCCCGTTCAAAACGCCCATACTTCACTTCATTTTTTTCATCAATAATTTAAATATTTTTTTTTACTTTGCGCTCTTATGGAACAATCGAAAAAATTCGGCGCGTTTGGAGGCGTTTTCACACCTTCAATACTCACCATACTGGGCGTAATAATGTACATGCGCTTGAGTTGGGTTGTTGGCCAATCGGGTATCTTGGGCGTAGTAGGTATCATTGTGATAGCGCATATTATTTCGGTAACTACCGGCTTGAGCATATCGGCCATAGCCACCGATAAAAAAATAAAAACCGGCGGCATTTATTACATGCTTTCGCGCAGTTTGGGCCTGCCTATGGGCGGTGCCATCGGAATTGCACTGTTTATAGGAACGGCATTGAGCATTTCATTATACATTATCGGTTTTGCCGAAAGTTTTTTGAGCATTCCCTTTATTTCCGAATTTTTAAATTTGAAACCAAGTCTTAATTCCTATCGTATTGTAGGGACGGGCGTAATAAGCGTTCTGGTCATATTGGCATTAATCAGTACATCGCTGGTTATAAAATCGCAATACATCATTATATCGGCCATAGCTTTATCTCTCATATCGGTATTTGTAGGCTTTAGCATGCATCCGGAATTCTTACCCGAAAGCCCGGCACTTTTGCCGGCTGCCAACGATGTAAGCCTCGAGAAAGTATTTTCCATATTTTTCCCGGCCGTAACCGGTTTTACTGCCGGAGTGGCCATGTCGGGCGATCTTAAGGATCCCAAAAAAGACATACCGGCCGGTACGCTTCTGGCTATTTCCGTTGGTTTTATAGTATATTTAACCCTGGCGGTTTCATTCGGCTTGTTTGTGGACAGAGAAATTCTAATCGCTAACGGAAACATCATAATGGATATAGCATGGATACCGCAATTGGTCATTGCCGGTATTTGGGGCGCAACTTTATCTTCCGCTTTGGGCGGAATACTGGGCGCACCGCGCATTTTGCAGGCACTTTCGCAAGACCGGGTTACGCCAAAAATATTCGGCAGAGGCTACGGCGCTTCAAATGAACCGCGCAATGCCTTGCTGATTACTTTTCTGATTGCCGAAGGCGGTATTCTCATAGGCAGCTTGGATGTTATTGCCGGTATTGTTACCATGTTTTACCTGACTTCTTACGGCTTTATTAATCTGGCTTATATGCTGGAGCACTGGGCAGGCCCGGATTTCAGGCCTTCATTGAGAGTTTCCAAAAGCTACGGCATTGTTGGGTTTATATTTGCCTTTGCGGTGATGTTCAAACTGGATATCTTGTCCATGTTAGCGGCCTTTTTTGTTATCGGACTGATATTTTTTGTTTTGCAGCGCCGACAATTGAAAACCGACTCCGGCGATATTTGGCAAAGTGTATGGGTTTCCGTTATTCGCAGAGGCCTGCTTTTCTTAAATAAAAACAGCCCGGAAGATCGCAATTGGCAACCCAACATAATACTCTTTAGCGGCGGCTCGGAAAAACGAAAATACCTGATAAATTTTGGCAGCTCTTTGGTGGGAAAATACGGATTGCTCTCTAATTTTGATTTAATTGAAGACAAATCAGATAAAGCCATATTCCCGAAATACAACCAACCGGTCTCGCCAAAAGAAGAAAGCTTTCCCGGCTTATTTACACGCCGTTTATCTTGCAAAAGCATTTATGAAGGGGTTGAAATGGTTGCGCGAACTTATGGTTTCTCCGGCATAGAACCCAATACAATAATTCTTGGTTGGGGCAGAAATACCGAGCATCCCAAACGCTTCGTAAAATTACTTCAAACCATTACAAAACTGGATTACAACATATTATTGGTTGATTATGATAAACGAAACGGATTTGGCAATTATAAGCAAATTGATATTTGGTGGCGCGGTGCCGGGAATAACGGCAATTTTGCTTTAAGTTTGGCAAAATTCATGCTCACTTCGGAGCAATGGAACCATGCAAAAATTCGACTGATGATTGTAAGCAGCGAGCAAAGCAAAACACACTATATTTACCGACAAGCCAATGAAATTCTGAATGGTATGCGCTTGAAAGCGGAAGTTAAAGTAGTAAACAATGAAATTAACCCAAGGCCTTTTTATAACATAATTCGTACTGAATCTAAAAATGCGGATTTAGTGTACCTCGGCATACCGGAAATTATGTCGGGCAAAGGAAAAGAATTTATTCAAAAGACCAACCATCTGCTGAAAGGCGTAGGAACAGTGGTGTTGCTCAGAGCTTCAGGGGCATTTAAAGAATTGAATTTGGGCATTAACATAAGCCAACAATCAATTATATCGGAATCGCATAATTTTGATTTGGAAGAAAAAATTGCCAATGAACTCATTGATTCACGACACCCGGAACTGAACCGAGAAATACGCCAAGGCTTCAAAGATATTATCAGCCTGCACGAACAGACCATTGCAACGCTTACATTTAAAGAATTTGACAGTTTTCTTATTCTGCTTCAAAACACAAAAGCACTTACCGAAACCTTATTTGATTTCTTACAGTCGCAAGTCGGGAAAAAAGATTTCTTGAAAATTACCACAGAGCAACAAACCCAATTTACGGAAAAAGTAAATGAACAAATTCAAACGTTTAAGAAAGAGCAGCTGCCGGTTTTGTACAATATGATGTTGGAAGTACTTAGCGAATACCAAAGCCAAAAAGAAAATTTCATAAAAGACTATTCGCATAAAACGGTCTTACATTTCGAAGCTTCGGAAATGAAAATCAGAAGGAAAGACCCCTTCCTGCACCGCCTTAAAAAGCAACGCAGTTTGATAGCCCGCGGGCGAAGCAAACAAGCTTCAATACCAATTAATGCAAGTGCCAAACAAGATCTTTTGCAAGTACATTTATTTGATTTGCTGTATGAAGAAATGGAAAATATCCGCATTGAAAGTTTTCGGTTTTTATATCGTTTTGCCGGATTTGTAAGACATGTGATAACTGTGAGCAAAGCAAGTCAGAATGGTTTTTTTGCTGCTTATAAAACAAAAAAACAACTGGAACAAGCTAAATCCGCCTGCGAAAAAAACTTTCAACGCTTAGAAACCGATACAAAAAATATTGTAACCGCTGTTGCCGAAAATCGAAAGAAAGTTTTGGTTATCAGTTTAAACCACTTCCTTAAAAATACCAAAAAGCCGGAGTACTATCTGAGATACAGAGACAGGATGCGAAAAGATAATCGTCCGAAACTTATGCGTAAAAAAACAGAAGAAGCTCAGCAAATATTTTTTAACGGTTTTGAACATTATTCTAATTACATCTGCCAAAAAAATAACACGGCACTATACAGCCGCAAATTAATGAACCAAATAAGCCGTTTTTTGGAAACTATTCAAAAAGCAGAAAAACTCTCAGAAGCCGCAGTTTCGGAATGGCTTAGCGACACAAAAAAATATACGAATACCATATCTGAAATTTTCCCGGAATCTACAGAACTTATGAGCGAAGAGAGTATGAACAGTGCTTTTTACGAGAAATTCAAAGCACCAAAAGCCTTAAGTATTCCTCTCCAAAATATGGTAAAACAATATACCGACGAGAACATCATCGCCCATACGGAAAAAGCGGCCGAACATGCCATAAGCCTTATTGAGCAAGACAAAGCCGAACAGGCAAAAGAATATCTGTCTGAGCAATTAAATAAAATAAACGATAGCGTATCATTTTTGAATGCTCGACAATTTTTAGTGTTTTACGAGCAAAAAATGAAGGCAGAAAAGTCGGGATAATATGAAGTACATTTTGCAATTACAGCCGTAAAGACTTTTAATACAGTTCATGATTTTTAAACGGAATCAATGCTAATATGACGGCTTCTGTATAATAATTTGTTCGGTTAATAACATTTTCTGTGAGAATACCTACGGCACCATTTTCTTGTTTGGAATTTCTGCGCTTAAAAATTATATCATCCGCTGCACCTAACTCATGCCCGGCTTTTATGAGATTTACCACCGCTGCCGGCAAGAAAAAGCTCGCCGTTCTTGCCTTGCCGCACTTACTGTCCGATTTAACAACAACCCAAGCAAAAGCCTGCATGTCATTCTCAAAACTTTCAATTCCGCCTTCTATCCCGACATAATAATCGGCGGTTTCTCTTCCCGCCAAAGCATTATCGGCTCTGTTTTTGGCTCCGCAGTATGTTTCGCCGTCATCCATAGGCTGGTCGGACACTCCGGAAGCTGCCGAAACCGCTTCAAAAGTGAAATTTTCATCGGGAAACATACGTCTGAAACCCGCCTCGGTTGCATGAATTTTCACCGGATTTTTGGAAGCAATAATTACTTTTTTCATGGAAGCATCTTTTATAATGGGTTGCAATATGACAGGGGGTGTAGTTGAAAGTATTTGATCAGAGGATGCTCCGGATTTATTTCATTTTTATTGAAAGTTCCGTATACCTGATGACCGGCATCTGCCAATCGCAAGCCAAGTGCTTTACCTATTCCTGATGAAGCACCGATTATTAAATAATTTTCCATTTGATTTCCATTTTTTAATTTATCTTACTCGGTTGGCTTTTCAGTTTTTACCCCGTTTTTTTGAGTGGTTTCCTGTCTTAACTTTTTTTAAAACTGTGGTCACATACAAATTTCAAAAGGTGATAAAGTTTAAAATCCATGTCTGCTCGTCTGTATTTTTAGACTTGTTGCCAACGGAAATGTATTGAAAACGTTGCGGGGCTTCACAAATGTTAGTGTTTGCACCAAAGTTGAAAGTTTGCACTTTCGTTTCATTAATGCACTGCCCCGCAATGTTTTTCAATACAATGTTATCATCTTCTATTTTATTATTATCAATTTTTCTGTTTTTATTATGTTACTGTTGTCTGAAATACTTATGAAGTATATTCCTGATTGGAAGTTTGTTAAATCAACTTCAATTTTATCGCAGTTTGATTGATGATTAATTTCTTTGTATAACGTCCCTGTGTAATCTGTAATTTCAATTTCTATATTGTTAAAATCTCGGCTATCAATTTGTATTGAAACATTATTTTTTGCTGGATTTGGATATAATATTATTTCAAAATTCAAAACATATCCAATGTTTGTCGAGTTTGAAGTAGTGAAACTTTGGGGCGATGCAAATTCAGATGTTGATTTTGACGGCACATTGGTTCTAACTGTCCAATAATATGTTGTATTTTCAGTTGCACCAGTCCAATTATAAAACGCATCAGTTCCTGTTTCATAATTAAAAACAATATTTTCATCTAAAAAACCATAAGTGTTTTCTTGTGAAAATCCTACATCATCACTTGCAATAACTATTCTATTGTTATCTGCTCCGTTGATATTTTCCCATGTGAAATTAACAGGAATTGTTACATTTGTTTGGTTTGCAGTAGGTGTTATTAAATCCGGCGGACTTATAGTTGTTGTAAATGAAATTGCAGGACAAAAATAACTTGCTGCTTTTCCATCTATATTTGGAATATTGTTTTTAACCGCACAATAATATGTTGTTGCTTCATCTGCTTCAAGCCAAGTGTATTCTGAAATATTTCCAGTTACTTCATTTACAACTCTATATTCTTCTGCAATTCCATTTTCAAGCGTGAAGCCGTCCAAAGATGTTCCGATATGTATTCTGTAATTATCTGCATTTGGAATCTCTTCCCAGTCAATAAATACAGGAAGAGATACATT
The DNA here is from genome assembly GCA_964472505.1 of uncultured Bacteroidaceae bacterium. GTDB lineage: Bacteria > Bacteroidota > Bacteroidia > Bacteroidales > JAADGE01 > JAYEIA01. Next base: position 1,813 of record CAYYQW010000008.1, on the reverse strand, counting down.
TGGATGTCCATCGTATGGCTCTGTTATTTGAGTTACAGGCAAAACATTACTGAAAACTCTTAATCCAAATGTTTCATAATCTGACAAATTTTGTTCGGCTGCATAATTGGGGTCCGCAACAACAAAATCAGAGGCTGTTGTTCCATTATTGTTATAGCCTTTAATTACAACAAAATGGTCTCCACCTGTAATTAAGGAATTTGTGCTTAAAATAACAGGATTTCCAGCATCAATTAAATCTTTTACTGTTGCCAAACTGTATGTTTGACTACCAATATATTGCAAATTGTTATTCCCGGGATAATCATCTGCAACATTCCAAAGTAACAAACAGCCGTCTGAATAACCACCGTTATTAGTAAGCCAAGTATTTAGTTCTCCCGGGTCAACATCTACTCCGTTAGTTTTTAGTAGCATTGTCATAGAAACAAGGGCACAACCATGAGTGCAAATTGTTGTTGAAGCACTGCAAGTTCCTAATTGGTCACCGCTCCATGTTTGTCCGCATTGCTGATAATGATATACTCCAATAACTCCTTTTGTGTTGGACGTTGATAAATTGCTGAATTCTTTTTCAAGTGCCTTTAATTGGAGATTTGGAATAAAATCTTGGGCTATTAATGAAAAAGAAAACAGCAATAAAATATTGATTATTGTTATTTTCTTCATTTTGTTCTTATTTAGTGATTATTATTTTATTATTAAAGTTAAAACCCTTACTACTTATTATCACAAGAGCAAGAAAAAAAAGTAATTTAATTTTGTTCATGATATTATTTTTTAAAGATTTATATTAAAAATTGATGATAACGGTTACGTATATGAAACGTTTGGCATTTCGAAGCACTTTCCTGTCAAGTTACAAGCACTTTTGATACGAGCTGAAACGCTCAATAACCTACTGACTGCCAAATGTTTTATATACGATGTTGTGCGTTCGTGCTTTATTTATTCATCTCTTTTTCAATCACTTTATCAAATCTGCTGTCCATACAGCTACTCAAATCAGTCGTTATGAACTTTCCATTATAAAATAAACTAAAAATTGTCGCTGGTGTCGGCGCTGACTGAGCTTTCTCCAATGTATCCAATTTGACAACTTTTAATGGTAATTTTCTTTTTTCTGCGGTTTCTATCAATGAAGTTGTTACATGATATTCTGAAAACGGACAGCGATTCGAATAATAAACTACTAATCCATTTTTTTCATCACATTCTCCACTTTTCACTGTTTCTTTGAATTCGGGATTGTTGGCTTTCGGATTTATTTTTTTCACAAGTAAACTAAATCCTGATGATAGTTTCTCACAAGTCTCAAATCCTTGTTTTAAAAGCCATTTCGTATCACTCATAAAGTGAAACTTTTTAGTTCCGACTACTGTTACCAAACCGTCTTTTCCTTGATTTTTAGCATCTTCAATTGCCAGTCTCAAAAGTTCTTTACCATATCCTTGTCCCTTGTATTGACCAGATACCCAAAAACAATTTACTAATAAATAATTTGGGGCATCAACAGGAACCCAGCCTTTCTCGGCGGGTCCATACTCAATAAAAACTTTTGCTCTTGCATTAATCCTGCGGAAAACATATCCATTATCGAACTCTTTTTTCAGCCAGTCTTTTTTCTGTTCGTAACTGTCTTTGCACTTTTTGTCAGAAATAGCACAGCAAATATGCTCTTTGTCTATATTATCGGGCGTAAGTTGAATTAAATTTTCCATAGTTTAATTGTTTTTCCATCTTTCTAATCGTTTCATGCCACGAGTAAAGAGCCATGCCATGAATTTGTTATGTCCGCTTTCAATCATTTTTT
>CAYYQW010000007.1:64337-81181 GCA_964472505.1 uncultured Bacteroidaceae bacterium | reverse complement strand
AAGCTAAAAAAACAGAAAACATTCCTTGAAAAATATCAATATTAAATTTTTATAGCCTATATTTGTAATCTATTTACAAAATAGATACTAAAAATGATAATTAATTTCAAGATTCAGAATTTTGGTTCTGTAAAAGACGAACAGATACTTTCTTTTGAAGCAGATAAAACTACTCATCTAGAAAGTCATTATATAATCAATTCAGGTGGTCATCGGCTACTGAAGTTAGGATTGATTTATGGTGCAAATGCATCTGGAAAAACGACCATATTAAAGGCACTAGAGTTTTTAAGAGATTTAGTTCTAGACCCGGAAGATAAGAAAACTGACAAACTAAAGTTTAGTCCTTTTTTATTCGATGATGAGACTCCTAATAAATCTACAATATTAGCCATTGAGTTTATTCAGAACGATGTTAAATATGATTATGAAGTAGAGTTTACAAGACAATCAATTCTACGTGAACAACTAGACCATTATAAACCTACCAAAGCAAATATATTTAAAAGAACAACTGAATTAGATAATCAGTTTACCGAAATCAAGTTTGGTAGTAAAATAAAAAAAGATAAAACCTTTAAGAAAACCCTAGAGTCAAACACTTTATGGAACAATACAGTTTTAGGAGGATTTCTAAAAACAAATATTGAATTCAATGAGTTAAATGAAACAATTAATTGGTTTAGTAAATATCTAAAACCTTTAGTTTATACAAGAACTGAATTAGAAGGGTATGTCACGTCTAAAATTGATAATGATGAATTATCAAAAAGAGATATTGTGAGAATTTTACAAAAAGCCGATTTACATATTTCAGATATTTTAATTGAAGAGGAAGAACAAGAAATTCCGCCAGGATTTATTGATTTTCTTGAAAAGCAACTTGAATCGTCAGATAATAGAGTTGAGAAATTAAAGAAAAAAGGTAAAATCTCTTCGGTAAATATCGACTTTGTTCATACTGTTAAAGGAAAAGAATATACTCTTCCAATAGATATGGAATCATTGGGTACCAGAAGATATTATGGATTTGCAGGGTTACTTGCATTACTAATCAAAAACAATCATATGATTCCAATTGATGAGCTCGAGGCTTCCTTGCATCCTGATTTATATATACATTTTGTTTTGTCATTTCTCATTAATTCAGAAAATTCTCAATTATTGGCAACCACACATAATAGGGAAATCTTGGATAATAAAGATATATTTAGAAATGATGCAATATGGTTTACAGATAAATGCGAAAGTTGCTCAACTGAGTTATATTCTTTAGCAGACTTTGATACATCAGTTGTTAGAGACACAACAAATGTATTGAATGCATATAAGAGTGGTAAATTAAATGGAAAACCTAATTTAGGTGACTTTTACATTGAACTTGATTAGGTTATGAGAAAGAGTCGGAAAAATAAAATAAAAGGAAAAAAGACATATGCTTTTGTTGTTGACGGAGACACTGAAGTCTGGTATTTACAAATGCTAAAAAGAAATGAAAGAACTCTATCCGTTAACATTGAGCCAAAACTTCCTAGCAAAAAAAGTATCCCAGACCAATTTGAAATGGTTAAGTTTTTAGCTGTGGACTATACAAAGGTTTTTTGGATTATAGACTATGATGTAATTATTAAAGAAACAAGAGAAGCTAAAAAAGGAGTAGAAACTGCTGAACAATTATTTATTCGTTTAAGAGAAACTGCAAATAAAATTGAAAATGTTGTTGTTATTGTTAATAATCCTTGTTTAGAATTTTGGCTTTTGTTGCATTTTGAAAAAATATCCAGACTATTCACGACTTGTAACTCTGCTGAAAAGCAACTAAAGAAACATCTGAAAGACTATGAAAAAACACAACAATACTTCACAAAGCAGAATAACGATATTTATCTGAAAACCAATGGACAAATTAGTCATGCTATAGATAATTCAAGTCAGTTAAATAATTTTGATAAATATAACACGGAACAGGCATTTTGCGAAATGGATTTATTCTTTAACCTATCAGAGATTAAGGGCATTGTATGTAAGTAAGAATAAAAGCCTACTGCCAATCGTGCAGGCGGCCAATAGCCATAGAGCTACCGGTGGTGCACCTCTCACACCACCCGAGTCTCCTATCCGCCTGTTCATTAAAATAAAGTAAAATTTCTTTCACTCCTCAAACATTATTCCGGGTGTCCGTGGCATTTTTATGCTGTATCGCACAGTGTTGAGCGTTTAATGTTTATTTCTTTCCGTCAGTTGCGGGATGAGACCTCCAAACTTATCGGTTTTCGCTCGTTTGGCTCGTTACCGATAACTGCTGTGACCCCGGCACAGTTCGATACGGGGTAAACTTCTGCTCATTTATCCTGTGAAATGTGAAGCATATTTCGCCGGCACTTCTCCGATATATCAACTCGTTATAGCCTTATCTACTGTTACAATTAATTGCATTAAAAATCATTCGGACAGATTTTTTTAAAAAAATATTCATATTTTTGAAACATGCAAGCAAGTACTTGCGTATAGGTTTAAAAAATGAATTATGGAATATTCCGGAAAAGCATTAGATATTTTGGAAACAGCAAAAAAATTGTTCTCCCAAAAAGGGTTTAAAGCTGTAACTACCAGAGAAATAGCCGAAAAGGCAAAAGTAAATGAAGTTACAATTTTCAGGCATTTTAAAAATAAAGAGAATTTGTTCGACAGTGTTATTACTTACTCTGTTTCTAAACCCAATATCAAGCACTTTATTGACCCAAATGAGCCGGTTTTTGAGAAATATTTATTAGGTATCGCAAAATTATTACAATCAATATTTACAGACAATCTTGAAATATTCAAAATTGAATTGTTTGAATTTCAGATGAGTAATAACAGACAGCATATTAAGAAAATGCCGAATATGGTTAAAGACAAATTTGTAGAATACTTAATCAACAATCAAAAAATGAATAAGGAAAAAGCTGAAATTTTTGCAGTAAGTTATATGTTATCCGTTCACGGATTGTGTATGAATATTTATTTCTTAAAGATATTTAATCCTGCACCAAATTTTGATGATTGTTTGGCATTTATTATTGACAAATTTAAAAACTAAATTTTTTTACACCTATATGCAAGCAATTACTTGCTTTAATCTGTAATTTATTTATTATGTAACATCCGTGAATCCGTCAGACCGCTCCAAGCGGCCGGACGGTTCACAAAAGAGAATGAAAATCAATTTCTTACAAAATTATTTACCCATGAAACTTTATAAATTAATGCGAAAGCCCCCTTTTTTTCTTAGTGCATCGCATTGGATAAAAAAAACGGATAAACCGGTAAAAAGCAGTAAAAATGCCCGAAAAGCTGTTATGATACCTTTAGTTTTGATGCAATACGGAAGAATAAAAGATAAGTTAAATTCTTTTAGCGAAACAAAGCCGGCATTGCTTGCTTCGATAAAAGAGATGAGAAAAAGTGCCAAAGAATTAACTCAAAACCCCAAAAAAGGCAAAAAAAATATTGATGCCCGAACTCTTAAAGAATTAGAAAATTATGCAAAAGACTTAGGTGTTTCGCAAATCGGATATACAAAAGTAAATCCTGATTTTATATTCAAAGATTTTGAAATACTGTATGGCAATGCAATGATGCTGACAATGAATATGGATAAAACTGCCATTAAATCGGCTCCTTCTGCATCAGCAACCGGTGAAATTTGGCGTACTTATTCAAGTTTAGGCGTTATTGTAAATAAATTAGCCTACTTTTTGAGAGAACGGGGAATCAACTGCCATCCCTCACCTGCAATCGGCGGTGATATTAATTCTGTTCCGGTGGCTGAAAATTCCGGAATTGGCGCCACAGGTAAAAACGGTCTTCTGATTACTCCCGAATTTGGTGCTTCGCAAAGAATTGCAGCCGTTTTTATTGATGCAGATAATTTGCCTCTCAAAACATTGGATGAAAACGAACATTTATGGATTAAAGATTTTTGCGAAACTTGCAATAATTGTGTAAAACACTGTCCGGGAAATGCTATTCTGTCGGAAACAAAAACATTAGAAGACGGTTATCCTCAATTTATAGAACGGGAGAAATGTGCTCCTCATTTCTCAAAAAACTGTTGCGCATGTATTGCTTCATGCCCATTCATTCTCGGGAATTACGAAAAAATAAAAAATAAATTTTTAAAACCTAAAAACATATAGTGTCATGGATTTAAATGATATAGTTAAGCCACAAGATGTTGCATTGACAAAAATTGCAAAAGTATTCCCATCTGAAAAGTCTGTAAAAAAACAGCCGTATGCCAAAGGTAAAACCTTTAGAGGGAAAGATGTACTTAAAATATTATCAAATATCGGGAGACTGATTAGATTAATTAAAAGTCTAAACAAATCAGTTAAACTGATAAAATCAACTGACATAACTGCTCCAAGTAAAGCGAAAATATCTAAACCCGATTTTGACCGGTTGAAAATTTTGATGGAGGAATTAAGCATTGTATCCTATGGTTATCTTAAGATAGTCCCGGATTATGTATTTCAGGATAAAGGTTTGCCCTTTAAAAATGCTCTCATAATCACCATAAATATGGACAAACAAACATTTGAAACAGCCCCGAGTATGGAAGCGCAGATTGAAGTAATGCGTGTGTATGGAGAAACCGGAAGAGCAGTAAATAAAATTTCAGAGTTTTTGCGTAAAAATGGTTACAATGCTGTTCCAAATCATTCTATGGGTGGTTCGGTAGATTATTGCAAAGCCGGAATGAATGCAGGCTTAGGTTATATCGGAAGGCACGGTATGTTAATGACTCCCGAGAATGGTTCCTGTCACCGTTCTGCATTAGTTTATACTGACATAGAAAATTTAGGCACATTTATTGAGAAAAAAAGCGATCATTCATGGATAGCTGAATTCTGTTCAAACTGTGGGAAATGTATAAAAAAATGTCCGACAAATGCTATTTTTGAAAAACCAAAAATTGATTCATTTGGTAATGTGATGTCAATAGATTATGACAAATGCTGCGAAGGTTTCAAAACGTATGGTTGTGGGGTCTGTATCAAAGAATGTCCCTTTACGAAGATAGGATACGAAAAAATTCATCATAATTACATGAGAAAATTAACGAAACGCCGGAAAGCGGTATAGTCAGTTGCCCGTTCTGAACGTATTCGAGCGCACAGCTTAGAGCAATAATAAAAATTCAACGGATTGATGATTTAAAAGGAGATTTTAACTTTATGGGAAATTTCCAAAAAGCAAAGCCGAATAAAATCCCGGCTTTGCCCTAAAACTTTAAACGCTGTTTTTATCTGATTTTATTTGTTGGTATTGATTGTAAAACTTTTAATCTCGTCTCTTGTAAAATGATGCTGCGTAGCTTGCACATCCGTTCCGGAAAGGAAGTAATTATCGCCAAATTCAAGCGTTTCAAAATGGTATAACACACCGTCAGAGTTTACTACTGAGCTGAGTGTGTTTGTCCGATGGGCTTTTAAGCTTTCTCCGTCAATTACCGGGCTTTGAATTTCATTGGCAGAAAAACTCTGCGCTTCTCCCTGAACATCAATTCCCTTAAGGTTTCCGTTATTATCAATGCTGAAGCTTTTCATGAAATACACCACATCGTCGGTATTAGTAAGCTGATTAATGGTGCTTACGGTTGGGTTTGCAAAAAGATTAATTGATAATGCTACGGCTATAAGTGTAAATAAATGTTTCATTTTTTTATGTATAAAAAAACGGCCAAATCCGTAATTCAGATCCGGCCGCAGTAAGATATGTAGTAATAAATTATTATTTCAGCGGCTTTCGTTATGCCCCTGAGAATGATTACCGGCACCGTTCTGCAATAATTTATACTGAGATAGAAAATTTAGGAGCGTTTATTGAGAAATAAAACCAAAGGAGGCAGTATCTGATAAATTTTGTAAATCTGCTGAAAAACACAATTTTATGAGTTCCTACTTACAAGGTGCTTATTTTTTTTGACTATTTTTGCATCCGGAAACCCTATCTTCAAACAAACACTAAGATTAATTCTTATGAAAAAAACCGTCCTAAGTATTATCGTTTTATGCTACACATTCATTCTTCATGCACAATCATTTCCGGGTGATTATGACAATCAGCCAATCGAAAAACGAAACGCAGTAACTTTTGGTTTTCTTCAAGGCGGCGGCGGCCTTGTTGGCGTGGATGTAGAGTTTTTAGTTACTAATAAATTGGGTTTACAAATCGGAGCCGGTTTGGTATCATTTGGCGGGGGAATAAATTATCATTTCAAACCGTCCGTCCGCAGCTCATACTTATCATTGCAGTATTGGCATCAAGGCCTTCATGAGAGCTTCTATCAGGACATTATTGGCCCTACCTATGTCTTCAGAGCACGCAAATTGTTTACGTTTCAAATAGGAATGGGCTCACCTATTCGCAAAGGCCCGGCCTACCCGGACGATAAAGAACTCATGCCGGTTATTTTGTTGTATTCAATTGGGATTTATTTACCCATGTAGAATATTTTCCGGTTTATCAAGTCCAAGTTAAACAATCATTTTCTGTTTTATCAATATTCCGTCTGAATGACAAAAATGCACAAAACACTCTAAATCAATAACTTATAATTCAAATTCCATCAAAAAATAAACTCAGAAACCTGTCTTATACGAGTGTTGTACCTTTATACGAAAAAGTATAGCTTAGCGGAGCGTTTCTTACGAATTTATGATTAAATCGGAGTTTACAAACAAATTCTGTTTATTCTTCAACCAACTCATAAGCCATCTTGTATAGCCACCCCAATTCATCATTTTTGTATATTCTTGTTTTTCCAACTTCTTGATTACACTCTGAGCTCTTCCGCCTGTTTCACAGTATATAATTAAATATTGGTTCTTTGGAAGTTCATCTAATCTATCCGTAATTACGGAAGAAGCATAAGATTTTGCTGTTGGTATGTGCCCTTCTTTATATGATTTTTTCCGGTCTGACATCAATAATCCATATTGAAGAATCCGGATTCACGCTAAGTTCTTTTAGTTTCTCCGGCGGCAATTTTTTTTTTAGCGGGTCTCCCTCCTCCGAAGTATATCCCTCATAACATGAAGATAATAAAATGATAAAGCTTAGAATGGTGATTGGTAAAAAATATTTTCTCATTATTTATTTCTCCTTCTTTTTATATATTTGGTTAATTTTTGTACTAACAAATTCAGGTTTATTGGGTTGTAAGAAAACTATTTAATGCTTATGATGTATAAAATTAAGAAATATTTCAGTTCCGTGAAACTATATTTCATCTTAATTGCACCTTTATTTTTGCTTTCTTCCTGCAACAATAAGCAAACCGGCATGAATGCAAAAAGTGATACGCTTGCACAAAAAGTCAGCATAAAGGATTCATTTCCAAAGCCCAAAGCCGACCGTTTGCAAACTCAGATTTTAGATACTTTAAACGCCAATTTTCAAGACGGAGAGTTTATTGATATTACATTGTTTTCTGATGAATTTATTATTGACATGAAATATGCCGAAAAAGATAACTTATTGGACAGTGTTTTATACCCTTGTGCAAAGTGCATGCTGCGGTATGAAGTTCTGAAAGACCTTCTGAAAGCACAGACAGCATTTAAAAAATTAGGTTACAAAATGAAGATCTGGGACTGCTACAGGCCGCTTTCCGTTTAAAAATTAATGTGGGAAAAATATCCCGTTCCGGGACTTATTGCCGATCCTAAAACCGGCTCACGGCATAACAGAGGCAGTGCAATTGATCTGACCCTAACTGACCTTGAGGGAAATGAAATTGACATGGGTACGAGCCATGATGATATAAGCGCACAAAGTCGTACATTTTACAGGGGATTTAATGATACAATATTTCAAAACAGAATGCTGCTGAGAAGAGTTATGACACAGAATCATTTTATCGGTATAAACTCAGAATGGTGGCATTTCTCACACGACTGCGGGCCAAAGTATAAAGTCTGCGATACCGTTTTTTGTAATCCAAAAAGCCCGCTGCCGGCAGATTCAATCAGATAAAAATTATTTGTCAGGCATAAATTGTGGCTGTTTTTAGAAACAGTTTTCAGACAAATAAAGAAACAGCCGCCTCGTTTCCGAATCGGCTTGTGGTAACGATTGAAGTTTGTTAAAGAAATAACTGCCGAAAGCGGAAAAGTAAGCAAAGAAGCATCTGCTAATGACTTATCAAACACTTTTTAACAAGTTTTTATCAAAATTGAATATATTTTGTTGTATGTTTGCGTTATAGAGTAATCATACTTTGTAATAATTAAAGAAAAAGGAAAAAATGCTCACCGATACGATTAGTTCAATAAAAGAGCGCACCGATAATTTAGTGCAGTCTTTTGAAAAAACTCAACTTTCAGAAGAGCAAAAGATTAATATTTTTCTTGATACCGTCAATCAAATTAAGAAACCTATTGAAAAGGCAACCAAGCTGATTGAAAAATTAGATGAAGTTGTTTTACTCGTAACTTGGGTTGAAGTTAAAACAGCCGAAGACGAACAAATCGTCCGTGAAATTCTTGAAGCCGGGCACAAAATACATAAAGAGGCTTTAAAAAGCTATGCCGGCTTTACAAAAATACTTTCTGATAAAACCTTTAAAAATACTTTGAGAAACTTCAAGGCGGCAATTGATGATTTTGAAGATTCTTTATTGGAAGTAAAAGAAGTAATCTTTGACTTGAGAAAAGACAGTGAGTTTATGAAACTCTCTGAAAACCTTTAAGACTTGGCATGACTTTTTTCTTTTCGGAAACCTTTATTGAAGCATTCATAAAACTACTGAAAAGTAAGGCTCACAGTGAGCTTGAAAAACTCTTCATTGAACAAATATTAACAAAATCAAAAGAAGAGATTATTTCCCGGGGAACTTCAAAATTAAATAATTCAAGCGAAAATATTTTCTTAAAAAAAAGAATTAAGAAGAAGAACGTCGGCAAAAGCAGCGGTTACAGAGCGTATTTTTATCTTCTTATCAAAAATGATTCCTTTGATTTTCTTTATATTTATCCTAAAACCGGCAGGCGTTCTCAAAGTTCAGTAAGTAAGGCTGAACAAAAACAGCTCCTGATTGATTATAAGGCATGTAAAGAAAAAGAAAATATGGTGCAGGTAAGTTTGAACGAAGAAGAAAATAAAATAATTGATTTTTTTACTAAAGAAATTATATTTCCATAGACCCGCAGATTCACATTTAACCGATTAACGGCCATCGCATCAATTAGCTGCAAAACAATTCGGGACAGAATGACTTGCCCACACCAATAAACCGCGAAAAAACCCATACCCCATTTTGCAATTCATAAAAAATTACTAATTTTATGACTGAATAATAAACACACAACTAAACCATTGCGCATGTCCACGACACTAACTAAAATGCAAATTTTTCAAAAATCAGTCATACAAAAACATTTAAACAACCTTGATACAGAGAAAGTAAATAAAGCATTTGAGGCGTTTAATAAAGTTTATAATCCGGGAAAAATTAAGCAAATAAAAACGCTGAAGGAGGAGGAGTATCAAACACAATTTCTGCAGGATATTTTTGAAAAAGTGTTTGGTTATACTCTAAAACCGAAAGATAATTTCAATCTTGTAAGAGAAAAGAAAAATGTTACGGACGGGAAAAAAGCAGACGGCGCGATTTTGCATAATGAAAAAGTGCTTGCCGTAATCGAACTAAAATCAACCAAAACCAAAGATTTAACAAGCATTACACAGCAGGCCTTTAATTACAAAAACAATCAACCCGGTTGTAAATATGTGATTACCTCTAATTTTCAGAAACTGCGGTTTTACATTGATTATGCCAATGAATATGAAGAATTTGATTTGTTTGCGCTTCAAAGAGCCGATTTTGATTTGTTGTATCTGATTTTGAGCAAAGAAAACATATTTGCCGACCTGCCTCAAACCCTGAAAAATGAAACTCGTTTTCACGAACAAAAAGTTTCTGAAAATCTGTATAACGATTATTCCGATTTTAAATACAAAATATTTGACAACCTCATAAAAAACAATCCGCAATACGATAAACTTACGCTTTTCGAGAAATCGCAAAAACTTTTAGACCGCTTATTGTTTATCTTTTTTGCCGAAGACAGCGGACTTTTACCTGCAAATTCAATATCGAGAATTATTGAACGATACGATAAACTTGTTGAAGAAGACGCATATAAACCGCTTTACGATATTTACAAACAGTATTTCGGATACATGAATAAAGGGAGAAAAGGCAAAAAATCGACCGATGATATTCCGGCATACAACGGCGGATTGTTTGCTCCCGATGAAATTTTAGACAGCATTACGATTGATGATGAAATCCTGAAAAACGACAGCCTTAAACTATCGGCTTATGATTTTAATACCGAAGTTGATGTAAATATTTTAGGGCATATTTTTGAGCATTCGCTCAACGAAATTGAAGAAGTTGAAAAACAACTGTCTGAAACCGATGATGTAAAAGTTGTAAAAACATCAAGGCGCAAAAAAGACGGTGTTTTTTATACGCCCAAATATATCACGCAATATATTGTTGAAAATACATTGGGTAAATTATGCGAACAAAAGCGCAAAGAAGAAGGAATTTTTGACATTGAGTTTGATGAAACTTACCAAGCTAAAAAAGGATTAAGCAAAAAAGGCAAAGAATTGTTTGAAAAGCTCACAGCCTATAAAGACTGGTTGTTGTCGTTAAAAATAGTTGACCCCGCTTGCGGAAGTGGCGCATTTCTTAATCAGGCATTGAATTTTTTGATAACCGAACACCATAAAATGGACGAAATTATTGCCGAACTTACCGGCGATGCCATTGGTTTGTTCGATACGGACAAAGCAATTTTAGAAAACAACTTGTTTGGCGTGGACATCAATCAGGAAAGCGTAGAAATTGCCAAACTTTCACTTTGGTTACGCACCGCACAAAAAGGGCGCAAACTTTCGCACCTGAACAATAATATAAAAGTAGGCAATTCATTGGTTGATGAAACCATGTTGAATTATCGAAAATCCTTCAACTGGAAAGATGAATTTGCCGATATTATGCAAAACGGCGGTTTTGATGTCGTTATCGGAAATCCGCCTTACATAAAAGAATACACCAACCGACAAGCATTTACAGGCTTACACGAGCATTATTGCTATCAGGGCAAAATGGATTTATGGTATTTTTTCGGTGCATTGGCTTTGGAAATTGTAAAAAAAGACAGCGGTTTAATCGGCTACATTGCCCCAAACAACTGGATAACTAATTCGGGCGCATCAAAATTCCGAAATATTGTGTTAGACAAAGGAAAATTAATTGAATTTATAGACTTTGGTAATTTTAAAGTATTCGACACTGCCGGTATACAAACCATGATTTACATCATGCAACGCACAGATGATAACGAAAACTACGAATTTGAATACTCAAAAATTATCGACAGCAAAATAGACCACACCACCAATCAGCAATTTTTAGAAAAAGCAGAAGACGAGCATTTTCAGTATTTTACAACAAAAATAGACAAGCAGGAATATCTAAACAAAACTCTCCATTTTATTAACGCTTCCGTTGGTAAAGTAATTGATAAAATTGCAGAAAAACAGAATTTTACGTTGGATAAAAAGGAAGTGGCGCAAGGAATTGTTCCGCCACAAGATTTCTTAAATAAGAAGAATAAAGAAATTTTAGGCAAAGAATTTAAGGTTGGCGAAGGAATTTTTAATTTAAGTGAAACGGAATATAAAAGTCTGGATTTAAGCGAAAAAGAAAAGGAATTGGTTAAACCATTTTTCACAACAAACGAATTAGGGCGTTTTTATGGACAACCAAATAATAAATATTGGGTAATTTATACCGATTCAAGTTTCAAAAAACCGAAAACAATTGAACCTTATCCGAACTTAAAAAAGCATTTAGATAGGTTTGAGAGTGTTATTACATCTGATAATAGACCCTATGGATTACACAGAGCAAGAGAAGAAAAGTTTTTTAAAGGCGAAAAAATAATGTCTGTTCGTAAATGTGCAAGACCGACATTTACTTTCACAGATTTTGACTGCTATGTTTCACAAACTTATTTTTCAATAAAACCGGAAAGGTTAAATCTCAAATATTTAACCGGTTTGCTAAACAGTAAATTGATAGCTTTTTGGTTGAAATACAAAGGGAAAATGCAAGGCGATAATTATCAGATTGACAAAGCACCGCTGTTAAATTTGCCCTTAATTGAACCAAACACCGAAAAACAAACAGAGACAGCCGATTTAGTCAGCCAAATAATTGAAAACAAACAAAAAGAATTGGATTACAGCGAGCTTTTAAAGCAAGCCAAATCCACAGATAACTTCGACCGTGAAATAAAACTCACAAAAGAATTAGAAACCATAAAAACAGATATACAAACCGCCGAAAAACAGATAGATACAGCAGTTTACAAACTTTACGAACTTTCGGAAAAAGATATAGCCATGATAGAAAAAGAAATAAAATAATTGTTGCCCTCACGGAAACGGACAGACTTATGAAAGAAATTGAAAAAATTGAAATAAAATGAACGACTATTATTGCTTAGATATTGAGTTTCCGAATGTCGATTTCAATTCATTTGGCTCAGAAGATGAAACAGAAACTAATCAGATTTATCATGCCCATTTGTACACAAGCCATGAGGAGATAGAACTTAGAATTTTTCTTGAAGACAGTTCGTTTTTTTATGAAAAATTAAAGGCATGGTTGTTCACAATAGAAGCCGGAAAATTTGGGTCTTTTGTCAAAGCAACAACAACACAAAATTATACAAATACATATCTTCAAAAAGCAGATTTCACAGAATCTGCATGGCTTACGCTTCACAGAAGACCTGACTATTATGAAGGCGCAAACAAATATATCATATTGAAACTTGATAGTGTAAAGTTGTATTTTACTCCTAATATGGAAAGAGTGAATACAGCTGAGTTTTATTTAGACGACAAGGGTTTTAGAGTCGTTGAACCCTTTTATGGAATCTTGGGACAAAAAACGGAACCCAAAAATGACGGAAAATTTGAAATAAAGCGAAAGGAAAATACAACAAAGTTATTTGAACTTGAAAAATTTACTTTTCAACCGGAATTCTATTTTTTACCGGAAGATACAAATGAAAAAAGAAACGCCACAATCAAAAAAGTTCCGAGAATTAAATTCAAATACCAAGAAAATATTACAGAAAAGGAAGCTCTCTTATATGCTGATTGGGTTTTATTATTGGCTTCATTCTATTATCATGTAAAAATTAATTATACTATTCGTAAAATTTTCTTACATGACTCCACAGTTTCCTTAATAAATATTTCAAAACCAAACCATCAGGAGAAAAACGCAAATCTATGGAGTTTCGGAATTTTTTGGAGTTTTGAAAAATTTTTAAAGGAAAGTTGTTCAAAAAGTTCTTTAAGGAATTTCAAATTGCTTTCAAAAGCAATAACGCAGTTTAATCAGGCACTTTTAGTAGATAGTTCGTCGGCTTTTTTGATACGGTATAATATTATTGAAATTTGTCCACAAAAAAAAGAGGAACAAGTTTTTTGGAATTTCTCAAAAAAAGATGAAGAGTTAAAAAGCTTTTTCATAGAAGTGAGAGATGGCATTTCCAAAATCATTGATTCTAAAGAACGAGAATTGTTTAATAACAAGTGGAATTCAATTGAAGGTATTATCAAACGAAAATCTCTTAAAAAACAACTCGAAGATTCACTTATAAGCAATAGAATTGATGTGAAGATACTGCCGATTAAACTAAGCAAAATTGTGCAATTAAGAAATGACATAACGCATGGAAGCGTTGATAAAATAAATTTAGAACTTCTACGTAAAGCGAATATATTACTGTACAGAATTAGCGGAATACTAATTCTAAATTTAATGGAGATAGACGATTGGAAATTAAATACTGAAATTCGATAAAAATATTGAGTTAAAGAAACAACCTACAATGAATTTTGAAAACGACATTCGAGAATACATAAAATCCGAGTTCAGTAATTTAAGAATTAACTATAAATTCACCGGTGATTTAGGAAAAGACCTAACGAACTTGTTTACAATATACAAAAAATATATTTATCAATTACCGAGGAAAGTTCAATTATCCAAGGAACTACAAGCCAGAATAGAGAATAAGGAGAAGCACTATAATATCATTTTACATCTTAAAAAATTATTAGAAAAAGGAGAGGATACCAATAGACACCAAAGTACCAAATTATTTAATCATTATGTGAATGATTATTTAATATATGACTGGAATATTTATCATTTTCATTTGTCGACAAAAAGAACAAAACATGAATATTTCAATGATAGGACAAAGAAAATATTGTTTGCATATGTAGATAAGGAAAAAGCCTTGTTTATTGACATTGATAAGCATCCTCCGAAAGACGTTTTTGCAGATAAAAGACTATTAGAAATAATTGATAATAATTGGCAAGGGATTCTTAATGAAGCAAATGAAATTATTGACATATCAAAACATTTGAACACATCGGAAAGATTTTTATTTCGAAAAAAGGGAGTTAATGAGGGACTCATTAAAGTTAATGGTAAAATTGTATTTTCTCCAGGTTTAGGAGTTGTAACATCAGGTCGCAGCGTAGATGTTAGTTTAAGAGTAAGCGAGTTTTATAGTTGGATGCGCATAAATGAAAAAACAATTAAGGAGAATAAGAAGTCAGTAGAACAATTGCTGAAAAACAAGCATGATATTAATAATGAAATTGACTTCAAGTTGAAGTTCACTGAAAATGGGCCAGGAATTTGGGATTCAAAATCAGGAAAGAGAATAGTTAAATATAAAGAATTAATAAAAATTGAATAAGGTATGAACCTTCGATAAGCGTAGCTTCCAACCTACGTTTTTCTCCTTTTCTACCCTTATGCCAAAATTCCGTTTGTTTTTACCAAGTTTTTACTTCACAATTAAAAAACTGCCGGATTCAGACGCACAGTTTTTTCAATGTTAACAACGGTCAACCTTATTCAGGCATCAACGTCTTACATCTCAATACTTATATCTTACATCTCATTATATCTTACATCTGATATTCTTGTAAAATTCACAGCAATTAACTATATTTGCACAGATAATACTCATTATCGGTATTATCTATGCAAATGCAATGTGAAATATGGATTTATTAATAGAAAATAAATTATCGGAATACAAAACTCATATTATTGATTATGCTACTTTAAAAAGCATATTGAAAAATATGAATTATGAGAATATCAATAACAAAATAGCTGATTTAAGAAAGAAAAATATTCTTAAAACAATTAAAAAGGGACTTTATGTCCACAATTCACAAATTACCAAAAATATTATATCAAAAGAGCTTGTTTCAAATCTTTTGTTAGCCTCTCCATCCTATATATCACTTGATTATGCTTTGCATTTTTATGGCCTGATTCCCGAATCGGTTCATGAAATTACTGCAATTACAAGCAAGCGTTCAAAAGTTTTCAAAACTGACATAGGCATCTTTTCATACAAACAAATTAGAAATGAGTTGTTTAGGCTTGGTATAACCATTGAAAGACTAAAATATGCAAATTTTCTTATCGCCGGTAAGGAGAAAGCACTCTGTGATAAAGTATATTTAACATCAGGGCTTGAGTTAAGTTCAAAAACGGGAATGATAGACTTTTTAGAGAATGATTTAAGAATTGACACGGACGACTTGGAAGGCTTAAATTCGGATATATTTCTCGAATATTATCAAATTTCAAAATCAAAAAAAATAAATATACTGCTAAATATAATAAAGGAATTATGAGCATTATAAAGCAGATGTTAGATAAATATGATATTAATTCAGAGAATGATATCGTAAATGCACTCAAAGAAATTTTTCAGGAAATCACATTATTGGGCTTATTTCGAGGCGGATTTTTTAATAAAGCCGCTTTTTACGGAGGTACTTCATTACGCGTTTTATATGGTTTAAACCGGTTCTCGGAAGATTTAGATTTTTCACTCACCGAAAAAAATACAGATTTTAATATTGAGAATTATTTTAAATACATTTCAAACGAATTTAATGCTCACGGTGTAAGTGTTGAGTTGCGAAAAAAGAAGAAAAAAAGCAGATCATCAAATATCGAATCTGCTTTTTTGAAAACTGATACATCAATACACACAATTGATGTGAAGACTGAGGATTTACAGAGTATTCTTTCAGGTATCAATTATCATAAAAAAATAAGAATAAAAATTGAAGTTGATGTAAATCCGCCACTCAATTTCCAAACGGAAGCAAAAACATTATTAATGCCGGTAACTTTTAACGTCGTTTCAATGACATTGCCTAATCTTTATGCCGGAAAGATGCATGCCGTATTATGCAGAAAATGGAAAACACGTGTAAAAGGTCGGGATTGGTATGACTTTGAATGGTATGTGAAAAATAAGGCAAAACTAAATCTTGAACACTTGAAGGAAAGAATGACAGAAAGTGGTGATTTTGAAAAAGAAAGTGTACTTGACCAAAAACGTTTTGTCGAACTAATGAATAACAAAATTGACACGTTAAATATCGAAAAAGCAATTGAAGAAGTTAAGCCCTTCATTAAAGACCACAGAATATTTGAATTTTGGACAGCGGATTATTTCAGATTATTGACTGATAAGGTTTTATTTACTTAAAGAATACCGCTAAGCATAGTTTACGGACTACGCTTTTTTAAACTTTACAAATCCAAACACCAAGCCCGTACTCTTTTAAGAAAAGGTTTCTTATACTGAAAATCCGAGCACAAAAAAAGCCGACTCGTTTCCGAATCGGCTTGTGGTACCACC
>CAYYQW010000007.1:32155-64237 GCA_964472505.1 uncultured Bacteroidaceae bacterium | reverse complement strand
ATCGGGAGACACACCAATTTTCAGTCCGTTGCTCTACCAACTGAGCTATGGTACCCCTGTAAAGCGGATGCAAATATAAAAGAGATATTTTAAATAGCAAACTATTTTTAAAAAAAATAACCGACTTTATTATTTTTGTTCTCATGTTTTTATTTTTCACTCAAAAGTCATTCCTTTACAAGCATGAAACAACAACACCAAGCATACATTTACGCACTTTCGGCCATTGTTCTGTGGTCCACCATCGGTACGGCTTTTAAAATAGCTTTACGCTATACCGAACCTTTGCAATTGATATTTTTTGCATCCGGAATCGGAATTATCATTTTCGGAATTATCTCATTTTTGAAAGGAAATATTCGCGATTTACTAAAAACTAACCGCTCGGAGCTGAAGCAATCACTTTTGGGCGGATTTTTAAACCCCTTTTTATATTATGCCGTGTTGCTTCAGGCCTATGATTTAACGGATGCTCAATTGGCGCAACCGCTCAATTATTTGTGGCCGGTGATGCTGGTGCTTTTTTCGGCACCGCTGCTGGGCGAAAAGATTAAACCTCTGGGTTTTGTATCGGTAATTGTAGGTTTTGTCGGAGTGTTCATTATTGCTTCCAAAGGTGAGTTTCAAAATTTTAATCCCAACGATGTTTTGGGTGCTTCATTGGCTGCCGGCAGCTCAATCATTTGGGCATTGGGTTGGATTTTTAGTAAAAAAGACCGGCGTGAAGAGTCCAAAAAACTGTTTTGGAATTTTCTTTTTGGCTTTATTTATCTCGGAATTGCAGTCAGTTTGTTTTCCGATTTCAGCATTCCCGAGTTCAACGGCATTTTGGCCGTAGGCTATGTCGGTTTTTTTGAAGTAGGCTTTACCTTTTATCTTTGGATGCGTGCTTTACAGCTAACTGAATCCAGCGATAAGATCAGCCATTTTGTTTTCCTTTCGCCTTTTCTGGCTTTGATTTTTATACATTTCATTCTGGGCGAAGAACTCTATTATACCACATATATTGGGGTCGTTTTTATCGGTGCGGGCATTCTTTTGGGGCAATTGGCCGGCAAAAAGCGCAGAAAAGTTTAAATTATTCAATAAATACATTAAATTTGTCTTTATAAAACTGTGAGCATGAGCGCCGAAAGAATTGTATTGGGTATTGACCCCGGAACAGCCGTAACCGGCTACGGGATAGTAAACGCAAGCAAAAATCAACCCGTATTGACCGCCTGCGGTATTATTGATTTACGAAAAATTACGGCAGTCAACGAAAAGCTCAAACAGATTTTCAAACAAACCGTACATCTTATCGATGAATACAAAATAAGCGAATTTGCCATAGAAGCACCCTTTTTCGGAAAGAATGTACAATCGATGCTTAAGCTGGGAAAATCGCAAGGTGTAGCCATTGCGGCAGCGCTTAGTCGCAATTTGGAAGTGTATGAATATTCGCCTCGGAAAGTTAAAATGGCCGTAACCGGAAACGGAAATGCCTCCAAAGAACAAGTGGCTGCATTTTTAGAGCAAATTTTCAAACAAGAAATATCAGGGCTTACCATGGATGCCACCGACGGACTGGCCGTAGCCCTCTGTCAAAGCTACAGAAAAAGCGGCGCTGCGCAAAATAATAAAAAAGCCGGAAGCTGGAAAGCTTTCATCAATCAAAACCCTAAACGAATCATTAAGTAAAACAGAATTAATAAACAAAACTAAAATTAAAGCGGCTGAAATTTGCTGCTGATAACTCTAAAACTAAACATTATGCATACGACAAAGCATTTTCTTTTTATTGTGGGATTTTTGTTCTTATTCGGATTTGCTGGTGCACAAAACTTGCTGTTCGAGGACATTACATATGAAATGAGCCCGGCTCAATTAGAAGAAATTGAGAAAGCCGAACGCGGCCTCAGCCGCATAAGCAGTTATATCACTAAAGCTGAAGTCATTGAATCCGAGTATTCCAAATTTAAGAATTCAAGCAAAAAAAGACATCAGCGAAAATATGAGCGAAAAACCTGGGAGGCAAAAAAATTCCGTACTAAGGCCGAAAATCTAAGGCAAAAATCCTATGCTGTTGCTGTTCAAGTTTATTCGGACTTAATTGAATCGCTGGATTTTTATTACGAAAATGATGAAAGCAGAGCTCTTAGCTTAAACGAAGAAGCTTTGAGTGAAATCAATAATGCCGAAAAAATGCTTGCCAAATATGATGAAGCCGAAAGCCGTAGGGATTACAAAAAAGATGTATCGCATTCATCGCTTTTGTCGAATATAAACAGTGCACAAAGAGCGCAAGAAGACGCCCTGAGCAAACAGTTTGAAGCCATGGCGCTGTATTTGGAACAAAGCAAAAAAAGAGAAGCAGATGAGCGCGATAATGCAGCTTGGCAAAAAGCTAAAAGAGAACATACCATAAGTGCTTACAATACATACCTTCAAGATTTTCCGCAAGGAAGATATGTTAGAGCTGCTCGTGAAGAAATTGCAAAACTGGAAGAACTGGCTCGGATTGAAGCCGAGAGAAACAAAAACTCCGAATCGCTTTATACCTTTAAAGTGCAAATAGCAGCCTCTCGCATTCCCATTTCCGATGAAGGAATCAGAGCCTACTACTATGATCCCTCGCAAGTTTCAAGCGTTTATACCGAGGATTATTATAAATACCGTGTCGGCAATTTTACGGACTATGCTTCGGCGCATCAGTTTTTAGAGACTTTAATGCAAAGCAGAACATTTAATTACCCGCACGAAGAACCCTTTATTGTAGCATTCGACAAAGACGGAAACCAAATAGAAGTCAGCAATGATATGAAACCTGAAGAATTGAGGGATTAGGCCTTTATTCGGACAGAAAATATTTCCCGGCAAGCGAGAAACTGCTTGCCGGGTTTTTTATAGCTTTCCAAGCGCTGTTTTCAAATCATTCAATAAATCTTCAACATCTTCGATGCCTATAGCCATACGAATGAGGCCGTCGGTAATTCCGCTTTTAAGGCGTTCTTCGGGTTTGATGTTGGAATGCGTCATGGAGGCCGGGTGCTGAATAAAGGTTTCAATTCCGCCCAAAGAAACGGCCGGGATTATCAGTTCCAAAGAATTAATTAATTGTATTCCGGCTGAAAGCCTGCCGCTTAATTCAAAACTTAATACGGAACTGAAACCGGACATTTGAGTTTTGGCCGTTTCGTGCCCGTGATGCGATTCAAGTCCCGGGTAATGAACCCTCTCAACATTGGCTTGTTCTTGTAGAAAGCGGGCAATGTTTAAAGCATTTTCTTCGGCTTTTTTCATACGCAAGCCTAAAGTTTTTAATCCGCGATGTGCCAGAAAAGCCTGATGCGGATCCATATTTCCGCCGGAGTATATCATGGCATGGTGCAATTTTTCAAAAAACTTCGGATTAGAAGCCAAAGCCATACCGCCCACTACATCCGAATGCCCGTTAATGTATTTGGTTACGGAATGTATAACAATATCGGCTCCAAAAGCCAAGGGATTCTGGAAAACGGGCCCGGCAAAGGTATTATCGGCTATTAGAAGGGCATTGTGATTATGAGCAATCTCAGCGGCTTTACGAATATCGGTAATTTTGAGCAGCGGGTTGGAAGGCGTTTCAATATATATGACAGCCGTATTGGTTTTTATACCGTTTTCAATATTTTCAATAACGGATGTATCAATAAAATCCGATTCCACACCAAAGCGAGTCCAATCATTTTCAATAACCGAACGTGTAGAACCGTAAACCGAGTCGGCACAAAGAATATGTTTGCCGGCGCCTGCAAAAGCGAATACCACCGCATTAAGAGCCGCCATTCCGGATGCTGTGGCTATTCCTCTGTATGCGCCCTCAAGTGCGCTTACGGCATCTTCAAAAGCTCTTACGGTGGGATTTGACAAGCGCGTGTAAACAAAAGATTCACTTTCGCTGTCGAATAAATCAGAGCTTTCGCTGATGTTTTCAAAAGCAAAAACCGAGCTTTGATATATCGGTGTTATAATGCTTCGATATTCATTGGGTTTGTAGCCTGCATGGATAAGCTTGGTAGCTGTTTTACTGTTCTTCTTCATTTTGTTTGGGTTTTATTCCGGACTTATTAGGCGATTCCGGAATGCTGTCACTATTATTTGTATTTTGTGCTGAATCGGCTGAATTTTTTGCATTCAGAAATAAAACTTTATCAAATTCTCGTCGCCAGAAAAAGCCTATACCTTGAGTATAGAGGCCTTTGTCATAAGTAAGGTCATCGTTGGCTTTATTGTATGCTTTAAGTTGAACGGTTCCTTTGGGGTTTAGCTTAACATTCATTTCTACTTCGCCAATAATATTATCGGTCTGTGAGTTGCTTTGGGATTCACGCAGTCCGCCGCCTACTCCTACATTTCCGCCAATGGTGATGCGATCATCCCAAAGCCGGGTTGAAAGCTCCAAAGCCACCTCATCGGTTGTAATATCACTGCCGGTTTGGTAATTCACGCCTACGTCAACATCTTTAGTTAAATCGGACAGGCGACGGTTAAGCTGGTTACTGACAAGCTCTCCGATTTTTACGGGTGAGCCGGTAGCCGCTTCCTGGCTTAAGCCGGGCAAAGGCTGAAAGCTTCCGATAAGCAGAAGGGACAGAAATTGTTCATTAACTTCGTCTTGTTCCAGTACTTTAAAATGTTGTGCAATGCGATATTCATCGCCGGGGAATTCCACATCAAACTTTACGGCCGGGTTATTTAAGTCGCCGTCCATTTCAATGATACAGTTTACCGGTGTTTTGGCAGCTTGCAATGAAGGATCTAAGAGCAAACTGTAAACGCCTACTTTAGGCAATGCATATACAGCCGTTAAGTCAATATCTGCATCTTCCGGATTGCCGGTCCAGTGGATGGTACCGCCTTTGCGAATGGTAAAATGTTTACTGAAAAAATTCTGAAGCGTAAAGAGGTAATCTCCTTTCTCAATGGTATAATCGCCGAACATCTGAAAATCGCCGGCCGAGTTTATAGCAATTTGTAAATCGCCGCTGCCGCGTGCTTTAATAATGTCGCCGGTTTGCTCGTCCATAATGAGTTGAATTTCGGCACCGGGTGTAACATTCAAATTCATATTGATGTTCATATTTCCACTTTCAGGCTCTTGCGTGACGGTTTCGGGTTTATTGAAAATATCCGTTTCGTCTTCTTCCGAGTTTTCAGGTTCCTCAAAGGCCATAAAGCTTTGTTCTTCCTCAAGCGTTTCAGTTGATGTAAGCGGAATATAAAAAGCGGTATTATTGTCGGTAACGATATCAATATCCAAAAATAAGTCGTCTTGCGAACCTTTTACGTATATGAGTCCGCTGCCGTATGCCGTTCCGTAGAAATAGGAGGTATCGGCAGGCGGTGTATTTAGGAATTGAAATTTTTCGGTTTGTAAGGTTATATCAAAGTCAAAATTGTTGAATGAATTGTGTTTTATATCTCCAAATAAAAAAGCCTCGCCGCCGCCTCTTGAATAAAGCTTGGTTGTGTCAATTCGAATCAATTGATTATTAAAACTCAAGTTTAAACTTTCATTAACGGAATAAGCCGTTTCAAGATAATTAATGCCCAGGCCGGTAATCTTCAGTGCTAAACTGCCTCTGAGTTGGGGGTCTTTTATAAACCCGTCCACTCTAAAGTCTCCGGTTAATTGCGAACCGCGCATAAAGTCGATATAATCTTTATAAAGCGGTTTAAAGGTTCTTAAATTAAAACCATTAAAACTTCCGGCTACGGCAATACTGTCATTGGCCGGCCAGTAAGTGCCGTAAACACTGTCGGTTACCTGCACTTTTTGTCCCAAGTCGGCATCGCCGTATTCATTGTAGAAAGAAAAATTCACCCCGCTTGCATTGCTGTTCCAATCGGAGCTTAAATACATATCTCCGAGATTAATGTTATTGAGACTCAGGTTCTCAATGGTATCTTTACTTAAAATAATGAAATCGGAATAGAGTTCTCTGAAACGGAATTCACCGTTCATAACGCCTGCTATTTCAAAGTCTTCAGGCAATAAATATTGAAGATTATCCAATTCAAATTGAGCAAATTGCAGTTTGAGTTCCGAATCCGGCTTATGAGAAATTTCTCCGTTTACGGCTATTCTCTGCAATTTATTCACAAATTCCAGTCCTTTGATTTCAACATAAGAGGAATCACTCAATATTTCGGCATCTGATAAGGTCCACGTTTGTCCGTCGAACATAAGGGTCGATTTTTGCAAATCGGCCTTAACTCTAAAGGAAGAATCATTTTTTAAATCATCAAAAGCAATTTTTCCTCGAATATCGCCTTTGGTATTCATTGTATCTGCAAAATTATTCCAAAGCAGGTTCAGGTCTGCCGTATCTTTGTACATTTTGCTGTTAAGTTCAAGGTTTTTAACGGTAGTTTCCAGGCCAATATCGACTTCAGTACTTCCGAGAGAAAGAAACAGATGCTCGTCTTGCGTTTCCGTATTCAGATAAAAATCCTTGATCAAAATATCGCCGGAACGAAAACCGGGTGAATTAAGTTTGAAATCCATAAAATTGGTTCGAGAATCAAAGTTGGATTCAATATGTGTGCCTTCGGCCAGTGCCATTCCCGGATCAATAAATTGAAAAAGAAAACCGGCATCTTTAATATCAAAATTCATTTCGGCGCTGCTTATTTGCTCCGGGCGTTCATCGGAAGATTGTGCAATAAGTGCCGGCAAATATTCGCTTAGGGTTTTTAAAACAGCCGGCAATAAATGACTTGTGCTTCCTTTCAGCATCATCTCGCCGTCGAGAATATCGGAATTTAAACGGTAACGTTTCACTTCATCGCCTTGCTCGTAAGCGGCAATTTCAGATGATATAACAAAGTTATCTAATTTGGCTTGCACGGTATCCAATGCTATAATGAAAGGCTCCGACAGGGCTATTTGCCCGATGAAGTTATCGGGGCTGTCGCCGGTAAAATCGGCTCCGATATTAAAGGCTACGCGTGCCGGATAATTTTTGGTGTAGAGATTTAAAGCGTATAGATTGGCATAATTCACATCGGCTTGTATTTTGAAGACGGGTAGTTGCCGATTAAAGTTTGCGGAACCAAAAATCATAAGATCTAAATTTTCATCTTCGGCAGCTACAAGAAAACTGTCAATGTTGGATTCTTTCATTCGAGCAAAAATATTGACGGCTCTGTATCGGTAAGACTTATAATCCACGCTGTCAATTAATCCGGAAGTTTCAAATTCAATTTTTTCATCTCTTCCCATGGCGAAATCTATTTCCTGTTTCATTGAAACTTGGCCAAAATCATTATCATTAAGTATCTTATCCAGCTTTATGTGTTCGGCAACTACTTGTCCGAAAAGAAATTGACTGCGAACTGAGTCACGTCCTCCGGTAACTCGCAGCGAAAGGTCGCCCATGGGGCTTTGAAAGCTTCCTGATGCTCTGTAGTTATTCAAATCGCCCACGGCAGAGCCTTCAAAATCAATTTGGCGAAGATTTTTTATTTGTTCCGGGAGTTCAAAGAGTGCAGAATCTTGATGACCCATTCGCAAGTTTGACATTTGAGCGGGGTCGGCTCTAAAATTTTCAATATCGGTATCAAAAGCTAATGAGTCAAAATTCAACAGGTTATTAATATTAGCTTGAAGCTGAAAGCGCAGAATGTTGCCGATACGTAATTTGAAATTTCGTATTTGCATTTGGTTTATTTTTCCGGCAAGAGAACCGCTTAAGGCCAAGTCATCAAAGCCAAGAATGGGTTCACTTAAAAAAGCATTCAGGTCGGAAGCTCTTACATAAGTGCTGTCTGAAAAAATTCCGTTTAAATATACTTCATCCGAAAAATTTGAAAAGGCATCGGGTTTGGAATAGTCCATGACAAAACTGCGAATTTCGATAAATGACTGAGGAGTGGTCATGCTAATGGCTTCGGAGCGTATTATATCGGCTTCCAAACTTGTATTTTCTAATGAAAGGCCGTTTAAATCAAAACCGCTTTTGTCTTTCATCGAAATTACCGCCGAAGCAAAAGATATATCATCATTGTGCAACTCAAAATCAGACAATTTAAAGCTAAAATCCCTTAGAGCAATATCTCCGTAATTTATTCCGTGTACGGTGTCGGGATTTAGTTCACGATAATTAATTCGACTTTCCGAAATTTTTAATTCTCGGCAACTAATCAGTAATTCAGAGTCTTCGGATGTCTCGTCACTTGCAAAAGCATCCAGCAAAAACTGCATATTAAGTGAGCTGTCGGGCAATTGATACACATTAAGGTATAATTCATCAGCCGAAATGCTGCGAAAGTGCAATTTGGAAGCCGAACGCGGAAAGCCTTTTGGAAAAACACCGAAAGAGCCTACATAAAGCAGCGTGTCTTTTTGTTGATCTTCCACATAAAGATCTTCAATAAGCAAGCCTTCAAACAAAGATAACTCTACACGACCGGTTTTTACAACGGTGTTGTATTCCTCAGATAAATATGAAGATACGCGTTGTGTTACATAGGTTTGCACACGGCTGCTTTTCAATACAAAAAATATTGTAAGCAACAAAAAAAGCAATACTGAAAAAAAAGTCAGCGTTACTTTTAACAGTTTTCTTATAAAATTACTTTCCCGTTTCATATCAACACGCAAAATAATAATATTTAATCTTAGGAACAGTTTTTTTTGAAAAAAAATTTTGCAACTACCCCCCTCTGCAAATTGGTAATAATATTTAGAGCGGGTAAAATGTTTGTTTATTTCTCAGGTAGCCGCTTGTTACAGAGCGGAAGCCTGCAAAAAAAAATGCCTCCCGGCTTGATATAAATTGTCCGAAAACTTTCTGCAACATAGTCAGCGGGTGAATAAGTAAATATAAGACCGGAAAAAACCAATTTGTAAGGAGTTTATTCTGTTAATTCACCTGCTGACTGTTCTCCGGGTTTCTTCACCGGCTCTGTTCATGGCTTAGCGTCCAAACATCTTCTGTTTCTCGGTCATGAAATTGTATAATCCCGTAGTTTTTTGCTAAAATTATTTTCCATATATCGTCATCGTTTGTGATTGTGTCTTTTTCAAAAATTAAAACTTCTTCGTATAGTTTACTTGCTATTGTATATTGTTGTATTATGGAAGCTATATCTTTGATTTTTAAATAATCGAAACCGGAACTATCGTTTACTTTGGCAGACACAGAAACGGATAAATAATCTCTATCATTTATTATCTCGGCAGATACTCCATTCATATTGTCGTCAGTTGCATAAAACATCGCATTTGAAACACAATAATTTCTGTTTTTATGAGAAGTTTCATAAGGTTCTGAAATTTCTTTTTGGTTTATTGTAAACTTGAGTGTATCATTCTGTTGGTTTGTATAAACTAATTCATCGCCTGTTTCATAAGGCATCCATACTAATAAGTCTTTATCAAAACCCGGGCAATGGTAGTTGCAGCTTGTAACAAACATACTTATCAGAAGTATTAGTATTGTGGTTTTCATTTGTTTTAGTTTTTGAAGGGATTTCTGTTTTTTGTTTCTTGAAGCATAATACCGGGCAGACTACCGGAATAGCAAGCCTTATCATTTTAATCTCTCAAAGCAGGTTTCTAATCTGTTTGTTCTTATTAGCTTATTTATCAAAGCTGTATCAACACCATTTGCTTCACTTTCATTGTTTTGTAATTTGATAGATTTCATAATAAGAACAATTTTGGCATATTAATTCACCATTGAAAAATGCATCGTAATTCAAAAGACAATCTTCATCGTTTTGCACAGAACTTGTTGCTATAGTAATCGTATCTGCATCGTCAGGAAGAAATTCAATTAAAAATGCATATTCACTGGGCTGAATACCAAGATAGAATCCTTCGAGATTAAAATAACTTGAATCTATCGGAATACCAAAACTAAACCAGTCAGTATTTTGTAGTATTAAGGGGGAATCTTGTATAACTTCAAGAACTACTGCATTATTAGGATCGTATTCACTTTCAGGAGTAAAAAATAAATCCTTACCATTTTCATCCGTTAGTATAAAGCTAAATGAAATTGCTTTAGGGTCTGATTCATGACAATCTTCGTCAATTTTACTGCAACTGATAAAAAAAACGATGCTTAATAATAAAATATATTTATTTTTCATATTTTTAGTATTTTGTATTTAAAATTACGGTTAGTGTATAGTGATCAATTACATAACATCTCATAAGTAACATAAATGGTCAAATCTTTTTCTGTCTTTTTAATCCCATTGAAAAGGTAAGAAAAGGTATAATCCTTGTTGACACTAACCTCCGAAATAAGAGCGGTCTTATCACAAGATTTTGAAACAATGAGATAGTCTCCATTTGGTTCATCTTTTTTAAATCTTAATTGAAACCTGTAACCATTAGTCTTAGTTAATTGATAATCATAGATTATAGTATCTAAGTGGACTGAGGTATCATTCTTCATTGTTTCAATTATGGATATATACCCAATATCCTTATCAAATTGAATTTGTACAGCTAATATTCTCTCAGGTTCTTTATCACAACTCATTAGTTGAGTTAAAGTAAGAATTAAAAGTAATCCTTTTAAAATCATTTTTTTCATAATTTGCATTTTAAGGAGTGATATAGAAAGGGTGTGTTGTGAACTGATAATTTTGTCCGTTTTCTTCAGCATAGCTGAGTGTGAAACGATGTGCAGTTGTTGTATCCGGGGGTTCTGTTACATATAATTTCATATATGGTTGACAGTTGCTGACATCTTCCAGATATTCATTCAAAGGCAACGGCTCTTCAAAACCAAAACCACCCATTTCGGAATAAGATATGTCAATGATATCGTTTAAAGGCACGCCGGCAGGAAAATTTGAGTTATACTCTTGATTGCTTGTAATTATAAATGATTCTATTGTGCTTGAAAATTGAGTTTCAGTAGATAATCCTTCGCAAAAATGCTCAAAATCATAGTCAAATACAATAGAAAAGTATAAGTTTTCGTATGAGACAGTCGCGTTTGTATCAACAGCTGCTTTAAGGCTGTCGTTTACAGGTCTTACATTCATCCCCGTAGTTTTGTATATTTCGGTGCAATCTTCACAGCTTACAAAAAATAAAATGCTTGCGCTAAATATAAAAATAATTATGGCTATATATTTCATAATTTATGTTTTAAGGAGTTATATAAAAGGGGTAGCATGTGAGCCGAAGATTCTGACCACCTGCTTCTAAGTAGTCTATGGTAAATCGAAGTTGCTTTGCAAAATCAGGCGGTACTTTTAAAAAAAGCCTAATTCTTGGCGGACAGTTTTCATTAGAATTTATATATTCATTTAAAGACATGCGTGGAGAATACTCGTTATAAAATCCACGTATTTCTTGGTAGCTGATATCAACAATATCGCTAAGATCGCTACCGGCAGGGTATTCTTTACTATAGTCTTGATCACAGGTCAACGTAAGTGATTTTATTGAGCTTAGATGTCGAGTTTCAGTAGCTAATCCCGGTTCACAGAAATGCTCATAATCCCAGTCAAATACAATATAAATGAATAAGTTTTCATAAGAGACAGTCGCGTTCGTATCAACAGCTGCTTTAATGCTGTCGTTTACAGGTCTTACATTCATCCCCGTAGTTTTGTATATTTCGGTGCAATCTTCACAGCTTGCAAGAAAAAGAATGCTTGATATAAATATAAAAATAATTATGGATAGATATTTCATGTGTAAATGATTTTGTACGAAATTGTTTTTCATGTTCTTTTGTGAACCGTCTGACCGCTTGGAGCGGTCTAACGGATTCATGAGTGTTTATAGTTTGTGTTTTAAGGTGTGATGTAGAAAGGGTGTGTTGTGAACTGATAATTTTGTCCGTTTTCTTCTGTATAGTTGATTGTAAACTGATGTTGTCGGGTTGTATCCGGTGGCTCGGTCAAATACAGTCTAAATTTCATATGACAATTTCCGTCAGTTTCCAGATATTCAATCAATGGGAACACCTCAAGATAACCAAAACCTCCAAGTATGCTATGAGATATTTCGATTATACTATTTAATGATTCTCCGGCTTGAAAGTTTGAGTTATACTCTTGATTGCTTGTAATTGTGAATGATTCTATTGAACTTGAAAATCTTTTTTCTTTTTCTGTGCCGTCCGGGCAAAAATGCTCATAATCCCAGTCAAATACAATATAAATGAGTAAGTTTTCGTATGAGACAGTCGCGTTTGTATCAACAGCTGCTTTAAGGCTGTCGTTTACAGGTCTTACATTCATCCCCGTAGTTTTGTATATTTCGGTGCAATCTTCACAGCTTGCAAGAAAAAGAATGCTTGTGCAAAATATTAAAATAATTACGGATAGATATTTCATAATTTGTGTTTTAAGGAGTGATATAAAAAGGGTGTGTTGTGAACCGGAAATTTTTGATTTTGCCCGAAATGCGGCAGATACACCGTATCTTTGGCTTCAAAATGCGTATCACACTCAACGGATTGAGCCTTGATGTTTTGAAACAAAAAAAATAC
Organism: uncultured Bacteroidaceae bacterium; assembly: GCA_964472505.1. Taxonomy (GTDB): domain Bacteria; phylum Bacteroidota; class Bacteroidia; order Bacteroidales; family JAADGE01; genus JAYEIA01. Next base: position 51,746 of record CAYYQW010000007.1, on the reverse strand, counting down.
AATCAGTATAAGTAAAATATATTTATTCATTTGGATGGTTTTTTGAAGGGATGTCTGTTGTTATTTCATGAAATATAATATTACTTTCATAACATTTAAAACATACCGTATCAGAATTAAAATAAGCATTAAATTCTATGTTGTAGTCATACGGTTGTTCCCCTTCTGCATACTCGTGCTCTTCTATGGTTATGGTGTCGGTTCTGCCGGGGAAAAATTTGATATGTATTTGTTCTTTTGGCCGATTGGCTATATAAAACCCGCCAATACGAAAGCAGCAGCTATCTTTAACACTCCAGCCTTTATAACTGAAGGTTGTAGTATCAATTTCAACATCATAAGGATCGTAAGGGCTGTTTTCATCAAAAAACAAATCATTCCCCAAACTGTCGATTAGCGTAAAGTTAAACTTCACAGGTCTATATGAATCATCCGGTGAATTTTTGTCACAGGCGAACAGCGCAATAAGAAAAATAATTAGTGCGCTTATGATAAGATTTTGTGTTTTCATGGTTTATTTATATTGGTAAATGGCAGATATTCTTAGTCGAGCTATCGCATTAAGCGTGTAAATCATTGATATATAATGTTTTGTTAGAATGTTAGTACTATTCATTAGTTAAAATCCATTCCGTATTATCTCTTTGAACAAATTTTATGATTCCGATATTGTTTGCGATGTACAAATCCTTAATTCTAACATTGTTATTTGTTGTATCCTTTTCTAAGTAAATAACATTTTCATATTCTTCATTGTTTATTATTAAATTTTCTATTATCTGAGTAGCGTAACTGACCTCACCATTTGTAATTCTGAAAATAAAATCATCTCTGTTATCAGCTATATCAAAACTATATTGAATTTGTATATCATCCGTATTTTCAAATTTCTCACAATAACCACTTAATATTAAAGCTGTTTTTTGTTCCTTTTCTGTAATAAAGTTTGCTTGTGCATGACAAGCGATGTCAATTTTTTTGCTAACTTCATATTGAGCAGTTTTTTCAAACTTTTTTATCTTTAATTTTATGGTATCCTCTAAATTACTGAATTTTAATTCGTCTATGTTTTCATAAGGGATCCGGCTAAGATATTTATCGGGAAATGCCGGACAAGTTCTTGTTTGACTACAGCTATATCCAAATAAAATTCCGAAAATAATCATTAAATAAAGTATCTTTTTCATATCAATTAGTTTTTATTATTATCCCTTTATAAAAACGGATCGTCTTCGCCTTTGCGGCATGCCGGAGCAGTAAACAAAATGACGGCACTTAAAATTAAAATGGTGGAGTGCTTCATGATAATGCTATTTAAGAATGATTTTTTTATTTATATTGCCTTTATTAGTTTCTATATGAATAAAATACAAGCCGGGCGGAAAACCGGAAGTGTTAATTTGTTCGTTAGCAGATTGCAGTACTCCGCTGTCGATGCATGAACCTTGAGGGCTATACAACCGATATGACTGCATTTCAAGTTCTGTATTGGTATTGCTGATTGTAACGCTTTCTTTTGCCGGATTTGGAAAGACCTCGATCGAAATATCCGAAGTTACCAACATTTCGTCCGGAACTTCGCTTATTATTTCTTCACAACATGAATAATCTACATAATTTGGGGTGATTGGTTTGGGATAATTTACAATTAAACCGTCCTTCATATTATTGCTTCCGCAATCTAAGTATTCAACTATTTCTGCCCTAAAGTCTGAACCTTCACGGGCATCAAAACCGGGCAATAATTTAATGCTGTTCATTGACTTTGCATTTACAAAAGCACTATTCTCAACCGTAAATCCGGTTTCACTGTTACAAGCAAGTTTGAGAGAATTTACAGCGGCATAGTTTCGTGCTGTGCCTGCATACGCAATTTCGGAAAAGCAATTTTCTGAAGAAACGCATTCAGTAACGGAAACACCGTAATAACCATAATCTACTAATAAGGAATTGGTTTCTAGAGCATATAATTCTATGAGGTAGTCTCCAAATTGATCCGCAATCAAATCCGCTGAGGCATAATAATCCTGTGTTTGGGTATCAATTATGATATTGCCGGAAGGATCACTCACTCTTATGCCTAAATTTACCTTTGGCACATCAGGTAATGGTTCAATTGAAATACTGTAAACCGCATCAATATTCGTATTGTCTATCGTAAAGGTGAGGTAATCATTATCAGGGACTGAAGAGCTTGGTATTGTGGGTGGTTCTAAATTGCGTTTATGAAAAGTATGGAATTGCATTTCATTAACTTGAATTTCGCGAGCTGTTTCCGGAAAATCATCAGGTTCGTAAATATCGAAATAATTATCTGTATAATTTTCACTATGCATTTGATTTGCATACGCATGCATCCATTGCACTTGACTTGGCGAAAAAGAATTCCGTAAATGCCTTCGATTTATATAAGCCATATAATTTGTAACATCCGGCTCATATTCGTCACCATTTTGGTCTTTACATTGTGCTCCGGGATTGCAAGTCCAATTGCCTAATGCATCAACAGAGCCATTTTTTACCATATTAGGGTCTGCAGGCGTATCGCAGAAGAAATCTCCCGTAAACTTACATCGCTTATATATCGTTCCCGGAAAAGGGTAGCACAATGTAAATTCAGGCTTACGAGTAACCGGTTCTCTTCTGCAAATTTCATTGTTTTCAGTATGCCTAAAGGTGTGCGGCAAACCAAAATAGTGCCCCGTTTCATGAGAGAATGTCGTTATAGTGTTTTCTGCAGGAATATATACACGTCTTGCCAGAAAAACAGCTCTGTTCCCAAGCCCATATACTGTTAGCCCGGAATAACCTTCGTCAAATTGATCAATAATATGAACATTGTAAGCCAGCGGGTTGCGAGTAATTTTATTTCCCCCCATGAAAAAACATTCTGTTTCTGAAAATGACACTTTGTCTTTTTCAACGAAGCTCGTATGTGATAAATAAAACCGAACTGAACTGTTATTGTTCCGGAATGCATTATTGAGTTCATCAAATAAATTCTGAATATCTTCATTCTCAGGCAAAGGATGTGTTCCGCCCGGACTACCGTCTTCTAATGTATAAATCCACAGGTGTATGGGAACTCTGTAATTTACATTTTCGACATACTTTCCATTTTTACTGTTTCTTGCAATTTGCAAACTGTCCTCAAGTTCATTTAGGTAATCCCGGTCGTAGAACCAAGGCAAGGCCTCTAAACTGTCTAAGGGGACAGGGTCAGTTCCGCATTCTTGCGAAAAACCCGTATTATTAAAATTAAGCAGAAATAACAGTATTAATACGTATGTGATTCTATTGATAGTCATATTTTTTAATTACTTTTATAGCATTCATAACGATTTGTTCTTGGGTTTTTAAAACACTCTGTACTATTAAAATACAAGTGTTCAAAAATAAATTCATACGTGCATGATACGCCTTCCGGTTCAGAGACATTATACACTGTACGCAGCGTATCGCTTGTGTTTTTATCCCACTGAATAATAAAACTGTGGTTATGTGAACCTACATAAGGCTCTATATTTCTAAAGGAGATGTCAATCCCTGAATGGCGAACACTATAAATAGCTTCTCTTTCCGCATCGTCCAAAGAATGGATTGTTATACTGTCTAAATAAAAGTTATCTTGGTAGGGATTACCTGCTGAATCAGTAACGGTAAAGCTAATGCTTAAGCCATCATACTTCATGGTGTCTCCGCAATCATCGTCAATGATACAGGCCCACATCCCGGTTAAGATAACTATTATTATCCCTGAAATGATGTATGTTCTAATTTTCATAATTTATTTATTTCCTTCAATTTTTTCAATCCGCGCCTTCAAATCCTCATTCTCTTTTTTGAGTTCGATAACATAAAGCGTGAGTTCTTCAATCTTTTGCATCTGCAATTTTTGCATTTCGCCCAAATTCAGTCCGTTTTCCGCAATCGTCTCCTCGCTCGGTATTTCGGGCAAGTGCTTGTTTTGCGCTATAAACTCTTCAAGCTCAGTCAAAGGCATAAGTTTATAAGACGGATTGAAAACATAATCAGCCCAGGTGCTTAGCTCCACCACTATTTCGCGAGCGCCTATGCTGCCGTTTACCGCCAACAGGTGGCTGCCCATGGTTTCTGTGCCTATACCTACTTTGCCGTTACTTTGTACGCGCATTCTTACATTGCCGGCAAAATCGCTAAGCTGCATGATGGTTGGTGTATTGTATGACTGGCTGCCTCCGTAGCCGGCTTTCACGAGAAGGCCTAAAGCATTGCCTCCGCCGTTGGAGATTTTTGCGGTCCAATAATTGTTTATGCTTTTGTTTACTTCAAAAACCGCAGTCGGATTTGTTGTGCCTATGCTTACATCGCCTCCGGTAAAGTAGGAATCACCTGCCGAATGTAATCGAACACCTATATTACCGCTGTTGTCGCGCATATAAAGCAAAATATTTCGAGACGAGCTTAAAAATCCGGATGTATTTGTGGGACTGTAATTTGTGCGAATCAATAAAGGCCAATGCACCGAGGAGTTGTCGCTGCTGATATACATGCCCGTGCCGCCGGTGGATTTTACATGCAGCTTGGCGCTTGGCGAATAATGCCCAATGGCTACTCTGTCTATAGTGCTTTGCAAGGCAACCACACTGCGGCTGGGTCGTGTCCACAAGTCAGAACTTAATGTCATATTCTGCTCTGACATTATGAATGTATCAGCAAATATTTCAAGATCTTTTTGATTGATATAACCGGCTTTTGTATGATTGCCCCATAAAAATGCTGAGTTCCAATTTTTTACATCTTCGTCAGTTAATCCGCCGGCAGCCGTATTATTAAAGGCTTCAATGCTCAGAAAATTGTCAAGCTCTGCTCCGCTTACAAGCTTTTCCCATTTGTTCTGACCTGCATCTTTATACGAAAAGGCCTGCAAGTCTGTATCATATACTAAAAGGCCGGGAGCAGCTTCGCTAATATTTTCTTTTTGGCCTGTATCCATTCTCGGAGCTAAAAAACCTTTATCATGGCTTTGTAAATGCAGAACAGCTGAGGGATCGGGTGCTTCTGCACCTAAAGCTAATCTGCCCTGCGGATCTATAAGCATACGGCTTATGCTTGTGTTTTGCGACTCGGAGAAATTAAAATAAAGCGTACCGGCATTTTTGATGTCCCAATAATTGGAAGCTTCATTGTTGTAGGGTGCGTTTTGCAGCCTCAGAGTCGGGAAATCACTGTCTTTCATACCGTGGTCTTTGTACAGATGCAATTGTGTTTGCGGCTGTATGGTTCCTATGCCTACATAACCGTTCAGATGCCCGATATTTCCGCTCACCGGCGCCGAACGAACCGAAATATGCTGAGCATTTAAGTTTTGAATAAAAAATACAGCTAATATGCTTACAATTAGCAACTTAACAAAATGGGGGGGTAGTTTTACACATATGTTTATAATTTAAGGTTGAATAATTTGTTTGTACAATAATATTAAAAAAATATGAATTGTTAAAAATTATGTAATTATTCTGCTTTACAAACTTCTAATACTTTAATTTTAAGCGCCCGAACAGGATTACATCCTATCCGTCTCTGTCCAAAACTCTCGGGTTGGTTCCGGACAGAGCCAATTTTATTTAATAGTATTTCAGCGATATAAATCTCGCCGCTATTCATAACTATAATCAATCTTACAAGCACCAACCAATCTTAAATCATTAAAAAACAATCCATTACAAAATACTAAAGGTAAATATTAGGCAAATATTTACTGCTTTTATTTAATTATTATAATCTTTGTCTGATTTTTACCATTTTAGCCCCGTCATTTTGGGCTGAAACAATCACCGTTTTTCGCAGATAATTCATAACGCTTTTTTTGATATGCAAATGATATGATAGGATTAATCTTATTTTACCTGTTTTTCCCGGCCGTTATATTGTATTTTACGCACAAATACAGCATAATGAACAAAATCGGAGCCGTGGTTATAGCCTATTTTTTTGGTTTGGTAATCGGCAACAGCATGCTTATGCCGGATAATGCAGAAGCGCTTCAGGAAACTTTTACCGAAGTCAGCGTACTGTTGGCCATTCCATTGCTGCTGTTCTCAACCAACATAAAACAATGGTTCAAAATAGCGGGTAAAACTATGCTTTCGGGAATTTTAGTTACCGTATCGGTAGTTGCTTTAACCGTAACGGGTTATTTTTTGTTTGCATCCGAAATGGAAAACGGCAACAAAGTAGCCGGCATGCTTACGGGTGTATATACCGGCGGTACGCCTAATATGGCCGCCATAAAAACGGCTTTGCAAGCCGATTCGGATTTGTACATCATTACTCATACTTATGATATGGTGGTTTGTGCTTTTTTCTTATTGCTTACCCTTACGGTTTTCAGGCAGTTTACGCAACTTTTTCTTAAACCCTTCAAACTGCATCCCAAAAATGCAGAACTATCCGAAAAATACGATAATACCGAAGATTTGGAATCCTACGAAGATATTTTTGAGAGAAAAAATCTGACGGGTGTATTTAAAGGAACAGCTGTTTCGCTCCTTGTACTTGTTGCAGCTTGGGCAAGCAGTCTGCTTGTTACGGAAGAGTACGCCACACTCACCGCCATATTGGTTTTGACGGCTCTCGGTATAGCATTATCTTTAATTCCCTCCGTTCACAACATCCCGAAAACTTACCAGACCGGTATGTATTTTATTCTTATTTTCAGTTTGGCGGTATCGTCCATGGCCGATTTAGATAAGATTGAGGAAATATCCGAACAATTGTTTTATTATGTACTTTTTGTAGTTACCGGCATCACGTTTCTTAATTTTTTGCTTTCCTATATTTTTAAAATAGATCGAGATACCGCACTCATTACAATGACCTCTCTGATATTTTCACCGCCCTTTGTTCCGGTAGTGGCTGCCAAATTAAAAAATAAAAACATTGTACTTTCCGGCCTTACGGTTGGAATTATCGGTTATGCAGCAGGCACTTATTTGGGAATCTTGGTGGCTTATCTGCTTTTGTAGGCTTGCCTGCTATTCACTAAAGCATACTTTTTTCTGAGCCGCATTATAATATTTACTCTTAAAAAGCCGCGGATAATATTTTTTTAACTCGGCAATGAACAGTTCATAAGGCAAATCATGGAAATTGCCGTAAAAATGCACGTACTCCATATATTGAGCGCCGCTGCGGTCGTATTCCTGCAGAACGGAATCGGTTTTCCCGTCGAACTCCAAAGGTAAAACTCCAAGCTTATCACAAAGCGCTTTGTTAAAAGCCGGCGTAGCTTTTACCCACCGGTTGTTCAAATAAACTTCCGTATAGCCGTGAAATACTAACAAGTTGGTTTGCAGAAAACGCTCCAGGCGCTCGGTGCCGATATGATTTTTCACAATAGCAAAGCCCAAACGCGCCGGCAATCCGGCGGCTCGATAAGCAGCTGTCAAAACTATTGCTTTTTCTACGCAGTAGCCTTGCTTATTGTCTATAAGCCGGCCGGCTTTCATGGCGCTCTTGTTAAAATCCAAACAATACGGATTATAAAAAAATCCGTCGCGCACGCCATAGTAAATTTTTATTGCGCGCTGCATTTCAGTGTCCTCCGGTTTGTAATATTTTTGCGCAAATTTTCGGATTTTGGGATTATCGCTGTCTGTATAAAATCCGGCTTGTAAATATTTATTTGTTTTCATAATAATATCTAAAAATTGCAATCATGTCTTCTTCCAAAGTCATTTCCGGCTGTTCCGTAATTCGCCCGATTTCATTTACTCCGTCATAAAAAATTACGGTAGGAACGCGTGTAAATTCATATTGCTTAAAAGCTTTAAGGTCAGTTTCTTTATCATAATCTACCGCATACATGCTGATTTTTTCTTTCGGAAAATTCATGGCATCCAAAATATTAAAAACACGCGGCAGCTCTCGGCGAGTGTCCGGGCACCAAGTTGCCAAAATAATTACCAGCTTGGAAATTTTATCTGAATAAGTTTTTAATTCATCCGTATAAGCTTTTCCGGCTTTATAGTTTTTATATTCTTTACTGAACCATGTATTATAATCCGGTTTTTCAAAAGCTTCACGATTTACTTTTCCGTATAATATTTTTGAATTTCCCGTTTCAAGCGTTCGATTCAGCTTGTGAGAGCTTCCGCAAGAAAATATCAGCAATGCTGCCATAATAAACGAAAGGATTTTTTTCATAATTAAGATTTTTTTTGTAAACTTGTTAATAACACAAAATACTAAAAAACAATCAAGAATAACCATAAAAAAACAAAACAAGCATGAGCAAAACAAAAAAAATTGCAATTATTTTAGCAGGCAGCGGCGTATATGACGGATCAGAGATTCACGAAACGGTAATGACGATGTATGCCGTTATGCAACAGGGTGCAGAATATCAACTTTTTGCACCGGATAAAAAACAACATCACGTAATAAACCATCTCACCGGTGATGAAATGAACGAAGAGCGCAACATATTGGTTGAATCTGCCAGAATTGCACGCGGCGACATCAAAAAATTAAGCGAGTTGGATATGAAAGACTATAACGCATTGATGATACCCGGCGGTTTTGGTGTAGCCAAGAATTTATCCGACTTTGCCTTCAAAGGTGCCGACGGCTCGGCTGACCCTACGCTTGAAAAAATTGTGAAGCAAACCGTTGAACTAAAAAAGCCTATTGGAGCCATCTGTATTTCACCGGCTGTAATAGCTCAAATTTTGGATAATGCAGAAGTAACCATCGGGCAGGATCCGGATACGGCAAAAGCCATTGAAGCCATGGGAGGAAGGCATAAAAATACCAATCACGGTGAAGTAGTCCTTGATCAGAAGTATAAATTAGCCACAACACCATGCTATATGTTGGAATCTAATATTTTACAAATTGCCGAAGGAGCAAAAAATATTACCAAAGCGGTGTTTGATATGATGTAAACAAATAAAAACTCAGTACTTGAGCAGCCGGTTTTTATTTAATTCCGGCTGTCTTTTTGTTGTTGCTTCAGGCGTTTACGAGTTTCTTTGTCCTGTAATTTGATATGTCTTTTTTTCCTTAATTTTTGAAGTTTTTCGGTAAACTTAATCTGCTTGCGTTTTGCTTTTCCGAATGTGCGTTTTTCTGAAGGCTCCAGTGCTCTTCCCTGAGCTTTGTTCAGAATCTCTTTTTCTTCCTGCGACAATGCGTAACGTTTTCGTAAACGTTTTTCTTTTCGTTCAAAACGCTTTTTAATTTTTTGCCTGCGGAAAGTCTCTTTTCTGGAATTCCATATTAATTTTGCCTTATAATGTCTTATTCTTTGCTCTCGGTCAAGGTTTTTTAAATCAGACTTACTCAAATTTTTACTTGGTTTGCTCCATTTAATGGTTTTCTTAAAGCGCTTTTTTTGTTTTTTATAGCGTTGTTTTTGCTTTCGGTGAATTTTTCTTTCGGCTAAGCGGTATTTTATTTTTTCGGCAGCTGTAAGTTCTTTATATATTTTTGACAATAAGGCTCTTTGTTTCGGTTTTAAGTCGTATTTTTCTTCAAGTTTTAAAGAATCTTTAGAGTTCCACTCTTTATAAAATTCTATGCGATCTTCTTCGTTTTCATAGCTTTTCCAATTTTTTTCACTAAAGGGCTTTAGGCTGTCTCCTCCGCGAGATACTGCCGTACTGTCGGCTACTTGAATACTGTCTTGAGCATACAGCTCAGAAGCTGTCAAGAACAGAAATAAAAAAAATACTATGCCAAATTGCTTAAAATACATTAGCTTTGTTAAAACAAAATATCGGTAAATAGAATCATGCAAAATTTGACCCAAAAATTTATAAGCCTCCTGATCATTGTAATTGTCAGCTTAACATATAGTTGTAAAAACAAGAATGACGCCATTCCTGATGTATATGTCAATATTGAAATTGATTTGAATAATCCGGATTTTTATCCTTTGCAATCCGTAGGTAATTATGTATATGTAACGGGGGGAGTAAAAGGAATTATTGTATATCGAAAATCTTTTGATGAGTTTATTGCCCTGGAACGCACATGCCCTCACGATCCGGATATTGGGCGCGTATTCGTCAATGAATCAACACATTCCGCTATTGACACCATTGGCTGCGGGTCGGAATTTTCATTGCTCGTTGACGGAATGGTAACTGAGGGCCCGTCAAAATTTCCGCTTAAGTTATATCATGCCGTTTACTATGAAAACATGAATATTCTTCAAATCACAAACTAAAAAACATCAACTCGAAAGACATAGAAGTTCATTCATAAAAAAAACGAACCAAGCTGCTTTTTGCTTGGTTCGTTTTTTTATGAAGTAAGAAATTCGTGTTCTAATATCTGTAGTGATCCGATTTAAACGGGCCGTTTTTGGGAACACCCAAATAATCGGCTTGTTTTTTCGTCATTTCGGTAAGTTTTACACCAATATGGGGTAAATGCAAACGTGCTACTTCTTCATCAAGATGTTTCGGTAAGCGATATACATCATTCTCATAATCATTTTTCCATAATTCGATTTGAGCCAGCACTTGGTTGGTAAATGAGTTACTCATTACAAAAGAAGGATGTCCGGTAGCATTTCCAAGATTCACCAAGCGGCCGTCCGATAATAAAATAACCGAATGTCCGTCGGGGAATGTATATTTATCCACTTGGGGTTTTACCTCTTCGTGCTTAATGCCCGGGTGTTTTTTCAAGGCTTCCACCTCTATTTCATTATCAAAATGGCCAATGTTGCAAACTATGGAATTGTCTTTCATTTTGGCCATGTGCTCAACCGTTATTACATCACGGTTTCCGGTGGCTGTTACAAAAATTGAAGCTTCGCTCAGGGCGTCTTCGGTGGTGGTAACTTCAAAGCCTTCCATGGAAGCCTGCAATGCGCATATCGGGTCAATTTCGGTAACCATCACACGGGCTCCGTAGCCTTTCATGGATTTTGCCGATCCTTTGCCCACATCACCGTATCCGCATACCAGAATTGCTTTTCCGGCCAGCATAATGTCGGTGGCACGTTTTATTCCGTCGGCCAATGATTCGCGGCATCCGTAGGTATTATCAAATTTCGATTTGGTAACCGAATCGTTTACATTAATGGCCGGGAAGCTAAGCTGCCCTTTTTGTCCCAATTGATATAAACGATGAACCCCGGTGGTAGTTTCTTCGGAAACACCTTTTAAGTTTTCGGAAATTTTAGCCCATTTTCCCGGTGCTTCTTCAATGCTTTTTTTAAGGCGTTTGAATAGTTCCTGTTCATCTTCGGCTTCATATTCGGCATCTAAAATTGCCGGATTTTTTTCGGCTTCGGCACCTTTCAGCACCATGAGAGTGGCATCGCCGCCATCATCTACGATTAAGTCCGGGCCGCTTCCGTCGGGCCAAGTTAAAGCTTGTTCGGTAGCCCACCAATACTCGGTTAAAGTTTCGCCTTTCCATGCAAATACCGGAGTACCGGTTTCGGCAATGGCTGCCGCCGCATGATCTTGTGTAGAATAAATGTTACAACTTGCCCAACGCACATCAGCGCCAAGCTCTTTGAGTGTTTCTATGAGTACGGCCGTTTGAATGGTCATGTGAAGTGAGCCGGTTACTTTTGCGCCTTTTAGCGGTTTTTCTTTACCGTATTTTTTTCGCAGTTCCATAAGGCCGGGCATTTCGGCTTCCGCCAAAACTATTTCTCTTCTTCCCCAAGGTGCTAAACCGGAGTCTTTCACCTTGTTGGGTAAATTTTTTGTTTGTTTGTCTGTTGAAATCATAAATATTAAATTTTTGCAAATTTACACATTTATCTCCAATAATATCAAATTATGATAAAAATTAAGACGCTTTTAAGGTTAAATATTATTTTGAGGTGCTGAAGCTTTTCCTGTGTTTCGATCATCATTATATCTTAGTGAAATATGTTACTGCTTTGTGAATGGTAAAATAATCAACGAACTATTAGAAAAGTCATAGCTTTTGATACAGATTATTAAATAGTTGACTTAAGGTGTTTGGACTCAGACGTAATTGAGAAGAAATAAGGTTAAGCGGTAGTTATACTTTTTTCTACTGAGGTTAAACCCAATGAATAAGGTTTTTTAAAAACCTTATTGAATTAGGCACATGAGTACTACAAACTATTATTTTACATCCAAGTATTTATCACCGGCTTCGACAGGCTCAGCCTCCGAACACCTCCGTAGGCTGAGCCCTTCGACTGTGCTCAGGAACCGCTTGTCGAAGCCGATATACCAATACCGAGTGCGATTCCGATTGCCGAGACCCTCATCACTAAATATATGCGGCACTTGGGTCAGAAGAAGTTACAAGTATCAGTTATCCGCCTAATTCAAAAACCTTATTTTCAAAGTTTTAACCTCAGTAGGGAAATAACACAATGATAATCAACCTTATTGACCTTATTAATAATCATTAAATTTTACAATAATATATTTTTCGTGAAACTATGTATATAAAAAAGAACTATCCTTAAAACCGGCATAAAAAAATGCTAAACAAATCTGAGCACCTCAAAATAATATTTAGCCGCTTTTAAGGCTTCTTAAATAAAATTTCACAAAACACTCCTTTTTCGAAAACTTGATTTTTACTCCCCAAAAGAATTTCCTATCTTTCGATAAAAACAAAGCTTATGAAAAAAGTAACGGTTTTAGGCTGCGGCATGGTTGGAAGCGCCATGGCAAAAGATTTATCATCCAAATTTGAAGTGTTGGCGGCAGACTTTCGACAGTCGGCTTTAAATGAACTTTCCGATTGGGATAATATTAGAATCCAAAAAGCTGATCTGAGTCAAAGCAAAGAACTAAAAACACTCATACAAAATGCCGACTTTGTAGTAAATGCCTTGCCGGGAAGTATGGGTTTTGAAACTCTGAAGCAAATTATTTTGGCCGGAAAACAGGCGGTTGATATTTCTTTTTTTCCGGAAGATCCTTTTGAGTTGGACGATTTGGCAAAAAAGCATGAAGTTGCCGCCGTGATTGATGCCGGAGTGGCTCCCGGAATGGGAAATATTATTTGCGGTTATCATCATGCGCAATCCAAGCTTAAATCATATACTTGCTATGTGGGCGGGCTTCCGGTTATTCGGCGTTGGCCGCACGAATACAAAGCGCCCTTTTCGCCTTCCGATGTAATTGAAGAGTACATACGCCCGGCACGTTATGTCCAAAACGGAAAACCGATTGTACGCAAAGCGCTTTCGGAAAAAGAGTTTCTGAATTTCGAGCAAATTGGTACACTCGAAGCTTTTAATACCGACGGTTTACGAACACTTTTGAAAACTACGGATATTCCGGATATGATTGAGAAAACCATGCGTTATCCGGGCACAGCCGAACGCATGGAAATGCTGCGTGAAATGGGTTTTTTTGGTGAAGAGGCTGTAGAAATCAACGGAACAGAAATCCGCCCGATAGATTTTACAAGTAAACTGCTTTTCCCGCAATGGAAATTGGGAAAAACCGAAGAAGAATTTACAATCATGCGAATCATCTTAACCGGGGAAGATGAAAAAATAACTTACGACTTGTTTGATGTTTACGACAAAGAAAGTGAAATTTCTTCCATGGCACGCACTACGGGCTATACCTGCACAGCCATTGTAAACCTTATGGCAGAAGGCCTTTTTGAGGAAAAGGGCATTATTGCTCCCGAAGTTTTGGGGCGCAATTCCGTCAGCTTTGACTATATTATGGACTACCTGAAAGAGAGAGGTGTTATATATACCGTTTCAAGAGAAGGAATATAGCGCAAAACCTCAGTAGTTCACCTAAAAACGACACATATACAAATAAATAATGCTGCAAAACCATAAAGTCTTGCAGCATTATTTTTAGCGCTTAGTGTTCCTACGGATAATATATCGGGCCTTCGATACCCAAAGGTATTTCTAACCATATCCAAGCAATGAACATGGGAATACGAACAAGCATAAAGGCCAATGCGTAAGGTAACATCATGGCTATGAGGGTGCCTATTCCGGCGGTTTTATCATATTTTTGAGCAAATACAATTACCAACGGAAAATACGGCAACAAGGGCGTGAGAATGTTTGAATAAGAATCTCCGATACGGTAGGCCGCTTGGGTTACTTCCGGTGAAAAGCCCATAAGCATTAGCATCGGAACAAATATGGGAGCCAATAAAGCCCACTTGGCCGAGGCACTTCCCATCACCAAATTCACTAAAGAGGAAACAATAATAAAAGCCACCAATAAAGGAATGCCTGTAAAACCAATGGCTTTAAGACCTTCAGAACCTTGCACGGCAAGAACGCTGCCTAAGTTTGACCAATTGAAATAAGCTACAAATTGTGCGGCCACAAAGGCAATTACAATATACAGCCCCATGGTGCCCATGGATTTGGCTGTCATATCCGAAACATCCTTATCGGATGTTATGGTTTTGGCCACTAAGCCGTAAACCAGACCTGCAATAAAGAAGATTATAAACATTAAAGGTACCAATGAATCATAAAACGGACGCATGCTTGCTTCGCCTGTTTCGGGATCGATATCGCCGCGCAGTAAGCCGTTTTCAGGTATAATAGTTAAAGCCAAAAGGCCTAATAAAACGAAAACCGAAAAACCGGACCATTTAAGTGCTTTTTTCTCTTTCGCAGTAACTTCGTTGCCTGCCGTTTCGGCAAGCAGTTCATCTGAGGGCTTATATTCACCCAAACGGGGTACAATAATTTTTTCGGTAATCCAAGTACCGGCAATACCTACCAGCGGTACGGATGCCGCCATTATATAGTAGTTTGACAAAGGGTTCACGGTATATCCCGGATGAATGATATTGGCTGCCGGCTCGGTAAAGGCAGCAATCATAGGGTCGAGACCCGTGGGTAAAAAGTTAGCTCCAAAGCCGCCGGATACGCCGGCAAAAGCTGCGGCAATTCCGGCCAAAGGGTGCCTCCCCATACCCATAAAAAGTGCGGCTCCCATAGGAATCAGCACTACGTAACCTGCATCGGCAGCTACTGAGCTTACCATACCGGCTACCACAATTGAGAAAGTGATTAAATAATTCGGAACTTTTGAAACAAAGACTTTGAGTGCAACGGCAATTAAACCGGTATGTTCGGCTACTCCGATACCCAGCATCACTACCAAAACAAGCCCTAAAGGCGGAAAGCTTGCAAACACATCCACCATTTCGGTAAATACGCGCTGTAAACCTTCTTTTGATAATAAATTCTCCACGGCAATGTATTCTGCCGCAACACCGGAATCGCCTCCGGTACCGGGTTTTAAAACCGAAGTTTCAAAAACGCCTCCGAAAATCCATGACAATAAAAGCACAATTCCCATCAAAATTGCAAACAAAGTAACCGGTTGCGGGAGTTTATTTCCGAAAACTTCTACTTTGTCAAGCATACGTTTGAAGAAACCGCCTTTTTCTTTTTTGCTTTCTTTTTTGCTCATAACGATTTGCTTTCTTTTTTTAAAATCACAAAAATATACGAATGCGGCATTTTGCCAAAGCTTTTTTTTGTTTATGAAAATGCAGTTTCAATTTTTAAATGCTCAAAAGCTGAGATTCCGGGTATTGAATATCAAAAATCTATATAATTAAATATTTGAAAATTTAAGGCTTTTCCGTATATTGATGCCGTAAAAATAGTACCTAAGTTGAGCGGTTGGAGCATAGCGAACAAGCGCTTTACTTGGGTATAACCCCGATTTAGGAAATGTTGTTTTTCACCGACCGGGTGAGGTGAAATGCTTACATTTGCTTAATCGATTGAGCGGAATCGCTCAATTTGGGTATTACTCAATCAAAAAAAATAAACGATATGAAAAACATTACAGTAATCGGAGCGGGTACCATGGGAAACGGAATTGCTCATGTATTTGCACAAGCCGGTTTTGAAGTGGCATTGGCAGATGTGGAACAATCGGCTTTGGAAAAAGCCTTATCCATAATTGGAAAAAACATGGAGCGCATGGTGAAAAAAGAAAAAATCAGCATGCAGGATAAGGATAATGCTTTGAATCGTATTGAAAGTTTTACAAGCATTAAGAAAGCCGCAGCCAATGCTGATTTGGTTATTGAAGCCGCAACCGAAAATGAAAAAATAAAATTAGATATTTTCAGGGAATTGGATGAAGTCTGTAAAGCGGAAACCATTCTGGCCAGCAATACATCGTCGATTTCCATCACCAAAATTGCTGCTGTAACGAAACGCCCTGAAAAAGTAATCGGCATGCACTTTATGAATCCGGTGCCGGTGATGAAATTGGTGGAAGTAATTAAAGGCTATAAAACTTCGGACGATGTTTTGAAAAAAATTATGGCTATTTCCGAAAAATTAGGCAAAGTGCCGGTGGAAGTGAATGATTTTCCCGGTTTTGTAGCCAATCGCATTTTAATGCCCATGATTAATGAAGCCATTATCAGCTTGAATCGGGGAGTGGCCGGCGTAAAGGAAATTGATACCGTTATGAAGCTTGGAATGGCACACCCCATGGGGCCGCTTTTATTAGCCGACTTTATCGGTCTGGATGTTTGCCTTTCTATCATGCGTGTGCTGCACGAAGGTTTGGGAGAAGCCAAATATGCGCCTTCGCCGCTTCTGATTAATATGGTGGCGGCCGGCAATTTGGGCGTGAAATCCGGCAAAGGATTTTACGACTGGTCGGGCGATAAAAAAAATCCGCCGGTGGCAAGTGAGTTTTTGTAGAAACTATATTTACACGTAACCCTGCCATTGCTCCAAGCGGTGGCACGGTTATATATGTGAATTAACAATATAATAATCAATAACACACAATTATGAAAAAATTAATTTTAGTATTAATTCCAATGATGTATTTCTTTCATTTGGAAGCGCAAAATTTTGAGCTTGGAGTTAACTTCGGTACAGGCGTACAGACAAAATCCGGACTCTTCAACTCAGAAGACTTTACGTATAATGACAAACTATACAATCCGGCTCTTGTGTCTTCAATATCTTTGAATTATTTTATCAATGAAGGGAAATATTTGTCATTACAAGCAAGAATCAATAACCGTCAAACAATGTATGCGACTGATGGTAATATGGTGAATACAATAGATAAAATGTTTAAAATCCCAATTCAGTTTCACTATCGGACAAAATTTAACGAAAATGTATTCTGGGATTTTGGATTGGGTCCTAATATCGGTATTTTAACGAAACAGATACAAATTACATCGGACGAAAATAAAACAGAGTTCGGCTTTGGTTCATACTCAGATATTGGAATATCAAGCAGTATGCATTTCGGTTATTTGGTGGAAAATAAAATTGGCTTCAAATTGGGATTGTATTCTGATTTTGATGTATATGATCTGTCCGTTAAAGAAAATGTCTTTAAAAGTAAATACGGTACAGGTTTACTCGAGGCAGGACTGATTATAAAGTTCTAGAGACAGATAATCTTAATAGTCAGGGCTTGACATCCAAAAAACTCACCCGTATAAGTGAATGCAACTACTTATAAATGACCAATTCAAACCCTGACTTCCGGATTTTAGATTTGTATTGAAAGTTATTTGCCAAAACAATCAAGACACATCGGACTTTAGAGTTTTATATGTGAGAGACTTGCAAAAGCAGGAGAAATAATAATAACCGCGGCGGCGGATTTGTATCCACAGCGGTTTTCTTTCTAATGCCGGAGTTTAAGTTTGAGTTCGATTTCATTTCCAACACGGCTTTCGTTTCCGGCTTCGTCCACCGATGTAATTACATACACGTAACGCTTTTTGAATAAGGCAAACCGCCGGCGTTTTATGGTGTAGTAACTGTCGTTACGGATTTCGCGAAAATGTATGGGATTCAAATCCAAATCGTCTCCTTCCCGGAAACGGTACACTTTATAATAATCCGGCGCATCATCGGGGTGCTTTCCCGATACATCGGGCGCAGTCCAAGACAGTACTATTTGATTTCCAAACTTGGCAGCGGTTAAATCTGTGGGCGGCGGCGGTGCTTTTGTATCAACGGTCAATACTTCATCTTCTTGAACGGTGTCTTCCCGAACTATCGGGTCATCCACAATCGGCAAATCTGCTAACCAACTAAAATGCGGCGGTACGGCTGCTTCAGCATAAAATTGGTATTTCAAAGAATCGTTCATACCCAAAGGATTTTGCCGTATGCTGCTTGCTTTATAGAATATGCTACCGAAAACATTGGGGGTGTCATAATTTATTCGCAATTGGTTGGGAAGCTGTGACGGGTTTTGCCAGTTAATATCCGATGCTTCGGAATTGGCGTTATAAATGCCGTGTCCTATGTACAGGTGCCGCCCGTAAGTGTTTTGGCTCCACCATTCTACCAGCGTTTTGTAATCGGCATACGGATGCCCGATGCTCCAATAAAGTTGCGGGGCTACGTAATCTATCCAGCCTTCGCGCAGCCAAGTCAGGACATCGGCATACAGATAATCGTAATGTGCAAAACCGCGCGTATCAGAGCCTTTGGGGTCGCGCGATTTGTTACGCCAAATGCCGGAAGGAGAAACCCCGAAAACTAAGTCCGGCTTTATGGCTTTTAACGAGTCATTCACCGAGCGAATAAATACATTCATATTGTTTCGGCGCCAATCTTCAATATTATCAAAGCCTTCTCCGTAGAGCTTATATGTTTCTGAATCGGGAATGGGTATCGTTTGTCGGCTTTCATCTTTTTTCGGGTAGGGATAAAAGTAATCATCGAAGTGAAGGCCGTCAATGTCGTATCGGCGAGCAATATCGGCGATGATGTTAATTACATAATTCCGCACTTCGGGTATGCCGGGGTCAAAATATTTGTTGATGTCGTAGGTAAAAATCCATTCGGGTCTTCGGTTCGAAATATGGTCTTCCGCAATATCGGCATGAGTAATGGTGGCTACTGCGCGGAAAGGATTTATCCATGCATGAAATTGTATGTCGCGTTTGCGGCATTCTTTTATCATAAATTTCAGCGGGTCATAATAAGGGTCGGGGGCTTTGCCTTGTTGGCCGGTTAGCCATTCCGACCAGGGTTCAAATTTGGAAGGGAAAAAAGCATCAGCCGCCGGGCGTATTTGTACAAAAACCGCATTAATCCCAATATTTTTAAAGGTATCCAACAGGGCAATAAACTCTTGTTTTTGTTCTTCGGAACTCAGAAATCGGCTGCTCGGGTAGTCAATATTTTTTGCCGTAGCCACCCATGCCCCACGCATTTCTTCTTTCTGCGCTCGACTGTCAAATATTAAAAGAAATGTAATTGCTGCTATTAGTAAAACTCTGTTTGTCATTGAGTGTTCGTTTTTTTTGTACACTGATTCTTATGATTTTTATGATTTTCACTGATTTGGTTCATACTTAACGGATAGTCTCCTGTTTTTATCATAACAATCATAATAATCTTAACCAATCAGTGTCCCTTTTTTTTACACTGATTTGGTTCCTGCATACCCGACAGTTCCCTACATTTATCATAACAATCATAACAATCTTAATAAATCAGTGTCACATATTTTTTCCCATAATCAATCAGTGTACCCATCTTATTTTTTATAATCTTTAGTCAATACTCTTCTGACATGTTGCGGCTTTTTACCAAAGTTTAAGAGCAGCCCTACTTCAATATCCGTTGCTCGCA
>CAYYQW010000007.1:0-32055 GCA_964472505.1 uncultured Bacteroidaceae bacterium | reverse complement strand
CGACAAATCTGAATGCAAATAGTTAGTATTCATTTTATTGGTTTTTATTTTTATACACTGATTATTTATACACTAATTATTTATGATTTGGACTGATTTGGCACTTGCTTAACGGACATTTTTCTACATTTATCATAACAATCATAATAATCTTAACTAATCAGTGTCTCATATTTTTTACACTGATTCTTATGATTTTTATGATTTACACTGATTAGCTTCATGCTTAGCGGATAGTCTCCTGCTTTTATCATAACAATCATAATAATCTTAATAAATCAGTGTCCTGTTTTTTTTTTACACTGATTCTTTATGATTTTTATGATTAGACTGATTAGCTTCATGCTTAGCGGATAGTCTCCTGCTTTTATCATAACAATCATAATAACCTTAACCAATCAGTGTCCCGTTTTTTTTACACTGATTCTTATGATTTTTTATGATTTTCACTGATTTGGCTCTTGCATACCCGACAGTTCCCTACATTTATCATAACAATCATAACAATCTTAATAAATCAGTGTCCCTTTATTTTTACACTGATTCTTATGATTTTTTATGATTTTCACTGATTTGGCTCTTGCATACCCGACAGTTCTCTACATTTATCATAACAATCATAATAATCTTAATAAATCAGTGTCCCATTTTTTTTATAACAACCAATTAGTATCTCTATTTTTTCAGCAAGGGCAATTTATATCTTCTTTTTTTATCAAAACTGTATAAAGCATTAACAACGGCTCCGGCTGTGGGTACCAGTCCGATTTCGCCTATTCCTTTTGCGCCGTAAGGCCCTACATCGTCTTTTACTTCTACGCCTTTTACCACTATTTCGGGAGTTTCGTGTGCCAACAATATACCGAGTTTACGCATTTTATCGTTTAGCAGATAGCCGTCTTTCATAGGCAAGTCTTCCGTAAGGGCATAGCCCAGCCCCATGTGAACGGCACCTTCTATCTGGCCTTCAAACAACATGGGATTCATAATTTTTCCGGCATCGTGCGCAGCCACAAATTTCACAATTTTACCTTCATCGTTCAATATACAAAGTTGTGCGGCATATCCGTATGAATAATGTATTTTAGGGTCTTTCGAGTCGCTGCCCGGTTTTACCGTCCAGTCGCAGATATATTGCCCGCTGTATGTTTTACCTTTTAGTTCGGAAAGCGAGTGATTTTTCAAATCTTCCTTAAAAGCTTTGGCGGCGCTTATTACTGCCAATCCTACTAAAGCCGTGGCGCGCGATGAAGTTGTCATGCCGGTTTCTATTTGCGCTTCGGTATCTACTTTTACTTCAATGATTTCCGGCGAAAGCCCGGTTTCTTCGCAAAGCGTTTGCATGGCCATGTTGTGCACGCCCTGTCCCATTTCGGTCCAACCGTGGTGAATACACACTGTTTTTTCGGAAACAATTTCAATTTTCACTTTAGATTCATCCACCATGCCGTTTCCTACGCCTGAATTTTTAATTCCGCAAGCCAAACCGGCATATTTTGCAGCATAAAAATCTTCTTTCAATTCTTCCAAGCACTTGCGTATGCCTACGCCGGTAACACGCTGTCCGGTAGATGTAGTCAAGCCGTCGGTCAGGGCATTATCCCAACGAAATTGCCAACGGTCGAAACCGCTTTGTTCGCAGATATCGTCCACGCAGGCTTCCAGCGCGAAAGTAACCTGATTGGCTCCAAAACCGCGCATGGCACCCGAAGGAATGTTGTTGGTGTAAACCGTTTTAGCTTCAATATCCACATTGGGAATAAAATAGCCGCCGGCAGCATGACCGGCCACACGTTCCAACACTTTGGCACCTACCGACGCATAAGCCCCTGTATCGCCCACGGCTCGCAAACGCAGTGCGGTTAATTTACCTTTGGCATCGGCAGCCAATTCCATATCCATAAATACGGGATGCCGCTTAGAATGCAAACGAATGGATTCTTCGCGCGTAACGGCCAATTTTATAGGCTTTTTCATTAAGTATGAAAACAATGCCGTTTGGCCTTGCACGCTCAAGTCTTCTTTACCGCCAAAACCGCCGCCGTTGGGCACTAAAGTTATGTGTACTTTTTCTTTGGTAAGGTCCAATATTTCGGCAATTTGCTCTTGGTCTTTATAAACGCCCTGGCTCTGCGAATATACTCTTATTCCGTCGCCTTCCGGCATAGCAACGCAGGCTTCTTTTTCTAAAAAAGCATGTTCTATGCGTTGGGTTTCGTACCGTCCTTTTGAATAATAAGCCGCTTTTTTGAAAGCTGCATCCGCATCGCCGATTACAAATTGTGTGGTATCGAAATTATTTGGTCGTTCGGGATGAACACGCTCGCCGTCAATGGCTTTGAATACATCTGTTTCCGGTTTCAAAACTTCATATTCCACCTTTATCAGGGCGGCGGCTTTGCGGGCTATATCTGCTGTGTCGGCCACCGCGCCGGCTATCACATCACCGATGTAGTGCGTGGTTTCGCCTTCGTCCACCATTACCGACCAATCGCGCAAAATCAAACCCACTTTTTTATGACCGGGAATATCTTTTGCTGTAAATATTCGGTGAACGCCCGCTAAGTTTTCCGCTTCGGAAGTGTCAATTTTCAGCACTTTGGCTTTCGGGTGGTCTGAGAACTTTAAGGCTCCGTGCAGCATATCTTTAAAATGAAGGTCTTTGGTAAATTTTCGGGTTCCAATGGCCGTTTCGTAGGCTTCATATTTTGGATGGCCTACACCTATTTTACCGGAAGTTTTTCGGATTTCCACATTTCTTTTTGCTTGCAGATTTTCAGCAGCCGTTTGAATGCCTTTTTCTATTTTTTTGTAGCCGGTGCAGCGGCAAATATGCGGGCGAATGGCCTTTTGAATTTCTTCTATGGTCGGGTTGGGGTTTTTTCCCAACAAAACTTTTGTTCGGCTGATGAAACCGGGTGTACAAAACCCGCATTGAACAGCGCCTTCGTTCACAAAAGATTTGGCTATTACATCCAATACGTATTTCCGAAAGCCTTCCGGAGTATAGACTTTTGCGCCTTCCAACTTTTCCATTTTTTGGGTACAGGACAGTTTGGCTTTTCCGTCTATTTCTACGGTACAGGCACCGCAAGCGGCTTGGCCGGAGCAGCCGTCTTTTACGGCAGTCAGCAATTTTTCATTTCTGAGAAAATCCAATAAATTTCGATTTTCATCTCCTTTGTATTCTACGGATTGGTCGTTAAGTGTGAAGCGAATCATGGTGTAAAGTATTGGTATGTGTACAAATATGTTAATTGTTGGGCATAAATGCAAGGCGGGGCATGATTTAGGGCTTTTATTGTATGTTTACACAACAAAGTCTGATTATTGCTATAAAATCTGTTCTTGATATCATAGTTTAATATTAACGGCTCGTGTTCACGTTCTCGAAAGTTTTTCTGTAGAAAAATACCCGAACGCCGGGGCGCAGGTCTTCGAGCGGAGTCGAGAAGCCGGAAAAACCTGCCAAGAAGAAAAAAGTAAACCATATTCATTCTTCAACCTTCTCTTTTCCCTTATTTTTTGAATGTGATTCATTTTGACATTCTGACAAAGGCGGCAATGCGTCATAATTTCTTTCTATTAAAGCCTGTTTTTTCTTTTGGCTCCATTTTTTAAGTTTGTGTTCTCTTCTGAAAGCTTCGTCAATACGGTCATGTTCTTCATAATAAACCAATTCAACAGGCAAGCGTTTACGGGTATAATTAGCTCCTTCACCCGATTGATGCTCGGATAGGCGTCTATCCAAGTTTTTTGTGCTGCCGGTATAGTAAGTTCCGTCAGCGCATTGGAGTATGTAGGTGTAGCCCTTCATGTGTTGAAATTTTTATATTCTTAAAAAATTATATTTTTCGTTCTTGACATTATGAGATATAAAATGGGCAATTTATATTCAACGTTCTCGACTCCGCTCGAACTCCGGGGCGCAGGTCTTCGAGCATTTTTTCGACAGAAAAACCTTCGAGAAGCCGGATATTAACATAAGTTCAAAAATAAACATTATTTTTTGTATCTTTCTCATCATCATCAAACTTTGATGTGTTGTTTATTCTTTTTTCAATTGCAGTTCATTATGAATCATTCGATAATTATGTGTTTGGATAAATGCCTTTAATTGCTTTTCGGGCACAGACAGCGTATCGTTTGATTGTATCTGCTTTTCTAATTTAAAATCATTTTCATAATTAAATCGCCCGATAAGGGAGTCATTTTGCATTTGAATTACACAGTCATCACGGATATGTTGCCAAATCTCATTGCAATTGATGAATGCGCCAAAAGTGTGGCGGGGATTAAATATATTTTTTCCGAAAGCAAAAAACGGCTTTTCATAGTTAAGATAAGCCAAAACGGAAGGCATGATATCAAGATGCTGAACTACGGTGCTGTCGGTGCCTTTCAAGTCCGAATCGGTCGGGCTGAAAAAGATAATCGGAACGGCATAAGCGCCCACCGGATTGGCATATCTCGGATTTTTGGATTGAGCACCGTGGTCGGCAGTAATCACAAAAAGTGTGTTGTCGTACCAATCGGATTGGCTTGCTAAATTGAAAAACATACGCAAGGCATTGTCCGAATAGCGGTATGCACGTAATTTGGGCGATTGCAGATTTGGGAAACTGTCGGCATAATGATCGGGCAAACTGTAAGGGTGATGCGACGATAAAGAAAAAATTACGCTGTGAAAAGGCTTTGGAAACCGGTTGAGTTTATCGGCAAAGAAACGAAAAAATGCTTCGTCGCGAATGCCCCAACTGCCGTCGTAATCGGCATTGTTGCCGTATTCGTCTTTCCCGAAATAGTGTTCGTAACCGGCTCTTTTCATAAAGGCATCTAGGCCCAAACTGCCGTTGTTTGCACCATGGAAAAAGGAAGTATGATAGTTTTTTTCGGAGAGAACTTGTCCTAAACCCGTGAATTCATTCGATGCGTAAGGCGAACTTACAAAAGTTTGCTTGGCATAAGGAATACCGGCGCATATAGCCGGCAAAGCCGAAACCGATTGCCGTCCGTTGGCGAAAGCGCGCGGAAAGCAAAGCGAATGTTCGGCCAATGAATCTAAAAAGGGCGTGTAACTTTTTTCGGCAGGAAGCTCCGGATTGAAAAAACTGACATATTCCCGAGAAAAACTTTCCATTATGATTATCACTACATTAAGCGACTTGAAATCATTATCGGATTCAAAATTTCGTTCAGTTGTGTAAATATTCTTTAATTCAATTTCGGAAAAATAATGTTTCTCTTGCAGGCTGAGCTTTTCCGCCGTTTTTATAATTGAAAAAGGCGTGTTTAGTACCAAAGCCATGTCCAAAGGCTTGTCGGTATATTTTCCGGCATCGCCTATGGTTATGGGAAAGGTTTTATTCACAAAGCTGCCGCGCATCCCGATTACGGACAAATAACCGGACAGCACAAAAATTAAGGTTCCGGAAATTATGTATGCAGGTAAATGCGGGACAGTAGCTTTGCAGTAAGGGATTTTATTGTAAACAAAAATCAGAATTGCAATTAGAATAAATCCGATTAGAAATCCATACCAAAAGTCCGTCAAAAACTCAGGAAGCAGTTGCAAGATATTAGTTTCACAGGCAAATATGAACACATCGAAAGTGCTGCGCTTGAGCGTGAAATCAAAATAGAAGACATCCGTCATATTTGCCGACAAAGCTACGGCATTGGTTATGATAAACAAATACTTTAATACAGTGCGGTATATCTTTCTGTGTGTAAACGGGAAAGGTAATAGAAAAAGCAGAATGTAAAGTGCATTTACAAACATGAGCGCAGAGACATCAAACAACAGGCCGCCGCGCAAAACATTACCGAAACGCGCCCAAGACATTTCCGGATAATATTCCGTATTGAAAGCGTAAAAAATTAGGCGTGTAAGCGTGAGTAGTAATAAAACCGCAGTCAGCTGAAGCAGCAGTTCCGAGAACTTACGCAAATTGATTTTTAAGGCGGTTTTTATTTTTTTTGAGACAGACATTTTGATAGTATTGATAATTAAATGTTTCGTAAATGAAAAAGTAATGTTATTTTGTTTATTGAGTTAGGCGGATAATTAATACTTATAACTTCTTCTGAGCCAAGTGCCGCATATATTTAGTGATGACCGTCTCGGCAATCGGAATCGCACTCGGTTTTGATATATCGGCTTCGACAAGCGGTTCCTGAGCAGCAGTCGAAGGGCTCAGCTTACGGAGGTGTTCGGAGGCTGAGCCTGTCGAAGCCGGTGATAAATGCTTGGATGCAAAATAATAATTTGTAGTACTCATGCGCCTAATTTAATTTGTTTATTAAGATTTTTTCCGCTGTAAATTTCAAATTCTATCACCATTTGGCAGTAATCAATCCCCCTAAACCTTCCGAAATAATCGGAACAGGCTCTTATCCAAGGGGGAATCCGGTAAATTAACATTTTGCTGTAATTGTGAAATTCGTATTGTTCACAGACTTATTTTTTATTGGCTTTCTAAATTACAACCGGTTATGCCTTGTTTTGATGAGGTTTAATTTTTTATCGGAAAGCTTTATGCGTAATTCATCATCAAAGATTTTGGGGTCACCGTCGATGTGATATTGTTTGAAGTCGGAACGAATTGTTATGTCAGAATCGGTTGATAAAAAATGCAAATTACCGGACGGTTTTAAAGTGCCGGTCATTAGGCGTATGCCGAAAGCAGTCATTTTCGCTACGGAAATATCTTTCAGCAATACCAAATCCGGTAATCCGTCATTCGGGCGGGCTTTGGGGGCTATAATGGCATTGTTGCCAAATTGGCGAGTGTTGGCTGCGGAAATCATTTTGTATTTGCCGGAAAATTTTTTGTCGCCTGCCTGTATTTCAGCATCAAAAGCCGGAAAAGAAAAGGCCGATGAAATCGTTAATTTGGCGTAGTTTAGAAATCCGCGTTTGTCGGATTCTGCAAACTTGTGCGCCACAGCTGCATCAATGCCCAAACCCGCCATGTTTACGCAGATATTTTCGTTTACTTCTAAAACATCAATCTCAAGGGTTTTATTTTTTAGTATATCTTCAATCAGATGCTTGATATTTGACTTAAAGCCTAATTCTCGCGCAAAACCGTTGCCGGAGCCGGTGGGATAAACAGCTATGCTCTTATTTTTTCCGGCCAAATAATTTCCGGCCGAATTTACGCTGCCGTCACCGCCCGCAATTACAAAAGTGCGATATCTACCAACATTCAGATACATAAAATCATTGAATGCTTCGGTTGATTCCGTGATTTCGCAATGTATATCGGGATACATTGTCCGAATATCATCTCGAATGCTTTCTGCTTTTTGTTTTCCGGAATTGGGGTTGATGATTACTACAATGTCTTTGACTTCCATGGTATTTAATTTAGCTTTTGCCTTTCCGAAAAGCGATTAAGGCTTCCAAATTCGGACTGACAGCTTTAGGTATATCTAACAATTTTTGTACCGATTGTAATTCTTTTAATCCGCTGCCGGTGAGTAAAACTATGGCATCCGAGCCGGCTGCCGGCTGCCGGTTTTCGGCAAATTGCAGATAGCCGGCATAAGCGGCTGCCGCTGCCGGTTCGGCAAATAATCCGTTTTCGGAGGCTAATTTTTTAGATGCCTGCAAAATGGCTTGGTCACTCACAACCGCCGTTTTTCCGTCATAATTCAGCAAAAATTGCCGAGCCATATAAAAGTTGCGCGGAATATCCACCGAAATGGAATCGGCCAAAGTGTTACTCGGTTTTAGTTTAAAAGTTTCGCTATGAAGATTATCCGCCAAATTACGGCTGCCTTCCGATTGCACGGCAACAATGGTCGGCATTTTTTCAATAATTTCAAGATTTAAAAGGTCTTCAAAACCTTTGTAAACGCCCGAAATAATACAGCCGTCGCCCACCGGGACAAAAATGTATTCGGGAATTTTTCCGCCTAATTGTTCGTATAGTTCAAAAGCAACGGTTTTCTTGCCTTCTACGGTAATCGGGTTATAGGCTGTATTACGATTGTACCAGCCGAACGCTTTTGTAGCTTCAATACTTAGATCGAAAGCATTATCGTAAGTGCCTTTTACGGGAACAATTTCGGCACCGTACATTAAAATCTGCGTAAGCTTGGCTATTGGTGCTTTTTCCGGTACCATGATTACGGCTTTTTGTTTTTGCGATGCACAAATTCCGGCCAAAGAAGAGCCGGCATTGCCCGTAGATGCCGCCACAATGGTCTCAAAACCCTGCTCTTTGGCGAAAGCCGAGACCATAGCCGAAGCGCGGTCTTTGTAAGAGTAAGTGGGGTTTTGCGAATCATCTTTAAAGTATAGCTTAAAGTCTTTTTGCCTTGCTTCCGCGGATAAATACAATGGGGTCTGTCCGACGCGCAGCACAGGCAAACTGTCCGGGGATTCTATCGGCAGAATGTCTAAAAATTGATTTTCACGCAAAGCGGAAAACAGATTATTGTCGGCATATTTCTGTTTAATTGCCGCGTAATCATACATGACTTTTAAAACACCTTTTGGCGGTTGTGTCTCACTGTTGCCCGCCGCACATTCCGGACAAAGATATTGTGCTTCACCCTTTCTGTATTCTTTTCCGCAATCGGTGCAGCGGTAGTAAAATTTATCGTTCATATTGTATTTTTTAATGCCTTGACTACTGCAAAGACTTTTGAACGTCCGACAGGACTTCAAAACGTCTGACTTGCTTGTCGCCCTTTTCTGCTTTTAGCCCGGACGTTCAAAAGTCCTATCGGACGTTTTGAAGTCCTACTTCGTTTTGAAATCTTTATTCAAAAGTTAATTCATCAATATCGTATTCTGTTTCTTTTAAATGAGCTTCGATAAAATTTTGCTTTCCGTCAAATAAATGCAAAACAGAGTCTCGGTCTAATTTTGTGGCTTTATTTTTTATAAAAGCCATATATGAAATATAAGGATATTCCCAAAAATCTCTAAAAACTCGATGCTTTAACGGGTTTTTGTGAATATACACAATCAGTGCTTTCAAATATTCTTCCGACTTGATGCCGATACGCTTAAACTTATATTCGAACAAACTACCGGTACGCTTTCGTTTCGCATTGAAATATTTGGCGTAAGCAATGAAAAAATGCTGAACCATTCTCTCAGGATTTGGCTTCTTCTTTTCCGCATTGTCAATGTCTTCTTTTGCGGGAAAATGTGTTTTCCATTTTAATTCTAAATTTTCCGTTTTCCTGTTTTCTGGTGAAAGATAACCAATTTTGGCTTCTTCTTTTACGTATAAAGCAATATGGAAATGATTTCGCATTAAAGCATAAGCATAAATATCGGCCACAGGTAACAGAAATATAGTCGCCAATTTTAAAAAACGAGCATAATCTTGTTCATCGTGAAAAATATCACAGCTGTTTATTCCCCTGTTGTAAATATGGAAATAACGGTCATGTTCTATTGGCGGATGTGTAATCATAAGCCGTAATTAAATTAAAGACTTTTTGTGTACACTATAAAGACTTTTGAACGTCCGATAGGACTTCAAAACGTCTGTCTTGTATCGTGGTAAAGACTTTTGAACATCCGTTAGGATTTCAAAACGTCTGTTCTGTATCGTGGTAAAGACTTTTGAACATCCGATAGGATTTCAAAACGTCTGTTCTGTATCGTGGTAAAGACTTTTGAACATCCGGTAGGATTTCAAAACGTCTGACTTGCTTGTCGCCCTTTTCTGCTTTCAGCCCGGACGTTCAAAAGTCCTATCGGACGTTTTGAAGTCCTGCTTTCTGCTCTTAGCCCGGACGTTCAAAAGTCCTGTCGGACGTTTTGAAGTCCTGCGGTGTTTTTGAAGTCCTACTTTAGCAAGCCGGTGCGTTCGTTGAATTCGTTGATGAGTTCGTCCCAGCGTTTGGGTTGGTTGAAAATTTTATCCCAAATATCGCGGTCGTACCACATCTGACTTAAATCTTCAGAATCTTTGGCTTGCTGCTCAACCCAAGTATAGTATTTGAGATTGTGCACGGCGCGGCGGTCTTTATAGTTCAGCTCTTTCATGTTGTCTTGTTTCTGGCCAAGAATGCAGCCTTCAAAATCTTTTACGGCATCCGTTTCGCTGTATTGGCCGCGGCTTTCAGTGAGTTCTTTCAGACGAGAATTATACATATCCACCGAATCGGTTGCTATGGTCAGAATGACATCGTCGGAAGTCATTTCAAAATATTTGGCAGTTTTAATGGCCGATAAAAGATTAGAAATACTTGAAATGCCCAACAAAGGCAGCTTCTCAATGGTTTCTTTGCTTACACCGATGCTTTTCAAATACTCGTGTCCGGTTTTTTCGTTAAATAAGCGCAACAATCGCATGGTTTCTTCATCGTCTATGGCTGTAACCATATCGGTATTTTTGGTGTTGTGAATCCACGGAATATGTTTGTCGCCTATGCCTTCAATACGATGTGCGCCAAATCCGTTTTCCAGAATAGTGGGGCACTGCAAAGCTTCGGAAGCTACAATTTTCATGTGCGGCGCAAGGGTTTTCAAATAATCGCCGGCTGCAATGGTTCCGGCCGAGCCCGTTGCCGATACGTAGGCCGATAATTGAGATTTTTCGCCTTTTACTTCATTAAATACTTCTTCCAAAGCATCTCCGGTGATGTTATAATGCCATGCCGAATTACCAAATTCGTCAAATTGATTGAAAATAACCACATCATCGCGCGTACGACGCAATTCCCAGCATTTATCGTAAATTTCTTTTACATTGGATTCGCTTCCGGGAGTGGCAATAACCGTGGCTTCGGCTTCTTCTTTCAGCCATGTAAAACGCTCTTGGCTCATTTCTTCCGGAAGGATGGCAATGGCTTCAGTATCCATGAGTTTGCTGTCGAAAGCGCCGCCGCGGCAGTAGTTTCCGGTAGAAGGCCATACGGCTTTATGGAAATTGGGGTCAAACTCGCCGGTGGTGATACGCGGCGCCAGGCAACCGTAAGCTGCACCTACTTTATGTGCACCGGTCGGAAACCATTTTCCCACCAAAAGTACAATGCGTGCATCCACTCCGGTTATTTCTTTAGGAAGCTCAATATAATTGGGCTTTCCGTACAAGCCGCCAAATTCTTTCGGCTCGTTTTTCCAAGTAATACGGAACAGGTTCAGCGGGTCAAAATCCCACAGGCCTATATTCTTCAGTTTGTCTATAATTTTTCCCGGAATTAGCTCGGGATTTTTTTGTTGCTCAAAAGTCGGCAGTATGATGCCTTTCTCTTTGTAACGTTTTACGGCATTTTCTAATGCCTTTTCATTGCTTACTTTGTCAATAATTTTTATCATTTTATCATTTTTGAAGGTCAACTTATACCGGGCATCGCAGATTAAAAAGTCTGAGTGCCTAAATAGGGTTGACCGTTGTTAATACTATCTTAGTGCTTTTTACGGTCTTAATTTCGGAGCGATATTCGAACCGGAGAATTTTGTCTGCAAAGCGATGGGCTGTTATAGCCCCGAAACAGTATCCTTAATTCTCTCGCTGACTATTAACCGTCGGATTTTTGAACGTTGCAAATATAATAATTTTAAAATTCTGAAGCCGACTTTCGATCTATCTTTATATGCAGTTTTTTTTGCTTATAAAGAGAGGCAGCTCGGTCAAATTCTTTTTGGAATTACTTGCATGAGCCTAAGTATTTGTTTATTAGGATGCTTTACGGATAATTTGTTTAATAAAACCGTTGAAATTACACCTGTTTATTTACGTTTAGATTTTAAAGCTAAAAAAACCCGACAGAGTTGCCGGGCTTTTTTAGTAATAACTCAGTAAGGCTTGTTTTACTCAACAGGCCAAGTTTCTATATATTCAAATTCACCGGTGCCGGTACATTTGAGTTTGGCGGTATAATAATAATCGCCGGGTTCATAAGTTTCGTATGTAATTAAAGCAAAAACTTCAATATCATTTACAACAGGCTCTTGAGTTGGGTATTTCTGTTCTGCCAGATACACCAGTGCTTCTTGAAGCCTCAATTGCATTTCTGCTTTTACCTCTTCGTCCGACATACCATCAAGGAGTCCCAATACATCTTCACTGCGACGCTTAGTAAGTCGCATATCAAAGTTCCCGTAATAAGCACTGGCACCGTAGTAATATTCAGAATCGCCGTACGAACTTACATAATCACTCAATTCAGAATCATTTTTGACTTTATTAACAATAAACATATAGTCTTCTGCGGTCATTGTGAACTTTATTGTAGGATCAAAAGTCCAGGATTTTCCATCGTGCCCAAATCTTCGTGATTGATTATAAAACTCAGCCCAATTTTCGCCATCAAATCGATAAGCTGACATTTTTGTATCCGTTGTTTCTGAATAATATTCGTAAATTAAATATTGGACATCATCTTTTTGAGCGTATGGGAAATTAATTTTTAAAAAGGTGGGTAAATAATTATCAGGCAGCGCATCATCCGAAAAATTATTATGTTCACCGGGCTCTCCCATAGAAGCGTAGTCATCAGCAGTCAATATATAGGTTTCAGCTTGTGTCCAGCTGCCTCCGGCAAATTCATAGGAAATAGAAGTATCCTGCTTTACTTCATTTTCATTAATATATTCTGATGTCAGATACAAAATATAATTAGGCTTATTCACAACCGTATCTGTATCAAACAAAAAACCGGGAAGAAAATCTGACGGCGGATTATCAACAGAAAATGCACCGTTAGCAGCAACTTCTCCGCCAATATTCGTATAATCATCAGGCTGAAGCTCATAGCTTACAATACTTTCATACTCATTAACCGCTAAACGATAGTTTAAGATGCAACTTGAAGCGGTATCCGGAGCTATAAACATTTTTTCAAGAAAAGGTAATATATATTCTGTAGCGGGAATCTGTTCGGTGAATGCTAAAATTTCAGCAATTTTTTCAGCTTTTTGTATTTCATCGTCAGTTTCTGCATTCTCTATGGCCATATCAGAAATGGTTTTGTAATCGGCTTCTGTAAGTGTATATTCCAAATCCGTTCGGTAAGGCTCTTTCTCCTCATCCAATTTCTCGTAAATCTCTTTATTCGGGTTGCATGCCGAAAAAATAAGCCCGAACAGAGTTAATGTTATTAATATTTTTTTCATAATATAATATTTTCAATGATTAAAAATTGATTTTTAGCGATATTGACCAAGTGCGTCCAAAGCCAAAATATACGGGTGAGTTTGTGGCATCTCCGTATTGTATTTCATTTCCGATAAGTTTGGTTTGATCCGTTGCATCTGCAATATATTCGGTATCGAAAATATTGTTGATGTTGGCATTAAGGCTTGATTTGAAATCGCCTAATTTGAAGTAATATCGGATGTTAAAGTCAAATAAGTGATAGTCGGGTACGCGCCATGCGTCAACACCTGATAACTCAGGCTTTGTTCTGTCTTCAATATCATAATCGGCAAAAAGCCTGTCGTAATAGTTGTAGTCAAAACCAAATTTAAGATCGGGTAATATTTCGTAGTTAATACCAACGGCTGCAGTAGTTTGTGCTGCATCTCCTACATGAATACCGGCTGCAAATACATTGATAGAATCTACAAGGTTTTGATCTTGGTCAAACAGTGCGGCTTGCACATCGTCTTGCCATCGCCAGTCGCCCATGGAGCCCATTAATTTGATGTCCATTTTGTCTATCGGGTAAAATTCTGCTTGTAATTCCACACCTTGGTGGAGTGCATTCAGTCCGGTAATGTTGGCTGTTTCTTGTCCTCCGAGTGAACGTGTAATGGTTTTGTCAAGCCATTCGGTACGGTACAGAGCAATGTCTGCGCGCATGAATGATGAACGATATCCGTAACCCAGTTCGGCTGAGAGCACGCGCTGCGGTTTTGCATCTTCGTTAATCTCGTTGGTATGGTTCATAAAAACGGCATTGGCAAAAGGCGCTCTGGTAAAATACCCGCCGTTTACAAATACGTTTTGTCTTTTGGTGAAATTATAGTTAAATCCGGCTTTAGTGCTGTAGCCCAAAAAGCTTACCCAATCGGTAGCTTGGTTGCCGGGTTCGTATTGGAAGTAGTCGGTACGTTTGTATCCGGTATTAGAGCCGGCTGCCGAAATAAAGGCTGAAATATCATCTTTTACATATTCTGCCTGAAGGAAAAGGCCTTGCCACATTACATCGGTCAGGCTGTAATAAGAAAATTTGTCTCCGACATATAGCGGGGTTGAAGGATCTCTGTTTACATTGTTGGCATCCAGATAATACTCACCCCCCAGAAGGTCTGTAATTTCTCTGTAATGATATCCGCGATAATAACGCCCGTCAACACCGGCTGTAATATTTATATTATTTACCTCGGTATTAAACGATGATAAAATACCGTACCAGTCATGCGCATTGGTGCTCATAGACATTACTGCCTGCGAACCGGTTTGAGACTCGGCGTTTATTTGCATAGCCGCGTCATAATCAATATAACCTTCGGGAGTAAGCAAAGTTTCTTCAAGCGGTTTACCTTCAGGGTAATCTAGAGACAGCAAATCACTTTGGGGTCCACGAACTCTTCTTCCGCCGCCTTGTGATTTTGAAGCGTATAAGGCTGTTGTCCATTTCGTTGCGGGTGAAATATCCCAAGTGTGGTTTAGCGATAATTGTGGTTTGTGGTATTTATTATAACCGTAGCCGGTATTATAAACATCGCCGTGTCGGTAGCCCATTCCGGAGTTGTATCTGATACCGCTCGGATGTTCGCGGTAAGTTTGTACCAACTGTTGCGAACCTCTTTGGTGGTGCCATTGCGGAGCGCCGAAAGCCGTAAAAGATATTTGTTGGTTATCGGTCAGGCGTTTGGCTACATTCACAAAATATGACCATGCTTCAAAATCGGTACCGTCCACATATCCGTTACCTTTTGTTTTGCTGCCGCTTACCGTAACAGCCCAGCCGTTTTCGTACATGCCGGTAGAAAGGGTAAAGCCGGTTTTGTTGTAACCGTTATTTCCCATGCCATAGTAAATTGATCCGCCTTTTTTGGCATCGGTACTTTTGGTAATAATATTTATGGTCCCGCCGATTGATGAGATGGCCAATTTAGAAGCACCCAAACCGCGTTGCACCTGCATGGTACGGGTTACATCAGAAAGTCCGGCCCAATTTGACCAATATACTCTTCCGTTTTCCATATCGTTTACCGGCACACCGTTGATTAATACACCGATGTTATTAGAGTCAAAGCCTCGCAGATTAATTCTGCCGTCTCCGTATCCGCCGCCTTCTTTGGTAGCATAGACGCTTGGCGTGGATTTCAAAATTTCGGGAAACTCTTGCGTTCCCAGTTTTTCCATAATCATTTCCGGCTTAATGGTGGAAACCGATACCGGTGTTTCTCGGTCTTTGGCATAAGAAGCTACAATAAGTAACTCGTCCATTCCAATGTCATCGGATTGCAGTTTAATGGTTTCCAGGTCTTTTGTCTCTCCGGCAGCTATGCTTAGCTTTACTTGTTCGGTCAGAAAACCAATATAAGAAATGTTAATTGCAATATCGCCGGCTGATACATTCAATTTAAAAGTACCGTCGGGGCCGGATACCGTAGCGTTTGTTGTTCCGTCAACTGCAACGGTAGCACCCGGAAGCGGGTCTCCGGTATTGGCTTCCGTTACTTTTCCGGTAACAACTGTCTGTGCGTTCAATTCTGCATTTAAACTAAAAAATGCAAAAATCATTAATAGCAATAGTGTTTTTTTCATAAGACTTTTTTTAAAAAATGTAAAAATTTTTTGATCAAATTATGGTAATCGACAAATTTATCGGTAAAATTTCAAATTACAAATACTTATTAGGGCGGTTTTTAAAAATGCTGTATTGGGTAGGCTTTTGATAATGTGCTCTTTACACCTTCTCGTGATTCATTTCTTGTTTTTGAGATACTCAACGATCTGATAATCAGGATGGTTTGCTTTTTGACTAAGCCTCGTGTTGTACAGCAGATTTTTTTTAGAAAAAATAACATTATCCGATTCATTTTTTTACTTTTGTTATGTTAAGAATAGTGAAAATTTAACTTTAATTTTACTTAGCTAAATGAAACCAAACCGTCTTTTGTAATACTTTTGCAATCGACTATTTCTTAATTTAAAACAAATTGTTATGAGAATCTTAAAGAAAGTATTTTTTTTGGTACTTTTAATGTCCGCATCAATCTTTGCTTTCGGACAAAGTACCGTTACCGGTACGGTTATTGATGCTTCAAGCGATCAGCCCTTGCCCGGAGTTACCGTGCAGGTGAAAAACACAACGATCGGCACGGCCACAGATGCACAAGGAAAGTACCGTATTGAGGTACCTCAGGAAGCCAATGTGTTGGTGTTTTCTTTCATAGGCTTTGAAACAGTCGAAAAGACTGTGGATGCCGATGTGATTGATGTAGAATTAAAACTTCAGTCAGTTGAATTGTCGGAGATTTTTGTGGTGGCCGATCGCGCTCGCGAACGAGAAACCCCGGTTGCTTTTTCCGATATTGACAAGAAGCAGATTGAAGAACAACTGGGTTCACGTGATATTCCTTTAGTTTTGAATTCAACGCCCGGTGTATATGCTACTCAACAAGGCGGCGGCGCCGGTGATGCACGCATCAACATTCGCGGTTTTAACCAACGCAATGTGGCCGTTATGATCAACGGTGTACCTATGAACGATATGGAAAACGGCTGGGTATATTGGTCTAACTGGGACGGATTGGCTGATGCTACCTCTTCCATTCAGGTACAGCGCGGATTGAGTGCCGTGAATCTCGCCACACCTTCGGTAGGCGGTACCATGAATATTATTACCAGCCCGGCAGAAATGGCAGCCGGTGCCAGTGCCAAAGTAGAATACGGCTCGGGTAATTTCTTTAAAACGACATTGAGCGGGCACACCGGTATGATTAATGATAAAATTGCTGCCAGCGTAAGTGTTGTACGTAAAGTGGGCGACGGTGTATATGATGCTACATGGACCGATGCTTGGGCATATTACGGCGGCTTAACCTACAAAGCCAATGACCGACATAAGCTTGAGCTGTTTGCCATGGGAGCGCCACAACGCCACGGACAAAACCTCTATAAACAAAACATTGCCGCTTACGGACATGATATTGCACGTGACATAGAAGGTTATGATGAAGCCGCTTTAGATGCATTCCCCGAAGCAGATCCGGATGTGCTTTATCCCGATTATGACGATGCGCAAGGCATGCGTTATTATAATGAAAACTGGGGGCCGGTTTCTTCAAGTTATGACGGAAAACAGTTTTGGAACGGAAAAGAACATGACCGCTATTCTGAAAACTTTATAAACGAACGTGAAAATTTTTATCATAAACCTTTGGTAAATCTTAACTGGTATGCCAAATGGAACCGAAGAGTAAAACAATATACCGTGCTTTATTATTCGGGAGGTACCGGCGGCGGAACCGGAACTTATGGTAGCATGCGTTGGAATTATCATGCCGGTATTCCAAGCCCTTCGCGTTTTGTAAATTGGGATGAAACCATAAATAACAATACACAAAGCGATACCGCTTTCGGTATTTTGCGTAACAGCCGAAACAACCAATGGACTGTGGGTGCTTTGTCTAAAGTTCAAATACTTTTCAGCGACAATTTTAAAGCTCAAGTGGGTGTGGATTGGAGAAAAGCCACTGTTTTCCATTTTAGAGAAGTGCGTGATTTGCTTGGCGGAAAATTCTTCTATTTTGACGGCAATGAGTTTGACTCACCAAGCGACTATAATAAAGAGTTGGGCGACAGAATTGCCTATGATTTCACCAATACCATTGATTGGGGCGGTGCTTTCCTACAGGGAGAATATTCCAACGGTACGCTGACAGCTTATGCCACTCTCGGTGCCTCAGGCATTAAATACGGATACACCAATCATTTCAGAAAAGGGGATGACGGCAATGAACTGACCAGTGAAACCGATTTTATTACCGGTTATCAAATAAAAGGAGGTTTGAGTTATAAAGTACTTGACGGCCTGAGCTTTTACGGTAACTTTGGTTTAGTATCCAAAGTGCCTATTTTTGATGCCGTTATTGACGACCGAAGTGCTACCGTAGCAGAAGACCCGCTTAACGAAGAATTTCAAGCGGTTGAAATCGGTACTTCATTCTCAACGCCTGATAACAGTTTGAATATTAAAGCGAACTATTATTACACAAGCTGGAAAAACCGTACTTTGAATTTTGGTATCGTAAATCAAGACGGTTCTGAAGGTTTTGTGTTTGTACAAGGCTTAGACCAACTACATTCCGGTTTTGAAATTGAAGCAGACTACACGCCGGTTGAATTTTTTACCATAGGAGCCATTGCTTCAATCGGTAACTGGAACTACACCAGTGATATTACCGGAACATACAAAGACTATGAAAGCGGCGGAGAAGAAGAGGTAGAATATAATTATTATGTGGACGGCCTAAAAGTAGGCGATGCCCCGCAAACTCAATTAGGTGTAGCTGCTATTATACGCCCGATTACAGGACTTCGCATACAAGCCGATTACCGTTATAATACCAATTATTTTGCCGATTGGGATCCCACAACCCGTACCGATGAAGCTGATGATGAGCAGGTATGGCAAGTGCCGGCTTTCGGAATTATGGATGCCCACCTTTCATACCAACTTCCGCTTAAAGGCGATTTGGGTATTGAAGTGTTTGGCCATGTTTTTAACGTATTGGACGAAATCTATATTCAAGATGCGGTAGATAACAGTAGATACAATTCATATAGTGTTGACGGAGACATTGTAAACCCGCATAGTGCAGATGCCGCCGAAGTATTTCTCGGTATGCCGCGCACATTTAATGTAGGCTTACGTTTTACTTATTAGAAGGATAAGGACTTCAAAACGTGAAAGCTAAGGACTTCAAAACGTCCTTTTCGGACTTTTGAACGTCCGTCAGAATGAAAAATAAAAAAAAGACCCGACAAATTCGTCGGGTCTTTCGTTTTATACAGTCGCTATAAGGTTTCGTGCTCAATTTTTTTAAATCGCCAGCCTTCTTTTGTATAATGAATAAGCGTATTGGTTAGGGCAGCCAGCATATTTTTTTCAGCTTTGTAATTGTCATGAAAAACAATTATGGAACCCGGTTTTGCAAAACGCATAACATTTTCGCTGCATTGGTCGGGCTCGGTGGTTTGTGAATAATCTTGCGAAAGTACATTCCACAGCACAAGCTTGTAGTGTTTTTTTATGGCAAACCATTGTTTGGCGGTAATTTTTCCGTAAGGCGGCCTAAAGAGCGGGCTTTTTATGTATTCGGATGCCTTTTTTATATTCGCCAAATATTCTTTGGTGTTGGTTTTGTAGCCGTTTAAATGATTGTAGGTGTGATTGCCCGTAGCATGTCCGCGAATCAGAATCTCACGGTATATCTCCGGATATTTTCTTACATTATGCCCGACACTAAAAAATGTAGCTTTGGCATTGTATAAATCAAGTATGTCCAGTACTTTTTCGGTGAGCTCGGGCACAGGGCCGTCATCAAAAGTAAGGAAAAGCTCTTTTTTTATGGTGTCAATATTCCAAATAAAATCAGAAAAAAAACCGGTAATGGGAGCGGGCGGATTTATTACCAGATCGTTGATGTTTTTGTATTTCAAAGTATAAGAATTTATTAAATGCAAAAGAACCTAAAAAAATGTTAAAAAACAAAAAAAGACCGAGAAAATATACATTATAAAAAAAGACGCTTCGGCTAAATAGTATTTTGAGGTGTTGAGATTAATTCATAATCTGTAACTAATCAGTGCAATTATTCCGGTTTTTCGCAACACATAAAAAAGTGTTTTTGGTTGAAAATTCAGCGGAAACCAAACCCACCCCTGGCCCCTCCCGAGAGGGGAATCGCTGCATAAACCGACGGGTTAACCCGTCGGTTGTTGGAATATAATATCGAACATCATCTGTTCTGTTTTCCTCTTAGTAGATGCCGGAAACTGTCCAATTCCCCTCTCGGGTGGGTAAAAAGACGACCGAATGATACAAAATGTCAATTATCTCAATTGAAATATATATAATACAATTACAATAATTGCCAATACCGGTGTTCAAATTAATTGCGGATAGAGCCCTTGGTTATTGAATGTCATTCATGGCTGCTTTACATTGATAAGTTAGCATAATTTTTTGATTTCCGGTTTTTAAATGAAAATTTAATAGATAACAGCACCTCAAAATAATATTTAACCAAAAAAAGACGCTTCCGGATCCTGCGGATGCCGGAAGGTCTTTCTGAATAGTTGCAAGAAAATTTTCGGCCTAAAGTTTTAACCGGTTTGGAGCTTTACAAATATTTTTCCAATTGCATATAAACCGATACAATGTGTTGTTTATATGCCGGCAGGCTGTTATACCACATATAAAACTGTTCTTGGCTGCTTTGCATTTGCAAAATGGTGGATTTCAATTGATGCTTGCTGTCCAATTTTTCAATCAGCATGCTTGCATATTCATTGGCTTTTTGAGTTTGTCCCAAGTTTTGCAGGATTGAAATGGCTTGTTGTGCTATTGAAAGACTGTGGCTGAAATCTTTAGAAATCCTCATTAAATGCTTTTCCTGAAGCGAGTTATAAAAGTCAATCTCCTGCATAACATTGTTATAGCTAATATCAAAAATAGAATCGCCTTTTTCAAATTCCTCTATTTTATAATAATTACTTCCCAACAAGAGGTCATAATAACTGTAAGGCGCCATTTCATTGGTAAACAAACCGGCGTAGCGGTCCAATACCTGTTTTGCCGAGTCATTTTTATTCTCTCTTATCAGTGCATCGCTTAAGTCTTTAAAAGCGCTTTTGAAATTCATTAAAAACCGTCGGTTATTTTCATCCAAATAAATTTTTTCGGGATTTTTATCTAATCCGCCCCATACAAATTTATTCATAAGATTATCGTACAGAATGTCTGTATTTACTCGGCCTTCGGATCCGGTGGTGTTCTTTATCGGTACCACTTTATAGGCCAATCCTTCCGTTTGGAAGTAAGGTTGAAGGTTCATATAATGACTTCGGCCCACGGTGGAGGCAAAGTATATCGGACGTTCCCAATTGCTTGCCGACAGTAAATCTAACACCATCATTTGGTTTTTTCTTATGTAAGATGTGCCTAAGTCCCAACTAATGGCTTCAACAATTTTATCATAATCTTCTTCGGCAACATAATTTAGCGCTTTGATTTTTTCCTTATCTACCGGCAGAATTATTTTTGTGGTGGGCAGATAATTCACAAAGCTGCCGTCGCGAATGGGTGTTTTGTCTTCTTGCTTATCGCTGCCGATATGTTTTATCAGAATATCTAAAGGCAGGGGTTGTTCGGCAATTTTCTGAAGAAATTTCTCCGATTCTTTGTGAAGGGCTGTCATGGAATCGACAGAAAAATTTAAGTTTTGTTCTTCTGTGAAAGCTTCGTCAGATAAGCGGCGTGTGAGCCTGAAAAAGCCTACCGGGTCTGTTGAATTATGACCGTTTTCACGGATGGATTGTGCTTCTTTCGGGAACTGCTCTGCAAAATTTGAGGCTTCCGTTATGTTTGTAAATCGTTCAAAAATCGCTTTATATTCGTCTTCCAACTTATGTTTTGAGGCTTCATATTTCTCGCGAATGTATAAATTCGGATTTTCAAAAGCGTAAATAATATCACGCACACCAACATCATACTGCGCCGTGTCCATAGAGAACGGAACCGGTTCTGATTTGTATGCTTTTTGGCGCATTTGGTTAATATACCATGCCGTGTTGAAATAGCTCAGGTTAATAACACGTACATCGGTTCTGAAGCCCTCTACTTCCTGAACGTACCAAAGCGGGAAAG
Organism: uncultured Bacteroidaceae bacterium; assembly: GCA_964472505.1. Classification (GTDB taxonomy): domain Bacteria; phylum Bacteroidota; class Bacteroidia; order Bacteroidales; family JAADGE01; genus JAYEIA01. The sequence goes on along the minus strand of CAYYQW010000007.1, from coordinate 10,245 downwards.
TATCATTATCTCCGTTGGTGAAAATAACGGCATCTTTCTCGCAAGAGTTTAGGTAGTTTTTGGCATAATCTCTCGCTGTGTATCGGTTGGAGCGGTCGTGATCGTCCCAATTTTGATGTGCCATAAGTGCGGGCACAAATAAGCCGATGGCCGTAGCAATTGCAGCTGCCGATATGCCGGAGAGTTTTGTTTTTAAATAACTATAGAAAGCCGCTACCGCAAAGCCTATATATATGGCAAATGCATAGAATGAGCCGGCATAAGCATAATCTCGCTCACGCGGCTGGTAAGGCGGTTGGTTCAGATACAATACAATGGCTATTCCGGTAAAAAAGAAGAACAGCATAACTATCCAAAAATATCGGTTGCCCGCAGTATTTGCGCCAAGCATATACAGGAGTCCTACAATACCGAGTATCAACGGCAAGAAGAAATAAGTATTACGCGCTTTGTTTTCTTTCTGATAATCAGGCAGTTTGTCTTGGTTGCCCAAACGTACTTCATCCAGAAATTTAATCCCGCTTATCCAGTTTCCGTCTTTAATACCGCCGTGGCTTTGGATGTCGTTTTGTCGGCCGGCAAAGTTCCACATAAAATATCGGATATACATGTGGTTTACTTGGTAAGCAAAAAAGTATTGCAAATTCTCAAAAAAGTTAGGCGGGCGCCGCGGTGATGATTTATCCAAGATAATATCACCGTATTGGTCGGTGATGATTTCTCCGGTTTCCGGATTTTTACGCGGATTATAAAATTCGCTTTGCGGATTTCCGGTCCACATGGCATATCCCTGTACATGATCCGGGCTTTCCTGGTCGCTGTACATGCGCGGAAATAAAGTGGTGTATTCCGAATCAAATTCACGCTCAAGCTTTCGGTCGGCTACTACGTAACGGTCATTTTCTTGTTTGTAAACAGCTTTCCCGTCCGAGTATTCAATTACGGGGGCATTAAAATATTGGCCGTGCAGCAAGGGATGTTCTCCGTACTGGTCGCGGTTTAAGTATGATATAAATGAGAATACATTATCCGGCGAGTTTTGATTCATGGGCGTATCGGCCGATGAACGTATCAAAATAAGCGCAAAAGATGAATAACCAATAATAATTACCAGCAGTGAAGTGAAAATGGTATTCCAAACCGGGCGTTGTTTTTTGTATGTGTAATAAACACCGTACACAATTGCACCCAGCGTAAGTATCAAGTAAGTTATAAAACCTGTTTTATAAGGCAGACCAAATGAATTGGTAAACAGCAGCTCAAATTGCGAGCCTACAATAACATAACCGGTGATAATTCCGTACATGATAAATGCTAAAATACCAATGGAAACTAAAGCTGATTTAATGATTCCCTTTGTTGTAATTTCGTATTTTTTGAAATAATACACAAATACAATAGCCGGAATAACCAACAAGTTCAGCAAGTGAACGCCTATTGAAAGCCCCATGAGATAAGCGATAAGAATTAACCAGCGGTTGGCATATTTTTGGTCGGCTTCGTTTTCCCATTTTAGTATGGCCCAAAACACAACGGCAGTGAACAGCGATGAGGTGGCATATACCTCGCCTTCGGTGGCCGAAAACCAAAAGGTATCGGAGAATGCATAACTTAAAGCGGCTACGGCACCCGTGCCCATTACGGCAATGGTTTGAGCGGTAGTAAGTATTTCATTGGAGTTTGCAATGATGCGTTTGGCAATATGTGTAACCGTCCAGAAAAGGAATAAAATAGTAAAGGAGCTTGCCAATGCCGACATGGCATTTATCATAACCGGCACCAAGCTTACATCACCAAATGAAAAAAGGGTAAAAAACCGTCCTAAAATCATAAAGAACGGTGCCCCGGGCGGATGGCCTACTTCTAATTTATAAGCGGTTGTAATAAATTCGCCACAATCCCAAAAACTCGTGGTCGGTTCTATGGTCAGGAAATAAGTAATGGTTGCAATTAAGAACATGAACCAGCCGGTGAGCAGGTTTATTTTTCTGAAATTTTTCATTGCCTCTCGTTATTTTTTATATTTTTGACTGCGAAAATAAGGTTTTAATTTTGAAAACTGAAATTTTTACGTTTAAGATAATTAAACAAGCCGATATACAGACAGATGAACAAAGATTGCAAAAAATTTCTAAACAATTTAAATAAGTCGAAAACCGAAGAAGACGTAAAAAATGCTTACGCAAAGCATTTCAAAATCAGTTACGATACTTCGGACAGACACGATTTATATACGCCGCAAGTCTTGTTTGAATTTAAGTATGATAAACTTTTACCGCAAATATATGATTATGAATTTATTCCGAAGTTTGAGATATAAAAAAGTTCGGTCTAAAAACTCTCTTATGTTTGCATTAATAGAAATATAATTTATTTTTGAAAATAATTGTATGTATTTACTTTATGTAGATGAAAGTGGCGATAGTGGAGTTGTAAATTCACCAAACAATTATTTCGTATTATCGGCTATTGTTTTACATGAAACCAATTGGCAAAAAATATTAGATGATATTATTGATTTCCGCAGATACTTAAAGAAAAGATATGGTTTGCTGATGAACGAAGAAATTCACGCTGCCGTATTTATAAACGGGCATCCTAAACTGAAAGCAAATATTTCAAAAAACGATAAAATGGATATTCTGCGCAAATGCCTCAAATTCTTGAACGACCGAAACGATATCAGCATCTATTCTGTGGCTTGTAATAAAACAAACCGAAAAGAAAATGTATTTGATTATACATGGCGGATATTCATTCAACGTTTTGAAAACACTTTGCAACACAACAATTTTCCGGTAGGTTTTACACAAGCCGAAAAAGGAATAATTTTGTCGGACAATACAGACGGAGGGAAATTGACTGCTATTTTGCGTAAAATGAGACATTATAATCCTGTACCAAATATGCAAAGCAGCGGAAGTCGTAATTTAAAATTGATTGGTATTATTGAAGACCCTGTTCTAAGAAGCTCGGACAATTCGTATTTTCATCAATTAGTTGATGTGGTAGCATATTTTGCACGCCAATATTATGAACCAAATAAATATATACGAAAAAAAGGTGGAAGGCTCTATTACAACCGGTTCTTAGATAATGTTGTCAATAAAAAAGTAACTTATAAAAACAACGAAAATTTTATGGTACAAATATAAAAAAAGGGAACCGAAGTTCCCGGGTAACTCCTACATCAACTCTAAGTTGGTTCGGAATTAGAACTCAAATATAGTATAAATAATTTTAAAATGCAAATTTTTGAGCAAAAAAAAACACAAAATAGAATGGACAGAAGCCACATGGAATCCCTCAGCAGGTTGCAATAAGGTGAGTTCAGGCTGTGCCAATTGTTATGCCGAAGTAATGGCAAAACGATTGCAGGCAATGGGCGTAAAAGGATACGAAAACGGTTTTACTTTTAATATAGTTCCCGAACGTTTGAACGAACCTTATAAAATAAAAAAGCCAACCGTATTTTTTGTAAACTCAATGAGTGATATTTTTCACGAACGCATGCCGAAAAAATATCTAAATCAAATTTTTAACGTAATAGAAAATACACCACATCATACCTATCAAATTTTGACAAAAAGGGCAGAAAGAATGTTCGAGTATCTATCAGAAAAGAAAATTCCTGATAATATTTGGTTGGGTGTTACTGTTGAAAACAGAATGCAAGCTTTGTCTCGTATTGATTATCTAAGAAAAATAAAAGCAACAGTTTTGTTTTTATCAGTTGAACCGTTATTAGAAGATTTGGGCGAAATAGATTTAACTAATATCAATTGGGTAATTGTAGGCGGCGAAAGCGGAAATAAAGCAAGACCAATGGAAAAATCATGGGTTTTAAACATAAAAAAGCAGTGCAATGAAAAAGATATTGCATTTTTCTTCAAACAATGGGGAACATGGGGTGCTGATAAAGTGAAAAGAAATAAAAAACTCAATGGTAAAGAATTGAATGGTGAAATTTTTCAAGAATTTCCGAAATCAATAGTAGAACAGTTTCATGTTTAAAATAAAAAATGATTTATTCTGAATTTACAGTAACAATTTTCTTTACGAAATTATGGCAAACATATTAAATATAGAATCCTCCGGAGACGTCTGCTCAGTTGCATTGGCTGTTGACGGTAAGATTATGCATATACGGGAAGTAAATGAACCCAATATCCATTCTAAAATGCTTACGGTTTTTATTGAGGAACTTTTTAGGGAGTCCGAAATTCGTATTTCGGAAATTGATGCCGTGGCCGTAAGTAAAGGCCCGGGTTCATATACCGGTTTGCGCATAGGCGTTTCGGCAGCCAAAGGCATTGCTTACGGCAGAGATGTTCCCTTGATTTCCGTGGATACACTGCAGTCTATGGCTTGGGGAATGCGCGAGTTGTTGCTCAAAGAAAATAAACTTAGCCAAGATATATTGCTTTGCCCCATGACCGATGCTCGGCGCATGGAAGTGTATTCGGCATTTTTTGATAACGATTTGAATGCCGTAAAACCCATAAGTGCCGATATTATTGATGCCGATTCGTATGCCGATTTTTTCAAAAATCATCCTTTGGTATTTTTCGGTTCGGGTGCAGCCAAATGTAAAGAAAGCCTGTCGCACGACAATGCCGTTTTTGATTACAATTTATTGCCTTCAGCACGTTGGACGGCACCTTTGGCCGAAGCCAAATTTCAAAAACAGGATTTTGAAGATACGGCTTATTTCGAACCTTTTTATTTAAAAAATTTCATAGCTAAAATACCGACGAAACATGTTTACGGATAAATATATTACAGCCCTTTTATGCTTGTTGCTTATTAGTTTTTCACCTGCTTTTACGCAGGATTTTGATGATTTATATTCCGATGAAACCGAAAAAAAAGAAGACTCTTTGACACTGAGTGATAAAGTGTATTTTGGCGGAGATTTTTCATTAAGCTTTGGTTCGTCATTTTACTTTTCAATTGCACCGGAAGTGGGTTATAAAATATTTCCGTGGTTGCACGCCGGCCTTGGAGCATACTACATGCATGCTTCATCCAATTTGTATAATTATTCCATTTCGGTTTACGGCGGCCGGGCTTATTTGCGGCCCTTTGTTTTTAAAAAGCTGTTTCTTCAGGCTGAGTACGAACTTTTGAATGCCCCAAGGTGGGACAGTACCTACGGATATACCGGAAATCGTGTAATGGTTCCCGGTGTTTTGGGCGGCATTGGTTATATGCAAAAATCCGGCGGGCGTTTTGGCTTTTATATCGCTTTGCTTTATAATTTTACTATTACCGAACAAACGCCGTATTCCAATCCGGTAATACGCACCGGTTTTGTGTTTTGAAAACATTAAAAACAGCGGCCTATGTTACTTGATACATGCGTAAGAGTTTGCCCGAAATGCAATGCGGAATTTCAGCGAACCGAGCTGATGTCTTATTCCTCTTTCGGAAGTTCGGAAATTTGGTCCGACGGACATAACGATTCACTTTATGCCGCAGAGGCAATGTCTGTGCCCTTTGCGCGTTGCCCTTTATGCAACCGGCTTATTTGGATTGAAGATGCCGAAGTGGTACGCGACAGCATCCCGGAAAATCTCAATGGCATTCCGCGTATGGATTATCCTTCCGGTGATCTTGCCCTGAATCCTCAAAAGACTTTGCGTAAAGATGCTTTACGACTTTTGGATGATACAAAATTGAGTACCGAGCGGCAATTGAGCTTACATTTGTTGATTTGGCGAAACATAAACGATGACTATCGAAAATTCAGAAATCTGTTGAGGACTTTTGGTTTGCGCGAAGCTTTGAAAACTCGCCGGCATGCAATGGCTTTAAAAAAAACAAAGCGCAAGTGCATGACACAGGCTTTGAACTTGATAAATGAGATTCAGAATTCCGATAAGCCTTTATTTGACGAACAGGAGGAACTCATGCTCAAGATTGAGTTACTGCGCGAATCCGGACATTTTTCGCAGGCCAAAAAGCTGCTTCGGACAGCAGGCACAAAATTAAATTCTTATCCTGATTTTGTAAAAAAAACTCAAAAAGCTTTACTTTTCCGAAATAAAAAAGTGTTTCGAATATAGAACACCCTACGGGGGTTCGGAACCCTCATAGGGTGATAGAAACAAACAGTCTGCTGAATTTTTACTTTTCTTTGAATTTACAGAGTTATTCACCCTGTCGCTTTTGTCAAACTGCGAGAGTTATTTTTCATTCCATAATTTCAAATCGTTAATATATTTGAAATGCTTTAAGTTTAGTGTGTATAGTTCACAATCATAATCTATTGCAGTAGAAGCAATCAAAGAATCAGGCAAATCTAAATTATGACTTAATGAATACGCTGTCATTAAATCGATAAATTGATTGCTGATGTTTTCGTTTAATGGTAAAATTGTAAGACTATCAATGTCTTTTCGTATGTTTTGAAGTTCTCGTTTGTCATAAGCACCAAAAATTAATTCACCTGCTGTTACCGAACTCATGGCAATATTATCAAGTCCTATTTTTTCAAGTTTTCAACTATTTCTTGATTGTTCTTGTAGAACTCTACAAATATATTTGTATCACAAATAACTAATCTCTTTTCCATGCTTTTTTTCTTAATGTTTCTTGGCTAATTTCTCTATCTTTCCATAATCCTGCTGACGAAAAGAAATTATGATTTGGCTTTATTTCTTTTTTATTTTCAATTTCCGGAAGTTCAACGAAATCAAAATATCGTAAAACTTCATAAATGAATAGCAATTTTTCTCTGTTTTTTATTTTTATTGTTAAAGTTTCCATGTTTTACTCCTTTATTATTGATTTTGTAAAGATACCGGTTTTTATTGCTATTTTCAAGATATAAGTTCCTGTTTCGTAATTTTAATTCAATTTCGGTTTCTGTTGTTTTGAATTTAATGTATAGCGGCAGGGTGAATCCGCAAACAAACAGTCTGCTGAATTTTTACTTTTCTTTGAATTTACAGAGTTATTCACCCTGTCGCTTTTCGACCGGATAATATTTTTATTCTTCTATTCGTCTTTTCAAATCCATTCGTTCGTGTAAGATTCTTGTAATTTCAAGCGGTTTATTTATTCGTTTGCGATAAAATATAATATGTCTTTCAGTTTTTAGTCCATACAATTTATTTGTAATTCCGTCATAATTTTTACCTAATTCAGGCTTGTTTGCAATTTCTTGACAATTCGATATTAGTATATTAAAATATCGGTCAGCTTGTTGCTCAGACCATTTGTCAATAGTGTATTTCCAAATATCGGTTAAGTCTTCAACGGCTTTATTCGTCAATTCATATTTAGCCATTGTTTTTTCTTTTTTCTTTTAATTCTTTCAGATGCTCTTCAGGGTTAAAATCGTGTGCAATCCCACTGTCAATTCCCTGCTGAATAGCATTTCGCAGAGCAATACGCTTACTTTCTTCATTCTCTAAAAGTCTAAGTCCGGCACGAATTACTTCACTAACATTTTTATATCGTCCCGCTGAAACTTGGGCCTGAACAAATTGGTCAAAATAATTCCCCAATGATATTGATGTATTCTTCATCTCTTTAAGTTTTTACAAAAATACCAAAACTTGGTAAAAAATGCAAACAGTTATAGCTGTTTTTCATGGCTAAAATTACACTTTTAAAAAAAATTAAGCAACAAAAATCAGAAAAGAAAAAGCAAGCAATGAGCAGTTATCTCGCAGACGATATACTCTAATGAGTTATCCGGGGTTGTATTCTTTTCTCATTGCTTGTCCTTTTAGGAGTCAAAAATAATTTATATATTTATGAGTGCAAACATAAGAGGGTTTCAAATCCTCGCTGGGTTTGAGGTTAAGGTCTTTTTAATAAGTTGATTATTAAAAGCAAGATTACTGCTCCTATTGTCGCTGAAATTATATTGCCTAATAAACTGTATGTGGTAAGCCCTAAAGCGCCTAAAAGCCATCCGCCGATAAGAGCGCCGATGATTCCGACGATAAGATTCATAAGAAATCCCAAGCCTTTGCCTTTAACAATTAGACCGGCAAAGAAACCGGCGACTATACCGACTAATATGATATATAAAATTCCCATAGTGATGATATTAACATTTAATTATATGCTTACAAGATATAAAAAAATGAGAGTCTGACAAAAAATGCTACTTGTTGAACCACCCAACGAGGGTTCGAAAGCCTCGTTGGGCGGAAATATGAAATCATTCCGTTTTACCTTCCGTTACCGGCTGCTGCGAAATACAATGCCGTTCCTGTCATTAGCAGCAGAAGGGCAAATTCGGTATTTATGCCGCTCCAGCCTCTTATTATTGAAATTACAAAAATGATGGTAAGAATCAGGGCGGAAATAATGGTAGTTGTGTAGCTTTTCATAAAGCCTCCGATAAGCAAAAGTACGGCCAATACTATGGCTGCAAGGCCAAGGATATTAGCCCATGTGGTTGATCCGTTTAAAACGGCTTCGGCATTACCGAAAAAGCTCAGAAATAATACCAGTACAAGTGCAATTCTCACAATCCAATTTGCAATACCTACGGCTCCGTTCATTGTTCTCATTACAGTTAATTTTTAGTTTTTAAAAGTATGTTTTAATTATTTCAAAAATACAAATTTTAAATGAATATCCGGTATTAAAGTTTAGCTTTTTAAAACCAAAAACGGTCAGCTAATTATGAATGGCTTAGTTTTTTTTCCTTATTCACCCAGCTCGGTAAAGTTTGCAAATCACCGTATAATAAGCTTTAGTCTCCAAGTCTTTTTCTTTCCGGCAGTATTCTATGCTGTCAATAACAATATCACGCTGTCGCTTTCTTGTAAAAACATCAATCCGATTGACCACCTGAAATGTCCGGAAATACAGCTTGTCTTGTTCGTATATTTGGTATGCTTTTGTGTGCGTGTTTTAATGCTTGCTTGCAAGATAGTTTCATAACAAGAAAGAATTATTGTTTCTTTTTCTCACAATAATTATCTAAATTTGTGATATGTTGTTAACTAAAGTATCCTAAAAGAAACAAAAATAAACATTGGGCTTAAAATAACAGAGCTGAGAAAACAAAAAGGATGGTCGCAAAATGAGCTTGCTAAACAAATTGATGTTTCTCGTGTAATCATTGGAAGGTACGAGCGTAACGAAGCAGCTCCCTCCATTGATGTTGCAAAACGTATGGCCGATGCTTTTGAGGTTTCTCTTGATTATTTGGCAGGAGAAGGACAAAACGCTGCCTTTGATAAAAAAATACTGCAAAGGATTCAGGAGATTCAAAGCATGAAGCCCGATTTTAGAAACCGGTTTTTTAGTATTATTGATTCCGTAATCAGGGATTATAAAACACAACAAGCATATTCAAACCGATAAAATTTAAAATTATGAACCTACAATATATTTCAGACAGCAAAGGACAGACAACCGGCGTATTCATCCCTATAAACGAATGGAACGACCTTAAAAATAAATACAAAGACATTGAGCAGGAAGAAATTAGCATCCCCGGATGGCATAAAGATTTGGTGTTGAAGCGTCTTGAAGATTACAAGCAAAATCCCGGTTCTGCAATGGATTTTGATTCTGCTGTGGACGATATAGAAAAAGAACTGTAATGTATGAGTCTATAATCCTGCCTCTTGCAAAAGAAGATATTCGCGAAGCTGCTAAATGGTATAATAAAAAGCAAAAAGGACTTGGCAAAAGATTTACCGCTGAAGTGCGTGAAAATGTTCATTTTATCAGGCAAAATCCTAAAGCTTCAAATATCCGTTATAAAAATGTAAGAACTACCTTTTAAACCTGTTTCCGTTTATGATTCACTATACCATTGACGAAAAAGACAAAACCATAATCGTTTTGGCTGTTCTGCATACAAGCAGAAATCCCGAACTTTGGAAAAACAGATAATTAAAAAGCCCGGACTTGCCGGGCTTTAATGATTTATGGCTATGTTATCGTCCGGTTTTGATTTTCCAAATCATCAATGCTCAAATCATATCGCTTCAAAATATTATATTTACTTATCGGGCTAAGCCCCTAAAACCCCCAAGTGGGACCTGGCCTGCCGTGTGGGCGATGCTTTTGGCTTGGGTTTTCTTTGTCAATTTCCGGTTTTCTTTATTCAAAGATAAGCAGGTTTGCGGTATTTTGCAAACTTTGCTTGCCAAAGAAGCCTTAGAAATAAAACGACGGCGGCAGAGCCGACCGTTGAACTTGGTCATTTGTTTTGATTATAGCCTCGGCTCAACAGAGGCTCTTATTTTCTTTTTGGTTCTACTA
>CAYYQW010000006.1:36805-81951 GCA_964472505.1 uncultured Bacteroidaceae bacterium | reverse complement strand
GTCTGACCCGCGACAAAAAAGCCCTCGGATATTCCGTACAGGAAGTCGGCGGCGATGATTTAGCCGAAGCAAAAGAAACCAATATCGTAAATTCGCTTTCCGGTAAAGTGGCCGGTATTCAGGTTACGAATGCCAGTGGTGCCGTAGGCTCGTCATCACGAATTGTTATTCGGGGAAACTCCTCGTTTACCAACAACCAACCTTTATGGGTTGTGGACGGTGTACCGGTTAGTAACTCTTCAACCTCAGTAAGCCAGTGGGGCGGACAAGACTTTGGTAATGCCGCTATGGATATTGATCCCGGCAATATTGAGTCGGTTTCCATACTTAAAGGAGCAAATGCTGCCGCACTCTATGGAAGCAGGGCTGCTAACGGAGTTGTTTTGATAAAAACAAAATCCGGTGCAGATGCCAAAAAGGGTATTGGTATTTCAGTAAGTTCTGCCATTACTTTTGATAATGCGTATATTATACCCAATTATCAGAATGAATACGGGCAAGGCTTTAACGGAAGCGAATTAATGTATGTTACGTCAGGCGCTAAAGATGCCGGATATTCTTATCAGGAATTCGCAAACGGTACCTTTAGCCCAAGCTACGGCTTTTCTTACTACGACGGTAATAACGGCGGAGTATATGACGGAATGGATGAAAGCTGGGGTCCAAGATTGGATATCGGATTGGAAATGCCACAGTTTGACAGCCCACTGCAAGATCCGAATGATCCTGATACACGACAAGCTACACCTTGGGTATCCAGACCCGACAATGTGAAAAACTTTTTTCAAACCGGTATTACTTATGATAACTCCGTTAGTATAACCAGCGGAGGAGAATCCGGACATATGCGTTTGTCATTGTCTCAGCAAGACATTACCGGAACCATTCCGAATACCGATATGACTAAGAATTCTGTTTCATTTAACGGAACACAAAATTTGAGTGATTGGTTATCAGCTACAATTACGGCTAATTACGTGAAAAACAGCAGTGATAACCTTCCCGGACAAGGTTACGGGCCGAATAACGTAATGCAGTCACTCGGCGGTTGGTTCGGACGACAAGTAAATATGGAATCACTTGAAGAAAACTGGGATACTTATAATATTTTTGGTAATCCCTATAACTGGAATACTAACTACCATAATAACCCCTACTGGACAGTATTTTATAATACGACTTCAAGAAACAGAGACCGTCTTTTCGGTAAGTTTAGCGTTGATGCTGAACTGACTGATTGGTTATCTTTAACCGGGCGTGTGGGTACTGATTTTTCGGCAGAAAGAAGAAAACACATTAGACATTCACAATCGGTGGATTATCCTTACGGTATGTTTTGGCAAAATAAACGAACCGATAATGAGTTTAATGCCGACCTGTTGGCAAAACTGCAACACCGTTTTGGCGAGTTATCCGTAAACGGCCTTTTGGGAGCTAACTACCGAAGAAATGATTATCATTTCTCATACTTAGAAGCCAGCGAATTAACCGTACCCGAGCTTTACACCATTTCCAATGTACAGGGTAATCCAAGTACAAACATGTATGATGAGGTGTTTGAAACCAACAGTGTTTTTGGTCAAGTTTCATTTGGATGGAACGATGCACTTTACTTAGATGTAACAGCCAGAAATGACTGGAGTTCTACTTTGCCTTCAGACAATTGGAGTTATTTTTATCCCTCATTCACGGCCAGTGCCATATTAACCGAACTGTTGGATGTTAACTCCAATGTTTTATCATACCTCAAACTTCGAGGCGGTTGGGCACAAGTAGGTAATGATACCGATCCTTATCAGTTAGCCTTTACTTATCAAGGAAGTGATCCTTTTGGAGGTATCACACCTTTCTTTACAAGCCGCTCATTACCGGCTGTGGACTTGAAGCCTGAGGATATTCAAAGTACGGAAATTGGTTTGGATGCCAGATTTATAGATAATCGAATTAATTTGGATGTAACCGTTTATCAGGCAATAACAACCAATCAAATCCTTCCTGTTGAAATTTCGACAGCTACCGGATTTAATTCTATCTTAATTAATGCCGGCGAAATTGAAAATAAAGGTATTGAACTTCAGTTGGGAGCCGACATTCTTAGAAACCCACAAGGATTTAGTTGGAATATGACTGTAAATTGGGCTAAAAACCAAAACCAAGTTAATGAACTCTACGGAGATCTTGAAGCCTATACCATTACAAGTTCTTGGAACGGCGTATCTATTGAAGCACGCCCGGGAGAGCCGTTTGGTGCCATTCGTGCCAATGCATTTTTGCGTGACAGCGTAAGCGGCGAAAAAATAATCGGATCCAATGGTTTACCGATACCGGCCGAATCGCCTCAAAACGTTGGTAATATTACCCCGGATTGGACCGGCGGTTTGAGAAATACATTCTCATACAAAAACGTTTCATTAAGCGTCCTTATTGACGGACGTAAAGGCGGCGATATTTTCAGTGTATCGGATTGGTTTGGCGGTTATGCCGGACTTACCGAAGAAACTGCCGCAGATGGTATTCGTGAACACGGTATGATCGTTGACGGAGTAAACGAAGAAGGAGAACCAAATGACATTGTTGTTGCTCCGCAATCATACTATGCCGGTTATTGGGGCTTGGAAGAAAACTCAATCATTGACGGATCATATATTAAATTGCGCGAAGCAGTCTTGACATACAGACTCCCGGCTTCATTAATCAGCAATGTTGGCTTTATTCAGTCAGCCGGTATATCGGTAGTCGGACGTAATTTAGCCATGCTCTATACACACTGGACAAATGATGTGGGTATTGATCCCGAAACAGGCTTTGGTACCGGACTTAACGGTATCGGACTTGAACAGTTCCAGTTGCCTACATCCAGAACGATAGGCTTTAGAATTAACCTTACTTTTTAATTTAAAATCATTATATCCATGAAACATAAATTTAAAATAATACTCTCCGGAATACTGGTTGGGTTGCTCTTTTTCAGCTCTTGCACTGAAAAGTGGGAAGAGATGAATGTAGATCCGAATAATCCTACAGAAGTTCCGGCAACCAATTTACTGGCACAATCTATCAGATATTTTGGTGATACCTATTATGATGCTTGGTTTAACATGAACAATGTTTCGACTTATGCCGGGCATCTCGGTAAAATTCAATACGTTGATGAATCACGCTATTACGAAAGAGAAAGCGTAATAAATACCAATTGGCGGGACTTGTACAGAGTAGCCGTTGACTTGGAAAACGCTAAGAAATTCGCTGCAAGAGATGAAAATAAAAATTTATATGCTGCTGCACTTACATTTCAAAGCTTAGCATTCGGAATTGGAACTGACAGCTGGAGAAATATGCCTTTTACAGAAGCCATACAGGGCGGTGAGGGTATCACAAATCCGGTTTATGATACTCAGGAAGAAATCTATCCTGCATTGCTTGACAGCTTGAAGAAAGCCGGCGATATGTTTGCCGAAGGAACTCCCGGAGCACTTGGCGACGGAGACATCCTTTTTGGAGGCGATGTATCGAAATGGCAAAAATTTGCCAATTCCTTGCGTTTGAGATTTGCCAATCGTATTAATGAAGTTAGCTCAGTAGGAGCACAGCACATTGATGAGATACTTGGCAACGCAGCCACATATCCCGTAATGACAAGCAATGATGATAATGCATTTTTATATTGGCCCGGTGCTGCTCCTTACAAAGAGCCATGGGCTGAGGATTTTGAAACGAGAGATGATCATGCCGTTGGAAGCTATCTTGTTGACTATATGTTAAGTACATCCGACCCCAGATTGCCGGTATATGCAGAACCGGCGCCCGCAGATGATGCCTACCGCGGCGTTGTTCCGGGTGTTGGTGATGACAATCTGGGCTCAATAGGACAATACAGCCGAATTGGAGCTTTTTTCCGCGAAGATGCTATGGGTTTTACACCTTTTATGCGTTATTCTGAAGTATTGTTCATTATTGCCGAGTATAATAATGATGCCGGCACTTATGAAGATGCTGTTATAGCCTCGATGGCTGAATATGGCATCGATGAAGCCGATGCGAATGCTTTCCTGACCGGAGTGCCTTTCAGTATGGAAAATCTGTATTACCAAAAATGGGTTTCTCTGTTTAAACAAGGCCATGAAGCATGGGCAGAAACTCGCCGAACAGATGTGCCGCAGATGATAGCAGCACCCGGAGCTCGATTCCCGGGACATACAAGACCCCCGTTTCGCTTTGCTTATCCGGTAACGGAAGCTAACCTTAACGGTGCTAATTATGATACCCATGCCGCAAAAGTTACCGACCGTTTTTGGGGTCAACAAATGTGGTGGGATACAAGATCCGGAGTTAATTAATAAACTTAAAATATAACAATACAATGAAGAAAATATTCACATATATTATTGGAATAATGCTTCTTTCAGCACTCTTTGCAGGCTGCGAAGAAAAAGAAGATATCTTTCACAGAGGGGTAGGTATCTACCTTAGTAATACCTCATTCTATCCCTTGGATGCCGGATTGACGGGAGATGTCATACTTTCTGATGAAACAATTTCAGAAGTTGAAGTAGTAATTGACAGCGAAACTTTCACCACCATATCCCTCTCAGGTGGTGAAGGAAGCTATAGTTTTGACAAATCCGAACTTGGTATCGGTGTAATCGGTGATGAATTGGCTGCGAAGTTTTCAGCCATGGTTGAAGGGAATCCGGCAGCGAAAAATGCCGTAATTTCCGTAATTGACCCGCTTACAAAAGAAGGACCGGCAGACATACCGCCCATAGATACAACGGTTTATATTAAATATTCATTAGCCGAAGACTGTACGGCACCGACTTCACTTGTAATTACTCGTGCAGTTAACAGTGATGCTGCAGTTGAACTCACCGGTGATTATGACATGTTGAAAGATTCAGTGGCCGTTGATATTACACCGGATATGTCATCCGATACTTTAACTTATCAGTTTACATTTGAAAACAGCAACGGCTCTGTAGTAAGCACCCACCAATTGTTGGTGATTGTTAAGCGCTTCTGGGATTTTGAGTCTTATGATGCTTGGACAACTGATATTGCCCCCTGGACAAACCAAGACCTTGACGGCTTGGGTTTATACGGCGTTTCGGCATTTGATTATCCCGGCTCGGGAGAACCTGCCGCATGGAGAGTTTTTAACTTTTCTGCCGCCGGATCACCTGAAGGCTGGGAACCCTACAGCGGAGATAATTTTGTTTTCTCCATGGCTGCTGTTCCTGACGGCGATCAGGGCAATGATGATTGGTTGATTAGCGACGCATTTGATATAGAAGATGGTTACGAACTAAGCTTTTACGCGAGATCCATAACCGATGCTTACGGTTTAGAACGTTTGATTGTTACAGTTGTAAATACGGCTGATGACGAAGAAACCGTTTTAACTGCCGAGCCTTATGCCGAAGTTCCCACGGATTGGACAAACTACAAATGGGATTTATCCAACTGGGCAGGTGAAAGCATCAAAGTTAAAATCGGATGTGTATCTTATGATGCTTACGCTTTATTTGTTGATGATTTTGAAATCATGACCGGAGAAGGAGAATCAAAATCTACAGGTTTTGCAAAAAACAAAGGATTTGTTCCTGCTTTAACCAAAAAATAATAAAGCTTAATTATTTATAAATTTTACTGAAGCTGCCTCTTGCCGAGGCAGTTTCTTTTTTTTCTTCAAATCGAAACAGTTTATTTAGCAAGACTGTACGAATACTTTTTGGGTTCAAGGGTATCCATGAATGAATGCCGTTTGAAAATAAAAAGAAAGTGAGCGTCTGTATATACTCAAATTATTAATACCAACTTTGGTAAGCTCAGTCTTCTTATGAGTTATGGCGGTATAGCAGACTCGAAGTCGCTTACGGTTGAGTAATCTAAGATTTTGAACACAGAAACTATATTTTTATTTCTTGTTAAAAAAAAGTACCCGGCAGCCCTGTTCCTAAAAAAAATAAAAATTTTATTCGTTTGGATTGCAAGTTGAATTCATTAAATTTTGCTGAAACTTTTGTAGAACGCTTTCCACGCCCACCAAGAAGCACTATACGAGCAAGTTGGCTTAAGAGGACTTATGCCTGAAATATTTACGGGCTTACCAAAAACGTCATACTTGTTATTGTTTTGATCAGTGAGGATTACAGGGAAATTATTTTTGACTAATGATAATTCCAAATTATCTGTATAAAAGCTCACAACAAATTCAGGTTGGGCACTGCTCACCAGTACCATATCATTATTTCGGATTATCTTTGTTTCATTCTCAATGGTATTGTGGCTGTATGTTTTTACCTCATCCGGAAGAATTATACCATATATTTTCTCTCCTTCGGCGTAATTCATATTATAGTTATTATTGTCACTTGTGTCGGGAAATACAATTTTTTCTGAGGGATGCTTAAGAGATTCAGATATATTATTATATTTACCATTGAAGACCATAGCATTTGGAAAGTACTTTTTTACTGTTTGCCAACTTGTTTCAAATGATGATAGCACTTCAGGCTTTTTTTGTTCTGTGTTACCATAAATTTTGCTGATTAACATTTGAGACCAAAATTGTTTATGTCTGATATCGTAAATTACAAGGTTCTCCTTGTATAAGATTCCTGATGCCGCCAGAGTTAGAATTTCATCTTCAATTCTTCGGTTCCAGATCATTGCACTTTTTGTAATAGGGCAGTAAGTAACAGCAAAATATTTATCGTCAGCCAATTCATTTACTACTTCAATGTGCAAATAGTTTAAAGGATATACAAATACTGACTTACCCTGCATAGTTATTAGAACACGAGATTCATCATAAAGGTCTCTTAATGATGCTGATGGTACCACGTATTCCGTTTGAGTTACAATCGGAAAAACCGGCCTGACGCTTGTGCCGGACATGTCCATTGTATCTATACGCCAATAATAATCATTAATACTTTGAATATCAGCAAGGTCTTTTTCTTGTTTGCAAGCAATAAGAAAAAGCAGCGGGAACAAAAATATATATAAAATTTTCATTTTATTTACTTAGTCGTATAAACGAGATATTCCTGACAGAATATAGTTATAAATTATATGATTACCCGCATTTATCTTTTTAAGTCAACTAAATCGCAGGTAATGGAGATATTTTAATAAAAAAAGTAAATCCCGGTTCCGGCAGTATCACAATTTTAGATAATAATACTTAGCATTCTACTTAGAAACGCTTTATTTTATTGCACATTTCGTAAAGAATATATAATTTAGTGCTTTACAAAACATTAATTAACCATTGGTAAATTTTTCTGTCTTATGAATGATGCCCTCGAACTTTTAAAAAATATTAATTGGTTTTTAGAACCCGTAAAAGATTTTTTGCTTTTCCTGTTTACTTCTAAAACCGGCTTTTGGTTGCTTCTTTTGGCTTTCTTGGCTTATCTGATTATTCCTGCGGCCGATGCACTTAAGTCTCGCAGATTAGCTTATAAGGCAGCTGCCGGATTCGGAACGGGACGTATGTCTTTGGCCGAAAAAGCATATCTTATTGCTAAATCCTTTACCCGAAGCCTTTCTAAAATCATTTCCAACATTCCCGTATTGATTATTTCTTTTTTGTTGCTTTTATTTATTGTAGCTATCTCTTCCGGAATTACGGCTGTGGACGATTATGTCCAAAACCGCAAGAAAATTGCAGAATTGCAAACGGTTCTTAAACAATTGGATCAGCGTTACAAAGTTGCCGAAATGGAAATTCTCGACTACAATTATTATTCGGACAGCACCACGCTTGAACTTCGTTTTTACGATGAAGCATTGGGAAGCCTAAGCGATAAAACCCAAGAAATTGAGATTGCAGGCAACGATATTTATTTTGATGCCATGGTTCTAAATTTTGATTTCAGTCATATTGCCGACCAACAAAAACGCAATCTGGTTTTGCCTTATCGTTTGTTCAGTAACAAAGTTCCGCAAGCCGAGGGGCATGTCCTAAATCTGACAGACAGCAGCGGAGTTCCTTTGATTTTTAAACGAAAAAAAGAAGAGGTTTTTGGCCTTTCGCCCGATGCTTATAATGAGCATTTAAATCAATTTGTGGAATATATGAACGATGAAGAAGCCGCACGTAAAGCCGGAATAAGAAGCAGCTACGGAAATGCCGTACACCGAAGAGTACGCAAAGGGCAAACACTTACCGTTTGGGTAGAACAAACCGGCGGGCTGGTTATTAAAGAAAAACAAGATTTTTAGAATTGTGTTGTTTTTAAATAGTATGTAACGCATTGTTTTCAAATTTAATAGCTTGAAATATGAAATATAAGTCATCCAAATATATTATTATTGCTTTTTTGCTCGTGTTTTTTTCGGCTTGTCAGAGCTTTTGGTTAAGTGAAACCGATGATTGCGAAAATCCGGATTATTCCGATTGCGATACGTTTGAACCCTTTTTTGCCGATTTAAAACTCAAGATAAGCAATGATGAGCTTAACGAGATTCAAAAAATAGAGATTTTCTACGGCGAAATTGAAGCGGGTGATACTCTGGAAGTTATTTCCGATTTTGAAGAAACAGCTGATTTGCTGAGTGTAACCGTCTCAACCAATGCCGAATACAGCGCAAAAGCTTATTATCTGAAAGGTGAAGATACGCTTATTTGTGTGGACGGCACAAATTTCAGAAAACGCAGTTATACTAATTGCGATTCTACTTGCTGGTATCTCACAGGTGATATTTTGGATCTGGAAGTTGCCGACCGTTAAATGGGTTTTCACCCGACGCAAAACAGGCCGCTTTAAAACTCCGTGCGGTGAAAACGCCATACGGGCGCAGGGTTTTCCGGCAAATACGAAATACTTTTTTTGATAGCTGCAAAAATATATTACACTGTAATGCCGAATAATAATGCAAAAACGATTACTGATATTTAGTTTTATTGCTTTGGGTGTCATGCTTGCTTTACTGCTTTTTTCTTTGCTTAAACCATCGCAAAAAGCAAATTTGCCGCATCCCGTTTCGGACTTAAAGCTCGATGACAGTATAAAAGTGATGCCGATTCTTGGGTTTTCCCGTAAATTTGAAAAATCATACGAAGCAGCTACACTCAAAACCACAGTCGAAAGTTTGGCTCGAAAACAGCCGACTTTACTTTACCTTAACGGACAAACTTACCACAAGAAAGTAGCTTTAACATTTGATGACGGCCCGCACCCGATTAATACGCCAAAAATCCTTGCCGTACTGGAACACTTCGGTGTAAAAGCCGCCTTTTTTTGCATCGGAGAAAATATCAGACGGCATCCCGCTGTGGCAAAGCAAATGTATGATGCCGGGCATTTAGTTTTAAATCACAGTTACTCGCATATAAAATTTACCGAAACCGACAGCATAACCGTTTCAAATGAAATAAGCAAAGCTAATGAAGTAATTCTTGAGCTAATCGGCAAAAAGCCCCGATTTATTCGTGTGCCCTACGGCGCTGTTAATCAGCAAATTTTGAATACGATTGAGGCTAAAGAAATGATTTCGATTTATTGGTCTGTGGATACTTATGACTGGTTGGAAACAAAAGAATTTGTGAAAACGTTAATTCGTGACAGCATTCGCTCGGATGAAATCATATTGCTTCACGGGCGGGGAAATACGCTTGAAAATTTGCCCGAAATAATTGAACTCATTCAAGAAAAGGGTTTTGCAATTGCTCCTTTAGATGAGCTTTTGAGTGAAGAAGCTTATTTTTAAAGTTTTGGATTGAAAAAATGCAAATATTTTTTGCTCTGCCATTGTATGTATTTATTTTGTAACTTTGTTTGAGTTGAAATTTTATAAATACAAAAAATAGCTTAAAATGAAAACACACAGAAAAGAACTTTGGTTTAATACAAGCAAGCGCAGAGAATTAAAAAACATAACGCCTGAAGTGCAGGCCACAGTTCACGAAAGCGGTGTGCAGGAGGGTCTTGTACTTGTAAATGCCATGCACATTACGGCAAGCGTGTTTATTAATGATGATGAATCCGGCTTGCATCAGGATTATGAAGACTGGTTAGAAAAACTGGCTCCCGAAAAACCGCATTCTCAATACAATCACAATACTTATGAAGACAATGCCGATGCGCATTTGAAAAGAACTGTGATGGGGCGCGAAGTGGTAGTGGCAATTACCGAAGGAAAATTGGACTTTGGGCCATGGGAACAGATATTTTACGGTGAGTTCGACGGCAAAAGAAAAAAACGTGTTTTGGTGAAAGTAATCGGAGAATAGTTTTATATTTGTTTTTACGATAATAATTCAATCTCGGGAAAACACACTTGATCCGCCAATATTTATTGTTGCAATTTGTTTGTTGATTAATTAGCTCAATTTGTAGGAATTCGTGAAAAGGTGTTCAAACTGCCGAAAAAGTAGTTATAAACAATATAAGACGATGAAAAACACTATTTTTTTATGCTTGGCTTTTTTCTTTTACGGCTTTTTTGCTCAGGCACAAAAGCCGCGAGTTAAGTTCGAGAAATTATCTGTTGAAGAAGGCTTGTCGCAAAGCACCATTATTGATATGATACGTGATGACCGCGGTTTTATGTGGTTTGCTACGCTCGACGGCCTGAATAAGTACGACGGCTACACCATGGAAGTGTATTGGAACAGCCCGACAAAAAAGAAAGCCCTGCCGGATAATATTACCCCCGTACTTTATGAAACAAGCGGACCCGGAGAGCCTGTTTTGTGGGTTGGAACCATGTCCGGAGGTTTGTGTCGTTATAATCGCTTTTCCGATGATTTTACAACTTATACCCATGCGCCCGATGACCCAAACAGTATCAGCAATGATTTAATTACGGCCGTAACCGGTGATAATGAAACGCTCTGGGTGGGAACTCACGACGGTTTAAATCGTTTTGATGTCGCAAGCGAAAAGTTTATCCGCTGCGAACCCACACTTTTCAGCAACGATACCGTTACGACTTTACACCAAACCGGCCATGTTTTATGGGTAGGAACCCAAGACGGGTTTACCATTTTTGATTACAAAAAAAATGCATCGCGCCAATTAAAGCTTTCTGACGGTTTGCCCGGAAGAAAAGTCAATGCCGTAATTCAAACTTACGACTCACTCTATTGGATAGCGGGCGATGCCGGCTTGGTATTTATACAGCACGATGATTCTGCATTGCATGACTTTACCGGTCGCATCAAATCTACTTTTGATATTGATGAGCCGGATGTTACCGATTTGCTCGAAGATGCCGACAGCAGCATCTGGATAGCTACGCGTAATAACGGGCTTCTAAAATACGACAGAAAAGCCGATCAACTTTATCAATATAGCCATAATCCCTTTCTGAAAAACAGTTTGTCCATCAACTCGGTTCTGTCACTCTATCGCGACCGAACCAACATTCTTTGGGTAGGTACTTCTTTGGGCGGTGTGAACAAATGGAACCGGGCAGCCGAAGAATTAGCCGTTTTCCGGCATAATCCCTATGACGAGAACAGCTTGTCGGCTTCGCAGGTACGTTCCATTTTTATTGACCGAGAAGGTGTAATTTGGGTAGGAACCGTTGAGGGCGGGCTTAATAAGTGGATAAAAGAAAAAAATGAGTTTAAGCACTATACGCATCAACCGGCTAATCCGCATTCATTGTCGCATAACCATGTACGTGCCCTTTTTGAAGATGACCGGCAAAATTTTTTTGTGGCAACCGACGGCGGCGGTTTGAATGTTTTTAATCGAAAAACCGGAAAATTCAAAGCCTACAAGCATAAAGCCAATAATCCGAAAAGTATCGGTTCCAATCGTGTTTGGGATGTTCTGCAAGACAGCCGAGGTCGAATCTGGTTGGCCACTCACGGCGGCGGCTTAAATCTGTTTGATATTGAAAATGAAAGCTTTGAGCGCTTTAAACACAAAGCGTCCGATAAAAGCTCGTTAAGCAATGATCTGACCACCTTGGTTTTTGAAGACAGTCGAGAACTATTGTGGGTAGGAACCATGAACGGATTAAACCGTTGGTATCCGGAAGAGAGAAAATTTCTTCGTTATCAGCATGAGCCCGAAAACCCAAATTCTTTGACAAATAATCGCATATATTCCATTCATGAAGATTCGGAAGGTTTTCTTTGGATAGGCACAAAAGGTGGCTTAAATCGTTTTGATGTGGAATCCGGAAGTTTTAAACATTTTACAACCGATAATTCCGATTTGCCCAACAATGTTATTCTCGGTATTCTTGAAGAAGGCGATAATTTATGGATGAGTACCAACCGGGGGTTGGTTCGTATGAACAAAGAGACTTTCAAAATTAAAAACTTTAATATGGGCGACGGCCTCCAAAATAATGAATTTTTGGCGGGTGCCTATTGTAAGGCTCAAGACGGCGAAATGTTTTTTGGCGGTATCGACGGTTTTAATGCCTTTTATCCGGGAAAAGTAAAAGATAATCCCTATGCCCCGCAAGTTTTGATTACCGAATTTAGAGTTTCAAATAAAGTTTTTAAAACCGACACGGCCATAAGCGAAAAAAAACATGTCAAACTCAAACATAATCAGAATGATATTTCTTTTGGCTTTGTAGCTTTGGATTTTATTTTTCCTACCGAAAACCGCTATGCTTTCAAGCTGGAACCTTATGATGATGAATGGAATTATGTAGGTACCCGAAGGTTCGCAACTTATACCAACTTACAACCGGGCGATTACACATTCAGAGTAAAAGGAGCAAACAGTGATGAAGTTTGGAACGAAGAGGGAACAGCCTTAAACATTACCATTGAGCCGGCTTTTTGGCAAACACTTTGGTTTAAATTATTGATTGTGTTTTTGCTTATCGTGTTGGTTGTTAGTATTTATCGCATTCGTGTGAGAAGAATTAAGTTAAGAAACAAGGAACTTGAGCGTTTAGTGAAAATTCGTACAGCGGAAATTCGTCAGCAAAACGAAGAAATTACCGCGCAACGCGATGAGATTCAGAAACAGAACACCATGATTAGTCGGCAGAATGAAGAAATTACCGACAGTATTCGTTATGCAGAGCGTATTCAGACAGCTGCTTTGCCAGGCCCTCAGGAACTAAAGGAACTGCTTCCTGAGCACTTTATCTTTTTCCGACCGCGCGATATTGTGAGCGGAGATTTTTTCTGGGCTAACAGGCAAAACGGAAAAACGGTGATTACCGCTGCTGATTGTACCGGGCACGGAGTACCGGGAGCGTTTATGAGCATGTTGGGAATCAGTTTTTTGAATAAAATTGTAAATGAGAAAAAAATAACCGATGCCGCAGAAATATTGAATCGTCTGCGCAAAAATGTGATTGCTGCCTTGCGGCAAAAGGGTTTGGTACACGAGTCAAAAGAAGGCATGGATATGGCTCTTTTGGTGATTGACCATGAAAAGAAAAAATTGCAATTTGCCGGAGCATTTAATCCGCTGGTTTTAGTGCGCGATAAAAAAGATACCGAATATAAGGCAGAGCGCATGCCGGTGGCCATATACGAAGCTATGGAGCCTTTTAAAAATACCGAAATTGATTACCAAAGCGGTGATGCCGTCTATATGTTCTCCGACGGTTTTCCGGATCAGTTTGGCGGGCCAAGAATCCGGAAATTTATGAAGAAACCGTTCCGTAAAAAATTAACAGAGATTTCGCATGAGCCCATGAATAAGCAACACCAAATACTTGAGCAGGTTTATGACAACTGGAAAGGGGACGAGCCGCAAGTAGATGATGTTGTGGTTATTGGAATAAGACTATAAGCTAAGTTGAGCGGTTGGAGCATAGCGAACAAGCGCTTTACCTATGTATAACCCCGATCTATGAAATGTTGCTTTTCACCGACCGGGTGAGGTGAAATGCTTACATTTGCTTAATCGATTGAGCGGAATCGCTCAATTTGGGTATAAATAACTGTAAATTAGATGTTAAAAAAAACAGCTCTCTTTTTGATTTTTATAGCCGGTATGCAAGTAGCATCGGCGCAAACACAGCATTACAGCATCAGTGAGATTACTCGCGATTTGATGATTGTAGATCACCGCAGTAACGAATTGGCTTTTGTCTGGTGGCTGCCCTACGAATATTGGGAAATACTGTTTGACCAACAATTATTAGAATCAAAGCAAACAACTGAGGAATTGCTTGCTATTCTAAAACAGCATAATATTTTTGCCGTGATGAAAGGCGAGATTGGTCAGAACGGCAACGTAGTATATAAATCCGGAGATGAAATTACACAGAACATAATTTTTACCGATGCCTACGGCAGCCGATATTTTCCGGTCAAACCCGAAAACACAGAATATCGCTTACAAATGCTTTTTACCAATTTTAAACCCGTTTTTGCACAAATGATGGGCAGTTACGGGCAAAATATAAATTTGGTGGTTTTTGATGTATCGAAAAATCCTGAAAGTCGTCCAAATCCTACTGATACCGGCAGGTATTATATGAAGTTTTTCAATAAAGATTATTCTTTTCGATTGCCCGTGGGTTCGTTTTTGCCTCCGAAGTATTGTCCGGTTGACGGAGAAAAATATAAAGGACATTGGGATTATTGTCCGTTTCACGGAAATAAACTTACGGATAGTATAGAACCGTAATATTTGTAATAAAAATTTGTTACGGTAAAATATTGCGTTTAGTTTTACAAACTTTTGAATAATGATAAAAACATTCGAATGATTGTTACCGGTTACGTTTTAATAGTATTGATTACTTTCTATTTGTTGGCTAAAGTTGTGGAAGACTATTTTGTAGGCTCCTTGGAACTTATTTCAGCCCGTTTAAGAATGTCATCTGATGCTGCAGGAGCAACGCTTATGGCAGTAGGTTCAAGTGCTCCCGTATTGTTTGTTGTGCTTTTTGCTGTTCTGCATCCCGGAGGAAATCACGAAGCTCTGGGGATAGGCAGTATAGTTGGCTCTGCATTGTTCAATCTTTTGGCCATTACCGGCACAGCAGCAATTGTTCATCGTGCGCTTTTGGCATGGCAACCCATGGTGCGTGATTTGCTTTTTTACGGCTTATCAATTATCCTGCTTCTGTTCGTTTTTAGAGACGGTAAAATAGAATTATTGGATGTGGCTATGTTTATCGGCTTATATATTATTTATGTATTAGTAGTGATTAATTGGCGAAGAATGACCGATTATATTGATCCTAACGAAGAAATTACCCTTCAAGAAGTGTCGAATGATACAAAATATCATTTCATAGCAATTATGCAACGTCCCATTAACTATGTGATAGACAAGTTGTTTCCGCCTAAGAAGTATTTTTACTTTATTTTTCTTATTTCCGGAACTCTTATAGCCGGCTTAAGTTGGGTTTTGGTAGAAAGTGCCGTACAAATTGCCGCTCTGCTTAATATTTCCGAAGCTCTTATCGGACTTACGGTATTGGCTGTCGGAACTTCCGTTCCCAATCTGTTTTCATCTGTTGTTCGTTCTAAGCAAGGGCGCGGCGGCATAGCGGTTGGCAATGCTTTGGGTGCTAATATTTTTGATATTCTTATTGGTTTGGGTTTACCCTTTCTTATTCTCATTATTGTTTCCGGGGGAACGGTTATAATCGAAGCGGAGAATTTATTAAGAAGTGTTGAGTTCCTGCTTGCTTCGGTAGGTATCGTGTTTTTGGTATTTCTGATTGCAGGTTGGCAGATCGGTAAAAAGTTTGCTGTCTTTCTGCTGTTGCTTTATGCCGCTTATTTGGTTTGGGCATTACTGAACGTACAATAGCTCATTCTAAATACTAAAAACGGCTGTTTTATCGTTTTACATGTGTATTACAAATTTGATTAAATGGATATCTTATGAAAAAATTACTTTCAATTGTGTTAGTTGTATTTGTCAGTATCGGTTTTTTTTCTTGCGATCCGGAGCCGGCACCGCCTGTTTCCGATGACATTCGTGAAGAAATCGACCGAAAATGGTATTGCGAATTAAATGACGGCGAGTTTGTTTATAATTTTGAATCGGTTATTACGCTTGATCCCGATAATGATAATCAGATTTTGATAACTAACTTCAATAATCAAGGCTCCGTGGCACACGCCATTGTTTACGATGATTATACAATAGAACTGCCCAAACAAACTTTGGAAGGAACAAGTACCTCGGTTGAAGGAACTGCCGATATAAATTCGGATTTCACTCGAATCAATTGGGATTATCAGGCTACCGATACCGAACTCACATACAATGTAACAGTAACTTATACCCTGAGTGATATTGCTAAAAAGCTTATTGTATCTTTATAAAAATTTACCGGCTATCATTTGAAAGCCTGAATTTCATCCATGTTTAACAGTCGATAAATCTTATGCGGAACAGCACTTGATTTACCGACTGTTTTTTGTATCTTGTCTGAAATTTTTTAGGATGGGCGCAGACTATAAAAAAATATTAACGAAATATTGGGGTTATCCCGATTTTCGTGCCATGCAGGAGGATATTATACGCTCGGTCGGTGATGACCGAAAAGATACGCTTGGCTTGCTTCCTACCGGCGGCGGAAAATCCATAATTTTTCAGGTTCCCGCATTGGCTCGTGAAGGCATGGCATTGGTTATTACGCCTCTGATTGCGCTTATGAAAGACCAAGTGGAAAATCTGCAGGCACAAGGCATTAAAGCCGTTGCCGTTTATTCCGGCATGACGCGCAAAGAAATAGACATCGCATTGAATAATGCCGTATTTGGAAACTATAAATTTTTATATCTTTCGCCCGAGCGTCTCGCTACCGACCTTTTCAAAGAGCGTGTAAAAGACATGAATATTAACCTGATAGCCATTGACGAAGCGCATTGCATTTCTCAATGGGGATACGATTTCAGGCCGTCTTATCTGAATATAGCAAACATACGCAATTTGTTGCCCAATGTGCCGTTTCTGGCTCTTACGGCTACAGCCACACCGGAAGTAGCCGATGATATTCAGGAAAAACTACAGTTCAAAGAAAAAAATCTTTTCAGAAAAAGTTTTCGTCGCGAAAATCTAATATACGTGGTAAGGGATGTGGAGGATAAAAAGCGTTACCTTTTGCGTATTGCACACAGAATACAGGGAACCGGTGTGGTGTATGTTCGCAACCGCCGAAAAACCAAAGAAATAGCCCACTATTTACGAGAAAACGGCGTGTCGGCAGATTACTACCACGCCGGTATTGATCCTGCCCTAAAAGATACCAAGCAAGCTATGTGGAAAAAAGATAAAATTCGCATTATTGTTGCCACCAATGCTTTTGGTATGGGCATAGACAAGTCCGATGTACGTTTTGTGGTTCATACCGATTTGCCCGATTCTCCGGAAGCCTATTTTCAGGAAGCCGGCCGCGGTGGTCGAGACGGCAAAATTGCTTATGCCGTATTGTTGTATCACAAATCCGACCGAATTAATATTGACCGCAGAACACAGGCCAATTTCCCTTCCGTTAAATTTATAAAAAGCGTTTATGAGCATTTGGGGAATTATTATGAAATACCGATAGGAGGCGGAAAGGGCAGCATTCGTGCCATGAATATGAAGGAATTTGCCGGACGCTATAAATTGCCGATTCTTCAGGCATACAGCAGCTTTAAATTCTTAAAGAACGAGGGTTATATTGATTTTACCGAAGAAGATTTTTCGCCTTCAAAAGTCAGTTTCATAGTGGCTCGTGATGATTTATATAAGTTTCAAATTGAACATTCTAAATTTGATGCTTTCATTCGCTTGCTTTTACGCACATACACCGGTTTCTTTTCAAATTATGTAAGCATTGATGAAACTTTTTTGGCAAAAAAGGCACAGGTTAAACCGGAAATTGTTTTAAACTATCTGGAAGCCTTGGACGAACGAAATATCATACGTTATTTGCCGCAGCGTAAAACGCCTTTTATTGTTTTTACCGAAGAGCGTTTAGATGCTAAAAACCTGCGGATTTCCAAAGATAATTATCAGGCAGCTAAAGATCGTTATCTAAAACGCATTAACGCCATGCTGCATTATGCCGAAAGCACGGCCAAATGTCGCAGTCAAATATTACTGGCTTATTTTGGCGAAAAAAATACCGTCCGCTGCGGCGAATGTGATGTTTGCAAAAGACGCAATGAATTGAACTTAAGTACCTATGAGTTTGATGCCATTTTAGAGGAAATTAAACGGGTTTTGAATAGTGAAAGCTTGCAGTTGAATGATTTGGTTGAGAAAATTGATTGCGATGAGAATAAAGTGATAAAAGTAATTCGTTGGCTGTTGGATAACAATAAAATATATTATACCGATGAAAAAAAATTAAAACGCCGATAAGCCAATGCACACAAATAAACAAAAACGGCATTTTAAAAAAATAATTAGCCGCATATTGTTGACCGTTTTACCGGTTTATCTGCTTTGGTGCTTGTATATTGAGTTTTTTCCGTTGCATTACGGGATCCCTACAGCTACACGTTGGCACTTTATAAGCCGGAGTTTAGAGAATCCGGATGATTTGCCGTCTGCCGGGCATCTGTTTGTAGGCGAATCGCGACTGAATGCAGCTTTGGATTTTAATGAAATCCCCGATGCTTATTCTTTTGCTGCCGGCGGTACTACGCCTATTGAGATGTATTATTTATTTAAAAAATATATTCAGGTAAAAACTAAACCGGATACACTTTTTTTATCAGTTTCACCGCGTTTTTTAATTGAAAAGTTTGTGTTTTGGCATTATGCCGTCCGCAGTAATTTTTTTGAATATAATGAGATGAAAGAAATTTTTCGGAATGCCGATAAATTTCCGGAAGATACGCTTTTGGGAAATTTCCCCCAAGGGCGATACATTTTATACCGTCTGAACTATCCGGGCTACTATCAACAAGATGTGCAAAAGAATTATGGTTTTAGAGCTTATAAGCGAAATACGGAAATGATTAGAGATATGCGCCGCAGAAAAGGCGGGCGGGCTCACGGCGGCTTAAAAAGCTCTTGCAGTGAATTGAATCACGAAACCCGATATGAGAGTTTTTCCCCTTCGCCTTTATCGGATTATTATTTTAATGAGCTGTTAAATTTTTGTAAAGCAAAAGATATTTCGCTAATCTTCCTGTTTATGCCCATGAACCAAAGTTCCGTGCAAGCTTTGAATCCCGGTTTTATAAAGGAATATGAAGACTATTTTAAGAAAATGCAGCAAAAATTTCCGGAATATGAATTGCAACACACAATTTATGCTTGGCCCGACAGCCTTTTTGGCGATCCTTCCCATCTGAATCATAAAGGAAAAGAGCGGTTTACGGAAGAGTTTTTGGAGCAATACTTTAAGACACCTGCTTGCTTAAAATAAGTCTTTTAAAAGGCCTTATTTAATGGGTTGCAAGCTTAGAGTGTACAAACCCAATTTTTAGATATTCCAAATCTCAAAGATTTGAAATGTCTTTCAAGACACACTATTAATAACAGTCAAGCTTATTCAGGCATCAACATGAAGTGTCTGATCTCTGACTTCTGATTTCTGAAATCTTAATGATTAAAGACACGGTAGAACAAATTATGCTGCGAAACTTCTGTTACTTAGAGCAAAGTCGGATTATAATCTTGTAATTTCTTGTAGATTAAGTAACCGACCCAAGCATCGGTAGCGGCATATTTCTTTTGCTTTTCGCTTAAGCGGTTTCTTTCCCAATTTGAAAGTTGCTCTGATTTTGATATTTTGAAACCCAGTATGTTGGCCGTCAATTTTTTTAGTCCGGCATCTTCAATTCCGTAGCGATTTACAATTTTCTGCAATTCGGCAAAACCGGCGGGTGCAAAATCGTTGAGCTTGCGCAAGTCTTTTATGTCGTCGCGTAAAGCCACCCCACTTTTAATAATTTTTGGATTACTCAATATTTCGGTTAACTCGTCGGGAAGCCCAATTTTATTTAAGCGAAATAAAAATGCTTCGTTTTCGCCGGAAAGTTGCAAAAGCGCCACTTGATTGCTTTGGTATTTTCTAAAAACCGGTCGGGTTTCGGTATCAAAACCTAAAACATCTGCCTGCTTTAGCTTTGGCATAATCTGCAAAACTTTTTTTCGGCTGTCTATGGTGTAGGTTTTGCCTTCAAATGCACGTATGGGCATTTTTTCAATGGCTTCTTTTTCTATTTTGCTTTGGAATGTGTTCATTTAGTAATACATGGATTTTTCCGTGTAAGGGAATTGTTTGTTGATAAATATTCTTAAACTCAGGTTAAAGCGATGCGGATTATTGTTATCATATTTAAAGGGGCTGTATTCGTAGCCGGCTTTTAAACCTGCCGTGCGTCCGTACCAATAAATACCGGCTTGCGGCACAAAAGAGTACTCCTGAGCTTTTGTGCTGCTTCCTTTGTAGTTGGTCAGATAGATTGTGCCGACACCTCCGGCATACAGACCCGCTTCGTTAAAAAATTCTTGTGTAAGGGCGAAGTTTTTATGCAAGCCCGCATAAAATCCGGATCGGTATTCTCTGTATTGGTAAAGCAGGTGCTCGCTTTCCGGAATCAGTACTTTTTTTCGGAACGGACGGTTTTGCCAGCCCAAAAACAGCTCGGTATTATACGATGATTGATGAAAACCGGTTTCAAGCCCAATCAGGTAATCCTGAAAATTTGTATTATGCTTAAAGCTTGCGGAAAATCTGCCGTCGGTAAATGAGCGTGCGGTTTTTTCGGATTTAATTAATCGCCCGATTTCGTATCGTCCTTTAATTTTGGCAAGATCATAAGTGGATATGCCGTCTTTTATGTTTTTGGAGGGCTTTGCTCCAATACTTAAAAGATATTCTGCCATTTCTTTATGCCCTTTGAATACCGCCATATCCAAAGCAGACAAATTGCTGTTGTTGCGTAAATTTATATCGGCTCCGGCTTTGTGCAGCATTTTTGCAATATGCAGTTGGTTTTGTTGGCTTGCAATAATTAGAGGCGTATCTTTAAAGAAACCGGCTAAATTAACATCGGCTCCGAATTGAAGCAGCAAATCCGTCATGATTGAATCTCCGTAATAGGCAGTAATCATCAGCGGGCGATTGACTAAATCGCGCATGTCGGGGTCGGCACCATAATAAAGCAAAAAGTCGGCTGCTCGCGGATATCCGTATGCGCAGGCATAGTGTAGGGGAGTGCGTTGATTCTTGTCTTGTAAATTTGGATTTGCATTATTTTCCAGAAGAAACAGAGCCACTTCCGTATGGTTGTTTTTTACGGCTGCATGCAATGCACTTGTCCCGTCGTCCGGCTTGGTGTTTACAAGGGCGCCCTTACGGATTAGTATTTTACATAAGTATAAGTTTCCTTTGTCTGCGGCGTACATCAAAGGGCTTACCCCTTCAGCAGTTACGGTATTGGGGTCGGCACCGCCTTTGAGTAATTGAAAAGCTTGTTTTTCTTTTTCATTAAATACGGCATCCAGTAAATCAAAGTTTTTGTTTTGAGCAAATAAATTGATTTGTGTTAAAAATACAGTTATTACCGATAGAGCTAAAAGTCGTTTCATAGTATAATTATTTTGCCTCGGGGCGTTTATAATTCGAAGGGACAAGGGTTTTTGGATTATGCCACAATCCAAGATAGCGTTCTTTGGGTATTTTTTCGCCGGAGCTGTTTAGAAATTCACCTTCCGTATTTTTTTTGATAATAAAGAATTCACCTTCTAAAATTTTTTCTTTAACCAGAGCTTCGGTTTCTTTTTTTGAAATTCCCGGGTTTTCTTTAGCGATTTTTATTCCTTGTTCGTTATTTTTTAAATCCATTTCGCAAGCTGTATAGTCGGGCAGGGAGCCTTCTTCCAAGATTTTATGTTTAAAATCCAAATAGTTGCCTTTTTCATGTGCTTTTCCGAGCCAGCGAGCGCTGAATGCTCCTATTTCCTCT
Source organism: uncultured Bacteroidaceae bacterium (assembly GCA_964472505.1). Taxonomy (GTDB): domain Bacteria; phylum Bacteroidota; class Bacteroidia; order Bacteroidales; family JAADGE01; genus JAYEIA01. Next base: position 60,128 of record CAYYQW010000006.1, on the reverse strand, counting down.
GTAAGCAAAGCCATCCAATAGCCGTGCCTGAAAGCATCAACTTGACCGCCGTTGTAGTCGCCGTCTAAATTTGGGTCTTGTATTTTTTGTAAACCGACATCTCGGGCATGCAAGCCTGTTTGCAAAGCTTTTTTTGCCGAAAAAGGATGACAGATTACCCAGATTTTCTCCGGATAGTGCAGTTGCATGAATCGTTTTAAAGTGCTTTTTTGAGCCATTGCATTCGTGTTTACCGAAAACAAAAATAGTATAAGTACAGTCGGTTTACTAAAAATACTTTTTAGCATATCAAAAAAAGTATTTGTTTCGGCAAATTTAATAATAAATATGAAAAGATTTCAATAATTGCCGTGAAGCGCTGCAAAACTCGAAGAATATATAGAAATCAAGAGTCTGAATCGGTGATTATGATGTTATGTCTTTCCGCTTTTTAATCATTTCGGAGCTTTTCCCTTTCAATATTATAGTTTTTAAATACCACTTAACGCTGTTTCTCTTAAGTGTTTTTAGGCTTTATATTGTTTCACCAAATCCGATTTTTTAACCGAACGCTTAACCCATTCTCTAAAAAATTCGGATAAGAACCAATAATTGTCGCTTTTATCGGATTTTAGAAATTTTTCTTTTTCAAGCTTATTGAGTGTGCTTTTAATTTTATTTTCCGCTAAGCTAAGTTGACTCTTTTGCAATTCTTCGGAAATGGTTTCTTTGTTGGCTCGCTTATTTTTCCTCAGTATGCGGGTAATCAGGTAAAGAATGCTTTGCTCGTCGGGAGTAAGTTCGCCCCAAATTACGGCTGCGCCATAGCCGAAAGAACTCAAAGCTTTTCGCATGGAACGCCATAAGAGCCGAAGCCCGATTTTTTCACCCGTTTGCACTTCTTCACTTTCGTAAAGCGTGTGTGCCAATACTTGCGTAAAATAAGGATTGCCGGCAGTAAGTTTATAGAATTCGTCCAGTACATTATCGTTTCTGAATTGCATATCGCCCATGCCTAATATTCGATAAACCGATGATTTTTGCAGGTGAGAAAGCGTACCTTTTTTGCAGGTTTTCAAAAGTCTGTAGCAGCAAAGGCTTTCCGTTCGAAGAAAATTCCGTGAAGATGCAAAAATACTTTTCAGCGGGATGTTTTTTTCTTTGGTATATTCAGTCAGGCTCAGCCAGTAATTGGCAAATTCGGCAATGACAGTGCTCGGGGCTTCTTCCGAATTTACGGGGCATACCACATCAAATTCATCAAATAATAAGAGTATTCGCCTGACGGGGTATTTGAAAGCCGTTGAGAGAAATTCTTCAAAATTCTTCTTTTCCGCAATAGCCTCGGGTAAGTCTGAATATTTCAATAAGCGCCTTTTTATATCCGACAAAAGGGTTTCTAAGGAAGAATCTACAAATTTTTGCATGTTAAAATACAAGATGAGCAGTTCGTCGGAACGGTAGCTGTCTTGTACTTTCTTCAGTAAGGAGGTCTTTCCGCTTCGGCGCTTTCCGATGACGGCAAAATTTTGAGTATCCGGTTCATCAATAAAGCGCTTAATGCGATTCAACAGACGCACCCGTCCCACAAAGTCGGAACCGCGGGCAGGCTGTCCGGTTATAAAAGGATTTTGCACGTAAGTTGTTTCATTCATTATGCGTGTACCATTTTGGCTCTTATATATAACTCAAGGGATTTAAAAATGGCTGCGGACACTTGTTTTTGAATGTCCATTTTTTTAGTCATTTCCTTCAGTTTCTTCAGGGTTCTTGTGGGGATGTTATCACCACCCCAATCTTCAATTGTATCTTTAAACATTTGCCCGAATTCAGCTTTTACTACTTTTACGAAAATACGGTCATTGTCAATGCTTTGCCTTGTGTCATACATCAAAGATAACATTTTTTGTGTAAAATAGGGATAACCTTGTGTGGAATCAAAACATAAATCCAATTCGGCATTTGTAAACTGCAGCTCGTCGCCTTTTAAGTATTTTTTTGCCAATTGTTTAGTTTGTGTTTTTGTAAACCATTTCAGCGTAATGGCTTCCACAATTAGTCCCGAACCGCGTATGTCTATATAGTTTTCGTTGAGCATTTCTGTAATATCGTGATTGGCCGTAAAGACACAACTGAATATTTTTGAGTCGTGTTTAATTTCATCTACTTCCTGAAGCAGGGAGCTAAGTTTTGCCAAAAATTTGGAAGCATCCGGATTTTTTTGCGAAGCCAGCGTTTCAATAAAGGCGTCAAATTCATCCACCAGAAAGACAATGTAATGCTTTCTTTTGTTGTAAGCTTCATTCAGCCCGTTGATGAAATTTTGATAAGCACTGCCGGTTTTTTTGACTTTGAAATCGAAAAAATCCTTCATGCCCTGCCAAAGTGAATTAAAAAACTCCTGCTCATTATTGCAACCCTGAACATTTACAAATATGAATGCAACATCCAATTTACGCTTACTCCCGTAGGGTACAACCGTTTGTTTATTATTTTCATTAAAACTTTGTATGTGGCGCAGAAGCGATGTTTTCCCGATTTGGCGTTCGCCCGTTATCCAAACATTACCTTGCGTTTTGCCCGTAACCGTTTCTTTCAGAATCTTTTCTACCGGTTTTTCCCGATTAAAAAAGTCTTTGCCTCTCACCGGGCTGTTATACACAAAAGGGTTCATTTATATCGATTTTAAGGGTTTAATGCATTCAAAAATAGAGTATTTATAATTAAAAAACAAGTTTTCTTTACATATTGTTAAATGTTTGTTGAAATCTTTTTTGCAGCTCAAATTCTTTACTTTTCAAATATGTGTTTTATTCTCGGGTAAAATGCTGTAAGTGTTTGTTTTAAATTAAAATGTGGGATTTCTTTGATTTTAAAGCTTTAGGCATAAAAGATAAAAATCATTTTTATTACCGACTTAACTGTCGTATTTTTGACTTTAATTCCTGTCAACTAAACAAATTATTTTAATGCCGAATACCATGTCAAAAGAAAAATCAGATAAAAATAAATCCGCTTTACACGTACAAAAAGGAGTGGATCAGCCCGAAACGGTAAATAAAAACGCTGCCAAACGATTCATGCAAAAACGCCGACAAATGAAAAGTCCTGAAAGCTTGGCCGAAGAAATTATTTCGGGCAGCATGACGGCTTTAAGCACCGGTATAACACTAATGGAAAGCTCCTTGGAAGAACATCGCGAAAAAGCCGATAAAGTAATAAATTTATGTGTTCCGAAATCGGGAAATGCTTTGCGAATTGGATTTACGGGTGTTCCCGGTGTGGGAAAAAGCAGTTTTATAGAAACTTTCGGCATGCATTTAATCCGGCAAGGGAGAAAAGTAGCGGTTTTGGCCATAGACCCTTCCGGAAAACGCTCCGGAGGCAGTATTTTGGGCGATAAAACCCGCATGGAGCAGCTTAGCGCATCGGAGCATGCATTCATTCGTCCTTCGCCTTCAGCCGGTTCTTTGGGCGGTGTGTCGCGCAAAACAGCCGAGTCGGCTTTGCTTTGCGAAGCGGCCGGTTTTGATTATATTTTCATTGAAACCGTAGGCGTAGGACAATCGGAGATTGCCGTACATTCCATGACCGATTTCTTCCTGCTGCTTATGTTGGCCGGTGCCGGCGATGAATTGCAGGGAATCAAACGCGGGATTATGGAAATGGCCGATGCTTTGGTTATTAATAAAGCTGACGGCGACAATATTCGACAAGCCGAACGTGCAAAACAGGAATATAAAAATGCTTTGCATTTATTTCCCGCCGCCGAATCCGGTTGGACGCCCCAAGTGCTTACCGCATCCGCACTTACCGGAAAAGGAATACCGGAAATAGCCGAGGTATTGGATGATTATCTAAAACTTACAAAAGCTAACGGATATTTTGAAGCCAACAGAAGAAGGCAGGCTAAAGACCGTATGCACGAAACCTTAGGTGAAGCTGTTTTAAATAAATTTTACGGAAATAAGTCGGTACAAAAAAGCATAAAAAGCTTTGAAACAAAAGTAGAACAGGGTGAGTTAAGCCCTTATTTTGCAGCTAAGAAATTACTGTCGGAATATTTATAGGGATGATAATCAGAGCTTAAAAATATTTCGTGTATTTTGTAATCGGCTTTTTAATTTTTTGAAAAAATATCTAAATTTGCCTTGTGCAAGATTTTTTAATAAATTATAAAACGAACAGATGGAAGAAGCTAAAAAAGAAAGTAAGAAGAAATTCAGAGAGAACATTTTTACTAAGTCTGTAAGAGCAGGAAAAAGAACCTACTATTTTGATGTAAAGGAAACCAAAAACGGTGAACGATACGTTACGCTTACCGAGCGCAAACGGCGTTATAATGCCGACGGCTCTTACAAAGTAGAAAAGCACAAGATTTTTCTGTATCGGGAAGATTTTGAGGAGTTTGCCGATGCTTTGGATGATATCATCGAATTTGTGCAGAACGGACAAGAACAAAGTGAAAGCGATCCTGAACTTGATGCGGACACCGATGATGCCGTAAAACTGGAAGAAACAGAGGCCAAGCTCAAGGATTATTCTTTAGACAGCTTTGAAGACCTTGAAGAGCTCGACAGTTAGTCGTTTTAATCATTTGAACCATACAAAAAGGCTGTCGTTTGGCAGCCTTTTTTCATAGTCTTAACTTTCATCTTTTTTATACAAAATTGAATTAGGCACATGAGTAATATCAAAATTAAAGTTACAGCATGTCGTTAAATACGTGGTTCCCCCTTAGAAAAGAGCCTGTTCCGATTATTTCGGAAGGGACAGGGGGATTGATTGATGCAAAAATGTAAGTAAAATCAGATTTAGTAGCTTGCATTTTGATATTTCTAATTATTGCAGCTTTTGTAACATCTGCATATCAACAAGTTACCTGTATTAGTAAAGTGCCTAATTCAAATACAAAATTACAATTGTTTTTTTACGGAAAAAAAGGCATTTTTGCCGATTGTAGTTTGCCGCATCTTGATTGAATCATTTGTGCGACATTATAAATTAAACAAACGCTAAATTATGAACTCAAACGAAGTAAGAAAATCATTTCTTGAATTTTTTGAATCCAAACAACATACCATCGTTCCTTCGGCACCCATGGTCGTTAAGGACGACCCGACTTTAATGTTTAACAACGCCGGCATGGCACAGTTTAAAGAATTATTTTTGGGCAATACCCCAATCAAAGATGCCCGCGTGGCCGATTCGCAAAAATGCCTGCGTGTTTCCGGCAAACATAACGACTTGGAAGAAGTAGGGCTCGATACCTATCATCATACCATGTTTGAAATGCTTGGAAACTGGTCTTTTGGCGATTATTTTAAAGAAGAAGCCATTGCCTGGGCTTGGGAATTTCTTACCGATGTTTTAAAGATTGACCAAAGTAAACTCTATGCTACCGTTTTTGAGGGAGACGAAGCCGACGGCACCGATTCGGATGAAGAAGCTAAAGATTTTTGGAAAAAGTATTTGCCCGAAGACAGAATTTTATACGGAAACAAAAAAGATAATTTTTGGGAAATGGGCGACACCGGCCCCTGCGGCCCTTGTTCCGAAATTCATATCGACCTGCGCGATGATGCCGAAATTGAAAAAACAGCCGGAAGTGAATTAATTAATATGGATCATCCGCAAGTGATTGAAATTTGGAATTTGGTCTTTATTCAGTATAATCGCAAAAAAGGCGGCCGGTTGGAAATGCTTCCGCAAAAAAACGTGGATACCGGAATGGGCTTTGAACGCCTCTGTCAAGTGGTACAAGCTAAAAAATCCAATTATGATATTGATCTTTTTCAGGAAATAATCGGCGATATTACAAAAATTACCGGAACGACTTACGGGCAAGACAGAGAAACAGATATAGCCATTCGTGTAGTGGCCGATCATCTGCGTGCCGTGGCTTTTTCCATTACCGACGGTCAAATGCCTTCCAACACCGGAGCCGGCTATGTGATTCGCCGTATCTTGAGGCGTGCCGTGCGTTACGGTTATACTTTTCTGAATATGAAAGAAGCTTTCATACATAAATTGGTACCCGCTTTGGTACGAAGCATGGGCGAAGCTTATCCGGAATTGCCCAAACATAAAGATATTATTGAACAAGTGATTTGGGAAGAAGAAAAAGCTTTTTTGAAAACTTTGGACGTGGGCATAGGCATGCTGGAAGATTTGATTAAAAAAGCCAAAAAGCAAAATAAAACCGTCATTGACGGAAACGATGTTTTTGTTTTATACGACAGTTACGGTTTTCCTTATGATTTGACGGAGCTTATCCTCAGAGAGCAAAGCATGCAAATAGATAAAGCCGGTTTTGATGCCGGAATGAAAATACAAAAAGAACGCTCCAAATCCGAAGCCGTCAAAGATGTTGATGATTGGATCATAACTGAAAGCGAATCGGAAGGCGATTTTATCGGTTACGACCATTTGGAGGCTGAAGTTAAAATAACTCGCTACCGAAAAGTAGAAAGCAAAAAGAAAACTTTTTTCCATTTGGTTTTTAGCCATACACCTTTTTATGCCGAAAGCGGCGGACAAGTGGGCGATACCGGATGGATTAAAAACGATGACGAAAAAATTCGTATTATCGACACTCAAAAAGAGCATAACATCATCATTCATATTACGGAGCAATTGCCCGAAAATTTGAATGCCCTTTTTAAAGCCGAAGTTGACAGAAAAAAACGAGAACTCACTAAATGTAACCATACCGCTACTCACTTAATGCACGATGCTTTGCGCGATATTTTGGGCGAACATGTGGAACAAAAAGGTTCTTTGGTGGACCACAAGCGTCTGCGTTTTGACTTCTCACATTTTAAAAAACTCAGCAAAGAAGAACTGCAACAGATTGAAGCCCGTGTAAATCACGATATACGACAAAATTATTCTTTGGAAGAAAAGCGCAGAACAAGTATGGCCGATGCCAAAGGTATGGGTGCTTTGGCTTTTTTCGGAGAAAAATACGGCGATGAAGTACGTGTTGTGAAATTCGGAAATTCCGTTGAGCTTTGCGGTGGAACACATACCGAAGCCACCGGCAAAATCGGCATCTTTAAAATTACCGAAGAAACTTCCATAGCTGCCGGTATTCGCAGAATAGAGGCTCTTACGGCTGATGAAGCCGAAAAGTTTTTACGTTCCGAACAGAAAGAACTTAATGCGGTGCGTGCTTTGTTCAAAAATCCCGAACATTTGAAAGATAAAGTTGAGAAAGCTTTGGATGAAAATAAAACGCTCAAAAAACAAGTGGAGCATTTTGAAAAAGAACAAGCCAAGCAAATTAAGAATGACTTGAAAAATGCCGTAATCGAAATTAAAGGCATTCCCGCTTTATTTAAGAAAGTGGACGTACAAGATGCCGGACAGCTTAAAGATTTGATATTTATGCTAAAAGGTGAATTGCCGACCCATTTTATGGCTTTGGCAGCCGAACTGAACGGAAAAGTAAATCTGATGATTGCCGTTTCAAAAGATTTAACGGAGAAAGAAGGCCTGAATGCCGGACAAATTATTCGAGAAGCCGTAAAAGAAATTAAAGGCGGCGGCGGCGGCCAAGCGCATTTTGCTTCTGCCGGCGGCAGCGATCCCAAAGGCATTCAAGCCGCTTTGGATAAAGCTAAATCCTATTTGGATTAGTATTTGCGATGAATTAATAATGCGTTTGAAAACCCTGCGCCTGTGTGGTGTTTTCACCGCACAGGATTTTAAAGCTAACTGTTTCTTGCCGGGTGAAAACACCTGACAAGCGCAGAGGTGACGGATTGAAAAATCATTTTATGTGAAATCAAATTGTAAATAAACAAATTGCTAAAAATAACTCAATATGAAACATTTACTTTTATTAACAGCCGGTCTTTTCATATTTCTTTTTTCAGCTCATGCACAGGTATATATAAAGGTGCAGTCCGCTGTTCCCGAGGAAAAAACATCGTGGTTTATTTTGTATCTTGATGAAGAGCCGCAAGATGCGTTTCATGATTCCGTAATGGAGATTGAAGACCTGCTTCCCGGAAAATATGAGCTCCGCTTGGCTTTTAATGCAGACACCATAGCCGATGTTTCCAAGACCCTTAAAACGGAACGCGGCGACAGCCTGTATTTTCAGGTAGTTCATTTAAAAGAGCTTAAAAGAGAAGCGCGCAAGGCCGGCAGAGGTTTCGGACGACTTTTCGACAAAGATAAAAGTGTGCGCGAGAAAGAAGCGCTCAAAGAAGTTTATAAATTGGAAGAGATAAAGCCGGAGAAATAGCTTTTCAACAGGCAGCTCATCTTTGTTTATAAAAAAGTATAAGGCAACCGACGATATTTATCGTCGCTTGTATTTTTATACCACCCTGCGCCTGTGTGGTGTTTTCACCGCACAGGATTTTAAAGCTAACTGTTTCGTGTCAGGTGAAAACACCTGACAAGCGCAGAATTACTCTATATCCGTTCCTTACATCCCAAATTCATCAGCTTTTTCGCTCATGGCATCAATGGCCAGTTGAAGAAATTCAGGCAACTCTATGCCTACTTTCTCAATATCGTAAATAAACTCCCGATTAACCGAAGCGGCAAAAGCTTTCGATTTCAGCTTTTTCTTTATGGATTTCACTTTGGTTCCCGCAATTTTTTTCTCCGGGCGTATGGCCACATAAGCCGATATAATGCCGGTGATGTTTTCCGCAGCAGCCGGTATGTAATCAAAATCACTTTCCCTTTTGGCATCATGCCCGCTTACGCCCTCGGTATGCGCAATAATAGCCTGAAACATTTTGGGTAAATCGTAGCCTTCTTCCTTTAAAATCTCTACGGTTTTGTAGCCGTGTTCGGCATAATCGCCGTTCAGCATATCCATATCCAAATCGTGCAGCAGGCCGGCAATTCCCCAATAATCTTCATCCGCGCCGAAATGCACCGCCAATTTGCGCATTATGGCCTCACTCTCCAGAGTATGCAGCCGCAGGTGCGGTGTTTGTATGTATTTATCCCAAAGCTGTCGGGCTTCTTTATAATCAATACTTTCTTTCATAACAAAATTTTGAGGTGAAAATATAAATTTTATGCCAAGATAAAAAGCAAAACATTATCTGCAAAATTCCTTTTTCATCATCGGGGATTTGCGAAACATCTTATTGGCTGTACCGTCTCTCAAGCTTTTAATACCCGTCCGACTGCTCAAAGCGGTCAGACGGATAAGGCTGACATGCGGAAATGTTGAAAAGAATATTTTAAAAAAAACGGGATAAATGATATATTGCAAAAAATATTAAATTTGAAAAGTTTTGAGATACAGACGCGTCCCGAAAAACACATTATTTGAAAAACAAGATTTTGCAAAACGAGTGTCATGCATTATGCCATGCACAAAGCATAACGGTGCAAAGTTTTACAAATCATATTTTTTTGATTAACAGAATATTATGTGGTAAATTGTGTAATTTATAAAAGTAGAATTGTGCAATGTGAGTTGCATAAGTACAAACCGATAAGTTCAATCAAATAGAGTAAATAATAATTATGTCAAAAACTGTCAATCAAACTCATATAACAGGTGAAGAAGGTGTTAATGCTTTTGCAACGTATTGCAATAAGCATCGGCCTTACATAATTTGGCGTGAAGAAACTAAAAATGATTTTGGAATTGACGGAGAAGTTGAACTTACATACAAAAATGATAGTGGAAAAATAGAACCAACAGGAAAAATAATAAAAATCCAACTTAAATCGACACATGGAGGATATATAACAAAAGAAACTGATGTCGATTTTACTTTTAATGGTAAGCAAAAAGATATTGAATACTGGCGTCAGCATCAAAATGATGTTGTTTTGGTAGTTTATATCGCCAAAGAAGAAAAATTATATGCAAGAAAGATACTACAATCGGATTATATTTCAACACAAAAAAATATTCCGATAGTTTTTTCCAAAACTGATAATTTTATTGAAATAGGCAAGTATGATTTTGCCGAGAAATTTTCAAATAATTTCAAGAACAGAATAAATTATCATACCACAGAAACTTTAATTAGTAATATTTTTAAAATAAATATACCTAAATGGATTTATAGTTATGCGACTGATTTCCGTAAACCAGCAGATATTTACGAAAAAATCGGTGATAATTGCCCAAATTTTGCCCTCAGAAACAAAAGGATTTACCTTTTTAATTCCGAAAATAAGTTTCCAGATTTTTCAGCAGAGATATTAATGGAAAACAAAGAAGAAGAAATCATACAAGTTCAAAATTTCATTGAAAATCCTGACAATTATAGAATAGCAATTGAGCTGTTAAATAAAAGTTTAAATTATTATTTACGTAGCAATAAAATAGGATACAATAAAAAATATAAAAGATATTTCTTTTGGCGAGATTATGATAAAAAAAATAAAATTGTAAAATACAGCACTATATCTGGTAAACGAAAATCAATGCCAAGAACCGTAGTAAGCTACCATGAATATGGTTATTTGAAATTTTTCAAACATTTTGCATTTGAAACACATTTCTATAATACAGAGGGTGGATTATTTTTAGTTATCAATCCTCAATATCTGTTTACAAAAGATGGAAAAGAAGTAATTGATAACCCAAAAGATATTACTAAACTGACTAACTATTTAACGGCAAGAGAAAGAAATGAGCAATTAGTAAATCACATTCATTTCATATATAGTTATCTTGCAAAGTGGAAACAAAGAATTGAAGTTATTGATTTTGAAAATGAAAAAATTAGTATTGCTAAATACATTAAATTCAAGGTGGATTTTGGCATTGCTAATGACAATAAAAAAACAATAATCGAAAATAATCACATACAAAAAACACTATTTTAATGATTAAAATAGAACATATAAAAGAGCCAAATATTGAATTTTCTGATGATTTTCTATGTGATGACCCTAAAATGGGGATTTCTACAACAGGTTTTTACTCATTATCAAACAAAAGTCATAAATCAGAGATACATTATGCTGTTGTCGGAACAAAAAACAATATAGAAAAGACTATTGATTGGATTAGTGAGTTTTCAAAATTTATTGAAAGTGGTAATAAAATAGTGAAAATTAAAAATGAAACTGAGATTGAAGACGGAGAAATAAAATCCCTTTTCGATGATGATGATATTTTTGACAATAATGATGAAGAAATCAATGAATACAATGAAATGAATAAGCGTTTAAATCCTGATTTTCCTGGATTTAATAAATCTTCATGTTTTAAATCTGAATTTCTAAATGATGAAACAAATAATTTTATAATTAAGAAAAAAGATATTGATGAAATCATAAAAAACGATGCTACATTATTTGAAAAGCAAAACGCAATAATCGAACTTTATTATGACGAATATATAAACTTAATCGAAAACTCATTTAATAAACCAGATATTTGTTTTGTCGTATTACCTTCAAATGTATTTAAAAAATTAGGTTCAATTCCTTTTGGTAAGCAAAAGATTAATTTCAGACGTAAGTTAAAGGCTAAATTATTGGAACATTCAAGTAGAATTCCAACACAAATAATTTTAGAAGAGACAATAGCAGGAACAAAAAAACAAATGCAGGATAAGTCAATGGTTGCATGGAATTTTTCAGTTGCTCAATATTATAAAACTTCTAATAGTATTCCATGGATTTTGACTGCAATAGACAAAAATTCTTGTTTCGTAGGAATTAGTTTTCATAAGATAATAAATTCAGAAAATAATATATTAAGGTCGAGTGTTGCACAAGCTTTTAATAGAGAAGGGAAAGGATTGATTTTTGTTGGAAAACAATTTGAGTGGAATGTTGCCAAAACAAAAGTTGTAGCACCTCATTTGACTTATGAGTATGCCAATGAGTTAATCAAAAATATATTAACTAACTACATAAAAATTAACAAACATACACCATCGAGAGTTGTAATTCATAAAACAACAGATTTTTGGGATTATGTTGTCAGTAAAGATTATGCCGAAGTCGAAGGAATAAGAGAAGGAGTTAGAGAAGTAATTGGAAACGGTGCAGAGATAGACTTTGTTACGATTAAATCTTCAAAAATTAAACTATTAAGAACAAACGGAATTTATCCCGTTCTTAGGGGAACTTTAATGAAATTAGATGATTATTCAGGCATTTTATATACAACAGGTTATATTCCCTATTATGAAACATTCCCTGGAATGCATATACCGATGGGGCTTGAAATAAATATAACACATTCAGAAAGTTCAATCAGAGAAATAAGCAAAGAGATATTAGCATTAACGAAATTGAACTTTAACAATTGTAATTATTATGACAGTTTACCAATAACAATAAGATTTGCACAAAAAGTTGGTGAAATAATTCAGTATTTACCTGATAATGTTTCACCACCAACTAAATATTATTATTACATGTAATGAAAAGAGAGAACTTAACAGTAGTTTGGTCGTAAGTCTGGTAGGTAGCTTGTTCTGTTTGGTGAGCTACGCCCACTTCAGTACACAAGCCACCTGCCAGCCCGCCACCAAGACATTTCCGTCAGGCACAATAACAACATCGGGCACTAACCCCAAATTAGAATTGAATTTTTAAAAAACAGAAAACTGACAAATGAGTGAACCGTTAAAAATATTGAAACCAAGAAAAGCATTAAACAAAGCTTTCTTAAAGGTAAAACCAAACCGAAAAGATATTGAGAGCTTTAAAAATAACCTGATAAAGCTTTTGGACAATGTTGATGAAATTGAGAGAGAGGAAAATCAAAAAACTCATTTGAGGGATTTTTTAAGAGACACTTATTACAAGGATAGGAACCAAATAAATACAAAAGACACGAAAGATTTAGTAATTCATCACGGGAAAACTAATAAATCGGATGTTGGGGTAATAATTGAAGCGAAAAGACCAAGCAACAAGCCGGAAATGATTACTTGTGATAACATTAACAAAAGAGCATTCCATGAATTAGTTTTATATTACCTGCGTGAAAGAATTACGGAAAAAAACTTAAACGTAAAACATTTAATCATTTCTAACATATATGAATGGTACATTTTTGAGGAACATGTATTTGAACGAATATTTGCACAAAACAAGAAATTCGTAAAGCAATTTAAAGATTTTGAAGCCGGAAAAAAATCTACAACTGTATTCTATGATGAAATTGCGCAACCGTTTTTAAATGAACTAAATCAAAGCATAGAATTTACATATTTTGACATTCGGGCCTACGAAAAAATATTAAGAAACGATGACCCAAAAGACGATATAAAACTCATTGCGCTGTTCAAACTTTTTTCGCCTGAGCATTTATTAAAATTACCTTTTGTAAATGACAGCAACAGCCTTGACAAACGCTTTTACAGCGAATTGTTGCACATTATCGGATTGACGGAAACAAAAGAAGGAAGCAAAAAACTGATTGAGCGAAACAAGCCGGGCGAAAGACATACAGGAAGCATTCTTGAAGATGCCATAATTCAGTTGGACAGCTTGGATAAAATCAGCCGATTAGAACATCCAAGCCGGTTTGGAAATACGCAACAGGAAAGGCTTTTCAATGTAGGCCTTGAACTATCCATCACTTGGATTAACAGAATCCTGTTTTTGAAATTGATGGAAGCCCAACTCATCAGCTATCACAACTCGTCCCGAGACATCGGGAAAGGCGATAAACCTGCCCGTTCCGAAGGCGGGTCGTATGCGTTTCTCAATCTTGACAAAATTAAAAGCTATGACGACCTGAACAGTCTGTTCTTTCAGGTATTGGCACGGAAACAGGACGAGCGGAACGAAGATGTAATCAAAGTTTTTGAGAAAGTCCCTTATCTTAACTCTTCGCTTTTTGAGCCAACCGAAATTGAGCAGGAAACAATTTTCATCAGCAACCTGAGAGACGATAAAAGCATTCCTGTCATTTCGTCAACTGTGCTGAAAAATGAGCAAGGCAAGAAAAGAACCGGAAATTTAACCACACTTCAATACCTGTTTGAGTTTCTGAACGCTTACGATTTCAGCAGTGAAGGTTCGGAAGAAATTCAGGAAGAAAATAAATCACTCATCAACGCTTCCGTTCTCGGATTGATTTTCGAGAAAATAAACGGCTACAAAGACGGTTCGTTTTTCACTCCCGGTTTCATTACCATGTATATGTGCCGCGAAACCATACGAAAAGCGGTTGTTCAGAAATTCAACGAAACCAAGAATTGGAACTGCAAAGACCCGGATGAACTTTATAACAAAATTGAAGATGCCAATGAAGCCAACGAGATTGTAAACAGTCTGAAAATTTGCGACCCCGCCGTGGGTTCAGGGCACTTTTTGGTTTCCGCCCTAAACGAAGTGATTGCGGTTAAAAACGACCTGAAAATTCTGCAAGACCTGGACGGCAAACGCCTGAAAGAATATCAGGTGGAAGTGGTAAATGACGAACTCATAGTAACAGACGAAGAGGGAGAACTTTTTGACTACAATCCCAAAAGCAAGGAAAGCCGGCGCATTCAGGAAACGCTCTTTCATGAAAAGCAAACCATCATTGAAAACTGCCTGTTCGGTGTGGACATCAACCCGAACTCCGTAAAAATTTGCCGCTTGCGTTTATGGATTGAGTTATTGAAAAACGCTTATTATAAAAACGCTGCCGAACTCGAAACACTTCCAAATATTGACATTAACATAAAATGCGGAAACTCTTTGGTAAGCCGTTTTGACATGGATGCCGACCTGAAACAAGCTTTGAAAAAAAGCAAGTGGACAATTGACAGTTACCGTGTTGCAGTTGAAACTTACCGAAATGCTGAAAGCAAGGAACAAAAAAGGGAGATGGAACGGCTGATTGCCGACATAAAATCAGATTTCAGAAACGAAATTTCTTTAAACGACCCTAAAGCTAAAAGGCTGCGCAAACTATCGGGCGAATTGTTCCAACTAACCAACCAGGGACAGCTTTTTGAAATGAGCAAAAAGGAAAAAGCAGCTTGGAACAAAAAAGTGGCTAAACTTACCCAAGACACCAAAAAGTTAGAAACTGAAATTGAAGAAATAAAAGCCAACACCATTTTTGAAAACGCTTTTGAATGGCGCTTTGAATTTCCCGAAGTGCTCAATGATGACGGAGATTTTGTGGGCTTTGATGTGGTGATTGGGAATCCGCCGTATATTAGACAGGAAGAAATAAAGGAGTTTAAACCCTATTTTAAATCAAATTTCAAGCTCTATACAGGCACAGCAGATGTGTATGTATTTTTCATTGAAAAGGGATTTGATATTATGAAAGATAAAGGGGTTTTCACTTATATTATGCCCAACAAATTTATGCAAGCAGGCTACGGACAACCGGCACGTAAATTTCTATTAGAACAAAATCTTATTGAAATTATTGACTTTGGTGATTTCCAAATATTTGAAGAAGCAACAACCTATCCTTGCATTTTAACAGCAAGTAAAGAAGTGGCAACAGGGAATTTTAAAACTACAAAGATCAACTCACCGGATTTTATTACCAACTTCCCTGCGTATGTCTCAAGTATAACCAATCCTATCAATCACAATTCTCTGAATGACGAAACTTGGGTAGTTTCAAATGCCAAAGACCAACATCTTTTGCAGAAAGTAATTTCAAATGGCGAAAAATTGGAAGCGTACATAGAAAGTAACGCAAAAAGGGGTGTTTTGACAGGACTAACAAAAGCCTTTGTAATCAATGAAGAAACCAAAGCTAAAATAATTTCAGAGGACTCGAAAGCTCAGGAATTAATCAAACCATTTTTATTGGGAAGAAACATAAAGCCTTATGGTACGGGTAAGCATACCCATTACTTGATTTTAGTACCTAAAGGTTTTACTATAAAGAAAAACTTAGATCCGGGTAATCCCAACTTTGTAGCTGAACCACCACCACGATATGGTGATATGGCATTTGATGCTGCATGGAATTGGTTTAAAAAAAATTACCCCTCAGTAGCCAGGCATTTATTTGAATTTAAGGAAAAGGCAGAAAAACGGACAGATAAGGGTGATTTTTGGTGGGAATTAAGAGCTTGCGATTATTATGATAAGTTTGAAAAATCTAAAATAATGTATCAAAAATTCCAGGTTAAACCCTGTTTTATTTATGATAAAGATGGTTTGTTTTGCAATGATTCCATGTGGTTTATTCCATCAAATGATAAAGTGCTTTTAGGTATTTTGAATTCAAAAATGGGTTGGTGGTTGATTTCTAAATATTGCACGGCTATTCAAAACGGCTACCAATTAATTTGGAAGTATTTCAGTCAAATTCCAATTGCAACAGGGAGTAATACACTTAGAAAAAATATTGCTGTAATTGTAAATGAAACCCTCTTGGCTAAAAAACAAAACCCCTCAGCCGACACCACCGATTTAGAAAACCAAATAGATCAATTAGTTTACCGGCTTTACGATTTGACGGAAGAAGAAATTGAAATAATTGAAAACTCTATATGATACCGGCACTCATCATATCAGGCATACTTGTCATTTTTATGATTAGCTTTGTTCAGGTCTATAACCGGCTTCGTTTTCATTCAATATTTGAATGATTTGATTTTCACTAAATTTGCTTTTTTTCATTTTATGCGTTTTTAATATATTTGATATATTTTTAACTTGTTCAAAAAAAGTGGCTCGCTACCATAGTTATTTCGTATATTTGCAGTAAATAATCATAAACCACAGAGTCATGTCAAAAACAGATTGGGAACGATTAAAAAACATGAAAGACGAAGACATTGATTATTCCGATATTCCGGAAACCGATGATGATTTTTGGAAGGATGCGGAAGTTGTTACTCCTGTAAAAAAGTAGCCCGGTATCTGTGTGTCCGGTTTAAGTTGAATATTATTACAGCATTTTAGTACAAAAATGACACAATATTAAGCAAGCTTGCTATTTTCATTAAATTATTGTAAACTCCCAAGCCCTGACATTCTTTAAACCAGGTGCTTTGAATATTTAACCCCCAATTCCCTTTCCTAAAACATATTTTTTTACGGCTTTTATCGGCTTAAAGCCATGAATTAGACGAAAAAAATCGGTAGTTTAGCCGGTGATTAGGAAAACTATTTTCCGAATGAAGGTGAGAAAACCAAAAACTGTATTAAACGGTTGATCTATGCTCTTCATTAAAAAAACTATTAATCATACAGTTAGATAATGCACGATTCAGAAAACAAAAAATCCGATAAAAGCTTTTCGCTTCACACGGCCATAGATCGCCGGAGTTTTATTAAGCTGGGAGCTTTTATAAGCGGAGGCATTGCGCTTTCGGGAACATTTGCGGCTTGCATAAAGGAATTGGAGCGCACGACGGGTGTTGTCGAAAGCCGGAAAGACGGTATTACAATCATACGGGCGGGCTGTCCGGCACATAACTGCGGCGGAAGATGCGTTTTGAAGCTGCATGTAAAAGAAGGCAAAGTTCTGCGCATAGAAACCGACGACCGGCCCGGCGACACATTGGCCGACCCGCAGCTCAGAGCCTGCATAAGAGGGCGAGCATATCGTCGTCGGCAATATCATAAAGATCGCCTTAAATATCCTTTAAAACGCGTGGGAAAACGCGGCGAAGGAAAATTTGAAAGAATATCCTGGGAAGAAGCTTTGGATCGCATGGCTTCGGAACTTAAACGGGTTAAGAATCAGTACGGCAATTCAGCCATTCACATACCATACGGAACAGGCAGTTACAATCAGATGAACGGCCGACAAACTGCGGCTCGCTTGTTAAATTTTTACGGCGGTTCGTTGGGCTATTACAACAGCTACAGTTGGGCTTGCATAAGCAAGGCAACGCCTTATGTTTACGGCACCAATGTTACCGGAAATCAACGTCAGGATTGGGTAAATTCAAAATATATTTTAATGTGGGGATGGAACCCGGCTGAAATGCGTGACGGTACCAACAGTGAGTATTATCTGAAAATAGCACGCGAACGGGGAGCAAAAGTCGTTTGTATTGATCCGCGAATGACCATGAGCGCCGTGGCTTTGGCCGATGAATGGATTCCCGTAAGACCCGGTACCGATGTCGCCGTGATGAGCGCCATGGCCTATGTCATCATTACGGAAAATTTGCATGACAAAAGTTTCATAGAAAAATGCTGTTCGGGTTTTGACCAATCGCAAATGCCCGAAGGCTGCGAAAATGAAGAAAGCTACAAAGATTATATTCTCGGTACTTATGATAATCAGCCTAAAACGCCGGCTTGGGCCGAAAGTATCAGCGGCGTACCCAAAGAAACCATAAGCCGAATTGCCCGAGAATATGCCCAAAGCAAACCCGCCGTGCTGTATCAAGGCTACGGAATGCAAAGGCGAGCCTATGGTGAGCAGCCGGTTTTGGGTGGTTGCGTGTTGGCAGCCATTACCGGAAATGTAGGCATTTCCGGCGGTTGGGCCGGCGGTTTGGCGCTGCAAGCCGATGACGGCGGCCCGTTTTGGAATGTATTCCCAACCGGCAGCAATCCGGTAAAAGCACGTATTCCTGTTTTTCTCTGGACCGAAGCCATTCTGAGGGGAAAAGAAATGACCAAAGAAGACGGTTTGGTAAATGTCGAAAAATTGGATAATAACATCAAATTGATCTGGTCTGTGGCTTCCAATATTTTGGTGAACCAGCATGCCGATGTGAACCGAACCGTTGAAATTCTTAAAGATGAAAGTTTGCTTGAGTTTATAGCCGTTCAGGATCAGTTTATGACGCCCTCGGCGCGTTTTGCCGATTTGGTGCTGCCTGTTTGCACCCAAATGGAAGTTTGGGGTTTGCAAGACGGATGGAAATACGGCGATGAGGTCATTTTAAATCCCCAAATAACTGAGCCGCCGGATGAAACCAAAAGCGATTATCAAATTTGCAGCGAAATAGCCGAAAGACTTGACATAAAAGAAGCATATACGCAAAACAGAAATGAGAAAGATTGGATTGTATGGGCATTGGATGTGTACAGAAAAACGCGTTTCCCGGAAGTGCCCGAAATTGATAAGTTTAAAGAAATGAATACCGGTGTGTATTCCACACCCGTAAAAAAACCGGCAGTAGCTTTCACCGATTTCAGAAAAAACCCTGAAAAGCATCCGCTGAATACGCCTACCGGTAAAATTGAGCTTTTCTCTAAACCTTTGTTCGATATGAACAAGCCTTCGGAAATACCGCCCGTTCCCAAATACATACAAGAGTGGGAAAGCCCTTTCGGAGAGGAAAGTAAAAAGTTTCCTCTGCAGGCATTGGGGCATCATTACATGCCGCGGGTGCATTCTACCCACGACGGTATTGATTGGTTGGAGGAAGCATTTCCGCAGCGTGTTTTTATTAATCCCTTGGATGCCCGGAAAAGAAGCATTCAAAACGGCGATAAGGTTTTGATATACAACGATCGGGGAAAAATAATTATGCCTTGCCGCATCACGCCTAAAATGATGCCGGGTGTGGTGGACATACCGCAAGGCGCCTGGTGGCAGCCGGATGAGGACGGTATAGACAGGCGCGGAAATGTAAACGTACTTACCTCTCATAAATGGACACCTTTGGCATTCGGTAATGCACAGCATACCATTATGGTGCAAATTGAAAAAGCATAAATACCATGACAAAACAAAAAGCTTTCTATTTCGATTCATCGCGCTGTTCCGGTTGTAAAACTTGTCAGGTCGCATGCAAAGACAAACATAATTTGGAAAACAAAATATCTTGGAGAAAAGTATATGAAGTATGCGGCGGAGACTGGATACAAGAAAATACCGCTTGGACTTCAAACATTGGGGCCTACAATGTCTCCATGGCTTGCAACCATTGCCGCGATCCCATTTGCCTGAAATCCTGCCCCAATCAAGCCATATACAAAAACAATCGGGGTGTGGTACTGATTGACGAAGACCGTTGCATGGGCTGTGCTTATTGCCAATGGGCTTGTCCCTACGATGCTTTGAGCCTAAATAAAGAGACAGGCATTATGACCAAGTGTACTTTATGCAATGATTATCTTGAAGAAGGAAAGTTGCCGGCTTGTGTGGCAGCCTGTCCCATGCGAGTTTTGGAAGTAGGAGAGCTTGATGAATTGGAGCGCAAATATGGCAAGCATAACAATGTGTTTCCCTTGCCGCCGGAGCATCATACCCGGCCTTCCGTTATTATAAAAAAACATCATTCTGCCGAAAAATCTAAAAATTGGACAATTATAAATCAAGAGGAGGTGAAAAATGCTTAACAGTGAATGGTCGCTCGTGTTATTTACCCTGTTTTCTCAAACAGCTGCCGGCATTATGATTGCTGTATTGCCTTTTTTGTTTTTGAATAAAAATATTCGCACCGGGCTTATCGCTAAAGCCTTGTATTTTGCCACCGGGCTTATGGCTGCGGCATTGGTATTGTCATTTTTCCATTTGAACAATCCGGTGAATGCACTTTATGCTTTGAGCAATCTGAAAACTTCATGGCTCAGCAGAGAGATATTCATGGTATCCTTGTTTTTGTTTGTGCTTGTAATGCTCAATTTTATTTTTCATTTCAGAAAACCGACACCAAAGTTTTACCGAGCATTTGTTTTGGCGGCTGCCGCAATAGGCGCAGGCATGATTTATGCCATGTCAAAACTGTACATAATACCTACGGTGCCGCCTTGGAACAGCGCCTCAACTATGATTGAGTTTTATTCAAGCGCTTTGCTCCTCGGTTCCGCTTTTGTTCTTGCATTGTTTTTTCATTATGAAATAAAAATCGGCAACAGCATGCGTTCCGACAGCAGAGTTAAAGCTTTGCTTGGTCTGACAGTAGTGGTGATTATAATAATTATAGCGAATACATTTTTTATTAAACCGGACACAATTGCGGAGAATGCCGCCTTTAAACCCAAAGCTTTTGACGAATATTTAAGATTGTTTCGGTGGTTCAGTTTGTTTTTCGGAGCTGTATTATTCTCATTTATGGTTTACCCAAAAAACTGGTTAAAGAAAATGCCCTTTGTAATATATTTGCCTTTTGTGTTTTTTCTTATTTCCGAAATAATTGCAAGAGCTGCATTTTATGCCGTATTTTACCGAACAGGCTTGTAATGAGCGGTCGGCAGATTTATTGTAAAACAGAATACAGGAAACATAAATTAACCAATCGTATGTTTCAATTTTTGAAATATACGACTTAAGCACATAAAACCATGAGAACAAGCTTTTTACTGTTAGTTTTGCTTAGTATTTTTAGTCTTTCCCCGGCACAGGAAACCATTAAGCAAAGCCACTTAAAGGAACACGTTTATTATCTGGCATCGGAAGAATTAAAAGGCCGAGATTCCGGCACTGAGGGCCAAAAGAAAGCTGCAGCATATATCGCTGCTCAGTTTAAGAAAGCCGGTTTGAAAACTTTTCCGGGCGGTAGCGAAGATTATTATCAGAAATTTGTGCTTACGGGAAAAAGTCCGGCATCCGGTTATTTGTATTCCGCAAAGGATTCTTTTTTTGTTAATTATATTTCAAGCAAAGAACCGCAAACCGAGAATCAAAAGTTTTTGTTAATCCCGCCCAAAGCCGAAGTGCCCGCAGGGTATTCAGAAACAACGGCGGTGATAATTCCCGAATCGCTAAAAAAACTCAATGAAAGTGCTGAAAAATTAGAAGCCGAAAATTTTAAGCAGATTTTGGTAATAATACGTGAAAGTTCAGTTCGTCCGTATTTTAATCATTACAAAAAAAACATGGCTCGCCTGCATCTGCAAAACAAACTTTCCGAAAATTATTTTGAAGAAATTGAAAAACTGTCCTCCGAGATTGATTTTATTTTCCTGCCGGAAGCCGATTTTGCAAGCTTATTTAATTTGGATGAAGCGCAAGCTGATAAACTGCTGACAGCCCCGGAAGTAATTCCCTTAGAGGGACAAGTCCGAAACCGTTACCGGGCACCGGAAGGCAAGGAAATAGAAACCGAAAATGTAGTGGCATATATCGAAGGAAAAGACAGAGAAAACTGCATTGTTATTACGGCTCATTACGATCATATCGGCGAAACAACGAAAGGCATTAATTACGGTGCCGATGATAATGCTTCCGGTACTGCGGCATTAATTGAGCTTGCTAAAGCTTTTGCTCACAGCGAAACACCGCCCGAAAAATCCATTGTTTTTTTGGCTGTTTCGGCCGAAGAATTGGGGCTGTGGGGATCAAAATATTTTACCGAAAGCCCGTGGTTCGATACTTTTAATTACGTATTGAATATCAATATGGATATGATTGGCAAAAGTGTAAAATACAACATGATTTCTGCCATGGTTTTGAGAGAATCCAAGGATTTTTCCGAAGACACTACTCTAAGAGAAGATTACGTGTATCTGAACGGTTACGGCAAGAAAACATCGACATTAATTCGTCAATCCAAGCGATTTGCTCGTAAAACCTACGATTTCAAAGTGGATCGTACTCCCGGCGTGCTTGTTCGAATGACATACAAAGTAGCATCCGATCATTATAACTTTGCACAAAAAAATGTTCCGGTATTGGTTTTTTTCACCGGTTTGCACCCGGATTATCACAGCCCGCGAGATACTTCGGAAAAATTGGATTATGAGAACATGACCATTATTACAAAAATTATTTATCACAGCATACAAAGACGCATGAAGATGTAAATCAGTTTGTTTCTTTTTCTGTGTTTTTTACGTCATCCAAAGTTTTATAAATTCGTTTCAAAGCCAAATGTATGGAATGGTTGTTGCGCAGATTATTTTCGCCCCTTAGAACCTCTGCAAGCTCGGACGCCAATTCCGGTACACGACAAATAAAATCTTCCAAAAATAATAAGGAATTTTGTTGCACATACATTTGTTTTCCGGCGGCAATCAAATTATTCAGGGCAATATCAAAAAGTTCGCCCGCATCATCGGTATTGTAATCTTGCATGCGCAGTATTTGAAAAAAGCTGACTTGCTGTCGATTGTTTTTAAGAGAGGGCAGATCCTCAATCATGCGTTCCGTATAGTTTTTCAGAAGCTCGGGATATTTGTTATTCAAATGTACAAGAACCCATGAAGCACGCCAACTGTTGGGATGACTGTTTTGTATACTTAGCCGGTAGATTTGTTCTGTATATTCCGGATTTTCTCGACAGTTTTCAATAAGACGGTCGGCTTTTTCGCGCGATATGTTTTCTAAAGTATTCTTGATTTCTTCATGCTTTACGTTCATAAATACAGCTGTGATTATTTTTTAAAACTAAAACTTTAAGCCTGCAAGTTAGCAAAAATCGGTCAATCTTATCGCCGGTTTTATTAATGAAATTGCCAAAAATATCCGCCACAAAGACAGCAAGGCACAAAGCCAAGTAGAAAACTCCGACTGCATATTTTTTCCTTCGTGCCTTAGCGTCTTAGTGGCATTAATTCA
>CAYYQW010000006.1:0-36705 GCA_964472505.1 uncultured Bacteroidaceae bacterium | reverse complement strand
AGCTTTTAATATAAAGATGTAATCCGATTTATTGTAATTTTTCTATATGTTTGGAATAAGGATTCAAGATAATTTGCCATAAAGACACCAAGGCACAAAGCCAAGTAGAAAACTCCGACTGCATATTTTTTTCTTCGTGCCTTAGCGTCTTAGTGGCATTAATTCAAGCTTTTAATATAAAGATGTAATCCGATTTATTGTAATTTTTCTATATGTTTGGAGTAAGGATTCAAGATAATTTGCCACAAAGACACCAAGGCACAAAGCCAAGTAGAAAACTCCGACTGCATAATTATTTTTTCCTTCGTGCCTTAGCGTCTTAGTGGCATTAATTCGAGGACTTCACCTGAGAAACAAAAATCTGTAAATTCAAATTGGAAAAAACCCGGATTTTTATTAGATTTACCATTCCACATAAGATAATTTGAAAACTGAGCATTATGTTTAAAAAAATTCTAATTGCCAACCGGGGTGAAATAGCCGTACGCGTTATTCGTTCCTGTCGGGAGATGGACATACAAACCGTAGCCGTATTTTCTGAGCCGGATCGCAGTTCACTCCACGTAAAATTAGCTGATGAAGCCTACTGTATAGGTCCCGCTTCTTCGGCCGAAAGTTATTTGAATCAGGATAAAATTATTGCCGCAGCCAAACAAAGCGGAGCCGAAGCCATTCATCCGGGTTACGGTTTTTTATCGGAAAATGCCTGTTTTTCTGAGCGTTGCAAAAGCGAAGGCATTGTTTTCATAGGGCCGGATGCTTATGCCATTGAAACCATGGGCGATAAAATTACGGCACGCAAAAAAATGCTTGATTCCGGTGTGCCGGTAGTTCCCGGAACCAAAGAAGACATTGCCGATGAAAAACTGTTGCTGCAAAAAGCCGACCAAATCGGCTATCCCATTATGGTGAAAGCCACGGCAGGCGGCGGCGGTAAGGGTATGCGTTTGGTTACAAACGATGAGGAACTCATTACCGGTGTGCGCCAAGCTAAGTCCGAAGCCCAATCGGCCTTTGGAAATGCAGATGTGTATATCGAAAAATTTGTCAGCTCCCCGCATCATATCGAATTTCAGATTTTGGCCGATAATCACGGCAATTGCATTCATCTGAACGAGCGCGAATGCTCGGTACAGCGGCGCCATCAAAAAGTAGTGGAAGAAACGCCCTCGCCTTTAATGACGGCTGAACTTCGCAAAGAAATGGGCGAAAAAGCCGTAGCTGCCGCTAAAGCCGTAAACTATTCCGGTGCCGGTACCGTGGAATTTCTTGTTGACGATAACAGAAATTATTATTTTCTGGAAATGAATACTCGCCTGCAAGTGGAGCATCCGGTAACGGAACTTACGACCGGCATTGATCTGGTGAAAGAGCAAATCAAAATTGCCGACAATCAAAAGCTTAAAATCCGGCAAGAAGATGTCAGGCAGTTTGGCCATGCCATAGAAATACGCGTGTATGCCGAAGATCCCGAAAATAACTTTATGCCTAATCCCGGTACCATCTCATACATTCGCGAGCCTTCCGGAATTGGCGTGCGTAACGATGGTTATGTGTACAGCGGTTTTGAAATTCCGATTCACTACGACCCCATGATTTCCAAACTCATTGTTTGGGGCAGCAATCGCCGTGAAGCCATCGACCGCATGATTCGTGCCATTGACGAATATAAACTCACCGGTGTAAAAAATTCCCTAAATTTTATTCGTCGCATCATGCAGGCACCGGCATTTGTCCAAGGCCGCTACGATACTAAGTTTATTGAAGATAATATAGACTTTTTACTTCAAAAACCCGAAACCAATGAAACTTTGGAAGACTTGGCGGCCGTTACGGCCTACTTGCAATTTGTTGAAAATCTTAAATCGAACGGCAACGGAAGTCTGAAAACCCAAGAAACAAAGCGTTGGAAGGATTTCGGAAGAAAACAATCCGTAGGGAAATTATTGTAAATATTAAACTAAAAAAAAATGGACTTAGATATTAGCATAAAAGGCAAAACCAAAATGCTCAAACTGTTGGAGCGAGAAGGAAATCAGGTTAAAATAAAAGTGGACGATAAAATTCTTGAAGCAGATGTGGTGAAAACTTCTGCCGGAGTATATTCTCTTTTGCATAAAGGCATTTCTTATGATTTTGAACTTTCCGAACCCGGTATTTCCGGCAAAAAATTTAGTTTGCACAACCGCAACCGATACTTTGATATTACCGTAACGGATGCCCAAAGTAAATACATGCAAAACCGCCAAGGAGAAGATAAAGATGACGGTACGCGCGTTATTTCATCGCCTATGCCCGGGGCAATAGTGAAAATTCCCGTAAAAGTCGGCGACAAAGTAAAACAAGGCGATGTGGTAATTATTGTGGAAGCCATGAAAATGCAAAGCGAATATAAAGCCGGCGGCAACCGCACCGTAAAAAAGGTTTTGGTAAAAGAAGGCCAAAATATTCAGGGAGACCAACCGCTGGTGATTCTTGAATAAACTTAATCGCATCTATTTTTATCTTAATACTTAAACATCAATAAAAAGAAAAATAATGGCACTATTGGAAGATAAATACAAAGATTTTGAACAGCGCAAAAAAGCAGCCGAAGCCGGCGGCGGAAAAGAGCGCAAAGAAAAACAACGTAAAGCCGGAAAAATGACGGCACGCGAGCGGGTTGAGCTGCTGCTGGATCCGGGCACATTCACCGAAACCGACAAATATGTAGTCCACACAAGCACAGATTTTGATATGGACAAAAAGAAAATATCGGGCGACGGCGTGATTACCGGTTTCGGCAAAATTGACGGCCGCTTGGTTTATGTTTTTTCGCAGGACTTTACGGTTTTTGGCGGATCACTCAGCCGCGCTAATGCTAATAAAATTATAAAAATTATGGATTTGGCTTTGAAGAACGGGGCACCTTTAATTGGGCTTAACGATTCCGGCGGAGCCAGAATTCAGGAAGGCGTGTCAAGCTTGGGTGGATATGCCGATATTTTTCATCGCAATGTAAAATCTTCCGGCGTAATTCCTCAAGTATCGGCCATTCTGGGCCCTTGTGCCGGCGGTGCGGTGTATTCCCCGGCTATTACCGATTTTATTCTGATGACCGAAAACACAAGCTACATGTTTGTTACCGGTCCGGATGTTATAAAAACGGTTACTAAAGAAGAAGTTACCAAAAATGAATTGGGCGGTGCTGTCACGCACAATGCAAAAAGCGGTGTGGCGCATTTAATGGCTGAAAACGATGAGCAAGCTCTAATGATGTTGCGCGAATTGATCAGTTTCATCCCTTCCAACAATATGGACGATGCGCCGATAAAACCCACCAACGACCCGGCCGATCGTGAAGACGAAAACTTGCAGGAATTCGTTCCGGCCGATCCCAACAAGCCCTACGACATCAAGCATATTATTGAAACCGTTTCGGACGATAATATTTTCTTTGAAATTATGCCGCAATATGCCAAAAATATTGTAGTGGGTTTTGGTCGGTTGAACGGACAAACCGTAGGTTACATAGCCAATCAACCCGAATATTTTGCCGGTGTGCTCGACATTGCTTCATCGCACAAAGGCGCACGTTTTGTCCGCTTTTGCGATGCTTTTAACATTCCGCTGGTAACGCTGGTGGACGTCCCCGGATTTTTGCCCGGTACTACTCAGGAGTTTGGCGGAATTATTAAGCACGGTGCCAAATTGCTCTATGCTTTTTCCGAAGCCACCGTGCCCAAAATTACGCTCATCACTCGCAAAGCCTACGGCGGAGCTTACGATGTAATGAGCAGCAAACATATTGGCGCCGATTACAACATGGCTTATCCCACGGCCGAAATTGCCGTTATGGGCCCGGAAGGTGCCGTAAATATTCTTTACAGAAAAGTCACCGACAAGGCTGAGAAAGACAAAATTATAGACGACTATAAAAAAACATTTGCTAATCCTTACAAAGCGGCTGAGTTGGGATATATTGATGAAATTATTTATCCCAAAGAAACCCGGAAGAAATTGATTACGGCATTGGACATGACCAAAAACAAAAGCGAACAAAATCCGCCCAAAAAACACGGGAATATTCCCTTGTAAATTTTCACATAATAAATTTGTAATACCCGTCCGACCGCTCAAAGCGGTCAGGCGGGTTTAGAGGCAATTTATAATTTTTTTAAATCCAAGAGGCTAAAACTGACTCCAATTCTAAACTCTCGAGTACGGACTTGATAATAATTTTGAATTAAGGAAAAATCACTTGCGTAATAGTTGCTGATATAGCGTGCATTGAAGATGTTATTGCACATAAATAAGAACCTCATGTCGGAATTTTTGAGCGTATATCCAAAGGTGAAATGAGAAAACAAAGCGTCTAAATTATTTTCACCTTCTTGGTTATTATGCTTATAATATTCATTTTCAAAACTTACCCATTTTTTTGCATCAAAAATATAGTATAAAGATAAGGCGTGCGATTGTTCGACGACAGAGTTTTCATTTATTGCGGTTTTTTGTTTTATTAATCTTGGTTTATAAGAGTAGGTAAGCGATAAACCCTTCATGCTGTTATAAACAATTTCCGGTGAAATTTCAATGAGATGGTTTAGTTGTGATACTTTTTCGTTGTTCAAAATTGTTTCGCGCCGGGATGAAAAATAATGAGATTTTATTTTGAAAGTTGTTTTTGCCGCCGGAAAATATTTACTTATTTCCGCGCTAATATTATCGGAGAATGAATAATTTACATCGTGAATTGCATCTCGGATAAATACGCCGGTTGCTATCATTTCTTGTGTACTTATCAAATTGTTTTGCCTGTGAGTTTTTATCCATCTTAAATTTGAGAACAGTCCGTGTTTTAAATTTCGGAAAGTAAGGCGACCTGAATATGAAATGCCGTTTCGGTAGCCTGTTTCATTGCTGTTTCGGCTCATATTTCTGTGGTTCCTAATTACATAGCCCTGCATTAAGCTGCTGATTTCGCTTATGCTTTTTGAGTAACCGATACCGCCGTAAAAATGAAAATATTTACCCAGTTCTATATCGCCGCCCAAGCGAGGAGTGAAAAACAAATCCGAGATATTTTCCGGTGAATCGTGATATTTATCGCGTATATCATAATCCATAAATGTGAGAGGGAGTGTTAAAGATAAATTAAATTTTTTTCTTCTAAGTCTTACAATTTCAGTCAAATAAAATTCTTTGTAGTCCCATTGCAGATTATTTCGCAAGGAGTCGGCAGTATTTGTATTTTCGTCATAAATAAGATTCGTTATTATTTCCCGGTCAGAATATTTGAAACCGCTTTTGGTTTCAAATGTAAGCGGTTTTACAGACAGAAGAAATGAAAGATAATTATCTGTAAACAAGTTCTTTGTGTCATATTTTTGCAGCACGGCAGATGAATTGTTTGTTTCGATAGAATTATTTTGAGAAAAAACTGCCGGTGTGTATTCGAGCTGCTGAGGAGCCTGCGAAAAATCAATATGGGTATAAATATTTATAAAATGTTTTTTTAGCGGAATCACAAAATCAAAATTATTTGACAGGGAAAAATATGGTGTAGAGGCTTTTTGTATTTGCTTATTTTCCGCTTCAATAATACCGGTTTCATTATCCCAGTTTTTATTAAGATTGGTCAGATTTTTAAAATATATTTTTTTATCATTTCCGGTGAGCGTAAAACCGGTGTTCAAATTATTATCGAAAAATGTATTCTCAGTGCTTTCAAATACTGCGACTGTGGTATCGGGCAGAAAATATTTGGTGGTTTTTTGTCCGTATTGTTTAGTTTGATTAAGGTAATGCGAAGCATTAATTCGTATATTCGTTGTCTTATTTAAGCGAATCAAGTCATTATAAGTTGACAGTAAAGAACTGTTATCTAAATATCGGTTTTGTTTTATTTCGGGATAGTTAAGTTTCGTAACGCCTACATTTGAGGGTTTGGAAGATATTTGCGTTTCCACGGTAGTGTTGCCAAGCTTCATTTTTACAAATTGAGAATTAAGCGATTTACCCGTGTTGTTGCTTTGAACCGAAGCAATTATTTGCCGATTTTTATTGAAGAGCATGGGAGTTAAATTTATATCCCATAATGCTAAGGGTAGTCCGGCGGTAATATTAGCTGTTCCGGTGACGGTAACTTTATTTTTCAGACGGATATTTAGCGCAACATTATCAGATTCAATAATTCCTTCAAAGATTTTTTTTGATTGGTGCTTTTCCAATACTTCCACAGAGCCTACTGCGCTGTGTGGTAGGTTTTTATTTGCAAGTTGATAATTATTTTCCAAAAGGTCTAATCCTTCGATGTAGTATTTTTCTATTTGCTGTCCCTGATAATAAATTCTCCCGTCGCTGCCTTCTTCAAAGCCGGGCATCTTATTGATGACGTCTCCGATTGAAAAATCTTTTTCCGCAGAAAAACTGTTTACAAAATAAATTGTTGTGTCGCCCCTTTTTTTGTAGGGTGCGGAGCTAACGGTTACTTCTCGAATTTTTTTGTCTTCCGGTATCAAAAAGAGTAAGATGTTTTTTCTATTTGAACTGCTGAGAATTGTAGTGTCTCTGTAATTCATTGAACGAAATGTGATAAGCACGCTGTCGGCACCCGGTTTTGTTTGAATTCTAAAACTCCCGTCTTTACCCGAAAAACCGTGTGCAAGCAGAACTTGCCGGTTGTTTTTTGGGCTTAAGGTAATGATGACATTTGCAGCAGCTTCACCGGTTGTTGATAAAAGCTTCCCTTCAATCACATTTTGCGAATATAATAAAACGCTAAACAAAAGGAAAAACAGAAGAATTAGCGTTTTTTTCACAAGTGTATAAGTTAAGGATTAAATACTATTTTTGTACGTCTCAAACTTTTGACTTAAGCTGATAGGATTCCAATTTATTGAGCAGTTTTAAGGGACGCAATTTACTGCGTCCCCTTTTATTTACTCATATTTTTCAATAAAATTATTGATAGATGAAGCATTTCGCATGGCACGAGTTTTTGATTCGGCATCGAAAAACTCAACATTGTTTTCATTTGCTACCATTGCAAAAAGCTCCTGTATTTGGGTATTTAGTGCTTTCACATAGTCTTCGGGGCAGGCATCGATGTATCTGTCTAAATGTACAAAGTACATGTTTTTCATGAGCGGGCTCTGTGGTTTTGAAATTTTAAAAGCTTCAAAAACATGCTCGTTGCAATGACTTTGAACCTTCAGTATTAAACCGGGCAAACCGGAAAATTTATACGGTCCGTCCTGTATTGGAATTTCAGGGGTGTACCAGGCTGTGTATCGTCTTCCGCCATAATTTATATACGCTCTTTTGCACCTGTAATCCATTATGCTTGTGTCTCCAACATTGTCGTATTCCCAACTGCTCAGTACCGGCTCTTTGCTTAAGTAAGCTGATTTGCTGATATTTCCTGTAAAAGTAAGTTCGTTGATTTCGGGATAATTCTTGTAAACGGAACAATTGAATAATAGGCTTGTTTTGTACTTTCTTACTTCCAATACAAAATCATCAAACAATTCCTGAGTCATTTGTTCTATTGAATACATTTGCGTAATCGAATCTTGTATTATGTTGTTAACATCTACGAACTTAGAGTATTGTTTGCCGATTTGCAAAACGGTTTCCTGTTCTTTGTAAGACGAAGCATCGGTAGAGTCTTGCAGAAAGGAATATTTGTAATATACAAGATGTTGTGCCGTATCAATGGTAGTATATTCTTGTGCCGGGGCTTCGCTTATCCACAATAAGAGAAGAAAAATCAGTACGTTTTTTTTTAATAGTATCATTTTTTATGAATTTATATGTGGTGTAAAAATGAAATTCTCACCATTTTTCGAATGGTGAGAATTTTCATAGTTTAATTAACACAGAATTTCATCAAAAGCTTGAATTTGCTGCTGTATCTCTTCCATCGTGCTACCGCAAATCTGCGCATAACCACCGCCTAAACCGGTATCGCATATATAAGTAGCAACGAAACAATAGATCTCATCCTGTCCATCCAAGTCCGCAGTATCTTTGGGGCTATTAAGCTCGGAACTTTCAAAATCGCTCATTAAAGTTGTCGGTAAATCAACAATGTCATTTTTGGCATCCAAAGTAGCTGCATTAGCAGAATTAGAAAATCCGATGCTTAAAATAAGCATAAATATAACTGAAACGAATAGTGTTTTCATTTGATAATAATTTATAAGTTAATAATGTTAGATTTGAAATAAACTTATTAAAAGCTAAAGAAATTAAATTCTTTAGCGCTTTCGCAAATTTATGTAAATCCGGCAGTATAAATTCCGTTTCGGCTTAGTGTATTTGCCGAAAGCGGGGGGGGTAATATGTTAATTTACAATAAGATAGCACACGCACAGATGTTTGTAGATTAAAATCGTTGCAATATAAAATATTAAAAATATAAATCCAAAAATAATTTTAGCGAATCAATTTAGAGTGTCGTTAATCAGGTCTCTACTTATTACTCATATTTTTCAATAAAATTATTAAGGGAATAAGCCTTGCGCATGGCACCGGTTTTTGACTCGGCATCAAAAAATTGAACATTGTTTTCATTTGCTACCATTCGGCGGCTTCACGCCCCGTCAGCGGTTGGTTATGCTATTCAGTTTATCGTGCCACGATTATCGTTGTCGCTGTAAGCCACAACTAACTTAAACGTTTTGGGTTTGTCTGTAAAAAAAACTGCAATGTCAATAAATTAACTGTCCAATATACAGCAAATGCAAAAATTCCGGTGAGAGAAACTAAAAGCAATTCGTCTGTTCCGTAGGTTCTTTCCCAAAACACTAAACCAAAAATTACACCTGAAACCAAAGAAAGCAAAGCCGTAAACGGGATAAGCGTCAAACCCAAAACTTTTTTCCGGTTTTGAAATTTTTTCCAAAAAGGAACTGTTAGTGTGAGCTGAATGATTAACGCAAAAATTGTAACTACGGGAACAAACAGTTTCAGAAATCCGTTATCCGGAGAACTAAGCACATTTCTGCCGTGCAGAATTAGGTTAAAGACAGCTAAAAGAATTAGTACGGCCAATATTCCGAATATGGTCGGTAATATGGTTTCAAGGATTTGTTTTTTTGCTTGTTTCATTGTTTTTTTAAAAGGCCAAATATTGTTCATGTTCGATCCTTTTCTAAAGTTCCAAATTTTAAAAAAGGTTGGACTGTAAATATAACGATTTTCTTGTGAACTAAGCTCGGAGTTTTTCTAAAATTTTGAATTTTAGAAAAGTTTGGACGGTTATAGAGAAGGCAGCGGCTTACGAAATAATTTTCAAGCGCAATAAAATTACAGAACCGATTAAGGCCGGAATTACCAAATTAATGAGCCAAAGCGCAAAAACGGCTGAAAGTACAGCGGCATCATTTGAAATGTATAATCCGAAAAAAAATAAGGCTGATGAGCCGCGTATGCCCAAATCGGCCAATGCAATGCTCGGAATAATGAAGTTTATAAAGAAAGCAGCTGCGCCGGCGGCAAAAACCGTCAAAAACGAAAGCTCAACACCGAAAAATAAGAGCAAAAGATACAATTGCAGCATAAATATCGGGTAGCGGCTTATGCTAAAACTTAAAACCCCGGATAATTCCCGCTGCGAAAATCGGCCAAGCAGTTTTACGGCTTCTTTCAGCTTGTGTGAAAACTTAAAGCCTGCGAGAAAACCGGCCAATAAATCTATTCTGAAATAAAGCAGAAAAAGCAAAACACTAAACAGCATAGCGAGTAAACCGATGAGAAGAAATTCTGTATCGGGTGTATGGGTGTCGGAAAATTGGTCTTGCCAAATATACCAAGCCCCTAAAATACCGAAAATTAGTGTGGGCATTGTTTGGCTCAAGCTGCTTAAGCCGGCCGAAAAAATACCTTTAAGTCGGTGTGTTTTTTTCAATACAAGAATTCGCCCGGCCAATTCGCCGATGCGGTTGGGTGTAAAAATTCCTAAAGTAATGCCGGCAAAAACGGATTCTGCAGCAGTCCAAATTTTTATTTTTTCTGTTTTTTTGAGAATATACTGCCACTTGTATGACTCTATGAACCAATTTAGGGGCATAAGAAAAAAAGCTGCGGCAAAAAATGCCCAATCCGAAAGCGCCTCCGGAAAAACATCCCACCGGCTTTGGCTTTTAATTTTTTGCCAGATATACAGATAAGAAGCCGCAAGAATGAGCAGCTTTAAAATTACCGAAATGAGTTTTTTGTATTTTTTCTGCATCAAAAAGCCGGGCTTTAACGGTAGCTCGGACAATCACAGCCTTTGCCGCCGCCACCGGGAAGGATAAAACGAAAACCGGCCGTAATCCCTGCCGATTTGGGATGCGTCTGTCCCAATCCGACCATAAAACGCGTGGTTTTACTCAAATCATAGGAATATTCTATGCTTCCGGTCAGGGGCATGAATTTACGCGGCATGGCGCCTTCTGTTTTGTAGCCTTCATCACCGGTATAGTCCTCGGGCAGTTCGCGGTTTTGGTAAACATATAGTTTCGGGCCTATGGTAATAAACAAGCGGTTTTTCCAGTATTTGAACACAAAACCCGAAATATTTATGCCCACGGCTCCCGTGAAACCGTTAAAGCGGTCGCTCACGGCTTGAACTTCTGCTCCGATTCGTACGCGGTTTATAAGCGGCATGTAAATATCGGCCGACAGTCCGGGCTCGAAAGTCAAATAGCCTTGCCCGTCAATAGTTTTTTGATGCCAATCCAAATCGGTTTTGGCAAAAGGATGCCCGCTAAATGTTGTGAGTTTTATGCCGGCATCAGCCTGAGCAAAAATTTTGCCGGGCAAAATCAAAATCAGCATAAACACAAGAAAGCGGTACATAAAACAAGATTTTTTCTTAAATAAGAATTAAAGGCCGCAACTGCTGCATTCTATTTGGGTATTCCTCACTTTATATTTTTTGTCAATAATGGCTTGTTCGGTTTTTGCACAGTAAACACCCTGTTTGCGAAGGGCTTTGTTGCCGCCCACCGAAGTATTGGGAAACGCTTTTTTCTTTGAAAAAAAGACGCCTACACCCATGCCTATAAATGCAATTCCAATGAGTGCTGCTGATATGTATAACATGGTTAAAAACATAACTGTCTATATTTAAAAACACTTTGATAGTGTTGTTAGAAACTCGATTAATTACTGCAAATATACAAGAATTTTATTTATCCGAATGGGTTTTAATGAAATCTGCCGGATTTCGCTAATAAAAAGTCGGAAAACAAAATCAATCGCGCCGTTTGCAAACCAAATCCGGCAGATTTAATTTGATTATTGCTGAAATTTTGTACGTATCTTTATCTCCTGTTTAAAACTAACTGAGTGCATTATCCATCCGAGCGCACAAAGCCTTCAGACGGGTTAAATCAAAAAAGCCGGATATAACTCGAAATTTTTCATATCTTTACCCTAATAATTAAAAGTAATCCGTATGAAATTAAAATTTAATTCCAATACCATTATCGGCTCGATTATCGGAGATATAGTCGGCTCAATTTATGAGTGGAGAAATACGAAAGATTACAATTTTGATATTTTCCCGTCGGAAGGAACATTTACCGATGATTCGGTGCTTACCGTAGCGATAGCCGACAGTATTTTACACCAAAAAGATTTTGAAGAATCGCTTTGGAGCTACGGCCGCAAATATCCGGACCGCGGATACGGCGGTTGGTTTCAGTCGTGGTTAGGCCAAAATAATCCGCAACCTTATAACAGCTTCGGAAACGGATCGGGCATGCGTGTCAGTCCTGTAGGTTTTGCGTATCCGGATGTGCCTGCGATTTTGCAAAAGGCACGGGAAACAGCCGAAGTTACACACAATCATCCGGAAGGCATAAAAGGTGCGCAGGCAGTTGCAGCGGCGGTCTTTTTGGCAAAAAAAGCGTATTCTAAAACAGAAATTAAAAATTATATTGTAAAAACTTTTGCCTACGATTTGAATTTCAGCATTGATGAAATACGCCCGGAATATACCTTTGATGTTACTTGCCAAGGCTCGGTACCGCAGGCCATTGTGGCTTTTCTTGAAAGCACAAATTATGAAGATGCCATACGAAAAGCTATTTCCCTCGGCGGCGACAGCGATACCATTGCGTGTATGACCGGCGGTATGGCGGCAGCATTTCATAAGCACATTCCCAAAGAATTTTTAGACTATGCCGAGGAACGTTTACCGGAAGAATTCATAGAGATTATCAATAAATTTGAGGAGCGTTTTGGGCAAGCCTGAAGTTTGTAATAAACCGTTTTTTATTCGGGGGAAGCAACAAAAACATGAATTATGTTAGTAAGAAAAATTAAGTGCCCGACTTGCGGCGGATATAAATTGAATGAGTTTACTACGGCTTATATTTACTGCGATTATTGCGGAAGTTTAATGGGGTATGATATTGAGATTTTGAAAGGAGAGACCCGGCAAATATTCACACCCGAGAACATGGCAAAACCGGCCGTTCAAAAATTCTTAAAAATATCCCAAGCATTGAATACGGCCATTCAACAAAAAGATGCTGCTGCATTTACGGATGCGCAATTACAGATGCACGAAACCGAGTTTGAGCTTTATGATAAACGTTTTTCGCCAAAAATTAGACAACCGTCTTACAGGCAAAAGTTTTTGGATTTTTATAAAATGTTCTGGCAGGAAAAATTGGATAATAATTTTTTTGAAGAAAATGCCGCCGAACAGGCTATGTTTAAGGCGTTAAGCGAGAAAATTACGATCGAATACATCGAAGGCGTTTATAAAGCTAATTTTGATGCTGCTTTTATTGAATATCTGGATCTTTTGAAGGAACATACCAAAGAATCCGTGGATAAAACCATGGCTATGCAGTGTATGGCTTATTATCCGGAAGGGAATACCGGTATTTCGAAAGAAATATTTTATAAACAAGCACTGGGAGCAGCCATTTTACAATACGATGAGGAAACCATTAGCAAATCCATGGAACATCTGGGATTGCAGAGCGAATTTATAGAAACCGAAGCTCCGGAAACAGATGAGAAAAACTGTGTGGTTTGCAGCTCCGTCTTAAAAATCCCTGAAGGCGCCGAGCATACCCTTTGCGAAACTTGCGGCTCAATGAATACCCTAAAAACCGGAGCGATACAATGCTTGGCTTGCGGCGCCGATTTTAATCCCGCCGATACCGACAGTTGCGAATATTGCGGTGCAAAGATACGACGTGTCGGGCAAGGTCCGAATAAATCAGAAGCCGGCCGAAACGAAGGCATACCGAAAAATGATAAAAAAGGTTTTTGGGGAAAATTGTTCGGTTGAGAAGTTTCTATGATAGTTTTGTTGAAATAGGCGCATGGGTACTACAAACTATTATATTACATCCGGGCATTTATCTACGGCCTCGACGCGGAGGCGCTCGGAGGCTGAGCTTGTCGAAGCCGGTATGTCAAAACCGAGTGCGATTCCGATTGCCGCGGCGGTCACTATTAAATATGTCTAAGTTCCGGTAATAAATGGGTTATGGGTATTAGCAAATCGTCTGATTCAATCAGCTTTTTTGTGTTGATATTGTATTCTTAATCCATTTATTAAGATTTCGGAATTTTATTTTGCATACATAGTCTTTTATTACCGCATTAATTACAACAGAAATAATCACATAAGCTAATAACACAAAGGGCATATACCATGTGATAAAGTTTAGATGCGTATGAATGTAAGAGTGTCCTTTGAAAATTATAAACCAAGACAAGGGTGCAGCCATTGACAACCAGGTTGTTAGTACTAATGCATGGTTTGATTTTCTTGCAGAATATAAAGAAGGCAGTATGTCTTTGGATATATATATGACAGATGTGAAAATCAGAACAATAAGAAACAGTTCTCCAAAATCAACTTTTAAAAAACTTTCCCAATCCGATGTAAACCAAGCTGTGAAATCCAGAGCAACACCATTCCAATATTTTTCCAGAACATCAAAAACCGAAGAATCCAAAGATTCCCTGAATGCTTCATCAAAATTTGAACTGTCGCCCGAGCTCCTTTTTAAGAAACTCATTACAATATGTTCTAATCCTTTTGACATACTCCCTTCAACCTGCGCTATTTGGTATGAAAGCACAAAAAAGTTAACTGCAATTGCCGAAACCGATCCTAAGACTACGGCCATTATGCGTTTAAAAAATTTTGTGAATTTATGTCGGTTCAGTATCGAATAATAAACAAAAGGTATGCAAAGCATAATAAGCGTGGCAGACATGTACTCCATGCCCGAAAAAAAACATTTCACCAATACAGTGATAAAGGAGAAAAAGAGTATTTTTCTAAAAATCAGTATATTATCTTTATTCTTTGTTTCTTTATCCAACAAAAAAAGAAATACCAAAAACGGAAAGTAATATGACCACAGCTGCCACCATAAATTATTTCCAAAAATGTTAATCCATTCAGTAATAATGATGAGTACAAGACTTAAAATTGCAACATCAAATCCATAGTTTTTTTGAATCCAAATTACAAAAAATGTAAAGCTTAATGCAGCCAAAATTGAGCTTAGAAAATAAAAAAAATCCAAATTAGTACTGTTGTTGTATGGCGAATAACGGTCTATAAAAGCAAAAAGGGAAGCCTGACCGCCTATTTGTGATTTATAAACCCAATATTTGTTAGTGTTTATGCCCTGTATTTCCTCTTTGTAAATTTTGTATTGGTAGTCAACATAATGTTCTCCTTTCGGTCTGTCTTTCGCAAAGCCTGTTAATGCACCGTATGATAAAAAGCCTTTGTTTTCGGCCATTATCAGCCGGCCAATTACCAGACTTTCAGAAAACTTATCAAAATTCTTAAATTTTTTGTTGCTAATTGTATTCCACGTATTTAAGTAGAAACCTAATATCAAGACAATTAGGGAAAATACGAACAAAACATATTGCTTTATCTTAGGAATTGCGTTTTTTTTTATAACCATAAATTATCTGTTTAGCTGAGTAAAAGAATATCATTTAATCAAAATCGAAAAATGTTAGGTTCCACAAACTTGCTTATGACATTTTTTTGTATTAGCTGCCAAAGATATAATTTTCTTTTAAGCTTGTGAAAGGACTGTTCTGAACTTTAGTTAATTATTTTTATGCCTGAACAAAATAATATTTATCTTTACGCCTCTAAAAGATAAAAGCAATGAACTTTTTTTCCGGAATTACACTGACTGCTGTATTGTTATTATCCGTTTTTAGTTTGAATCAAGCAAATGCACAAATTGTGAAAAACTATCAAGCTGCCGTTTATGAAAATGAAAACGGTGTTTTGCCTTATCGTTATTATCAGCCTCAACAAAAAATTATGGAGCTGAAACGCTTGCCTTTGGTGATTTTTTTGCACGGAGCCGGCGAGCGCGGGAATGATAATGAAAAGCAGCTGACACATGTTGCCGAAATTTTCACGAACCCTGAAACTCAGGAACAGTTTCCGGCTTATGTCATAGCTCCGCAATGTGCCGAAAATCATCGTTGGGTGGAAGTGGACTGGAATTTGACCGAACATGATATGCCCCGGAATATTTCAAAATATGCCGGGCTTACCATGGATTTGGTCGATTGGATGATTGAAGGCCTGCCGATTGATACCAACCGGATATACATAACCGGTTTATCCATGGGCGGATACGCTACTTGGGATTTAATTGCACGCTTTCCCGATAAATTTGCAGCAGCAGTGCCGGTTTGCGGCGGCGGTGATGTCAAACAAGCATCAAAAATCAGTCATATTCCGATATGGGCATTTCACGGAGCTAAAGATAAAGTCGTTGTTCCTGAGCGTTCGCGCTCAATGGTTAAGGCCATCAAAGAAGCCGGCGGAAATCCTAAATATACGGAATATCCAAAGCTCGGGCACTTCAGCTGGGATGCCGCTTACAACGAGCCGAAGCTATTGCCGTGGCTTTTCTCTCAATCCAAAAATAAACAGTAAATTATTCCTATGAACCGTTCCGTTTGGGAGTTTATCAGTATTTTGATTATAACATTTGCACTTATGGTGTTTTACTCATTTCGCCATCAACCTATTACTGTAATGGATTATGAGCTGAAGCAATCCGGTGTAAAAGATTATTTATGGGGTGAGGCGCTTGAAGTTCCGGCTTTTGCCGAGCAGGAAAGCCTGAAAAGTTTGGCGGAACGCGATACCGTGATTACCGATACAAGCGCACAAAAAATATTATTAATCGGCGACTCCATGTTGGAAGGCTTAATGCTCCGTTTACGTGATTATGTTGAGTACAATGAGCACGATATGAAATCGGTTATTTGGTACAGCTCATCTACCCTTTGGTACGGCACCTCAGATACACTGTCGCATTTTATAAATGAATATAAGCCTACTTATGTCATGCTGGTTTTGGGTGCCAATGAATTGTTTATTTCAGATATAAAAAATAAACGCTTAAAATACGTGAGGCGCATAATTTCGCAGGTAGATACGCTTCCTTACGTTTGGATAGGCCCTCCCAACTGGAAAGATGATACCGGAATTAATGAATTGATATTAAGTAATACGGGCGAGAGACGTTATTATCCGTCCAAAGATTTAACATATAACAGAGCGAGCGACGGAGCGCATCCTACACGCAGTTCAGCAGCCAAATGGATGGATTCCGTGGCGGTTTGGATTCAAACCAAAGGCGCTTATCGGTTCAAATTAGATGTACCGCCTGACAGTATTAGGTATAGAAGTTCGCCCAATGCCACTTTGTTACAGCCAAAAAAATAATAGCGATGCCGAACAAACTCATTAATGTTTGTAGTATAAAGAAACTGAAATAGCCCAATGAGAGATTTTTCCTCCCTGCTGAAGGACTTACTGATTTACGATTCGCAAAGTCCCATGTTATTTAACAGCGGAAGCTTTTTTCTGCTGTTTATCTTGTTTATGATTACCTACACGCTTATAAAAAAGCGTCGTTGGACCGTTACAATATTCGTTATACTGTTTAGTTTTTTCTTTTACTACAAATCAAGTGGGTTTTATCTGATAATACTGGCTTTTACTTCAATTACCGATTACAGTTTTGCCATAGGAGTGGAGCGCGCTCAAAAAAAAGCA
Source organism: uncultured Bacteroidaceae bacterium (assembly GCA_964472505.1). Classification (GTDB taxonomy): domain Bacteria; phylum Bacteroidota; class Bacteroidia; order Bacteroidales; family JAADGE01; genus JAYEIA01. The sequence goes on along the minus strand of CAYYQW010000006.1, from coordinate 19,640 downwards.
TGGAAAAAATTCTGGCTTACATTGGCCGTAGTCAGTAGTTTAGGTATTTTGGCTTTCTTTAAATATACGAATTTCTTTCTTGAAAATTTTGTCCAAATCATAAAATACTTGGGAGATTTCCCGGTAATAACGAACTTTATTCAATCTTTGGAGCCGCCCATTCAGAAGACTTTCACTGAAATAATGAAGAATAATTTCCAACCGTTGGATATTTTTCTTCCCATAGGTATTTCATTTTACACATTTCAGTCAATTAGTTATGTAATCGATGTTTACAGGAAAAAATTACCGGCTACTCAAAACTTTTTGGATTATGCTTTTTTCCTTTCCTTTTTCCCGCAATTAGTTGCCGGGCCCATTGTAAAAGCACATCACTTTTTGCCTCAGCTTAAAAAGCGGGTTATCATAAAAAAACGGGATGTTTGGATAGGTTTTTGGCTGATTATGATTGGCTTGTTCAAGAAAGCCGTAATTGCCGATTATATCGCACAATACAATGATATAATTTTTGCCGCACCGCATACCAAATCGGGCTTTGAAAATCTTATGGCCGTATTGGGTTATACGATGCAAATATACGGCGATTTCTCCGGTTATTCCGATATGGCTATAGGCCTTGCTCTGATCATGGGTTTTGACTTGGGTATTAACTTTAACTTTCCTTATAAAGCATTGAATATTACTGATTTCTGGCGACGTTGGCACATTTCGCTTTCATCATGGCTGCGCGATTATTTGTACATTCCGCTTGGCGGCAATCGCAAAGGAAAGTTTAAAATGTATCGTAATTTATTTATAACCATGTTTCTGGGCGGATTGTGGCACGGCGCCAGTTGGAAATTTGTGGTTTGGGGCTCGGCTCACGGCCTGGGATTGGCCGTTCATAAAGCCGTAAAACCGTATTTGGATAAAATTCCCGATACCATTCCCGTAAAATTTGTGGCTTGGCTCATGACTTTTATTTTCGTAATAACACTTTGGATATTTTTTCGAGCTGCTGATATACCCGAAAACTATCAAGAGCTTAAAGTAGAGAATGCTGCCGAATATGACTATACCTCTCAAATTATTGCACAAAATGATTCGGTAAAAACTGTGAGGATTAACTTTTTTGATGCCAAAGGCGCACTTGCCGATTCAGTAACTACCGAATTAAAGTACGATATGGGAAGTAAAGTGCGCGTAAGTGAAGAAATAAGCGGAGATGATAAAATTGTTACGGCCAAAGTTATGATTGATGCCTATAAAGTGGCATTGATAATGATTGAGAAAGTACTTACCGATTTGGATATAAGAAAATATGCCTATCATTTTTGGAAAACTCATCAAACTTGGGTAATTTTATTAATTATTGGGTATTTGATGCACGCAAATCCGACACATTGGACTGATAAAATTGTGGATTGGTTTGTTCGAGCGCCTTATATTGTTAAATTACTCATGTTTATTATTGTAGTGCAACTGGTAATCGAATTTAAAAGTCAGGATGTTGTACCTTTTATTTATTTCCAATTTTAAAACAGGAAAAAACTATGGAACTGAGAGCCGAAAATGTTGTAAAAAAATACGGAAAACGTACCGTGGTGCAAGGCATTTCTTTAGATGTACAGCAAGGTGAGATTGTTGGGCTGCTTGGGCCAAACGGTGCCGGGAAAACGACCACTTTTTATATGATTGTAGGCTTGATTCGTCCGTACACCGGAAAGGTCTATCTTGATAAAACCGAAATAACCGGTTTGCCCATGTATAAAAGGGCCAAACTGGGAGTGGGCTATTTGCCGCAAGAGGCTTCCGTTTTTCGTAAAATGTCGGTTGAAGATAATATTCTCAGTGTTTTGGAAATGACCAAACTTTCCAAAAAAGAGCAAAAACACCGCACCCAAAAACTTTTGGAAGAATTTAGTTTAACACACATAAAAGACAGTAAAGGTATTCAGCTTTCCGGAGGCGAAAGGCGCCGCACCGAAATTGCTCGCGCATTGGCGATAGACCCCGGTTTTATCTTGTTGGACGAACCCTTTGCCGGCGTCGATCCCATTGCCGTAGAAGATATTCAGGATATCGTAACCAAACTTAAAGAGCGGAATATCGGTGTACTTATTACCGACCATAATGTACACGAAACCCTCAGCATCACCGACCGTTCTTACTTGCTCTATGAGGGCCGAATATTGGAAAGCGGCTCAGCCGAAAATTTGGCTTCAAATCCCGAGGTGCGCGAAAAATATTTGGGTAAGAATTTTGAGTTAAGATAAATGTTTGTGGTTAAATGATTATTATACATAGGAAGATAATGTAGCGCAAATAATAAAAAGTAAGCACCTGATATATTTCGATGCAAAAAACAAGTAATCCTGCCTTTATGAAATATCTGCCTTTTTTTGTGGTTTTACTTATTTTATTCGAGTCTTGTGAGGAAGACAGACCTTTGCTTAAAGACGACAGTTTAAAGTCAGACAGCATTTATGCCAATGCGCTTACAGACAGTGTTGAACACTATTTCAAGGCCGAAAAACCTACCCCGGAACTATACAGCGACAGTATTGTTGCGCTTATGAGCAATGAGCTTTCACCAAAAGTATCTGCTTATTATATTAATCAACTTGGCTTACTTTTTTTTTCGCAATCGGATTATTTTACGGCTGAGAAATATTTTCGTCTTTCGGCTGATGCCTATGTTAAGGCAGGCGACAGTTCAGGCATGGCTGAACAGATCTCCAATATTGGGGTGGTAAATGAGGTAACCGGGCGTTTTGATAAAGCTGTTGAAAATTATCTTGAAGCACTTAGTATCTTCAAAAAATTGGATAATAAAACAGCAGCTTCAAATATATATAATAATCTCGGTATAGTAAACAAAATGACCGGAAATTATGAACAAGCCGTTAGCTGCTATAAGCAGGTAATATCTACTCAAGGTGTCGATGATATGGGTGCCTCGGCTTTGAATAATATTGCTGTTGTTTTTGAAGCTCAACAGCGGTACGATTCGGCTTTGCTATATTATAAATCGGCATTTGAAAAATATATACTTTTAGGAGATGTGGAACATCAAGCCGTCGTAACTAACAATATTGGAAATATTTATTTGATGCGGAATGATTATGTCAAAGCAAGAATAATGTTCAATAAAGCATTAAGGATGCATCGTGATAAAGGCTCTCCTATGGGAGAATTGCATGTGTTGCGTAATTTGGGCAAGTTGGCTTTAGCTGAAAATAGGCTGTCGGAGGCTCGCAGTTATTTAGAGCTTTGTGAAGAACAATCTAAAAATAACCCGTTTACCGATTATCGTCGACAAATTGCGGGTTTGTTGGCAGAATTATATGAAAAACAAAAGCTTTATGAAAAGGCTGTGTATAAGCTAAAAGAATATAATTGTCTAAATGATAGTATTTTAAGAAAAGAGAATACAGAGGCTGTAAATCGTCTTCAAGCCAAATACAATTTGCGAGAAAAGGCAGATCAAATAGAAATATTACATCTCAATTCTAAAGTGCAAGAAAAACGCATTACGGTTCAGTGGCTTTTGATTGGAATAATGACGGTTTTGTTTTTTTTAGGCTTAATAATTTTTGCTTTGGTTCAAAAGCGAAAAAATGAGCAAATTGAACAAATGCAAAATAATATCCATGAGTATCTAAGTCAATTAGATGTTCTAAAACAAATAACCGGCGAAAAGAAAGAGCTATCAAAAGAAATACTTGCCGACAGGCTTAAGCAATTTCAATTAACCGAAAGGGAAATTGATGTGTTGATGCAAATTAGAAAAGGTCATAAAAATGATGAAATAGCAGAAAATTTATTTGTATCTGTTAATACCGTAAAAACACATACCAAAAACCTATTTTTAAAATTAGATGTCAGAAACCGGATAGAAGCGCTTCGCCGTTCCGGTATTTTGTAAATACCTCGTAAAATTACCAAAACTCTCTGTTTTTTATTAAAATCACCCTTTCGGGTGAAGGATATTATGATTATTTGTTTGTCATTTGTACTGTTATTAATCTTTTAAAAACAGTATTTATGAAAAAAATCTTTTTAATTATTACCGGAACAGCTTTATTGTTTTCGGCAAGAGGACAAACAATTACTACAGCCTTAATCGGATCGGGGGCTTTTCAAAGCCCTTCTGTGGATTGGGCTGTAGGTGAAACTTTAACGCAGACTTACCAAGAAGGTAATTACTTGCTTACGCATGGTTTCTTCCAGGGGAGCAACCAAACAACTTCATCCGATGAGCTTATAGATAATAAGGGCTTTTATCTGCATCCTAATCCCGTAAAATCTTCGGTTACAATAAATGTTCCGAATAAGTATGATGTCGGCAGGGAGTTGAGCTTGGAAATAATATCCGTTACAGGCCAAAGACTGCTTAGGCAGCCTCTGTCATCAAACTCTAAGACCTTGGATTTTAGCACTTATCCGAGCGGTTTGTATTTTATGAAAATAATTCAGGATAATACAGCCGTTCAAATCATTAAACTTATTAAACTTTAATGTCGTAAATAATCGAAAGATTAGCCTACGGAGAAACATCTTTTTTAAAAACAAAAATTAACACTTTAAATTTTAGAATTATGAACAAAATAGCACTAACAATTATTTGCATTTTATCGGTAATGGTAAGCGCATTTGCGCAAACGCCCGATCAGTTTAGTTACCAAGCTGCACTCAGAAATACCGACGGTTCGGTAATGGCCAATGAGGAAATCACCGTAAATATTGCTATTCTGGCAGGTTCGGAATCAGGTACCGAAGTATTTAATGAAAGTCATGACCTTACCACTTCTGATCAAGGCATTATTAACTTGAATGTGGGGTCGGTTGAAGATTTGTCGGTTGTTGAATGGGCCGAAAATGTCTTTTTCTTGAAAATTACGGTTGACGGTACCGAAATGGGTACTTCTCAAATTGTAGCTGCTCCTTATGCACTCAATGCTAAGCATGCGGAGAATGCATACTGGGATATTAATACGGATAAGATTTATTATGCCGGCGGGGAAGTGGGCATCGGAATAAATGCTCCGGAGGAAAACTTGCACGTAGTCGGCGGCGCAAAATTCGGAATGAACGGTATAGTAATGGATGAAATGATTGAACTTACCGGCACTACTTCTGATACGGACGGGCACAGTTCCTTAAGTTACCCAACGGGCTACGATAAGGGAAATACCCGAATTATCGGATTTGAAGTTCAATACTTAAGTACAACATGGATGGCCATGGGAAAGCATTCGGGGGAAGACGGCTCTATTTCGGCGGGACTCGGCACCGATAATATTTATTTATATTATCCCGAAGTTTCATCTTTTCAAAGCAGGCCTTATCGGCTAATACTTATGAAAGTACAATAAAGAAATAATTTAAAAAAAAGCCTGCTTATTATTTAAGCAGGCTTTTTTTGTTTTTTGAATACAATCAAAAAATGTAATTTTTCGACACAAGAAATATTTGCACAGGCATTTCAAAAAGCTTTATTTTGCAGTGTTTTTCACCGAAAACAATATCGTATGAATATTCTCCGAGTTGTATCTCTCTAAGTCGTAAAGATATGAAGGTACAACCGTTTAGGGTAAAATTCGGAAACCTTTTTGCCTCCCGAGGCTTTCACAGTCTAATTTGGAAAGGAGAATCGCACATGTATATCGTACCTGCACTTTTTAAAGAGCAATTTTGTGTGCATTCGCATTTTTCATTTTTGGTTTATTAGCCTCGGGCAGTTAAGGGATTTTATAAACCAAAAAATAAACAGAAAAATGAGAAAAATTGCTTTATTATTGCTCACACTCATTCCACAAATTATTGCTGCACAATACCAAATATCCGGAACGGTTCGGGATGTACACAGCGAAGAACCCATTGTCGGAGTTCGCATTGAAAATGAGAGCGAAAGAGTAGTGTCCCAATCCGACGGAACATTTGTAATCGAAGGAAAACCGGGAATCAACACCATTACTTTCAATCATGTGGCTTACCAAGCGCAAACTAAGAAGATTTCGCTAAATCGGGAATCTGAAAAAGTAGAATTAGACATCCGGTTGAAAGTAAAAGTTTCCGAATTTGAAGAGACCGTTATCAGTGCTACACGCAGCTCCCATTTACGCCGTAATATTCCTTACAGTATTTCTGTTTTTGGTAAAAAACAAATAGAACTTTCCGGCTACAATAATGCGGATGATATTTTACGGCAAGCTCCCGGTCTGAAAGTTTTTCGGCCCATGGGTTTGTTTCAGCATTCACCTTCGGCAAGTTTGAGCGGCTCGGGAAATGTACCCGGCAGAACCTTGATTTTGTTGGACGGTATTCCGCTTAATAAAGCCGATAACGGGAATACGAATCTGAATCGAATTCCACCCGTTTTGATTGAACGCGTTGAGGTTCTGCATAACGGCTCGGCCGGCATATACGGCAGCCATGCAATGAACGGCCTTGTAAATATTATTACTAAACAGGCTGAAACACCCGGAGTCCGAGGTACGGCAAGTCTCGAAGCCGCAAGTTTTTCAACCTTTGGCGGAAACTTATTGTTTCTCGGGAAAAGCAAAAATGAAAATTTTTCTTTTAGAATCAACGGCAATTATCGACAATCCGACGGACGCATCAGCACGCCCGATTCTTTGCAGGAAGAAGCTATTGAGTATATTCCTTCGTGGCTTAAAGAGTATTCCGCAGATTTTTCCGGAACATACAGCTTGTCCGAACATCACAGCATTCAGCTGTCATACAGCTATTTTGATGATGCTCGAAGTACCGGTGAAAAAATCCGGGAAGAAGCGGGTACTTTCAATGAACACGATACACATTCGGCAAATTTGAAATATTCGGGAGCTTATGGCAATACTGCTTGGAATGCTGATTTTTACGTTTTGCAGGAAGATTATTTTCGCAGCATGGAAACTGTTCGCCAAGGCAATTACGGTTTAATTCATGTAAATTCTGTGCGTCGCGATTGGGGCAGCTCAGTTAATATGACTCAAGAATATTTATCGCAAAGCAGCCTTATGGCCGGAGTCGATTTCAGACAAGGCGAAGTGAACGGCACGGATGATTATATTACTGCCGGCGACCAAGTTAATAACCGCGGTACACTCAGCGAAATTGATTTTTATCTTCAAAATCGTAATTCGTTTAAAGGTCGATTACACCTAATACAAGGCATACGTTATTCGCAAAGCCGCATATCCGATGCCGGTTTTACCATTGAAAACTCAAGCTCCGAAACAGCTTTTATGACAACTTATGTCGGAGAATTTGACAGCGATACGAAAGATAAATTTATTGCAAGTCTGGCGGCAAAATATAATATCAGTTCAAAACTGGATTTTTCAGCCGGATATAATCCCGGTTTTCGCAGCCCGACTTTGGATGATATGACGCGTAGCGGCTTAATGCACTTGGGCTTTAAATTGGCCAATCCGGAATTGGAGCCTGAATGGTCGGATAATTTTTATGTTTCGGGCGATTTAAAACTCAGCGATACGCAGATTTCTCTTACGGGTGCTTATAATTTCGGTCATAACTATATGTACTACATTGGTACCGGCGACAGCATTTTTGGCGGAAGACGCCCTGTGGTGCAGTTGGATAATATTACTGAGGTGCACACAAAAAGTTTGCTATTGGATGTGAAACAAAAAATCGGAAAAAATTTAAACGCCTATGCTAATTACAGCTTTTCTGATGCAAAGATTAAAAGCTACCGGGACATGCCGGAATTGGAAAGCAAGCAATTAACATACAACCCCTTGCATACCGTAAATGCCGGTTTGAACGGCAGAACAAATGTCATTGATTTTGGTATCAGTTTGCATCATCGCTCGAAGCAATTTACCAATGATGAAAATACCGAATCATTGCCCGCCCATACCACAGTGGATATTCTTCTCAGAAAGACTGTTGTTGAGAATTTCGCTTTGGAGCTGTCTGCCCAAAATGTATTTGATAAAAGCTATTTGGTATATTACTCCCAAATGTCGATGGGGCGCTTTTTGTCTGCAAAACTCATATATCGTTGGCAATAATAGGTTTTCTGCTATTCAGTAAACCGAACAAATTGCTTTTGTAATTGGTTCAAATATCAGAAAAAAATAATATGATTATCCGCATGTTACCCAAGATTATAATCACCGACTTCGACAAGCTCAGCCTCCGAAAATACCGTAGGAGACTGAGCTTGTCGAAGTCGGTGATAATTAAGCATGCGTTATAATCTCAGAACTCCTGACCTCACGTAGTTTCAGATGTCGCCTTTTTTGAATCATGAATATCGAACATTTAATATCGAATCAAGAAGTAACTCATTGATTGAATAGGTTTTCGTGCGTAAGCAAAACTTCAAAATTCATTATTGGGTGTTCAATATTCGATATTAAACGACATTTTCAGTTTGCGAATTATTATCCATAATAATTTGATATTCAGTTAATGGGTCAGGATGTCTGAATCTAATAAGCAACAACTTAAAACGCGAATAGGGATGAATGCGAATATTCATAAAAAAAAACCGAATTACTCAAAACCTGTTTGAGTAATTCGGGTTAAATTTCAGTGATTGAATTAAGAGCTTATACCAATTTTTTTACCAAATCGGAAGCTTCCTGCAAAGTAATGGCAGAATGCACTTTAAGTCCGGATTCATCAATTAGTTTGGCACCTTCTTCGGCATTGGTACCCTGTAAGCGTACAATTACCGGAATATCAATATTACCGATGGTTTTATAAGCATCTACAACGCCTTGAGCAACACGGTCGCAGCGAACAATTCCTCCGAAAATATTGAGCAGAATGGCTTCTACGCCTTTGTCTTTAAGTATGATACGAAAACCGGCTTCTACCGTTTCAGCATTGGCACTTCCGCCTACATCTAAGAAATTTGCCGGCGAGCCGCCCGACATTTTTATGATGTCCATGGTAGCCATTGCCAATCCGGCTCCGTTTACCATACAACCTACATTACCGTCAAGTTTAATGAAATTCAAATTGTATTCGCCGGCTTCGGTCTCGGCCGGGTCTTCTTCGCTGATATCTCGCATATCAACAATGTCTTTATGGCGAAACAGCGCATTATCGTCAATGTTCACCTTAGAATCAACCGCCAATATTTTATCATCTGACGTTTTTAAAACCGGGTTAATTTCACATAAGGATACATCCGATTTTTCGTAAGCCTTATAGAGTGTGCTTACAAATTTTACCATTTCTTTGAAAGCCGTTCCCGAAAGCCCAAAATTAAAAGCAATTTTTCTGGCTTGAAAAGGAAGCAGTCCGGTTTTGGGGTCTATCTCTTCTTTGAATATTTTTTCGGGTGTTTTTTCGGCCACAGTTTCAATATCCATACCGCCTTCGGGTGAGTACATAATGGTATTGCGTCCTTTGGCTCTGTCTAAAAGTACACTCATATAGTATTCATCCGGTTCGTTTTCTCCGGGATAATACACATCCTGAGCCACCAAAACTTTATTTACTTTTTTCCCTTCCGGGCCGGTTTGGTGTGTTACCAATTGCATGCCAATGATGGTTTTAGCCACTTCTTTAACTTCGTCTAAAGATTTGGCCAACTTAACACCGCCGCCTTTTCCGCGGCCTCCGGCATGTATCTGGGCTTTTATTACCCACCAATTGGTACCCGTAGTTTCTTGCAGTTTTTTGGCTGCTTCAACAGCTTCGTCGGGTGTATCGGCAGTAATGCCTTCCTGAATTCTTGCTCCGAATTTTTTTAAAAGCTCTTTACCTTGATATTCGTGTAGATTCATTATTTGAGTGTTTAAATTCTTATATTTTTTTGCCAAATTTATATTTTTTGGCTGAATTTTAAAAACCATATCCGGTTTTTTTCATATTTCGATGTGTTTTTATGAAAGTCTTTTGTAAATTTCTTTTGACAAATGCCGAGAAAATTTTACTTTAGCTTGCTGAGTGAATAGCACTAATTTTGTTAATATAATAAATGTTTTAATCGTGAAAAGAATAATCAATATAAAGTTGCTGTATAAACAACTTATCGTACTTATAATTGTTTCCGCAGTTTTTGCTGCTTGTAAAGATGACGGCAGCAGTGATGACCAAGCCAATGACTCCGATAAAGAGTTTAGTTCACAGCAATACAACCGCCCGGACAGTGAGCTGAAATACCTTGATACACCGGGCGACCGGCTTTACGATCGTCTTTATTTTATCGGTTGGTCGAAAGACGGCAAAGCAGCATATATTACCGAACCGGCCGATGAGGCTACCGGTTATTATTTTTTTAATTTTATTATTTTAGACAGTAAAACCGACAAGCAACTTTTTGAGTGGAAAATTGATGTGGATGATGCTTCCTATGAAGGCAGTTTAAAGCAAACCTGGCAGAATAACCATAAACTTTTTACGGAAGAACTTAATAAATATAAAATTTATCCCGGTAAAGGGGATATGAAGAAATTTCCTCTTACTATAGAATCGCAGAATTATTCCATAGCTCAAAATGTTGAATACGAGAAACACGAATATTTTCCTTTTGATGTAGTAAGTCGAGCCGAATTTTTTTTACAAAATGAAAATCAAAAGCAAAGCATTTTTAAGAAAAACTATGATGCAGATTTAAAATTGAATGTAAAAGCCTCCGGCTGTATTTTGAGCCCGTATTCGAATGATGCCTTACTATTAATTGCTCAAGAACAACGCGGATATGAAGGCCCGCCGCACTTGATACGCTTGAAAGTTTCCGGTTTTGAGTTTCCTGAAAATTAGAATTTTGATTCATCATGATTCAGACCTTTACAAAAAAAGCGGCCGAAAAACTTGCCTAAAAGCAATTATAGGGCATTATCTTTCGTATTAAAACTTAAAAAAATATCAAAATAGTTTTTATTTTAGTATAAAATAATTTAGTTTTGGTAAATATTATTAATCCTATACCCCTGTAGATATGGAAATCAAAGATCATGTACTCAAAGGTGACAATGTAAAAAAAGCTGTTTGGTCCAAAAACCACAGCGGCAAATTTGAATCAGGTTTGCCTGATACTGTTATTGTACACTATACAGCCGGGCCATATAAACCGGCGCTAAATACCCTTACTAATCCGCGTGTTCGTGCTTCTGCACACGTAATTGTTGATCGCGACGGTTCCGTTACGCAGTTGGTACCTTTTGACACTGAAGCTTGGCATGCCGGAAGCAGTAAGTGGGGGAAACGTACCGGGCTTAATAAATATTCGCTCGGTATAGAGATTGTTAATTCCGGGCCTCTTACAAAGAGCGGTAACGTATTTCGCTCATGGTTTGGAAGTGCTTACAATCCGACCGATGTAATAAAAGCCATACACAGAAATGAGTCTGACCCAAAATACTGGCATGTATATACCGAAGAACAAATAATGGCTGTTACGGATTTGTGTCGCCTGTATATGGATGAGTATAAAATTAAACATATCTTGGGTCATGAGGAAATAGCACCCGGCCGAAAAACCGATCCCGGACCCGCATTTCCGCTTGACAGACTCAGAAATCAATTGCTGGGTTCTGACAGAGCCGAAAACGGAGGTTTGAAATTGCCCGATGAAGGACGTATTGCCGCAAGTAAACTCAATATTCGATCGGCACCTAATCGAAATGGCGATAAAGTTGCGCAACCGCTTACACGCGGAACCAAAGTGAAAATTTTAGATGAATCCAACGGATGGTATAAAGTAACAACCGAAGTAGAAGGTTGGGTATTTGCCAAGTATGTGGACGAAGAAAAATAAGCAATTATGAACAAGCGTTGGTGGATTACAATAGCAATTATCGTGGGCGTACTCATTTTGATAGGAGTATTGTATGAAAATGGCTTGCTTAATACTCAGTGGACCGGTTTGTCAATGATTTTTGCCGCTTTGGCAGGACCTTATACAGCCATTAAAAGTTGGCTCGGAAAAGACAGAACCAGCGAAGCCGTTATGAAAAAATACGAGTACCTTAAAAAAGAAGAAACACAACACCGCGAAACAACCGATTTAGAAATTCAAGAGCGGGAAGAGCGTATTCGTGAGTTAGATCAAAAAATATCCGACACCCAAAAAGAAGTTGAAGAGATTCAAAGACGAAAAGAAAAAGTCAGAGAAGAAATTGACGATATGAGCATAGAGGAATTACAAGACGAAGCCGTAAATTATTTTGGAGATTAATTCATGAAAAAGTATTTCATATTTATAATATTTCTTTTTGTTGGTTTTGTGTTTGCAAACGCACAAAAATTTCCGGTACCGGTTCTTGACGGAAGCACGGTTAAGATTCAATCCGATAAAGGAAATCGTGTGTTTTCGGTTGAAAATGATACGCTTTGGATTTTTAACGGAAACCAGTTTAAAAATGCTTTGGCCAAAGCCAAAGAATTGGAATTGGCCGAGGAACAAATCCATAAGTACAACATGCAAGTTGAAATATATAAGCAACGCAGCAATGAAAAGGATTCGCTCTTGTCGGTTGTAAAAAAAGACAGAGATTATTATAAAAATAATTGGACGATGTGTACCGAAGACATCGAAAAAGAAATCAGAAAGAATAAAAGAAAATCATTATTTAACAAGTTGGCACTGGCCGGAATTCCCGTTGCATTTGTAATAGGATTTTTCGTAGCTAAATAAAACTAAAAATTTTGTAGCATGAATAATTACATGGACACCGTAAAGTTTCTCGTTGACAATCCGCATGTGTATTGGTGGAGTATTTATTTTCCCATAGCGGTTTGGATGTTATTGGTATTAACGTTTTTTATAATGTTGCTTAAAAGATACACCTTTGGAAACTGGACTCCGGAACACAAAAATCCTTTTGCCGGAGAAACCTTTAGTATGCCGCGCGGTATTTTTAGGGGCACTTTAACACTTACGCTTTTATTTGTGGTTATTGTCATTGAACTTACCAATGTTCGCATCATAGGTTTAGAGGATGAGATTCGTGAATTGATGATTGCATTTCAGATGATGATTGCATTCTATTTTGGTTCAAAAGTAATGCACCACATTACAGCCACTGAAAGAAATAAAACAAAATTTATTTCGCAAAGTCAAACCGAAATACATGCCGGCAGCTCAGCTAAGCCGGACGGAGATTTTGATGCTGAAGATGCAGCCGGATAAAATATTTACAGATTGAGACAAAGTATTTTTTGAAAAAACATCCGAATAAGTTTTGTAATTCAAAAAAAAGTCATATCTTTGTTTCAGATTACTTACCCAAGTAATTCTTTTTCATAGTAGGTTTTAGGTTAGTTGTTTTTAAGGGGCGTCTCGCGCCCCTTTTAACTTTGTATGAAACCGGTTCGGATTCTCTTACTTTTTTCGTATTTTTATCCCAAATATACTTAGCGTTTTAAAGCTTAATGTTTGAGCTTCGCATTTATTATTGAAAAACAAAAATAGTTTAAGTATGAACTTTTTGAAATTGGCAAAGAACCGTTATTCTTCCCGAGATTATTTGAATAAGCCCATTGATGAAAATACGCTAAAATCGGTTATGGAAGCAGCACGTATTGCACCGTCGGCAGCCAATAAGCAGCCTTGGCATTTTATTGCCGTAAGCCAAAAAGAAGGCCTTGAGAAACTCTGTCGATCCTACAAAGGAGATTGGCTTAGATCGGCTCCGCTTATTCTTATTTGTTGTGCCGATACGGCATCGGCATGGCAAAGAAAAACCGACGGGAAAAATCATGCGGATATTGATCTGGCAATAGCCATTGATCATATTACCCTTCAAGCCGCTCAGGAAGGGCTCGCTACTTGTTGGATTTGTGCTTTCGATGCCGAACAAGTGCATGAAGCATTTAATTTACCCGAAAAAATTGAGCCCATTGCTTTGTTACCTTTAGGATACCCCGCCGATAGTTGCGATGCCGAGCGCCACGGAACACAAAGAAAAAAAATCAGTGAGATTTTGCATTTTGAAAAATGGTAATACCGGTACAATATGAAATATATTTTTCTTGTTTACTTTGGCTTTTGCTTTATTACATATCCTTATGGGCAGTCGGCAAATTGGGAAAACTACCGAGATAAAATGATTGCCGATTTTGGAGCAGAAAACTACCTCGTTAAGCGAAGTTTGCAACTTCGCTTTCATAATTAACTGAATTTCAACTACTATTCGACAGCATACAAACTTGCTGTATTCATTTTACTTTCGCAATCTTAGTTGAAAACTAACTTGATTTTACGACAAAGTTATAAAGTTTGCCGAGCTGTTTCGTTTTTTTTTTTTCAAACTACGCCGAGCGGAAGACGGAATTTTTACGGCTTATGAAGCATCTAATTTGAATTTGCTTAATACAAAATTGGCGGTGCTTTCTGCTTGCGAAACCGGCTTGGGCGATCTTAACCGTTATGAGGGAATTTATGGTTTGCAAAGAGCATTTAAAATTGCCGGCAGCGATAAAATTATGATGTCATTATGGAAAATTCCCGATGAGCAAACTGTTGAGCTAATGATTTCATTCTATGGCTTTCTCACTCGCGGTATGTCGGTGAATGAAGCATTTTACAGAGCTCAAAATAAAATGAAAGAAAAATACCTGCCGTATTATTGGGCTGCTTTCGTGCTTTTAGAGTAATTTTGCCGAAATTATTTTGGTTAATAAAAACATGCAATGAAGAACATACAACAATATATCGGGTATTTGATGACTCGTGCCGTAATTGCTCTGATTGGTATTGTGCCTTTTCGGATACTATATTGGAAAGCTAATTTTTTGCGCATTATCTTACATAAAGTATTGGCTTACCGCAAAAAAGTTGTTCAAGAGAATTTACGCTCAAGTTTTCCGGAAAAATCCGAAAGTGAAATTCGAGACATTGAACGCTTGTTTTACAAAAATCTGGCTGATGTTTTTGTAGAAAGCATTAAAGGCTTTTCCATGAATCAGAAAGAATTAACAAAACGTTATCGATTGGTAAATCCGGAGATAACAAATCGGCATTATGAGCAGGGAAAGGATTTGGTCATCGTTGCCGCGCATTATACCAATTGGGAGTGGGGGCACGGCATATTTAGCGAAGCTTTCAAATTTAAGGGTGTGGTTCTTTACAAACCCTTGAAAAATAAATACATTGATCGGTACGTGAATAAACATCGCTCGGCCTTCAATTCCGATTTGGTTTCCATAAAAAAAACGCGCGAATATTTTCTTTCAAGGCCCAATCAAAATTCCGCTGTTGTTCTGGGAGCTGATCAAAGCCCTTCAAACCGAAAAAAAAGCTACATTGCCGATTTTCTGAATCACAAAACCTATTTTTTACACGGCCCGGAGAAGTATCCGAGATTTCTGAATGCTCCCGTTTATTATTTACATATTCGCCGCATTAAACGCGGATTTTACGAAACTGAGTTGGAACTTATCTGCGATGGTCCGAACGAAATGGCCGACGGAGCCATTATAAAAAAATATGCCGAGCTCATGGAGCAAGACATTCGTGAAAAACCCGAAAACTGGCTTTGGTCGCATAAGCGTTGGAAGCATAAAGTCCCCGAAACCTCAGGAGAATAAAAACCGGATTTCAAGCTTAGCTCTAAATAGTGTCTGGCTATAAAGTCAAGAGTTTGTGCTATAATGTTCAAGTTCGAGGTGATATGCTGAGCAAGGCCGAAGTGCCTTTCAATTTTGAAAATCAGGGAGTTTACTGATGTAATCGACCGTTTTCAAAATTGATATAACGATGAAATTGGACATTATAGACAAACTCTAATTAAATTCGTAGGCTAATGAAAAAATATTGGAATATAAAGCACCGGATGCATTCCCAATATTTGTAAGGGCATAATCTACTCTAAAATTAAATAACTTAAGCCCCAAGCCGATACTTGGTTCAAAAACGAGCACATCCTTGTCGAAATCCGGAATAAAGCTGAATTGTCCGAACCCTCCGCGCAGAAATACTAAATCCTTATAGCTACCCTCAATGCCGATCTGTGGCTCTAAAGCCATTTGTTTGGTGCTTATTAGTGCATTTCTTTGACCGTCGAATGTAAAGATTAAACCAATTTCTGAAAGCATTGAGAAACGCTCATCAAATACAAACTTTCTTGAGAGGCCGGTGTTTAATTGAGGAACGGAAAATTCAACGGTATCACGGGGAATTTCATTGCCGGTTTCCCAAAATATTTCTTCAAGTTCAGACGTATCAAAAAACCAGGCATTGAAAGTGGAGCTCGCATCTTTCAGCATGGCACCGGCTTTCCATTTTCCAAAGTGGTATTGCAGGCCGGCATCAAAACCAAAACCATAGGCATCGGCGAAAGGACCTAAGTGCCGATATATTATTTTTGCCTGTACCCCATAAGATAAACCGATATTTTTTTTGTTTTGCGAAAAGCTTAAAAACAGTGCATAATCGGCAGCTGAGAAGTAGGATATTCTTGAATAATCAATGTTTCCGTTATCATCATACAGTTCCAAAGTGTTGGGAATATCATCGGTTCCCATTCGAATAAAAGATAGCCCGAAAGCTGTTGAATCATTGGATTTATAGATAAACGAAGCAAAATCGTATTTGGAAAGACCGGCAAAATATTCGGCATGCATCAGTCCTATGGTGTATTTGGATGAAAGCGCCTGCAAGCCGGCCGGATTCCAAAAGCCGCCGGTTTCGTCCGCGACATTTGCCGTCATGCTTCCGGCCAGAGCCATACCGCGGGCACCTGCACCCACATTCAAAAAATCGTTTCGATAGCTCCTTTGTGCATGGCTTAAAAAACTTACAGACAGGCATACAATAAGTAAGAAATATTTCATTTTTGTAAGAAATTCTTTACTAAACCGAAAATGGTCTTATATTTGTATTAAAAAAGTATTGAAAACTGTTCTATAAACTGTAATTTAGGCAAATATATTGTTTTTATTTGGAATATCTATTGAGTTTCCAAGAGTCTGCAAATTATAAACTGATGCCAAAATCATAAAACCCGGTTATGCCGAAGTCGCTCAAATACTTTAATGTCCCTAATATTTTTACTTTGCTGAATTTGCTTTCGGGCTTTACGGCAATTGTATTGGCATTTGAGAATAAGAATTTTTTAATATATGCTTCTTTGGCAATTTTTGCCGGGATGATTTTCGATTTTCTCGACGGCTTTTTTGCGCGTCTTTTGAACCAATATTCCGAAATCGGAAAACAATTAGACTCTTTGGCTGATTTAGTAACTTTTGGTGTAGCTCCTGCGGTTATTGTTTATCATCTTTTGAAAATATCACTTAAGGTGCATGAATTTACATTTGAATTGCCTGTGGTTCATATTTTAGTTTTAGCTTCACCGGCAATTTTGATTATGTTTTCTGCTTTGCGTTTAGCCAAATTTAATATTGACGAGCGCCAGTTTGATCAATTCCTCGGAATACCCACACCCGTAGCTGCATTTTTCTTTGCTTCCATGCCGCTGCTTAAAGATTTTAATCCGGATGAACTTATTATAATTTCAAAGTGGCTCAACGTTGATTTGCCCATGATTACATGGTTTGCCATTATGGGTTTGCAAATTTTTGTCATGGAAAATATATTCTTTTATTTAATTCCGCTTGCCTTATTTTCATTTTTGTTGATAGTGGAGTTACCCATGTTTTCTTTGAAGTTTAGAGATATAAACCTGGAAAGAAACCGCACGCGCTATTTCTTTCTTGCCGTATCATTACTTCTTATTATCTTTTTACAAACCCTATCTTTCCCGCTGATTATCTTTCTTTACATTTTCCTTGCTATTTTCCGCACCATTGTTTATCGCATACGCGGTGAGCAGGAAGTTATTGATTAAGACCGGATTTCAATCCGTAAAAAATAGCAGCGGTAATTTGTTTTTTTTTTCATAGCTTTGCTCAGATATTTTGGAAATAAGAGCATGATAAAACACATACAACACCCTGAAATTCAAAAGATTTACAGACGAATACGAAAGTTGGAAAACCGTGAAGCGGCTGATGCCATGGAGCGTATGGGATTGCGGTATAAGCAAAATCACGGCGTGCTGATTGCTGACTTAATGATTTTGGCCAATGATTATAAAGGGGACAGCCAAGCAGCCGAAAAACTGCGAGAACTGCCCATAAGAGAAACCCGTATTTTAGCTGAAATGATTGATAATCATGCTAAGCCGGATGATAAAACTTTGGATGAAGTGGTTTTGGGAATAGACACCTCCGAATTGGCCGAGCAGTTTGCCGTGCATATTGATAAGCAAATTACGGATCTGAAAACTAAAGCATTAAGCTGGGCACAATCATCAAAATTGTATGCCGCTGCTGCCGGATTTAATGTGCTTTCTTTTCTGTCCGACAGTTTTTCGGATTCTGATACCGAGCAGCTTACCGATATAATTAAAAATCATCCCTATGCCGACAATAGAGAGCTGCAAAATTACATGGCAAGATGCTTGAGAAAAATAGCGGCTGCCGGAGCGCAACATAAAAAACGCGTATTGGAGTTTACGGATGATATAAAACGTAACAGAACATCTTTGTTGCTGCTCGCCGAGGAAACCGAGCCCTTTATTCGTTATATGAAGTAGGGACTATGTTTATACGATTTTTTAGCTTTATCAAAAAAAACAAACGGTAAACTGTTTGTTCTAAAACAAATTACAAAAATGAAAAATTTACAAAAAATACTACTGTTTTTTATACTAATAAGCTTTGCATTTGCTTGTTATGACGTAATTGAAGTTGATTTGGATGATGCAGAACCGCGTCCGGTAATTGATGCACAATTATTTGATAAATATCGGCCGGCTATGGTTGTTCTTTCAAAATCCACGGCTTTTTTTGGCGTTCCTGAGTTTAATTTCATTTCGGATGCCCAAATAGAATTAAATGATGATTTGGGAAACTCCGTAAGCTTTATGGAAACCGATTCTTCCGGTGTATATATGGCCAATTTTAACGGAACTCCCGGCCGTACCTACAACTTAACCGTTACAACGGATGACGGTAAATATACAGCACAATCAAGCATGCAAGAATCACTTCGTATTGATTCTTTATCGGTTATTTCGTTAAGCCGAGAATTTGGTATGCCTACCGAAGAGCTGGGCTTGTATTGCCATTTTACGAATCCTCCGGGGCAGTCGGATTATTTGCAGTTTCGCTTATATAAAAATTTTGAGCCCATGCCCGCTCTGTATTTGATGGATGATTTTTATACGGACGGTCGTTCTTTTGATTTTTTCTTCTATTCTGATTTTGCGGAGCTCAGCGATACATTAATTGTTGAAATGCTTACGATGGATGCCGATGTGTACGATTATCTCTATACGCTTTCGGAAGTTGCAGGCAGCTCCGGGACCGGAACGGCAACACCTTATAACCCGAATACCAACTTATCAAACGGAGCTTTGGGCTACTTCGGAGCTTTTGGAATTGATATTGCCATGATTATTGCCGAAGAGGGAGCCGTTACCGTTCCCGATAAATCTTCGGATGAATACAAAAAAGCTTTTAAGCGAATTCGCAACAAGCAGAAGGCACCTTTTGGTTTCAAGTAAAATTTTTCGGCAGTTTTGCTGACCGAGCTCCGGTAGTGGCTAATTAGTTGATGTAATCGACTGTTTTCAAAATCGATATAAAGGATGACATTGGACATTATAGCGGAAGTTCCTTGTTTTTTTTCTGCCATTAAGACGCAACTTATTGCAGTATAG
>CAYYQW010000005.1:10818-95329 GCA_964472505.1 uncultured Bacteroidaceae bacterium | reverse complement strand
ACCTTTTATTTGTTCCTGATACGCTTCGCTATCGGGACTAATTCGACTACGTCCCGAACTTTCGGGACTGTCTCATTGAGTTTTAATGATTTTAAATGTTTTTACTTCTTTATTACTTTGGATAACTTTTACAAAATACGTGGCAGGTACAAGATTGCTCATAACAATGCTTGTTTGGTTGCCTGTGATTTTTTCGCTTTGTAAAAGTTTTCCACTCATGTCATACAGTTGATATGATAGTAAAGACAAGGCATGCCTTGTCTTTACATTGTCGTTGATAGTCAATGTAAGATAATCAGTAGTTGGATTTGGATATGCCGAAACTGAAAGGTTAATGCCTTTGGATTCTTCAATTCCTGTTACTACCGAAATTTCATAGGGTTGTTGCACGCCTTGTGCTACTGTACCATTTGTTCCGGCATTGGTGGAGTAAACAACCTGCCCCACGGAATAGCTCGCCGAGCCTCCGCTGCCCGAAGCATCTCCGCCTGTGGGGTTAATGCTTTCTTGTGCTGATACAGTAGAAAGTGAAAAGGCAAAAGTTAAAAGTGTTGCCACTCCTAATACTTTCAACTTTTTACTTTCAACTTTCAACTTTTTTTGTTTGTGTCGCATTTTTGTCCTCCTTTTTTTAATTGTGAATACTCATTTTTGTTTATCTGTTTTTGTTACTGTTTCTGTTTTTTCATTGTCAAAATAAGGGCTTTTCAAGAGGAAAAACAAAAAAAAATTACGGGAGGAAAAATACAGTTGGGCAAGTCCGCTAAACTGAGCAAACTTGACAATTTCGCTCAGCCGGAAAGAAATAATGACGGAGGGGAAATAATTATTGCAGCCGATCTAAACATTATGAAATTGGCCGGCTGTGGAGCCGAAAATGGTATAAAAAGACAGATAGTCGGCAAAAAGCCGGAAACAAGCTAAAAGCAGGTAAAAAGATAATAATCTAATTCCAATATTTAGCCTTTTGAAGCCATAATATGCAACAAAAAACTTATTTCTCAGTTTTTAAAATATCAAATTTGAGCCCACCCCGAAAAGTCGATTTTTCTGCCGACAAAGTTGTAAGTGCCTGTTAATCAGCAACCGACGGGTTAACCCGTCGGTTATGGAACGAGTTGTTTATGAGCAGCTTAAACATATCGCTTGTTTTTATTTGTACTTTTCGGAGTGGACTTAAATTTTATTTTCACAGGCTATGGTGCCTTCTAAGTTTTTGCAGGCATGGTCGGCAAAACCAAAACCGGCTTCCGAGTAAATATTATAAACCGCATCCGCGCCGGCTTCGGACAGTTGCTCCGCTTGGTCATCGTAGCGTGCCACGGCAGCTGTTTTACCCTGGAAATCAATATCATGCAGCCGTTCCAAAGCATAAAGGTTTGATTTGTGACTGTCCATACAGAGCATGACCATTTTTATTTGTCCCTGGTGCATGGGGGAGTTTGCAGCCATATCCCAAAATTCACCGTCTGTGGAATCTTCGTGGCTCACATTTCTTCCTTCTGCCTGATGTGCCTTTATTTTATCGGCATTATAATCAATTCCCAATACTTTCTGCCCGTATTGTGCCGATAATTGGTCATAAGCAGCCGTGCCCAATTTACCCATACCTATTACCAATATTTCGGCATTACCGATATCCATAGCCTCGTCGTATGTAAGGCGAGTGTGGGTTTCAAATTTATGTATCCAATGCTTCATCCCAAAATAAATGTGATGCGCATAATTATTCAAAACGGATGAAACTACAAAAGTAAGGGATAGAGCCACGGCTATGGCTGTCAGCCAATCAGCAGGCATAAGCCCGGCCGAAACGGCAAAAGCACCGACAATTAAGCCAAATTCGCTGTAATTGGCCAATGTTAAAGAGGTGAAAACGGAAGTGCGCGCTCGCAAACGAAAGCGTGTAAACACAAAGAAATACAGAATCACTTTAAAGTTAACGGCCAACGCCAATATTATGCTGACTAAGATAATATCGCGGCTTGGTTCGCCGGTCAGTCCGATGGACAAGAAAAAGCCAATCAGAAAAAAGTCTTTAAATTCCGACAGCTTATCGGCCAAATCTTTGGATTTTGGATGATTAGCAATCAGAACACCTACAATAAGCGCTCCCAAGTCGGCTTTAAGCCCGGCAAACTCAAAAAGCGCGGCGCCTACCACCAATGCCATAAAAAAACCGTATAAAATCAGCAATTCTCCGTAGCCTGTACGTTTTAGAAGCCAGAAAAACACAGGACGCAAGCCCAAAAGCAAAACCGGCAATCCCAAGGCATAAATATTGGGGAGTTTTCCTGCCGCAAACACAATATACAATACGGCAAAAATATCCTGAATAATCAGCACGCCGATAGAAACAATTCCCTGCATGGAATTCACCTCATCGTTCTCTTCCAACACTTTGACGGCAAAAACGGTACTCGAAAAACTTAAAGCAAATGCCAACAATATGCTTAACTCAGTATCCAAAGCACCAAAAAACCCGATTGAGGTATAGCTCAAACCCAACAGCAATAAAGTAAATAAAGCGGTAGTAAGCAGCATGTGAACGGATGCTCCGGCCCATATCTCTTTCCGAGCCAACTTTTTAATTTTAAGCTTTAGCCCGATAATAAAGAGCAGCAAACTAACACCTAAATCCGAAACTTCCTCAATAAATTCACCGGATTGGGCATCAAAAAAATGTTTCAGTAAGAAGCCGGCCAACAAATAGCCCACAAGGGGCGGAATTTTTACAAGCCGTACCAATAATCCTAAAACAAATGCCAATGCCAACCAAATCGGGTCCATAGTTCTATTATCTTTTACAGTTAGTTTTTATTTGAATAAAGCATCAAAATGATATCCGAAACAAAATTGATATTTTTTTCTCAAATCGGGCAAAAAAATTACGCAAACGTTTAAGAAGATTTTAATATTCTACAGTCCAAACAATTAAAAAAAACATGGTGTATATTACAACCGGCTGCAAGCAAAATATATTTTTGCTCAATGACGATTTTTTATTAACTTTAGCCTACATAATCGCAGAAAATACCGTATTTTTGTTTGCATGTATTCATCATAAATCTAAAACATAAAAATGGGCTTCATAAAACTCGAAAAAGATAAGCTTGTAAACCTTGAGTATTCACTCGAAAGAGAATTATTCAGAGCCAATGATAAAGGCTCCTATACATCCACCACACTGGTTGGATGTAATACAAGAAAATACCACGGACTTTTGGTCTGGCCTGAGGATAAAGACAATATGCACGTGCTTCTTTCAAGCATAAACGAAACCATCGAACAGCACGACGACGAATTTAGACTGGGTGTGAGTAAATATCCCGGCGGCGTTTATGATCCGCACGGGCACCGCTATCTGCGCGAAATGTACTTGGACCCCATTCCGACAAAAATATATCGGGTAGGCGGTGTGGTACTCAAAAAACAAAGAATACTTTGCAAAAACGAACACCGCGTGCTTACGCGCTACGAAATACTCGAAGCGCATTCACCCACCAAGCTTAAAATAAAGCCTTTTGTGGCATTCAGAAACATTCATGCGTTGTCGCAAGCCAATATGGATGCCGAAACCGGTGTTCAGCAAAGCGAAAACGGAATACGATACCGCATGTATGAAAAATACCCCTATTTGTATTTGCAAACCAATTTGAAAAATAAATTTATTCATGCTCCGGACTGGAACTACAACAATGAATACGAACGAGAACAAGAACGCGGATACCCTTACGTAGAAGACCTTTTCACACCCGGCTACTTTGTTTTGGATGTAAAAAAAGGCAGCGAAATTATATTCTCGGCCGGCATAAAAAAAGCAAGTACGCGCAGCCTCAAGCAGATCTTCAAAAAAGAAGTAAGCATGCGCAATGCTCCGCAAAACTTTGCCGAAGCACTACTGGAAAGCGCCGAACAATTCATCATTCAACCCGAAAATGATAAAAAACGTATTCTAAAAACCGGTTATCATTGGTACAACTATAAACACGGGGAAGCCCTGATTTCATTGCCGGGACTTTGCCTGACTCAAAACAAATTTGATCTGTTTGAAGAACTTTTAGATACAACCATAACCCGCTTCAAAGCGGAAAAAGATATAAAACAAGCCGATATTCCGCTGCTGTTTTTTTACACCATACAGCATTACAGCGAATACAGCAAACAAGATGACAAAATTTGGACTAAATACGGGCCCTTTCTTACCGAACTTATCAAGAAGTTTAAAAAAGGCTATGCAAATACCATTCTGCACGACAACGGCCTGCTTTTTATTCCGGATACCAACCATCCCACTTCACGGATGAATGAAACCATTGACGGAGAGCCGGTAGTAAAACGCATCGGCTTCCTCAACGATATTAATGCCTTATGGTACAATGCCCTGATGTTCTATTCCGAAATGGCCGAGCTTCATAAAGATAAAAAAGCACAAAAACTGGTTGGTAACCTTCCGGAACGCATTCAATATTTTTATTCCGAAATTTTTTACGACGAACAAAGCAATAGTCTCTATGACTTTGTTTACGACACCGAGCAAAACTCCGATGTAAGGCCCAACCAAATATTTGCGGCTTCACTCTGCTATTCACCCATAAGTGATGAAATTAAACGCGGAATACTCGAAACCCTGCGAGATGAACTGCTTACTGAAAAAGGCCTGAGAACTCTGTCACCAAAAAATACAGCTTACATTGGTATATACGACGGTAACGAAATAAAACGCAAAAAAGCCAAACACCAAGGCAGTGTTCATCCTTGGCTTACCGGCGCTTTTTGTGAGGCTTGGATTAAACTGCACGGCAAATCGGGACTCAACTTCGTAAAAGAAATCTACAATGGTTTTGAAGATGAAATTTATCGGGCAGGTTTGGGAACTTTGTCGGAAATTCATGACGGTAATCCGCCTTACGAACCTAAAGACGCTATTTCTTATGCTCCAAGTGTTGCCGAGCTGCTAAGAGTAAAATGCATGATTGACGATGCCGAAAATTATAATAAGGCAAAATAAACCAAAGTACAAAAGAATGAAACAAATTGATTTGTAACCGAAAAAAGATGTGCGAATGAAAATTTTAATGTTTGGATGGGAATTCCCCCCGCATATATCCGGAGGGCTGGGAACAGCTTGTTACGGACTGACCAAAAGCCTTTCCGCTTTAGATGATATAGAAATCCTTTTTGTAGTGCCCAAGCTATACGGCGATGAAGACAAAAAAGCCGCTCGGCTCATAGGTGCCGAAAATATCAATGCGGAACGATTTATTGATGATGAAAACAGTATCATTCGTAAGGTATCGGGTGATAAATACCTTGAAGAACAAAACATCAAGGGAAAACCGAAAATAAATCTTAAAAAAGTAGATTTTATAGAAGTAAAATCAAAATTGCAACCCTACCTGTCGCCGGAACAATATGAAAAATTCTTGCGTGAAAAACGCTTAGATACCGAAAACATACTTACCGATGACCAAGGAAGGCTATACTACCTAAAAGACGGAAAACCGGTTCTGTTAGAAGAACGCATGAAACAATCCAAACTGATAAGTAAAGACGGGAAATTTATTTTTACCGGAAAGTACGGAACAACCCTAATGCAAGAAGTGGATAATTATGCAAAAGTAGCCTCCATCATAGCCGAACAATACGAGTTTGATATCATTCACGCACACGATTGGCTGACTTATGCGGCCGGTGTTGCTGCAAAAAAAGTGTCGGGCAAGCCTTTGGTTATTCATGTGCACGCCACCGAGTTCGATCGAAGCGGAGAACAAAACATAAACCCCCACGTTTACGGCTTGGAGCAACACGGCATGCAAAGTGCAGATAAAATAATTACCGTAAGCGACCTTACCGGAAATATCGTAGAAAAAAAATACGGTATCCCAAAACATAAAACCGTTACAGTACACAACGCCGTAGAACCGCAAGAAAGTGAAAACAAAGTCTTTAAAAAAAATACCGATGAAAAAATCGTAACCTTCCTCGGACGAATAACCTACCAAAAAGGCCCGGAATATTTTATAAGAACAGCCAAACTCGTGCTCGATAAAACCGACAATGTACGCTTTGTAATGGCCGGAAGCGGAGACATGCTCCGGCGCATGATTCGCTATGCGGCAAGACTGAAAATATCGGACAAATTTCACTTTACCGATTTCCTCCGGGGCGAAGACGTAACCCGAATGTATGCCATAAGCGATGTATATGTGATGCCCTCCATTTCGGAACCATTCGGAATTTCCCCTTTGGAAGCCATGCGCTCAAACGTACCCGTTATTATTTCTAAACAATCCGGTGTATCAGAAATACTGAAAAATGCCATAAAAGTTAATTTCTGGGACGACCACGCCATGGCCGATGCCATATACGGCTTGCTAAACTATGACGGCATGGCGCGTATGCTTCGCCGGCTCTCAAAACCCGAAGCTGAAAGTTTTCGATGGGTAACTCCGGCCGAAAAAGTAAAAGACATTTATAAAAATATTTTAAACTAAGAATAAAAACACATGAAATGCCCCCAAGACAAAACAACAGGCTAAACACAATGTTTATCCGGGCATTCCAAGCAAGCTTTAAAAAACAATAAAAAAAAACGCATGAAACATATCGCCCTCTATTTCCAAGTTCATCAGCCATATCGTTTGATAAGATACCGTTTTTTCGACATCGGTAAAGACCATTACTATTTTGATGAATTCACCAATAAAACTATAATAAAACGTGTGGCTAAAGAAGCTTATCTGCCGGCTAACCGCATTATAAAAGCACTGATCGACAAACACGGAGACAAATTCAAAGTCAGCTTTTCCGTTACGGGCACAGTACTTGAACAATTTGCCGAACATGCACCGGAAGTTATAAAAAGCTTTCAGGAACTGGCCGCTACGGGTAATGTTGAATTTCTGGCCGAAACCTATTCACACTCACTCATTGCACTTAAAAGCAAAGAAGATTTTATAGAGGACGTTAAAACACACTCGGCCGTTATTGAACGACTGTTTAAACAAAAACCTAAAGTTTTCAGAAATACGGAACTTATTTATGACAACCAAATTGGAGCTACTGTTGCCGAAATGGGATTTAAAGCCATGCTTACCGAAGGTGCGAAACACATTCTCGGATGGAAAAGCCCAAACATGCTCTATTACAATGTTCTGAATCCCGAATTAAAATTAATCTTACGCAACTACAAGCTCAGCGACGACATTGCTTTCCGCTTCTCCGATAAAGGCTGGGACCAATGGCCGCTGTCAGCCGATACTTATGCCAAGTGGCTATTAAATACCGACAAAAAAGAAGGCTTTATTAATCTGTTTATGGATTATGAAACATTTGGCGAGCATCAGAAAAAAGAATCCGGCATTTTTGAATTTTTGAAACATTTTCCGGAAGCCGTATTTAAAAATACCGATTTTGAATTTTCCACAGTTTCGGAAATTGCCGAAAATCACCAGCCGGTAGCACCCATGAATGTACCCCATCCTATTTCCTGGGCCGACCAAGAGCGCGATATTACCGCCTGGCAAGGCAACGAAATGCAAGAAGAAGCGTTAGAGAAACTGCATGCTCTCAGTAAAAAAATAAAACACATCAGCGATAAAGATATCATTGAAGATTGGCGAAGACTACAAGCCAGCGACCATTTTTACTACATGAGCACCAAAATTAGCTCGGACGGTATTGTACACGATTACTTCAACCCTTACGATTCGCCTTTCAACGCATTCATAAATTATATGAATGTTCTGAGTGACTTCACCATACGCGTAAACAAGCGTTACGAAGAAATTGTTCCGACAGACAGAGAAACCGTTATTGATGAAATTGAAAAATGTGTATTACGTATTCAGCAACTAAAAGAAAAGCTGGAAAGCCCGACCGCCATTGAGCGTACAAAAAAAGAATATCAAGCCATAAGTAAAACACTTAAAGAACTAAAAAAACTTACGGCTCCGAAAAAATAGGCTTCCGACCAATTGTTTCGTAACTGTAACGAATACTTGTCTTATTAATAAAAATAACATGAAAACAAAAAATACAAACTTCTTAGGCTTAAAACTCCTGATTATAATGCTTATTATTGTAACAGCAGCTTGCAATAATGAGCAAAAACCGAAAACTGAAACCCAAAGCGAAAAAAGTTCCGCAAAAACAGAGACAGAAAAAGACTGTGATGAAGTACATTGGTCGCATCATTCCGGCGAAAACGGTCCCGAAAATTGGGCCAATCTTTGTGAAGGATTTTCGGCATGCGCCGGCAGCTCGCAATCTCCAATTGACATAAGAACAGATTTAGTAACCCTTGATCCCGATTTGCCTGAATTGCTCTTTGATTACGGCTTTTCGCATGTAAACATAATTAATAACGGACATACCGTGCAGTTTAATACAGATGCAGGCAGCAGTTTGTCCGTAGGCGACAAATCATACGAACTGCTTCAGTTTCATTATCACGCTTTAAGCGAGCATACCATAAACGGCGAATATTCGGCTCTTGAGGTGCATTTTGTCAACAAACATTCCGATAATGAGCTCAGCGTAATTGGTGCTATGATAGAAGAAGGTCCTGAGAATGCACTGTTTGCCGAATATCTTGATAAATTTCCTGCAGAAGGCAATCAATTCATCGCCGAAGAAGACTCAATAAACTTAATGAGTTTACTGCCCGGAAACAGAGCCTATTATCATTACAAAGGTTCTCTCACTACCCCGCCCTGCTCTGAAATTGTCAGTTGGTATGTACTTAAAGAACCCATAAGCGCAAGTGCCGAACAAATCAACCGTTTTTCGGCAATACTGAACAATAACTACCGCCCCGTTCAAGCTCTGAACGGACGTGAAATTTTAAGCAGTAAATAATAACAGCATACAATTTACAAATCTTATTGAGACCGGTTAAGCAAAAAAACTTGCTGTGCTTTTTCAAAGCATTGTAAAACGATATTTAGCAAACTCAACCTCAGTCAGATTAATTAAACATTTTTGCGCATAAACCTATATTCATATGAATCCGGAAAAAGCATTTATAAAGAACTTACAAATATTAGAATTGGAAGACCATGCCGCAGTAAACGGTATTATGCTGCACGGAAAACCCAAAACTGTGCACCAACAAAGCAAAAGACACAGCCTGTTTCTGAAAATTGTAAGCAGCTACTTCATTAAGCGCTATAAAAATCAGAACTTTTTAGTTAAAACAGGAAACGAAACCACAAATATTGAAACCGACCATAAAGGAGAATTCTCATTTTACATTGAAAACAGCCAAATAGAAGATCTTGAATTTATTCAAACCGAAAATCACGAGAAAATACCGATTATACAAGATTACCCTCGCTTATTCAAAAAAAACAGTGCTCGCTTTCTTCTGATTTCCGATATTGACGATACCATTTTAGTATCAAAATCGGCACGCTTTTTCTCAAAACTCTGGCTGATGCTTTTTACCAAACCGGCCAAACGAAAACCGGTAACCGATACCTACAAAGCTTACCAAAAAATGAATATCGACAAAGTAAACTTTGCTTATGTATCCGGCAGCGAAAATAATCTGTTCGATTTACTGACAAGTTTCCTCAGTATTAATGAATTTCCAACAGGGCCTATGTTTTTAAGGCCTTATGTGTATTGGAAAGACTTGTTCAAAGCCAAAAATCGTGAAAATTATAAACTCGACCGTATAAAGCGGCTTATAGAATATTATCCGCACCAACGAATCATACTTTTTGGAGACGACTCTCAGCAAGATTACGATGTATTCACAGAACTTGCCGAACAATATCCCGAAAAAATATACTCCGTATTCCTGCGCCGCACCGGGCTTACCAAACGCTTTAAAGACTTTGCGGATACCACAAAACTTGATAAAGAAAATACCATATTGTATTATTACAACAGTTTTGAACAAATTGAGGAAGCCGTTGAAAAAATAATCAAAGAAGAAGAGGATACACCCGAACTGAATCAAAAATAACACGAATTTTGTTCTTATGAAACTACTTATCATAATTAACCCTGTATCGGGAAATACCGATACAGGAATGTTTAAAAGTAAGGCCAAAAATCTCTTGGAAACATACGGCATAGAATATAAATTCCATGAGACAAGCGGAGAAAATGACAAAGAGAAAATATATGAAGCAGCTAAAGATTTCAAACCCGACAAGATAGCTGCAGCAGGCGGAGACGGAACGGTGCTTACAACTGCTCTTGCCGTGAAGGATATGAACATTCCCATAGGCATTGTACCACTCGGCTCAGCCAACGGAATGGCTTTTGAAATGAATGTTCCGCAAGAACCTCTCAATGCTTTCAAAGATATTCTGCTCTCATCCATGATAAAAAGCATTGACCTTTTGCGTGTAAATAATGAGCATTATTCACTGCATTTTGGCGATTTTGGAGTGAACGCACGCATTGTGCAAGCATCGGAAGAAACGGAAGACCGGGGCATGGCATCCTACGCCAAAGCTTTCCTGCGAGAGCTTGGTAATTTTGATGAATTCAATTGTACCATCGAAACACCCGATAAAACAAATAGAAGTCAGGCAGTAATGGTGGCTTTTTGCAATGCCCGACATTTTGGCACCGGCATCCCGCTTAACTCAATCAGCAACCCTTTTGACGGAAAGTTTGAAATTGTAATCATCCGGGAAGTTAATGCAAGTGCAATTCTCAATATGGGTCTGGCCTATTTTGATGAAAATTTCACGGATAATCTAAATTCCGAAATCATACAATGCACAAAGGCCAAAATCAGTTTTGAAAAAGAACATGTCCTACAATTAGACGGCGAACTGAAAGGAAATTTTAAAGAAATTGAAATTGAAATCTCACCCTCGGCCGTACCAATAATCACAACGGGAAATAATCGGTATTTGTAAATCAGTATTATTGCAGGCTGCAAAGGTCTGATCCGACAAGGGGCAACAGAACACACAAACTCAGATTTTATTTTTAAAGCCGGTTTATTAATTTTGTCGGCCAATATTCGCGCCGGCTGAGAGCGTTGAACAAAAAATTGTCGATACTGTTTATTTATGGATTATACCGAAATATCTCTAATCGCTTTAGGTCTTTCGTTTGACAGTTTCGCTGTATCGGTTTCTTCCGGATTAATTGTTCCGCACATTCGTTTTTGGCAAGCCTTTCGCGTAGCTTTGGTATTAGCTGTTTTTCAGGCGGCCATGCCTTTGCCGGGCTGGTTTCTCGGTAAAGAAATTCACCAATACATCAGTGCCTACGACCATTGGGCGGCTTTTGCACTACTGGGTCTGCTCGGTGCCAAAATGATATACGACAGCCTGACACAAGACGAAGAAACACCGCGTAACAATCCGCTCAAAAACACAGTGGTTTTAAGCATGGCACTCGCCACAAGCATGGATGCAATGGTAGTGGGCTTGAGTTTCGGATTTATTCAAATCAACATTATTGCGGCCGTCATCATTATCGGTATCGTAACCTTTTTGGCCTCTATGCTCGGCACGCTGCTGGGCAAAAAAACCGCCGGCCGCTTGGGCAAACAGGTAGAAATTCTCGGCGGATTTATCCTCATCGGTATCGGGCTGAAAATATTATTGGAACATGTTTTGTGAATTTACGGGAATGTGGTATTCGGGGATTTTTTGTAATTTGTTTGCCGCAATTTGCCCATAGCCGGAACAGTCCATAATACCGGTTTTTATCCGGCCGAATATATGCCCTGTTTTTTGTGCAAACGGTTATAAAATAGGATGCCGGTTTGGAATAATTCCAAAATTGCGCCCGGTTTGGTTCAATCCGATATTTGTTTTCAGAAGGCCGAGAACTCTGATATTTATCGACTTATCTTCATCTATTGAAAAATATTCTCGCAAACTTTATTTGAATAATTCCAGGTAATCTTCAAATACGAACAGCTTACCTCGCTTAGCGCCGGTTATTTCCTTTAATATGTTTAACTCTTCCAATTCATTAATTATTTTATAAACTGAGGGCAGAGACAACTTGGTTATTCTGTTAGCCGACTGAGCATCTATAACAGGCTTATGAAACAGGTGATTAAGAATTACCATAGCACTATTTGAACGGCTTCCTAATTTCTGAACCTTAATTTCAACTTCTTTTTGCAGCTTCAAAATACTGTCAAAGGTTTCAATGCCATTTTTTGCAGTTTCAATAATTCCGACCAAGAAGAATTTAAACCACTGTGTTATATCATTTTTTTCTCTTACACGCATTAAGTTATCATAATACAAAGTCCTGTTCCTCTCAAAAAAATCTGAAAGATATAATATGGGCTTTTTTAGAATTCCTTTGTCCGCCAAATATAATGTTATCATCAATCGTCCCACCCTTCCGTTTCCGTCCAAAAACGGATGAATTGTTTCAAATTGATAATGAATCAGGGCAATTCTCAATAAATCAGGAAAATAAAACTCTTCAGAATGTGCAAATTTTTCAATATCGCTCATATAATCATCCACTGAATCAAATGTGGGAGGAATAAATAATGCATCGCTGATTGAAGCGCCGCCAATCCAATTTTGGCTGCTTCTGAATTCACCCGGTAATTTGTGTTTTCCTCTAACTCCTTTTAATAATATTTTATGAGTTTGTTTAATCAAGCGAGAAGAGAAAGGCAATTTATTCAGTTGTTCAATAGCGAAGTTTAATGCAGAAATATAATTTTGAACTTCTTCCCAGTCATTTCTTTTCTCTTCCTGAATTTCATCTTTTTCAAGCAATGCCTCCTCAATATTAGTCTTTGTTCCTTCAATCTTACCGGATTTTGTTGCTTCTTTTGCAATGTGCATACTGATAAACAAATCAATATTCGGGATGTATTCAGAATACATGTCTAATCGCCCGAGTTGTCTGTCAGCTTGGCTTAATAGGCTTATTATTTCCATACTTTCCAAGCTCCACTGCCTGTTAATTTTTTCGGGCTGAAAACTTTTGTAAGTGCCTTGTCGGATATATTGGCCTGATTTAAAATTCTTCATTTTTATGATTTTATTAAACAAAGATAATCCTTATTTAAGAAAAACGCAATAATTTTAAATAGCACCCCCCTCTATTAAAAATTATGCCACTTTGATTAATTAGCAGCACTTGGTTTTTAAAATATATCGTTAAACTTTGGCAAAGTTGCAGTTTCCAAACTGTAATGAAGCTAATAATCAACACTATAAGTAAAATAGATAAACTTTGGCAAAGTTCTCATTTTCATATTTTTTGATAAAATCAGGATTCCTACCCCACCGTAATAAATTATGTAACGCCTGAAATCCGCAAGATGTGATATAACTAATAGAAGTACAAAGTGTTTCATTTTGAAAATCTGCCGGATTTTAATTAAAAATTGTTCAAAAGATTATTTAGTTGCAGGGCAGTTTGCAAACACAAATCCGGCAGATTTCATTGAAAGCATGCCCGTGCCATTGCTCGAAGCAGCCCACACGTTTTGAAGTCCTTCCTTCGACTGCCGCTCAGGAACCGCCGGACGTTCAAAAGTGTTTCATATAAAATCGTACTCGCCGATTTTCTCAACAAAAGCAATACTTTTTTGCATTTCGGGATACATTATTTTATCGTTTTCAATAAATGACACTTCTTTGCGGTAGGCACTGAGTATTTTTTCCAGAAAAGGAGAACTTTTTACCGGTCTTCTAAATTCAAATGCCTGTGCGGCATTGAATAATTCGATACCAATAATTTTTTGCAAATTATTGCATACTTTCATCAATTTAACGGCTCCGTTGGCACCCATGCTCACGTGGTCTTCCTGCTCGTTGGACGACGGAATGGAATCGGCCGAAGCCGGCGTGCAAAGCTGCTTATTTTGACTCACTACCGATGCAGCGGTATATTGCGGAATCATAAAACCGGAATTAAGGCCGGGCGATGCCACCAAAAATTCCGGTAAACCGCGCCAACCTGAAATAAGCCGATACATGCGTCGTTCGGAAATACTGCCCAACTCGGCAAGGGCAATGGCCAAATAATCATAAGCCAAAGCCAAAGGTTCGCCGTGAAAATTTCCGCCGGAAACTATCAAATCCTCATCCGGAAAAATGGTCGGGTTGTCGGTAACGGAATTTATTTCAGTATGTACCACAGATCTTACGTGCTCAAAAGCATCTTTGGCCGCCCCATGCACCTGCGGAATGCAGCGAAACGAATACGGATCCTGCACATGCTCTTTATGCCGCTCCGACATTTCACTGCCACTCAACACTTTTCGAATATTTTCGGCCGTTTTTATTTGTCCGGCATGCGGCCGTATTTTATGCAAGCCTTCAATAAATGGGTCTAAGCGGCCGTCAAAAGCATCCAATGACAAGGCAGCCACAATATCGGCAGCTTTAAACAGTTTTTCGGCCTTCAAAATTATGGCCACACCGTGTGCCGACATAAATTGGGTGCCGTTCAAAAGCGCCAAACCTTCTTTAGCTTCCAACTGTATGGGCTGCCAATTGAATTTATCCAAAATATGCTCGGAAGCATGCTTCTTACCGCGATAATATACCTCCCCTTCGCCGAGCAAAGGTAAAAACAGATGCGCCAAAGGTGCCAAATCGCCCGATGCGCCCAAAGACCCTTGGGCATATACAATGGGAATAATATCGTGATTGAAAAAATCAATGATTCGCTGAACAGTTTGCAACTGTACGCCGGAATGCCCCAGTGACAAAGCATGTATTTTCAAAAGCATCATCAACTTTACAATCTCGTGCGAAATCTCATCGCCCAAACCGCATGCGTGCGATGTTACCAAGTTTTTTTGCAGTTGCGACAGCCGATCCGGCGAAATGGTATGTTTATGCAAAGAACCAAAACCGGTGGAAATACCGTAAATAGGCTCTTTTTGTGTGCGCATTTTATCGTCAAGATATTGTTTGCAGGCCGTAATGCGTTTGTGCGACAGCTCGGATAAACTCAAGCTCATATTCTTTTCCAAAACACGGCGAATAATATCAAAATTTAAAGGCTCCGGACTAATTGGGTGAGTATTGCTCATAAGATCTGTTGATTTTATTCTGATAATTAGTTTACACAAAAATACACCCTTTATTATTAAACAAAAATCGGTTTTACAACATCAAAAGCTTATCTATATAATATATTCAGGTGTTAATATCGTAAAA
This sequence comes from uncultured Bacteroidaceae bacterium, assembly GCA_964472505.1. Lineage (GTDB taxonomy): Bacteria > Bacteroidota > Bacteroidia > Bacteroidales > JAADGE01 > JAYEIA01. The sequence goes on along the minus strand of CAYYQW010000005.1, from coordinate 80,195 downwards.
CACAGAAAATCAGAAACTTTACACACATTAGGCAAGGTTTTTGTTATTTAACAAGGAAAGTTGTTTAGCTTACTTTTTTCGATTGCAATTTATTAAATAGTGATTGGCAGAAAACCCTGCGCCCGTGTGGTGTTTTCACCGTACGGAATTTCAAAGCCACCTGTTTTGCGTCAGGTGAAAACACCTGACGCGCGCAGTGCTTACTTTTTTCGATTGCGATTTATTAAATACAAACAAGCTAACAAAAAGCATAGGGCTCTGTTTGAAAAACAGAAGCCGCAAGGATTAAAGAAACGTTCTTTTTCACGATATAGTTACTGAATATTAAGCCACAAAAAAAGCAAAGCCATGCTAAATAAAAAACGAAAAAACACCTTCCTCTCATTCAGTATTCACAAGGAAACCTTTGCCGTGTCGGTAAAAAAAGTACCGGAAGTTCTGCAAAAGCAGTACATAACAAAAATACCCAACACACCGGAATTTATCAAGGGAGTTATTAATTTCAGAGGCAATATAATTCCCGCCATTGAAATGCGAAGCAAATTCGGAATGCCGGAACGCCCCACAGACCAAAAATACGTCATTATTGTTTTTGATTTGGAAATTGATACAAAAAAAATAATGGTAGGCGCCATTGCCGACCGCGTGAATGATGTGATAGCTTTTGACGAAACCGAGGTAAAAGCCGTTCCCGACCTCGGTTTGGAATACAATGTTGAATTTATAAAAGGCATGGTAAAATCCGGCGACAAATTTACCATGATTTTGGATATTGATAAAATTTTCTCAAAAGAAGAAGTAAACATCATAACCAAATCAAAAAGTAAAAAGCAAAAAGCAGAAACAAAAACAGCGGAAGAAAAACCAACGGCAAAAAAAACAGCGGAAGAGAAACCGGCTGTAAAAAAAACTCCGGAGAAAAAAACAAGCAAAAAAGAAGCAGCAAACAAAAAAAGCAAACCGGAAAAAAAAAAGGCCGAAGTCAAAACGAAAAAGACTAAAGGCAATGATGAAACAGGCAATTCCGAAACAGAAATAAAATAAACAGATAAGTTACACGCAACGAATTATGGCATTTACATTTTTTTTCAGAGATGAACAAATATTGGAATTGGCAGCCGACAAGCTGGTCGAGTTTACTACCGGACGCAGTAATGTAAGAGTACTGAATGCCGGCTGTGCCATGGGGCACGAAACCTATTCCTTTGCCATTATGTTGGCTGAAAGACTCGGAAAATTTGCTTTGCGCAATACCAAAATATTGGCTGTAGATATTGACAACGAAAACGTAAATTTCGGAAAAACCCTAACGGATGCTGTTTATCATAAAGACCTGTTACAGAGAGTGCCGTCCGAGTTTATGAAAAAATATTTTAGCCCGGCAGATACCAAAGACTTTTTCATTGTAAACCAAGATTTGAAAAGTTTAGTGGAATACCGCCAATTTGACCTGCTCAGCTTAGAAATTCTCAGAGAAGATTTCAGCCTGGTCATCTGTAAAAACGTATTGCTGCATTTCAGCTATCCGCAGCGCGTGGATGTCATCCGGTATTTTCATAAAATGCTGATGCCCGGCGGGCTTTTGGTTATGGAAAACACGCAGCCCATGCCCGAGGAATTAGCGCATAAATTTGAACGTGTTGAAAGTTACGGACGTCTATATAAAAAAGTATAACCATCCAAAAAAATGAAAGTTATAAACTTAAATAAAAACAGTAAAATATACACATCCAATGCCTATCTGATAATGGGCGAATGGAATGTGATTAATGATATGAATACCCTGATTGATACCGGCAGCGATTCCTGTATCTTCGAAAAAATACAATCCGTAAACACCGGGCTGGGGAAAAACAAAGTGGATCAAATTGTACTGACGCATACACACTCCGACCACGCCGCTTTGGCCGAAGAGGCCAAAAGAACTTATAAAGCCAAAGTGTATGCTTTCGGCAATAACCTGAAAGCCATTGACAAACATTTAGACGACGGACAACGCATACTCATTGGCGATTGCCTCTTTGAAGTATTCCATATTACATCGCACAGTTACGATTCTATATGCCTTTTGTGCGAAAGCGAACAGATATTATTCTCCGGAGATACCACATTTCCCATAGTATTTGAAAACGAAAAACTTGAGCACGAAAATTTTGAAGCCGTCTTCAGATTAAGCAAAAAAAAAGTAAAGTATCTCTATCCCGGCCACGGAGAAATGCGAACTTTCACTGATGACTATCCGTTTAAAGTAACCAATCAATAATTAGTTAACCATAAAAAATTATAGATATGCACATGAAAATTTCTACCAAAATCACCCTCCTTGTTCTGCTGCTTATAATCGTATCGGTTGTGGTAGGCCTCTACGGCTTAAACAGTTTAAAGACCGTGAAAGACCACGGTGAATCCATGTATCAAGACAGAATTGTGCCGCTGAAACAATTAAAACAAGTTTCCGATGCCTATGCCGTCCAAGTTGTGGATGTAGCCGTAAAAACAGAAAAAGGCATAATAAGCCGCCAACAAGCGATTCCTATGCTCAGCGAAGCCACTGAAATTGTCAATGAAAATTGGAATGCCTACATGCAAACCAAACTCACCCGTGAAGAAGAACGCTTGGCCGATGAAGCCACAAAAATACGCCAATCATCATCGCTTCCTGCTTATCAAAAGCTGGTTCAAATAATGACAATGGCCGATGATTCAGCAGCTATGGCGCAACTCTCTGAATTTAACCGCAACGAGCTTTACTCTTCAATTGACCCCTTTACAAAAAAAATTGATGAACTGACGGAGCTGCAACTCAGGGTTGCCGATGAATTGAATCAAGAATCCGACAAGGTATATGCAAGTACTCAAAACATTACTGTCATTATACTTATAGTCGGTATTCTAATAGGAATACTAATAGCCGTTTTAATTATTTTAAACATTTCCGGCATACTGACAAAAATACGCACGGAAATAAATGCACTCATAAATAACTCGGTAGAAGGCAAACTCAGCAGCCGAGGCAATGCCAAAATCATCAACCCGGAATTCCGATACATTATAGAAGGTTTTAACAACGTACTGGACGCTGTGATTTCACCTCTAAATGTAGCCGCTGAGTACATTGACCGTATCGGAAAAGGAAACATTCCGCCAAAAATTACGGACCAATATCAAGGCGATTTTAATGAAATTAAAAACAATCTCAACCTTTGTATTGACTCGGTAAACGGCCTCATTGAAGATGCCGACATGCTTACCGATGCCGCCGTGCAAGGCAAATTGGCCACACGTGCCGAAGCCGATAAACACAACGGCGATTACAAGAAAATTATCACAGGTATTAACGAAACGCTTGATGCCGTTATTTCGCCGCTCAATGTAGCGGCCGAGTATATCGACCGGATAGGAAAAGGTAACATTCCGCCCAAAATTACGGATGACTACCAAGGCGACTTTAATGAAATTAAGAATAATCTGAACCTTTGTATCACAAACCTCAGCAGCTTAACAACAAGCTTAAATGAAACCATAGAAGCCGCTGTGGTAGGCGATTATAATTACCAAAGAGACATTTCCGAACTGAGTGGAGAATACAAATCCATGGCCGAAGGACTCAATAAAGTACTGGTGGCTTTCGCCAAACAGATGGATGCCATTCAAACGCCGATTATGATTATTGACAATGACTTCAACATACGCTTTATGAACGAATACGGCGCTAAGGTAGTGGGCAGCAATAAGAAAAGCCTCCTCGGCGATAAATGCTACCGTTACTTTAAAACCGGCGATTGCAATAACGAACGTTGTGCTCTGGCACGCGCCATGGCTTCCGGCCAAGTTGCCGACAGCGAAACACAAGCCAATCCGGCCGGTAAAGAGTTAGAAATTAAATACACCGGTGCCCCCGTCAAAGACGTCAACGGCAAAACCGTAGGTGCTATTGAAATAGTTATGGATCAAACCGATATTAAGAAAACGCTGCGCAAAGCCGAAAAACTAAATAACTATCAACAAACCGAAGTTGAGAAAGTTTCCAAATCGCTGGAACAAATCTCAATCGGCGACTTGGAAGTTAATTATAAAGTAAATAAATACGACGAAGACACGGAGCAAACGGCATTGGCTTTCAAAAAAATCGGAGATGCTTTAACAAACCTCCGCGATGCCACAAAAGGAATCATTGATAACACCAAACGCATTTCCAAAGGCGATTTGACTGTGGATATGAAACAACGCTCCGGCAAAGACGAACTAATAGAATCGCTCAACGAAATGATTTCGGCCATATCCGACATTGTAAACGAAATTACCATGGCGGCCGATAATGTAGCCGAAGGCAGCGGCCAAATCAGCAGCTCATCCAATATGATTGCAAGCGGCTCCAATGAGCAGGCTTCATCTACCGAAGAAGTGTCCTCATCCATGGAACAAATGGCTTCCAATATTGAGCAAAACACGGAAAATGCTAAGCAAACCGAGAAAATCTCTACAAAAGCGGCCAACGACATTGAAACCAGCAGCAAACTGGTGATTGAAACCGTAGATGCGATGAGAACCATTGCCGAGAAAATCAGCATCATTACCGATATTGCCGAGCGCACCGACTTGCTGGCCATTAATGCCGCCATTGAAGCCGCACGTGCCGGCGAGCACGGCGAAGGCTTTGCCGTGGTAGCTGCCGAAGTACGTAAACTGGCCGAACAAAGCCAAGTTGCCGCTAAGGACATCACCGAAGTATCCGGCAAAAGCGTGAAAATTGCCGAAAACACCGGCAACCAACTCACCGCCGTAGTGCCCGATATTCAACAAACCGCACAGCTTGTTAAAGAAATTGCCAACGCGAGTATGGAACAGGGCGCTAATGCCAACCACGTAAACAACGCCATGCAACAACTCTCGGAAGTGATACAACAAAACTCTTCCAATGCCGAAGAACTATCTACCGGCGCCGAAGAGCTTAACTCACAAGCCGAACAAATGCGCGAAGCCATCGGGTTCTTTACGGTTAAAGGCGGTGCAAGGGTAAAATCAAGCCGTTTGGATTTTAGAAACGCCGGCAGTAAAGCTCAAAACAAAAAAAAATACGATGTTAAATATGAAACCAAAAAAGAGCAAAAGTTAGACCTTGATGACGATGAATTTGAGAATTATTAGAAACAGATTATTTTAACTAAAAAAATGTAAAGCCTCCGGTAAAACGGGGGCTTTTTTGTCAGGCATCAAAGAGAAAAAAGCATCGGCATGACCAAGAGCTTTGTTATCTGTTTTTTAGTTTTTCAGCCTGTTTTGAAAAAAATTACAAATCCAAAAAAAATAAGTTTAAAACTTTAAAAAACGATTATTAAAGCTATATTTGTTTCCAATCAAAAATAATTAATAACTATCAAAACCCAAAAAGAATGCGATAAAAAATAGAAAATAGACATAAATTTACGTAAACTCACTGTTTTCTTATCTGAAAATTCGCCAAATTTAACAATAAGCAAAAAAACAGATACCGAGTTGCACCCGAATATGGGTGTGGCCTTTGCTGTTCATTTGCTTATGGGTGTTTGGCGATACCTCGGATAAGATGAACTTGGGAGAAGGGTCACACCTTTTTTTATCCGAAATTTTGCCACCTATGGAAACCGAAAAAAATTATAACAACATAATTCAAAAGCTAAATCGTATAATTAATGACGAAGCTGTTCATGAACAATGTTTCGTTCATAAACAATTAATGCACAAAATCTCAGATGAGCTTGAGATTTTGCATCAGGCTCTGCTCCAAAGCAAAATAAAGGCAAATGAAAGCGAAGACCTAAAAACAACATTCCTGAAAAATATATCGCACGAAATACGGACACCTTTAAATGCAATCGTTGGTTTTTCGAATATATTGCAAGATAACAAAACTTCTGACCAACAAAAGAAACAAAAATATGCCGAAATCATTCAAAAAAATAGTTTAAAACTGTTAAATACCGTAAACAGTCTCATTGAATATTCGCTTTTAACCACTACAAAAATCAAAGTCAACAGCTCCTATTCGGCTCCCAACCAAATTTTGGAAATCCTTAAAAGTGAATTCTCGGAATATCAGCAAAGCACAGCTTTAGAGCTTTTGTTCTTCAAAAACCAACAAGAAAAGTACTTAATAAAGACCGACAAAACCATACTCAAAAAAACACTCAATCTACTGATAGATAATGCACTCAAATTTACAGAAAAAGGGCATGTTAAAATTTCGGTAAAAGATACCGCCAAGCATACTGTCTTTATCGTCAAAGATACCGGAATTGGTATGGACAAAAATAAACAAGAGATGATTTATAAAAGCTTTATGCAAATTGATAACAGCTTAGCAAGCACAAACAGCGGTTTAGGCCTGGGCTTGTCCATAGTAAAAGAAAACGCCAAATTGATTAAGGCTGAAATAAGCATCAAAAGCAAACCGGGGGAAGGTACAAACTTTTATCTGCTCGTTCCTAACAAAAAAATAAAATTAATTAACTCAAAACCTATGAAATATAAAATATTGATAGCCGAAGATGAAGAAATAAATTTTCTGTACCTTGAAGCTTTGCTGATGCCAATATCCGACAAGACTGAAGTATTACATGCCGCAAACGGAGAAGAAGCTGTTGAAATGATAAAAAACAATAACATAGACTTAGTATTATTAGACATCAGAATGCCTGTAATGGACGGTTATCAGGCAATAAAAATAATCAAATATATTAAACCGAATATACCTGTTATTGCTCAAACTGCTTTCGTACACGATGATACAAGAATTAGAGAAAGTGGGTTTGATGACATATTAAATAAACCCATAAGCCCGGAACAATTTTTTCAGACAATTAATAAATTTATTGAATTAGGCACATGAATACTACAAACTATTATTTTACATCCAAGCATTTATCACCGACTTCGACAGGCGGATTCTGAGCAACAGTCGAAGGACTCAGCCTCCGGCGGCACGGAGGCTTTTTTGTCAGATGAAATTCGATTAACAACCGACGGGTTCACCCATTGGCTGTATAACAAGCTAATGTATAAACCGACAGGTGAACCCGTCGGTTAGTCAAACATAGGTAAATTTACTTACTATTCTCATTATCAAAATATTAGGCATGATATTTGTTACTCTTTGTATATAAAAAAAACATAAATTATGAAACAACGGCTATGCTTTTTTTGTCCCTTAGAAATTAGAAATACGAATCCCTCCGTTTTTTTTCCCTGAAAATTTTTAATCACAGAAAAAAAATCACAGAAAAAAATAATAACACCATAAAAAAGGCAGCATGATCAGTAAAAAACAAAAAAATACTTTTCTTTCCTTTGGTATCCACAAAGAGACCTTTGCGGTGTCGGTGAAAAAAGTTCCGGAGGTACTGCAAAAACAGTACATAACCAAAATTCCGAACACACCGGCATTTATCAAGGGAGTAATTAATTTCAGGGGCAACATTATTCCTGCCGTTGAAATGCGCACCAAGTTTGGGCTGCCCCCGCGCAGCCAAGATGAGCAATACGTTATCATCGTTTTTGACCTCAATATCGACAATAAAAAAATTATGGTAGGCGCCATTGCCGACAAGGTAAACGATGTAATTGCTTTTGAAGATGCGGATATTAAACCGGTGCCCGATTTGGGCTTGGAATACAATGCCGAATTCATAAAAGGCATGGTAAAATCCGGTGAAAGCTTCACCATGATTTTGGATATTGATAAAATCTTCTCCAAAGAAGAAGTAAACATCATAAGCAAAGCCAAAATTACCAACGGAAAAAATACTAAGAAGCAAAGCCCGCAGTCGCCAAAAGAAAAAACGGCTTCTCGCAAAGAAACAAAAAACAGTAAAAACACTAAAAAATAAGTAATTATGAAACTAAAAATAAGAGCAAAACTATTGTTGGGGTTCATACTCGTAGCCATTCTGGCTGCTGTGGTAGGAATATTAGGCATAACCAACATGAAAACAATTGATGATGCCGATACCGTACTATACGAGCAAGGTGCTAAACCAATGGAGCATATTATTGATATGGCCACCCTCTATCAGCGAATTCGCATTAATTACCGCGATGCTGTTATGGTTAATTCACAGGCAGAATTTCAGGCAGAAAAAAATCATGTATATAAGCTGATAACTGAATTGGAAGAAGAAATAAAGGCTTACCAAAAAACACTCTTAACCGATGAAGGCAAGCAACTAACCGATGAAATGCTTACTAATTTGCTTAGTTATGAAAAAAGCATCGATGAATTAATGCTCCTGGCAGAAAACAACCAAGACTCCCTCGCCGAAGAAATGCTTACCGGCGCAAAATTGACTGCGGAACATACTGCCTTACAAAAATCCATTGATAATGTGGTAGCCAATAAACTTGAAGCCGGCAAACAAATCGCCGAAGATAATACTGCCTTATACAATAATGCAGCCAATTTTTTAACAATCATCATTGTTATTGCATTCATATTGGCTATTGCTGTGGGTCTCTACATTTCCACAATCATTCAAAACATCATTAAAACTGTAGTAAGCCAAACTCGCAAACTGGCCAATGCGGCAATAGAAGGCAAACTCAGTACACGCGCCAACCCGGATGAAATAAATGAAGAATTCAGAGATATTATTATAGGCTTGAATGAAACCCTTGATGCCGTTATAAATCCGCTTAATGTAGCCGCCGAGTACATTGACCGTATTTCAAAAGGTAACATTCCGCCCAAAATTACAGACCAATATCAAGGCGATTTTAATGAAATTAAAAATAATTTGAATGTATGTATTGATGCCGTAAATATGCTCATTACCGATGCCGATATGCTCTCGAAAGCCGCTGTGCAAGGCAAATTGGCCACACGCGCCGATGCCGCGAAACACGAAGGCGATTTCCAAAAAATCGTCCAAGGCGTAAACGACACACTCGATGCTGTTATAAGCCCCTTAAATGTAGCTGCCGAATACATCGACCGGATTTCAAAAGGAAACCTGCCGCCCAAAATCACGGACAACTACCAAGGCGATTTTAATGAAATAAAAAACAACCTGAATGTGTGCATCGACAGCCTCAACGGGGTGATATATGAAATGAATAATATGTCGCAACAACATGAGCTCGGCGATATTGATGTGAAAATTCCCATCGAAAAATTTGAAGGGGCCTACCAAGAAATGACCAAAGGTGTAAACGATATGGTATTCAGCCATATCGGTGCCAAGAAAAAAGCGCTGGCTTGTGTTAATGAATTTGGTAAAGGAAATTTTGACGCCCCCATTGAGCAATTCCCCGGCAAAAAAGCTTTTATTAATGATACCATTGAAGCAGTAAGAGGTAATCTAAAACGTGTAATGTTTGAAATCAGCGGTTTAATTGATGCATCCAAAAACGGAAAACTCAAAACACGAGGTAAAGAAGCAGAATATCAAGGCGATTGGAGAACCATCATTAACGGTATGAATGAAATGTTGGATGCCATTTTAGTTCCCATTGATGAAGCTTCCAGAGTACTCGGCCTGATTAGCAAAGGCAACATTACCGAGCGCGTTGATCTGGACTTAAAAGGCGATCACAAAATTATGCGCGATGCCGTAAACGACGTGCAACAATGGCTACGCAGCATGGTTGATATTATTCAAAAAATTGCCGACGGAAATTTAACGGTTGAACCGAAAAAACTCTCTAACGAAGACGAATTATCCGAAACGCTGATCCAAATGGTAAGTTCGCTTTCCGACATTGTAAACGAAATCACCATGGCGGCCGATAATGTAGCCGAAGGCAGCGGGCAAATCAGCAGCTCATCCAACATGATTGCAAGCGGCTCCAATGAGCAGGCCTCTTCTAACGAAGAAGTGTCTTCATCTATGGAACAAATGGCTTCCAACATTGAGCAAAACACGGAAAATGCCAAGCAAACCGAGAAAATATCCACAAAAGCGGCCAACGACATTGAAACCAGCAGCAAACTGGTAATTGAAACCGTGGATGCCATGAAAACCATTGCCGAGAAAATCAGCATCATTACCGATATTGCCGAGCGCACCGACTTGCTGGCCATTAATGCCGCCATTGAAGCCGCACGTGCCGGCGAGCACGGCGAAGGCTTTGCCGTGGTAGCTGCCGAAGTACGTAAACTGGCCGAACAAAGCCAAGTTGCCGCTAAGGACATCACCGAAGTATCCGGCAAAAGCGTGAAAATTGCCGAAAACACCGGCAACCAACTCACCGCCGTAGTGCCCGATATTCAACAAACCGCACAGCTTGTTAAAGAAATTGCCAACGCGAGTATGGAACAGGGCGCTAATGCCAACCACGTAAACAACGCCATGCAACAACTCTCGGAAGTGATACAACAAAACTCTTCCAATGCCGAAGAACTATCTACCGGCGCCGAAGAGCTTAACTCACAAGCCGAACAAATGCGCGAAGCCATCGGGTTCTTTACGGTTAAAGGCGGTGCAAGGGTAAAATCAAGCCGCTTGGATTTTAAAAACGCCGGCAGTAAAGCTCAAAACAAGAAAAATTACGATGTTAAATATGAAAACAAAAAAGAGCAAAAGTTAGACCTCAATGACGATGAATTTGAGAGTTATTAGAACTCAAATTCAAACCAAAGCCTGTCGCCTCTTTATGTCGGCAGGCTTTTTTAATCATTTCCCGGAATTAGAAATTGACTTGCAAAAACTATCGCCCAAACAGCATAAAGGCGCGTTTTTTGCATTCTAAATTAAGTATTTAAGCAAAAAAACTCCGCACCATGGAAGAATTCAAAGATAAATTTATATCCGATGCGCTTGACCTTTTAAATTCCATTGAAGAAACCGCATTGGAATTGGAAAAAAAACCGCGCAGCAAAGAACTCATAAACACACTTTTCAGAGCTTTTCATACGCTTAAAGGCTCAGCGGCCATGTACGATTTCAAATACATAGAAAAACTCATGCACAGTGCCGAGAATGTTTACGAACAAATACGTAACGGCAAAAAAACCGCAAAAAAAGAAATCATCAACCTCAGCCTGCAAATTGTTGATTTTACAAAAAAAATACTCAGCGCAAAACAAGGAGAAAAAAGCGAACTGCTGCAAGACGGGCACGGCATTTATGAATCCATAAAAAAATATACCGATACTGACCCGGAAGGAGATTGCGACGGAAACGGCAAAGACACAACATTAAAAACCATTCATATCCGTTTTAAAGAAACCGAAGCCATGACCGAGCGAGGCATAAAAGCCAAAACGCTTATGAAACAATTGGGAGAGCTCGGGCAATTGGTGCCGCTTTCGGTAAAAAAAGCCGATGCCGAATACTGGGATTTCTTTATTGTAACCAAACGCCCGCTCTGCGAAGCCGAAGATGTTTTTGTGTTTCTGCAGGAATTCACAGAAGCACAATTGTTGGCCGAGACCAATCTTTTTGATTTTGAACATTTCTCAGTTTATGTGCAAACCTGCGCATCCATGGGCCAAAATGTGGATATGAAAAAAATACGTCAAATAGCTGACGAGCTTAAGCCGGAGGGAAATGATGATGAAATACTCAGCGAAGCATTCGATAAAAACGGAGATCGAGAAAACAAAACGGTATTCTTAAAAGTATCGGCCGACAAAATAGACGAACAAATGAACCTGCTGAGCGAACTGGTTACTTCTAAAGAAGAGCTCAGATTGGCCACCACTATGAAAGATTATGAAAAACTCAATAAAATTGTGGAAGCCGTAGATAAAATTACCAACCGCTTCAGGAAAAATATACTCCAAATTCGCCTCATTCCCATAAAAGCTTTATACCTAAGATTTTCCAGATTGGTGCGCGATATTTCGGAGCAACTCGGCAAAGAAATCAATTTTGAAGCCGAAGGCCTTGAAACCGAATTGGATAAAAACATCATAGACAGCTTGGAAGGACCGCTCACCCACCTGATTCGCAACTGCATAGACCACGGAATAGAAAGCCCGGAAGAAAGAAAAAAACAAGGCAAAGACCCCAAAGGCAATATCTTTTTTAAAGCCTATCGCTCGGCTTCCGAAATTTTTATAGAAATAAATGATGACGGTAAAGGCATTGACCAAGAAAAAATACGCCAAAAAGCCGAAAAAATGAAACTCATCGGTAAAGATGAAAAACTGACCGACCAAAAACTCACTGACCTTATATTTATGCCCGGCATTTCCACGGCTCAAAACATCAGCGAAGTATCCGGGCGCGGCGTAGGAATGGATGCCGTGAAAAGAGACATTGGCAATCTGCGCGGCGAAATAGATGTGGAAAGCAAAACCGGCAAAGGCACAAGCTTCATCATTAAACTGCCCCTTACCCTGTCTATCGTTGATACCATGCTTACCCAAGCCGATGACCAATTTATGGCCATTCCGCTGCAAGACATCAGCCATTGCACACAAGTGAGGCATGAGCAAATTGTTACATCCAATAATATGCAGTTGGAAATTGAAGGCGAACTGCTGCCCTGCGTTTATTTGCGCGATATTTTCAACATCCAAACCGAAGCGCCCGAGAAAGAACGCATTGTAATAGTGAAACACAATAACATCAATGTAGGCATCATTGTGGATAAAGTCATCGGAGAGCATCAGGCCGTAATAAAACCTTTGGGCGATTTCTTTATTAATCAGGAATATTTCTCCGGAGCCAGCCTACTGGCCGACGGACATTTGTCGGTGATTTTGGATACCGGAAAACTGATAAAAGAAAATGCGGTGCTGCAAAAGCAAAGTAAAGTTATGGAAAAAAATGCCAAATAATACCGTCACATTTATTCCGCTTTATTCCCCAAATTATCATAACTTGTATGCGTAAATTTTATATCAACTATTAGTTATGAATAAAATACAAATCATCCTCCTTGCCGTATGGGTAATTTTTTCCGCTTGCGCGGAAAACACGGATAAACCCGAAAAAACAAGCCACATGAAAGACAGTATCCAAAACGAAACGCCGCCGGGGAAATACCCTTATGCTTCGGCAAAAATTACCTTTCAACAAAAAGATTCCAAAAATTACGCCGTACATTATTTTGCCGATTACGGTGCCAAAGAGCGCATTGAAACCGTAAATTTCATTGCCGAAAAAGCGACTCCGAGCGTCATTATCATAAAAGATGAAATCATTTACAAATACACCCCCGAATTAAATGCCGGCAGCAGGCGCAGTTATACACCCTACAATATGATTCGCATGGATTTTTCGCGCCGGGATGCCGTAGATAATCCCGGAGTAAGCATTGAGCACACCGGTAAAGAAACCGTCTTGGGCAAAGCGTGCCAAATATACAAAGTGCAGGCCGAAGGCGAAATGACCGTGTATTATTCCGTTTACAAAAACATAATTCTTAAAGAAAAATCAACTTTTTTCGAGCTGACAGCCACCGACTTTGACGAAAATTTCACAGCCAATGACAGTCTGTTTGTATTGCCTCAGGGTGTTGAGCTTATGGAGTTTTAGCCGCGTTAGGTTTTGAAAATTGAAATTAATCCGCAGTTTTTTTATGGGATCTACCCGCAGGTTTTGTTGTCCTCCGGGCGCATAAACGTGTTAGCACCTGTTTTTCCGCACGTTTTGTTGTCCTCCGGACGAACAAAAGTGCTGTCGGGCAAGAAAAATCAGATAAAGTCTTTTAAAAATTATATGTTCATACCAATCGGAAGTATTTCAGAGTTTACTTGCTTTTGTTAAAATCGGTGGTTTGATTTATTCGAATCATTTCTTAATTTTGTCATACACAAAACGTAAACTCAATGGAAAAGCCTGCGGTATATTCATTCGTAATTCCTGCTTATAACGAAGAAGAGAACATTCCCGTCTTATATGAACGTTTGTGTAATTTGGAACTAAAGCCGGCCGACAATTTTGAAATTATTTTCATAAATGACGGCAGTACAGACCGTACCGCTGATGCGGTGAAATCATTGGCACACAAAGACAAGCGCGTGAAATTGATTAATCTGAGCCGTAATTTTGGGCATCAGGCCGCTCTTAGTGCAGGACTGAAACATGCTCGCGGCAAAGCGGTTATCTCCATGGATTGCGATTTGCAAGACCCGCCCGAAACGGCTCTGAAAATGATAGAAAAATGGAAAGCCGGAGCCAATATTGTATATGCCAAACGAAAAAATTTCCGAAAAGACAGTTTGATAAAACGTACCGGCTCCAAGATTTTTTACCGAATTATGCGGCGTTTTTCCAATATTGAAATACCCGGCAATGTGGGCGATTTTCGGCTGATAGATAAAAAAGTATTGCGCGAACTAAACCGCATGGGTGAACACTCTCGCTATCTGCGCGGCATGGTGGCATGGACCGGTTTTAAACATGATTTTGTGGAATATGAGCGCCCGGACAGAGATCAAGGGATTTCGGGATACAATTTCGGAAAACTCGCTGCTCTGGGCATGGACGGCATGTTCAACTTTTCCGTACTGCCTTTGCGGCTCGGATTTCTGTTGGGAATTATCAGTATGATCAGCGGATTTCTGTTGCTGATGTACCAAACTTTTGACGCTGTCATAAACGGCGCTTATTATCATCTGTACAAATGGCTGATTGTGGTGGTGTATATCTTTATGGGTTTTATGTTTCTGCTGTTGTGGATTATCGGAGAATACATAGGAAAAATCTATGATGAAACCCGAGACCGCCCGCTTTATATCATAAAAGAGACTTTGAATATTGAACAAGACGATGATGACTTCTAAAACATTCTAATCTTCAAATATTTTTGAAATTTCCATTTCCAAATCCGGGAAAATATGCGGTTTTATGATGTCGCCTTCTACGTACATGCCTTCCAATTCATATTTGCCGGCATCGGAAAGCACAAATTTATAAATGGCATTCTCTTCCGGAAAGGCAATCCAATATTCTCGCACACCGGATTCTTCATACAAGTTGTACTTGTCTTTCATGTCGCGCTTGGCGCTACTTTTTGATATGATTTCCACTATTAAATCCGGTGCCCCTATGCAGCCTTTTTCGTCTAATTTATCGGGGTCGCAAACTACCGTAATGTCGGGCTGTACTACATTATATATTTTGTCGGGTTCGGTTTCCCTGTTTTTTGGTAATCGCACATCGAAGGGGGCATGATAAACTTCGCATTTTTTTCCAAGCAAATAATTGCCAAAACTTAGCGTAAATTGAAAGGATATTTTCTGATGTTTCCTGACCGGTGCCGGTGTCATTTTGTGTACAAAACCGTCTATCAACTCGCGCCGCTTATCGTCCCACCATGTGAGATAATCGGCAAAAGTGTAGCGTTTATTCATGTCTAAATTGAGTGTGCTCATCGCCTTTGTTTATGATTTTCGTATCATTACAAATATACGAAAAAAACAGCATACGATTATCTTTTGTATAAAAAAACAGGATGATTACCTTTGAGCTTGCTTTCATCATAAATATCAACACAAGAAGAAGGCATTTCCGGTAAATGAAAAGAACCCGTTAAGATGAAAATACTAATGTTTAACAACGAATTTCCGCCTCTGGGAGGAGGAACCGGAACGGTCAATCGGGAACTGTTCGAGCGTTTTAAGAATTTTCCGGAAATTAAAATTGACTTGGTAACATCCGCTTTCGGAAACAAAAAACAAACAAGGTACTTTTCCGATAATATCAGAATTATTGAACTTCCGGTTGGGAAGAAAAACATTCATCATGCATCCAATATTGAGCTGATTCGCTATGCAATCAGCAGCAGCTTTGCGGCATTTCGCCTTCATAAAAAACAAAAATATAATCTGGTTTTTGTATGGACAAGCGTACCTTCCGGAATGCCGGCATTACTTCTGAATATATTAAAAAAAACACCCTACATTGTAAGAATAGGCGGGCCGGATATTCCCGGATTTGAGGAACGTTACGCTTTTATCTACAAATTAATTTCGCCGCTCATTAAACTAATCTGGAAAAAAGCTGCGCGAATAATTGTAAAGTGTGAAACAGAGAAAAAAATGGCGGAAACAATTTGTCCGAAAATAAAAGCGCAAACAATCTACAACGGTGTGGATACAGACAAATTCAGCCCCGCAGTTCATTCTGACTCAAAACAAACACTCCGGCTGATTTGCACCGGAAGACTCATTAAACGTAAAGGACAATATACTTTGATTGAAGCGCTTTCAAAACTAAAAAAAGAAACGGGAATTATTATGTATGCCGATTTTGTGGGCGAAGGCGATGAAACCGAAAAATATAAGGCTTTCGCCAAAGAAAAAAATGTATCGGAACAAATTCATTTTTCGGGCTATGTGCCTCGCGAAGAAATGCCGGAAAAATACAGACAAGCCGATCTGTTTGTGCTGCCCTCATATAACGAAGGTATGAGCAATGCGCTTTTGGAGGCCATGGCTTGCGGCCTTCCGGCAGTTGTTACAAATGTAGGCGGCACCAAAGAACTGGTGGACAGCAATAACGGCTACATTTTTGAAGCCGGGGATGTTTCGGGGCTCACAATAATTTTGCACGAAGCCGCCAATAATCCGGAAAATCTGAAAGCTATGGGTGTGCATTCCGAAAAACGCGCTAAAACATTTGATTGGGAAAAAATTAGCCTCGAATATTTGAAACTTTTTAAAGACCTTACCGGTCATAATTCAGATGATACACAAAACCAACTCTGACAAATGAAACTGTTGATTACAGGTGCAGCCGGTTTTATTGGCTTCCATACGGTACAAAAGTTTATAAATACGGATACAAAAATTGTCGGTATAGACAATATAAACGCATATTACGACCAGAAGCTAAAACTTGCCCGACTGAAAGAAAGCGGCATAAAAATTGATGAGATTCAATACGGAAAAGCTTGCCCGAGCATCAAAGACCCGAATTATACTTTCATCAAATCTGATATTACCGATAAAGAAAGCATCAATAAACTATTTGAACAGTACGATTTTGATTATGTCTGCCACCTGGCAGCACAAGCCGGTGTGCGCTACAGTTTGGAAAACCCCAACAGTTATATCGACAGCAACCTTACCGGATTTTCCAACATTTTAGAAGCTTGTCGGTATTTCTCCGTTAAACATCTCGTATATGCAAGCAGCTCAAGCGTGTATGGGCTAAATGAAAAAATGCCTTTCTCACCGGAAGCCGGCACAGAGCATCCCGTGAGCCTATACGCAGCCACCAAAAAAGCCAATGAAATGATGGCGCACAGTTACAGCCATTTATTTAAACTGCCCGTAACCGGCTTGCGCTTTTTCACCGTTTACGGCCCTTGGGGACGACCCGACATGGCTCTCTTCATGTTTACAAAAGCTATTTTAGAAGACAAAGCCATAAAAATCAACAACATGGGCAATATGAAGCGTGATTTTACTTATATTGATGATATTACCGAAGGCTTAAAACGCTTGCTTCGTAATATTCCCGACCCAAATGAAAATTGGGACGGCAAGCATCCGGACCCGGCATCATCATCGGCTCCTTACCGCATATACAACATCGGAAACAGCCGGCCGGTAAAACTCATGGATTTCATTGAGACCATTGAAAATTACTTGGGGAAAAAAGCCCAAAAAGAATTTCGGCCCATGCAAAAAGGTGATGTGGCCGAAACCTTTGCCGATATATCCGGATTAGCAAATGCCATTAATTACAAACCCAAAATAAATATCCAAACAGGTGTAAAACAATTCATTGATTGGTATAAAAAATATTACGAAATATGAAAAAAGTTTGTTTTGTGATACCGAGAGCCTATTACCTCTTTAATCCGCATGCCAAAAATGCGGAAGACAAAGCGGGTGGTGCTCAAAAGCAAACTTTTCTGTTGAGTACCGAGCTGGCCAAAGACCCTGATTTTGATGTGCATTTTGCCTTAGCCGACTTCGGACAAGCCGATTTTGAAATTATTAAACAAGTGAAACTTCACAAAAGCTTTTCGTTTTTTAAAAAGTCTAAAAAAATATTATTCTGCTTTTTTCAAATCTTTGACTATTATGTATTATATTTATAAAATGTATTTCCCTAATGTAACAGCATGAAAAGAACAAAACGAAAATCGAAAGCCGAGAGAGAAATAACAAAGCAAGCAATACCAAAAACAGTCAAGCAAAACAATAGAAACAGTATCAGACATATAACAGCACTGATTACAAGTCCGATACTTTTTATTTTGATGTATTTACTGATACCCACACAAACTGAGCTGACAATTCTTGTCTTAAATAAGAACTATTTTCTATTTGGTGCCCTAATTATTTCACTTGCCTGTTTTGTTACGCTTTACTTTTTTAACACGGAAAATATTAAACTGATTTTCAAAATCGGCTTTGTCGCTTCTTTCATAATATGCTTGCTGCCGGTTTTTTACGCTATTGACACAGACAGTTCGAGTGAATTAATAAGTGAGTTCAGAAAAATTTCGGCTTTTGCCAAATTTTTTATGCCCGCGGCAGTCACTTTCGGTTCAATACTTATTTGGCTATACCGACAAGAGTTTACAAAAAACTTTGAAAATGCTTACAATGAAACCCAAGGCCATAAGCCTTCAAATCTTAAAGCGAAAATTAGACAATTCGGAATCGGCAATACGGCACTTTTAATATTGATACTATCAGTAGCCGGCTTTACAATGTTTTACAAATTGGACAGTGTGGATTTATACTCAGATGAAGCTACCGTGCTTACCGTAGCCAAAGGATATATGCATAGCGGCGAGTACAGATACTGGGATTTTGTAAAAAACGATATGGGGACTATCGAAAATTCGCGTGCTTATCCTCACGTTTACCTTGTATCACTTGCTTTCAGAATGTTTGGAGTAAATGAATGGTCGAATCGTTTTTTTTCGGCTGTTTTCGGAATTATGTTTTGCCTGTTCGCATTTTTAATAAGCTATTATTTTACCAAAAACAAAACAAGTGCTTTTTTGGTTTCACTATCAGTAATATTTATTCCGGAATATTTAATGCATTTCAGATGGGGGCGCATGTATGCTATGTTCATACCACTTTATCTGCTTATGAGTTATCTTTTTTACAGAGGAATTACAGAAACAAATACCATAAAACGTTTGCCCGCTAAACTTAACACCTTCGTAACAAAATACCTTAACTTCCACTACGGCTACCTTTTAGCTGCTTTTGCCCTTACAATACTCACTATTGAAGTACACCTGAACGCCGTATTTATTTTTCTGTTGCTGCTTTTTTTTCTGCTGTATCTTGTCATTTTTGAATACAAACATAAATATCTTGCAGCACTAATTGCCGGAATTGCGGGAAGTACGATATTTATTGTGTTTGACTTTATGAACATACTACAAATGAGCGCATTGCAAAATATATTCAAAGTAAACAACAGCGAAATATATTTTAATATTTTTACACAGTTTCCTTTTGGCACTTTTGCATCTACTTCTGCTGTGGCTATAATTACGATACTCTTATTTTTTATTAAAAAACCGGATTTTCGAAAAAAATACGTATTTTTATTACTAAACCTTGTAATTGGTTTTCTTACTTTTTCATTTCTTTTCGACTATGCTGTATCATTTCGTTACATATCCTTTTTATTTATCTTCCCGGTGATACTGTTTATTGATTTTGGGGTGAAATTTTTCAAAACGCTATTCTCAGGCATTGGAAAAATTGCCGCTGCAGCTGTTATTTTGATTATTCTATCTCTCGGATTTACAAACAGATATAATTCATTTTACTTTGAAAATGAACTTCATCCCGGGCGTCCTTCCATAGCATGCCAAACCGTAAATGAAAATGCAACAGCCGGCGACTTAGTACTTACTCATTACCTACCCCACTACTTTTTGCGAGATATTAACCCCGAAATTCAAACTTCCACTCTGGGTCATTTTGATGCAGTGCCTTTTGATACCATATACGAACAATTTCACGAATATGACAGAGGCTGGATAGTCTTCTACACTTCATACGGAGGTATGATAGACCAAGAGGTGGTAAAGTATGCCAACCTGTACTTTACCAAATATCACGGTACCGGAATAGACGACACAAACATGGAAGTATTCTTTTACACAAAAGATATGCTCAAGACAAAACAAGAGTTTGAAAACCAAGTTTATATGCCGTATGCAAATATTAATATGAACCAATCGATTACTCTTTCTTTCAGGACTACGATACGAAACAATATTTTCAATCCGCCTTTTTTTATTATAAGCGAAGACTCTACTGATATACTTGAGCTTAGTCCAACTGCTGATAATGCCGGCTTAAAATTCAAGTACCCTGATGAAGACTCAATAGAAATTTACAACTTGAACGACACCGCCATGCACCATATAGTGTTTTTTCAAGATACTGAAAATAATGACTTTGGGCTGTATGTAGACGGAAGTATTATTAATGAAAAAGAGCTTGTTTTACCGGAAGACTCTTTGGCAAAATTTCTATATAATCCGGAATACAGCCAATACATTAATTACGTAAGAATTTTTCTGCGTACTTTAGATGCCGATGAAGTTGAAATGCTGTACAATAACGGCATGCCCATTCCTGAGAATGATAATATTTTTAAAGAAGAACTAAAATCAGAATTTTCGTGGGTAAGAAAAGAATAAATAAACTGAAAGAATATTCCGCCGACAGGGCTTGCCCTGTATGTGAATGCAAAACTGCAAAGTATATTGCAACTGTAAATACTCACAATATTGTACGATGCCAAAAATGTAATATGGTTTTTGCCGATATTCTCAACACGGTCATTGAACAAAAGAATGTATATACAGACAGCAGCTTCTACGGCTATATAGAAAATGAACCGATATTTTCGTTGGCATACTACGATATTGTATTGGAAAAAATAGTAAAACACTTCAAAACCAATAAATTGAAAATATTGGAATTTGGCTGCGGTGCCGGGTTTTTTCTGCGAAGAGCAAGACACAAAGGTTTAGATGCCTATGGCAGCGATTTTTCGCCTTATGCAAAAAAATCTAAGCAAGTGTTTAACTTAAATATCGAAATTGAGAATATATTCAACACTACCTACCCCGAAAAATATTTTGATGTAATTTATACCCACGCAACACACGAGCACTTAGGAGATATGACTGCTATAACAAGAAAACTGCTAAGTCTTCTAAAAAACGACGGGTTGCTTATTATCAGCGGTGTTCCAAACTTCAACAATATTCTCATTCGGCTTTTCAATAACTATTTCAAAAATAAACCGCCAAGCCATGTTAATTTTTTTGAAAAAAAAAGTATCAATACTTTCTTTAACAGCTTGGGGCTAAAAACATTTAGCATAAAAACTTATGGCATGAACATGTCGATGCTGTACTTTTATCTTAAAGCCAAAAGTGCAAACAAAGCCAAGGTGCAGAGTACTTATCCGACTGAAGCATTAAAAATAAACACATCTGACCTTGAAATAAAGACAAGACATAAATTTATTGCCCGAATATACGCCGGATTAAACCTGCCAAATATGGGTTGGAACATAGAGGCGTGGGCAAAGAAAATAATCAATGAAAACTAAATCGCTTTCTCAACTGGTTGTACTTTTCAACAAAGTATTGTTTTTCAGTAAGATTCAAAAAATTGGAATATATAAAAAACAGTATGTACAAAATGACAAGTAATAATTTAATGCCAATATCAAATAATAAAATCCCTGTCTGAGCCGCAAACAAACCCACAAAATATAATAATACCGACACAATTGATACTGTACCAAGTCGTGTTAACTGAAAATACAAAGAATAATATTTGCCCGAATAATAAATTTTTAACACATTCCAAATCAAATAGCTGACCAAAGTAGCAAAAGCTGCCCCCATAATACCGAAAAAGGGTATCAGAGTAAAATTTAGCAATAGGTTGAACACTAATGAAGCTATCATAATCAAAGAAATAGCCCACGACTTTTCTTTAATAACCATACCCCAGCCCAAAAAATATCCCAAACCATGCAAAGCATTAGCATAAATCACGACCGGAATAATTTTCCACGCTTCAATAAAGTCTTCATTATTAAGCATTAATACTGTTATAAGTTCTTTGGCAAAAAGCGATATAAACAATGTAGCCCACATGGCTGCGATAAAATAATAAGTGGTAAATATTTTTAAGAAAGAACGAATTTTCTCCGGATTCTCTTCGTCCTTATATACAGAAGGCATAATTGAATCACTTACGGGTTTGCTGATAAGTATATTAAATAAACCCGACATGCGGTATGCCAAATCATACAAACCGATTTCGCGAACCGATACAAATATTTTCAGAATATATCGATCGGCACCGTCAAACAGTACTTGACTCAGATTAGATAAAGTAAGCGGATACGAGTACCTAAGCGGTCGGGGAAGCAGCCTGAAGGCAAAACGAAATTTTGCAATGCGCAAAAAATAAAACAATACGACAAATGATACAAAGGCAAGATTGGCAATTTGCCCCCAAACAATACTATACAAGCCATAGCCATCCCTTAATAAAACAACGACCACTGCAAAAACTATCAAAACAGAAACGGTATTTACTACAATAAAATAAAGTGCCTTTTCATTAATTTTTAAAAGTGTTTGGAAGAAATTAGTAATCGGTAAAAGAACAATAATCAAGCTGTAAAGCTGAAATAAGTTCACCCAATCCAAATTGCCGAAAATTAAACGGCTTAAATTCTCAGAAAAAAAATAAAACAAAAAGCCCAAAATTAAAGACTTCAAAAAAATGTAAACAAACAAGGTGAAAATATACTGTCCCCTTTGGTGTTGATAGTCTTTATGGTAATAGTATCGTTTAATACTTGCCACCGAAACCGAATCAATGATAATAGTGAGCAATGTAGCAGAAATTGTAACTAAAGCTATTACACCAAAATCCTCCGGCGACAGATAGACTGCATACAGAGGCAAAAGAAAAAAATTGATAGCTGCCTGCGCCATATTGCCCAATGAGTAGATGCCGGAAAGCCCAATTATTTTTTTATAATTTGCCATAAATCTCGCAGTCTGATACTTTGTACTCCAACTTATAGTTTTTCAATAAATCCGGATAATCGTCCAATAAAGTTTCTTTTGCATACAGTGCTTTATTCAAAATGAAAATATCAGGTTTTTGTTTTTCAAAGGCGTTTTGAATAAAAAAAGGTGATATTATTTTATAAGTTTCGAATAAAAATTGTTTCTGAAATTCCTGCTTGTTTTTATAATACTTTGTAACCACCGGTGTGCACACCTGAAAATCGTCAGCCAGCAAGAATCGCAGTTGCTCACCATCGTTGGAAGCCACTATGCTGTCAGTGGGGTAGTATTTTTTCAAAAGCTCAAATACTTCAATATATGCGGCATTAAGACGCTCTACACCGCCCGATTTTTTCAATGCCCACAAATAGGCTGTTATAATCAGTATACTAAAAGCAGATGTCCAAATCAAAACAGACGAAGAATACAACAGCACAAACAAAATCGTTACAGCCGGAATTACAAACTCCGGATACCTCTGAGGCTCACCCAAGAAGCGAGTTTTGCGGAATGTGGTAAGAAAAAAAACAATAAGCGATGAAAATACAATATTTATCAGTATTGATATCTCCTCAGAAAACTCACGCGCTCCGAAAAAAAAGTAATACAAAACAAACCATAAAAAAGGCATACCATACAATATTTCTACTATTGGGTTTTTTGAAATGTAAAACAAAGCCTTGTATTTATCCGGTTCATTTTTCAGGATTTTCCAAAAATCATAAACAAAATCACGGTATACACTGTAGCATTTTTTAAGTATATATATTTCGGAAAGAAACAGTGCATAATTGCGCTTGTGGTTATACTGTGCAGTGCCGAAACTTTTGGCAACTTTCGGCATCATTACGTAAAATAAGGCGAAAGCCAAAAAAGGCATCAAAAGCAACTCCGGAATACCAAAAAACAGCACGAAAAAAGGCAAACTAAACAATACAAACTGAAACGCCATTTGACTGAGCAGCAATAAAATAAACACAACAGCAAAGACTGCCGGCAGCGCATAAATATTGCCCGTATACACATAAAAAAATATCAAGTAGATGTAGATTTGTCCGAAAACTAAGCCGGCATACCGTGCCGAAAGCCCCATGTTTTTGGCATTCCATGCAGCATACGACAAAGGGAAAACATTGAACACAATATTAGCGTACAAAAAAGTTATCGGTTCAAAATTCAAATGCTTATACAAAAAAAGTAAAAATAAATTAAAGGACAAAATATCTGCAATTTTTACAAAAAGGCTTATGTAATAGGGCTTTCGAGTATAAATATCAGATGGTAGAAACGACAATATCCAATGCATAAGCTGCGGGTACGCAAATATTTTTTCACCTGCAGAAAAAGGATTGTGCGTGCAAAATCGATTCTTATTATTTTTTATCGCTTTAATTATCCTCAAATGCAGCGCATGATCGGAACCAAAATTTTTCTTATCTTTATTTGAGAAGAAAAACAGTAATACAAAAAAATTAGGCAATACTATATACATAAAAATCATAGCCGGAATAGTACAAAATTATTCATATTTTCGATTTATTTCCTTAACATGTTGTATTCTTTTTGAATGCTCTATGGCAAAATTTCCGCTTACTTTCATTCCCACAGGAACATCTTTGGTTACTACCGAGCCAATAGATACAAAAGCCTTTTCGCCCACCACGCAATAGTTGGCTACATTGGCACCAAAAGAAACTCTTGCTCCTTTTTTAATGATACACCCGCCGCCCAATACCACATTGGATATAATTTGCACACCATCTTCCACCCGAGCATTGTGCCCTATCATAGCCAAATTTGCAATAGCTACATTTTCCCCGATATAAGTCGGCGGATCTTTATATACATTCCTAATAATCACATTGTTTGAACCCAAATAGGAATTATTACCTATATAAACACCTCCAACATGCGAAATAAAAACTCGCTTTCCCTTATCATACGCAATGTGTAAACTCTCACCTCCAATCACACAGCCCGCTCCAATAGTTACATTATCGCCTATAGAGCTGCCGGAATGTATCACCACTCCTGCTCCTATCTTGCAATTTTCTCCAATTATAATATCGAAATCTTCTATAATTGCAGAACTGTGAATTTTAGCCGATTTGGCTATTTTATTGGCTTTTTTGACACCAAAAAAATCAGTATTTTCATACAGGTACTGATGAAAAAGATGAAAGTCATAGTATGGCTTTTCAGTAAAAATCAGTGTGGCATCTGTTTTAATTTTGTGGGCGTATTTTTTTCGTATAAAAAGCCCGGCTATGTTGTTTTTTTCTGAAGCGAGTGCAATATCGTCCAAATTATCATCTCTGCAAAAAGTAAGCAAAGCCTCTTTTCCGGACATTAAATTTCCCATTATTTCAAAACTGTCCTTGCCGCCCCTGTATTGTACTTCAAAGCGTTTTGAATATTTTAATATTTCATTTATATGCATAATACTATTTTTTTATCAATTCGGAACAAGTGTACGTTTGAATATTATTTCTTTGTATCATTTCAATCAATTTTAAAAAGTGAGTACGCACTCCAATTTCTTTATTTATGAGTTTTACAAGCTCTTCGGGTATTTTATAAATTGATTTTATGCTTTCGTAGTGTTCAATATTTTTTGTATTGATGAAAATATGTATCGGGTGAAAAGTAAAAACCTGTAAGCCTTCTCGGCTCAACACATCATCATCAAACATTTGGTCTGCCTTTGTTATCAAGTAATGTGAATCACTGTAATTATAGGGAATCATTTTAAAACCCGGAAATCGGTCGGTAACATACATACCTGTATATTTGGGCAAAAATGTATTGACTTCGTACTCCAATCCTGCTTTTTGAGCTTCAAGAAGAATATTGGTGGAACTCAACAATCCGTGTGAGCGTATTCCCTTTGCCCCGGGAAATATTTCGAGCAATTCTTCAATCCTTTCTTTATATGCAAAGGTTCTGTTAAAATTGGGGTGAATAGCTATTTCGTATTGCGATTTATCGAGTTTTTTAAATATTCTGCTTTTGTGTGTGCAAAATAATGTTGCCTTTATTAAATTATTTTTATCCAGAATATTTAATAAAAACTCAACTACAGGGTCAGTTGCCCAATCAATATCAAAGGTAAGGGCTATTTTATTATTCATTTGATTTACAATTAATTACACAATGCGTTGCGTAAGTTCAGACTCTGTGTTATTTATCATTTCCTGAGCTGTTCTAAGTCCTGCCGCATGCAAACTCAGAACGGGTTGCAAGCCCAAATAAGCTAATGTTTTTGACATCACTTTTGGCTTTCCGTTTTGTGGCGGATACACTAAGAATCCTTTTTTCGACAAAAAATCATAATCGATATTCCCGTACAGATGAATTATTGCGGGGCTTTTGTTTTTTTTTAAAAAATACTCAACGTCAAATAATCCGTTTTCACTAAAGTACTCTTTTTCTTCATCATAGCTGCATATAAATATAAAGTCAATGTTCGGCAGCTTATCATATAGCTGTTTAATGCTGTTGTTCTGAAAAACATTTCTTGCTCCTGCATTTTGAAATGCTTTTGTACATACTCTGCCAAAATCATCGTTTGACCATACAAATATATTATTTCTGTATACTTCAAAGCCTGCTTCAAATGCAAGCTTTAAAGCTAACATTCCCACATAATTAAAAGCATCAACGCGCTCATGTTTTTCATTTACACCGGCAACTTTTATATTATGCGACTTACAGTATTGAATATCAATATCGTAACTTCTTAACTCCCATGCTTCAAACATAAGCGGAATAACAAGGTTAGAATTGCAATGCTTCAAAATACTTTGATTGATAGGCCTTAAAAACCCTGAATTTGTAAGAATAGTTATTTGGGATAAAACATGAAACGGAATATGATTTGTATAAACTTGTATTGTATCGGCAACGCTCATTTTTTTAGCTACGCTCAGGCACTCATTTTTTAAATTATCTGCTTTGCCGTATTCCGAATCAAATGTTACTGCATAAACTTTTTTGGCTCCGGCTTTTGCCGCAATAATAGGCAAATAAAGATAAGCATTGCTACCAATCTCGGTAAGCACGACCTGCCTCGACAGATCTAATTTTAACCACTCGATTTGCTCTTGTATAATTTTTATTGCTCTTCGATGCATACTCTCCTACATTTTTGATTTTACTTTAAAAATGTTTCACACCAAATCTCAAAATTCATAAGACTCCAAAGTAACAGCCTGTGGTTTACTCTCTTATTGATGTGTTGATGTATAATTTTCTCAACATAAGCCTTTGATATAAAGTCTGTGTAATGCAGATTTTTACTCAAAAGCAATTCTTTTAAATACTCGGCATTTTCGCCCCTGTACCAGCTTTCATCGGGTGCCGAAAACCCCTGCTTCTTCCTGTTCACAATTTTTTCGGGAATTAAATCCAACATGGCTTGGCGCAATACATTTTTGCCGTCGCTATATTCTTGATACTTTCGTTTTTTATTTCCGAGCAAGTTTTCATCAATGCGCTTCATATTTTCCAAATTGGCAAGTTTGTGCCTTACGGGAATTTTTTGTGCAAAATCTACCAAATCGTTATCCAAAAAAGGGAAACGCTCCTCCAATCCGTTTGCCATTGACAACTTATCGCCAACAAGAAGCAATGCCGGCAAAAATGTCTTGATTTCAAAATATAAACTGTTCTGAATATGCTCTTCCGGTGTATTGTATTTCAATTTTGAATTGAAAGTAAAAACACGTTCAAAAATTTCTCGCGGCTGCGCCAAATCAATTTTTGATAAAACATCGGGGGTAAAAAGCTGCTTTTTCTCCTCATCGGGAACAAGCCGCTGCCAGAAATTGTAATATTCATTAAAATAATCTTTTTGCGAAATACTGTCAAAAACTCGATAATATCTCCAAGGGTATCCGCCGAACAACTCATCGCCGCCGGTACCCTGAAGACAAACTTTTACAAATTTCGATGCCAAGCGTGCAATATAATAATTCGGATAGGACATACCCACCCTCAAATCTTCCAAGTGCCAAACCACTTTGGGTAAAGACCAACGAATATCGCCTGCATTCATTACCTGCTCATAATGTTCTGTTTTGAAAGCATTGGCAATTAATTCCGCATCTCGCCGTTCATCGTAGTTTGCCTCAACACCGGTGACTTCACTCATATCAAAACCGCAGGTAAACGTTGTAAGCCGCTTCAAATGCTTTGAAGCCACCGCCACAATAGATCCCGAATCCATACCGCCTGAAAGGTAAGCTCCCACAGGCACATCAGCTGCCATTTGCCGCGTTACGGATTGTTTGAAAAGCCGCAAAGTTTCTTCTTTTGCTTCTTCAAAACTCATGGAATTATCGGGTTGTGTAAAATCATAATCCCACCATGAATTGTGCTTTACATAGCCTATTGATTCAGTGATTTTTACAGTATTGGCCGGCGGCATCATTATCACGCCTTTGAAAAGTGTGTTGTAAGTAAAGCCGTTTTGGAATGTGAAGTATTCATTCAAAGAATTATAATTCAGCTCTACCGTAAAATCCGGATGTTTGATAATGGCTTTAACTTCTGAGGCAAACACCAGTGTTTTGCCACTAAACCAGTAATACAAAGGTTTTACGCCAAATCTGTCTCTGCTCAGGTATAAAGCCTTCTCTTCGTTATTCCACGCACCTACGGCAAACATGCCATTTAATCGTTTAAAAAAATTGGGTCCGTATTCCGCTAACCCTTCTGTAATTACCTCTGTATCTGTACCTGAAAAAAACGTGTGTCCCTTGGCTTGCAACTCCTGCTTCAGCTCTAAATAATTATATATAAACCCATTAAATACAATGACCCATTCGCCGCTTTTTGAAGCCATAGGCTGCGCTCCTCTTACGGAAGTGTCTAATATACTCAATCTTTTATGCGCCAAAGCAATATTGTCTTTTATATAATACCCTTCATCATCGGGCCCTCTGTGGGCAATGGCATCAGCCATTTTAACAAGATTTTGCTTGGCAAAAGTTACGCCACTTAGATTATATACTCCAACTATTCCACACATTTATTCCAATTTTTTAAATCTTCCGCTAAAACATGCTTCTTCTTTGTGAAAAAACATAATTTTTAAAAAATTTTCATTAATTATATTTGTGAACTCTTCTTCCGAATATCTTTTAGCATTGGAAGGTGCATACCAATCAAAATTAGTAGAAACGGAATTTTTAAATCCCAACTCTTCATTCCAAAAACATTTTATAAAATTCCAATAAATAAATCTTTGTAAATCGTATTCACCACCCTTTATATTGAGTGCTAAAATATCTGGAACATTTATACTAATATTCAAATCCGATAATGTTTTACCCAAAATTGTAAGCGATTCGGACATTTGCCATAATTCTTCTTTTGATAAATTTTTGCAATTTTGTCTGAAACATTCATCTAATAATTCTCTTGGTAACGCTTTTTTTGCATAAACATAACATGCAAATTCACCACTTATTGTTAATAAACTACTCAAATGAGCAAAAGTTTTTTCCGGATTTTCGGTGTGATGAATTACTTGGTCGCAATTAACGTAATCAACTGAGTTGTTTTTAATATTTGTATCAGCAATATCACCTTTAACGAAATATAAATTTGGAAAATTTTTATATTTTTCCGAAGCTATATAAACCGAATCTGAAAAATCCATTCCAATTATTGTGCTTTTGGGCGACAATTCGGCAAACCAAGCAGATTTGTAACCTAAACCACAACCGGCATCAAGAATTATATTTTTTAATTCTTTAAATCGTTTTCATCTTTAAATCCATACAATTGCAGATACCATTTTTTCTGAAAATCAGCAAAAACTCCAATATTATTATCATTTTCAACTACTTGCCATTTTTCAGAAAAGACCAAGTTAGTTTGATTTTGATTATCAAAAATTGAACTTTCTTTTAAAATCAATAAATTGTTTTCTATAATAATTTCTTTTGTGAAAAGATTTTCAAAGCTCATTTTTATATGTTTTTACTAATTCATTTACAATTGTTTCTTGCATTTCAAAACTCAAATCGTGGTATAAAGGCAATGTTAAACAATTATTATAAACCCAGTTACTGTTTTGCATAAGTCCTTTAATTTCTATTAAATCGTTATTTTGAAAAGCAGGATGCTGATGCAAAGCATAAGTTCCTATTTGTACTTCTATACCGCTTGCTCTCATTGATTTCATAATTGCATCTCTGTTTTCAATAAAAACACAAAACGATTGATAAGAATGTAGTCCGTTTTCAGTTGTAATCGGGACGGACACATTTTTGTTGTTTTTTAAAAGTTGCATATAATTCTCTGCAAGTTGTCTGCGCTTGTTTAAAAGTTTTTCTATGTAAGCAAATTGTGCTAAGCCTAAAGCCGACTGCAAGTTGCTGAGTTTATAGTTGGTCCCGATGATGTTGAATTTTACTCCGTCGCGGGCTGTACTTTTCATATCCATTCCAAAATGCTTGTAGGAATTTATCCAATCAGCCCATTGCGAGTTATTTGTAGTAAGCATTCCGCCTTCGCCGGTAGTTATAAATTTTCGTGGGTGCAATGAAAAAACCGAAATATCAGCTTGAGTTCCTACTTTTTCATCTTTATATTCGGCACCTATTGAGCAAGCCGCATCTTCTATGATAAACAGTTTATGTTTATTTTTGATTCTATTTAAAGTGCTATAATTTAGGGGATTGCCAAATAACGACACCGGAATTATTGCTTTTGTTTTTTTTGTAATGGCATTTTCAATTTCATCGTAATCAATCAGCATTGTATCCTCGCATACATCTACCAATACTGCTTTGGCTCCTGTAATTGCCACCGCAGCTGCCGTTGCCGGATAGGTGTAATCGGGAACAATAACTTCATCGCCCGCGCCAATTTTTAAAGCTCTTAAAGCAGTTTCAAGCCCTGTAGTTGCAGATGTGAAAGCAATAGCATGTCGGCAATTAAGATATGATCTGAACTTTTCTTCAAATGCTCGTGTAACGGAACCTTCGGTAAGATAACCGCTGTCAAGAACTTCCATTACTTTTTGTTTTATCTCTTTGGTGATGTATGGTTTAATAAGCGGAATTTTCATGGCTATTTCTTTTTTGCATCAATGCCTTTTTGTATTCTCCAATCAATTAGTTTTTGCAAACCTTCTTTTAGGCTATACTTGAATTTGTAAGCTAATTCTTCCTCAGCTTTTTTAACGGAACCAATACGGTTTTTCACAAACTGGCGAGCATCATCTTCCGAATAAGGTTTATACTCCACTTGTAGTTCAGATTTTTTCAATTCCAATATGGTATTGCATAGTTCTTTTACGGAAGTTTGCACTTCGGTGCCCACATTGTAGTATCCAAAATCTATGTTAGAAGTGAGTGCGGCAATATTGGCTCGTGCCACATCATCTACATAGATAAAATCGTAGGCTTGGCTGCCGTCTCCGTTTATTTCCGGTGCTTCTCCTTTTTCAATTTTGTTGAGCATTATAGGAATCACCCCACTGTAAACGGCGTGTTGGTCTTGTCCCGGTCCGTATACATTCATATAGCGCAGTCCAATTACATTAAGTCCGTAGCGGTCATTATAGGCTGTGCACATGGCTTCTCCGGCAATTTTTGTCGAGCCGTAAAAATTTTTATTATTGAAAGGGTGCTCCTCAGTCATTGGCAATTCGACTGCATCGCCATATACCGATGCCGAAGAAGAATAAATCAGCTTTTTTACATTATTGTTGATGCAAGCCTCCAAAATATTGAAGGTGCCTTTAATATTAACCTCAAAAGCCGTGCGTGGGAAATCTTTGCAATGCAAAAGCCACATAGCGGCAAGGTGAAACACATAATCAACTCCCTGCATAGCTTGATTAAGAATATCAGTATCACGTATATCGCCACCGTAGGGAAACACTCGGCATCGTTTATCTTTCAGAGCTTCTTTGATATTGTCGTATTTACCGCGCGAGTAATTGTCATATATAATAACTTCTTTAACTTGTGTTTGTAGCAGCTCAAAGATTAATCGGCTTCCGATAAATCCGGCTCCGCCTGTTACCAGTATTCTTTTATTGTCTAACATGAAATTTAGCTTTTCTTAATTAAGCAATATAGTCACATTTAAAATAACAAAGTTACACAATTCTTGTTATGCTGCAACTGAAATATGATGACTGTCTCGTTTGTCTTTAATTTTTTGAAGGCAAAAGTATAGCAGTAAGTTCGGTTGAAAAATAATTATCCATCCTTTATAAAATAAAAAAGCAAAAAAATATACAACCTAAAAAATTGTGGGCTAATTAATTTTTATCAATATATTTGTTTTCAAAAGGCGAGCTGCATAAATTCTTAACCCGTTTAAGAATTGACTTTAAATATGGTATAACATCGGCAACAATGAAACGACAAAAAAAAAACAAGCAGATAAAGAAACCGGTACAAAAATTCTCACAGAAAACCGAACAAAAAACACAACCGGTGCAGGTGAAAAATATTTTTTTTGATACATACATTGCCGCACATACCGTAAAGATTTTTCTATTATTAGCAACTCTCATCGGTTTTTTTGCCTTTTATAAGTTTCTGACTTTTGAGCATTTATTCTTTTTTAAAGGCATAGGAAGTGATTCCATAAATTTGGATTTACCTTATGCTTTTCACAGAGTTCGTATGCATGGAGAGGCTTTCGTTAGCAAATGGTCATTTTATACAGGTATGGGTATGCCCTTTTATACACCGCTGCCGCCCGACCCCATAAATTTTTTACTTCGTTTAATTAACAGCATCGGCATGTCTGTATTTGGTGTTGACTTCCTGCTGCATCAACGATTTTACGTTAAGTTTATCATATACTTTCTACTCACCGGAGTTATTTTTTATTACTACTTCCGAACAATTTCAATCAACAAATTTTCATCTCTTACGGGGGCACTGCTTATAACTTTTTGCGGGTTTATTGTTGTAGGTGCATCCTGGAATTTTGCTTTTCAGGTATTCAATTTAGGCTTTCTGTTGTTTTCTTTTGAACAGCTCTACCTGAAAAATCGCTGGTATTTCTTTCCCATTGCAGTTATGATGCTGAGTACCAATGTTTTTCTGTTGTACCTAAACCTGTTTTTCTTTGGTGTTTACTTTCTGTTTCGTTTTTTTTCAGACGAACAAAATACGCTAAAATCATTTCTTACAAGTCTTTCCAAAATATTTGTTCTCACCATAGCCGGTTTGTTGATAAATTCAGTTTCAATAATGCGGTCATTTATGCAATTGTTTTTTAGCCCGAGAGGCAGTGGAAGTGTGGCTGCCGCCGAATCCACTACAGAATACAGCCTCAAACTTGCGGACCCTGAACTGCTGGTATCGGGCATTTATCGTTTTTTTTCAAGTGATATTATCGGAACGGGACTAAATTTTTCAGGTTGGAGCAATTACCTTGAATCGCCAATGTTTTATATTGGACTGTTAACTTTATTGATATTTCCGCAGGTTTGGGGCTACCTGTCTAAAAGACAAAAAATTGTATACTCTGCATTTTTTTCCTTTTGGCTGTTGACATTTTTTGTGCCATATTTTAGACAAAGCATATTACTCTTTACCGGCGATTATTTCAGGTTCGGATTTAACTTCTTTATCCCTTTTGCATTTTTGCTTTTCGCTGTACAAGCTCTTAATGAAATTGATAAAAACTTCAAAATTAACCTGCCTTTACTAATATCTACACTTGTTCTGCTTACGGTGTTGCTATTCTTTCCGTATTCGGCTATTCAACAGGAAAGTGTCAATCAAACACTTCAAAAAGTCATTTTTGTATTTTTACTTTTATATGCAGGCATAATTTTTTTAATGTCAAAACCCGAGTACAAAAATTTTGCTCAAATTGCTCTGATTCTTGTTTTATGTGTTGAATTGGCGTACTTATCATATAACTCATACAACGACCGCAATTCACTTACAAAGAAAGAATATCTGAGTAATTTTGGCGGCTATAATGACGGCAGTATTGACGCTGTAAACTATATCAAATCCGCTGATAATGCTGCCTTTTACAGAATCGAAAAAGACTACCAATCCGGCAATGCCATGCACGGCAGCCTAAATGACGCAATGGCACAAGGCTATTTCGGGACTACAAGCTATTCGTCTTTTAACCAACTTAATTATATCCGCTTTCAGGAAGAAATCGGTCTGATTCAAAAAGGCGATGAAACGGCTACGCGCTGGTCAACCGGCTTCAGAGGCAATCCGCTCTTGCAGACTTTCGGAAATGTGAAATATCATTTAAGTAAAGAAGAAAATCCGGCCTTTATTCGTTTTGGCTTTGAGCCAATTGATACCATAGCCGGTGTTAAAGTTTTAAAAAATAAGTACTTCCTGCCCTTTGGCTATACTTATGACAGTTACATTACCTTTGACGATTTCAAATCATTGATTGAATACCGAATCAGCGAGCAGAGCCTCAATAATCTTTACACCGATTTATCAAGAAGCATTCCTCAAACGGAACTCAATGCCTTATTACCCAAACTTCAGGCACTCACCGACTCAACATTCCAAACCGAGGCCGGTTTTGATGCCGCGCTTGAAAACATTGCCGGCATTTCGGCTCCGAATATACGGCGCAGCATAAAAAAATACAGCACCGTAAATTTCAAAAATCAAATGGCTTTACTCAATGCGTTTGTATATGAAGAAGAGATGAAAACCGATACAAGCCTTTTTAAAAAAATCAGCCCGACGGATACATCGGTAATTGTGCCGCCCCAAAAATTTAACTTTGATTTGTATGAAAATTTCGTTTCAAAACTCAAAGAAGATACCTTTAAAATTTCGGAATTTGAAAACAGTCGCATCAGCGGAAGCATTGAACTGAATAAAACCAAAATGCTGTTTTTCACCATTCCTTATGATGAAGGCTGGACAGCTGTGATAAACGGAGAAAAAACCGAACTTGAACGCGTAAACACAGGCTTCACCGGTATTGTTCTCCCGGCCGGTAAGCACCAAATTATTTTGGAATATCACCCGCCGTTTTCCCAAGCAGCCCAAGCCGTTTCATACATCAGTGCTTTGTTGTTTTGGTTGTATTTGGCCTATTATTTATTTAGAAAATACAAGAAAAAAAAACGAAGCGAAAAAGAAGCGTGATTTTCCGATAAAATAATGAGTGCAGTCTAAAAAGCTAAAATATTAAATTCTGCTACTGCTAACTAACTGATAATTAACAACCGCTTCGAGGGTCTTCGACCGCTCTAAGGGTTTTTAGACGGAACTCAATAATCTTTTTCCGGCTGCCGGATTTGGCTGTTTCATAATTACCGATTAATATTGTACAAAACGCAATACAGACTCTTTCACATGAAAAAAATTATCCGTTTCGGAAAAAACACTAAACTCGCCGATGTCATACATTCCGATTATACGCTGATACCTGTAATTACCCGCTTTGGTATAGGTTTTGGCTTTGGCGATGATACCATAGCGCAGATTTGTGAAAAATACAATATCAATTTGCATTTCTTTCTGGAAATTCTCTCGGCTTTTCACGATCCCGAATACGAATCAGGTAACGGATTTTCCGATTTTTCGCATAAGCAAATTATTAATTATCTGCTGGATTCCCACACATATTACAGAGAAACCAAAATCCCATTAATTGAAAATTTGCTGAATCAACTCAACTGGACTGACAGCGAGAACGATAAAAACAAAGTTGTGCTCAAGAATTTTTTTGAGGAATATAAGCGTGAAGTAATCGACCACACCGGCCATGAAGAAAAAAATGTTTTTCCCTACATTCTGGAATTGGAACAAGCCGTAAAAGATGAATCGGCATCTCAAGAACTCTTAGAAAAAATTGCCAACTACCCCATCGACAGCTACAAAGATGACCACAGCGAGTTGGATACGGCTCTTCTCGACCTGAAAAACCTGGTTATTAAATTTTTGCCGTCCCCGAAAAATCAATCGGTAGCTAACCGCCTGCTGATTGAGCTTTTCAATTTGGAGCGCGACCTGCAGGATCA
The DNA here is from genome assembly GCA_964472505.1 of uncultured Bacteroidaceae bacterium. Classification (GTDB taxonomy): domain Bacteria; phylum Bacteroidota; class Bacteroidia; order Bacteroidales; family JAADGE01; genus JAYEIA01. The sequence goes on along the minus strand of CAYYQW010000005.1, from coordinate 44,218 downwards.
TGCCGCTCTGGAAGAAAACGTGTTAGTGCCCAAAGTAAGGGCAATGGAAGAATTCTTATTAAAACGCACCCGACAATGAGTAGCATATCATTTATAATTGCCTGTGAATCGTATATAGTAAATTCAGGCTTGGAAAAAATCATCGGCCGTTTCCCGGGTGCCGAAGCCGTAAAATATATCTATGACGCAAATCAATTGGTAAAAACGGTAAATAAAATCAATCCGGACTTTTTAATTATTAATGCCCGAATGCTTGACGATCCGCACAAAAATATCCGCCGAGCGTTCAAACAAAACCTGAAAAGTAAATTTATAATTCTCACCGGCGAACGCCGACGCAACGAATTTTTCGCCTACTTCAATGCGCATATTTGCCTGTCAGACAACAAAGAAAATATCATAAAACGATTATCCGAACTGATAGAGGCACTTCCGGCTGAAAAGAAGCAAAAATCCGAACTTACCGCACGCGAACGAGATGTGTTGCGCATGGTTGCTTTGGGCTTCACCAATAAAGAAATAGCCGACAAATTATTTATCAGCATTCATACCGTAATCACTCACCGAAAAAACATCACAAAAAAAATCGACATCCGAACCGCATCCGGCATGACGGCTTATGCCATTTTGAAAAAAATCATTAATCCGGAAGAAATAAACTTACAATAATTCAGATTTCAGATTTCAGAGGCCGGATGTCAGAGTTTTCAAATCAGCGTCATACACTCATTCGATGACTGTGGGGCAAAAATATAAGTTTAGGCAGAAGCCCTTTTTTTGTTTATTTCGCCGCATCATTATTTTCAGTAACGGGCATGACGGGTTTGCTGTAATTTTGCAAATATTCTTTCAGGCACAACCCTAAATTCTCGTAGAAAGGCTCTGCCGCATTTTTAATAATTTTATCGCACAACTGCGGTACCCATTTCGTAAAATGTCGGCTTATAAATTCATTATACTTTTCCAATAATTGCCGGGCTTCATCAGTATTCTCTTTATTAATATTTTCCAACTGCTGATAAGTCAGGAAATATAAAAGCTCTGTTTCAACGGCAATGTGGTCGGGGGCATCTTTTAGGCCGGTATTAAATTCTATCCCTAAATTCTGCATGAAAGTAATCACCCACAAAGTTGCTTCATTCATTAATGATTTTGAATCGCCCATATACATAGCACTGTATGGAGGCGCCATCATTTTAAAAGGTCCTAAAAATAATCGGGTATAATCTACCAACAGTTTCTGAAAATCCGCCTGTTCGGCTTCTTTTTGCATGGCAGTTATATATTTAATGCAGCCGCTGTGGGTGGGTTTTAAAGCCTGTTTTAAATTTGAGTAAAATTCCGGTTTTTTCAGAATTTCTTCATTCGGTTCACAAAACAAGACGGTAAAAGCATTATAAATACTTGCCCTTCTTGTTTGAGATTCAATGAATTTTTGCAACATATTAATATAATTGATGTTTTGAAAAAAAGGATTCGCCCTGAAAGAGCAAATCCTTTTGTCGATAAATAATTAATCACTAATTGAGAACAATGGTAGCAGAATGAACAGCTTCTTCCGATCTGAATGAGACAATGTAAGTACCTCGCTTAAGCGAACTTGTATCAACTCTAATCAGATTCTGATTATTAAATTTCCCGTTTTCATTGGAAATTGTTTTTACGGCTTTTCCGCTAATATCGTGAATCATAATAATGGCCGAAGAGCCGAAAGTGATATCCGATACATCTACATTAATGTATGATTTTGCCGGATTCGGAAAAATATTAATCGTTTCTTTCCTTGATTCCGTAATTTCATCAATTGATGTAGTACCCTCAATATCACCTATATAAAAGACGTTTGGGTCTGTGCCTCCTTCACCTGCACTGAGAAACTCCCCTTTATTGTTCCTCATCCTTACCGCATCATTTTCGCTAAGGGCAATGCTTATAGCGCTTTCACTGTCTTCCATATCACCAAATATTCTGGCGTTGGTAGGACAAGAGTCAACACAATAAGGATTTAAGCCGTCTTGTACTCTGTGGTCACAGAAAATACATTTCTCGGTAACACCTTCCGGCCGAACAGCAGAATAGTCAGAGTGCGTGTAATCATTTTTGCAGGGCGGTACAATACCTACTTGATCAACCAGTTCTTTAGGACTTGCCGTGCCGCCTTCAATTATAACATCCTCATTGGCATAAAATGCCTGTGTATTTTCGCCGAAAGGATTATGAGTAATGATCGAATATTGTACATTGGCTTCCAATACATCATCATCACTGTAGGGGCAATTCGATATGCATGCTTTACAACCGATGCACCGGTCGTCATTATGCATTGTCATTCCGTTTTCGGTTTTGTACATGGCTTTGGGATTCACCGGGCAAGCAGCAACGCAGGGCGCATCGGTGCAATGATTGCACAGTACGGGAAAATAGCGTTGTTTTACGTTTGGGAAGGTTCCTTCGGTTTCTACGTGAAAATCAGCCCAATTATATTTTCGGCCTTCTTGTCCGTATTGTGTATTATTTTCTGTTTTGCAGGCCAATGCACAGGCGCCGCAAGCAACGCAGTCGTGCAAATTTATGACCATTCCGTATTTTGACATAGTTTATTTTATTTTTTGATTAAACATTTTTTTCAACTTTCACACCCACAAAACCTCCGTTACGCGCAGTGCTTCCGGATAATCTATCATATTCGTCCGGCAGGAGGTAATTGTTGTTTCCGCCGCGAGCTTCAAAATTCGCATAGTCTTTGGATGCAAACCGGCCGTAAGCCCAGTGTCCTTGTCCAAAGGTTTTGGCTACCGTTCCGGGCATAACACCTTCATATACTCTGGCAATGCACACGATGCTTCCGGTTGGCGAACTGACTTTTACTTCATCGCCGTCGGAAATGCCATATTGTTGAGCATCTTGAGGATTGAGTTTTATGCAATCTTCATGGTTGTTGTCTCCCGGATCCAGTTTTTTAAATTGGTAATAGCCCGGCGTGTTTTGGCTGCGTCCTTCTCGATTGAATTTTGATTTTACATCAATAAATGTAAGAGGATATTCCTCTGTGCTTCCCCAACGGAAGGGTGCTTCGTAGTGAGGTACAAAAGCCAATTCGCCCCTCGCTTCATACTTGCATACTTCCAATACATCATCAATGGTGGTGGCATGCTTATCGGCATGTTCCTGCAATAAGTTTTTGAGCGTATCGCTGTAAAATTCAAATTTATTGCTGGGTGTTCCAAAAGAGCCCCAATGCGCATGCGGTTGAGCTTGGCCGTGTGTATTGGCCACACCTTTTTGGAGAAATTCATCCCAAGTGTAACCCATGGCGCTCCATGCAGGTTGCGTAAAGTATTTTGTTGTGTAAAGACCAAATTCCTCTTCATTGGTGGGCAGCAAGTCGGTATCAACATCTGCAAATTCATTGCTGTAATAATCGTACAGATTACTGAATCCCAGTTCGTCTAATTTTTTAGCAAGCAACCACATAATTTCCGTTTCATCGGCTTTTACATCAAAAACCCGTTCAGCCAAAGGCTGCTGTATGGTTACTTCTTTGTATAAATTATTGCCGGTTTTCAAATAAGCCATTTTCTCGGTTGGTGCGAAAGCCGCCGGAAGTATGATGTCGGCAAATTGACTCATTTCCGATGCATGCGTAGTTATATGCGCAAAGAAAGGCAAAGCACTCAAGGCATCGTACCACCTTTGGGGCTGGGTTCCCGAGTATGAGAAATTGCACCAATAACCAATGGCAACTTTAATATCATAGGGGTCGTTTGCCAACATAGCGTTAGGCACATTATTAACGACTACCCCGCCGCCTGATTTGCCTTTAAATGCCGGGAACTCAAGATAACCTCTCTGATCAATTTTCTGATTATCAACTCCGGTTGCGGCTGTAGCATCAATATAGTCATCTAAAGCCGGAATTCCGTTCACTGAGAGTGAAGCAAATTGATATATGCCGCCTTCCGATTCAATAGCACCCAATAAACCGTTAAGTGCATGAATTCCCATGCCGGCGTAGCTGCCTCGTGTTGTCATTAAGGGGCCGGGCCCTGTCCAAATGGCTACATTCGGTGCTTCTGCTCCCAAACCGCTTGCCAAGTCTCTTATGCTTTGAGCATCAATACCACAGAGCGGAGCTGCCCATTCGGGCGTTTTGTTGTGTAATTCAATATTCCACCATTTTATTAATCCGGCGGTTTCCGTTTCGGTGAAATCTGCTTCATCAATGCTCTGAGCTGCTGTAAATTGGTTAATACCGTCATTAAAATCGCCTACAAATTCTTTATTCCACAGCCCTTGCACCAATATCTCGTGTGCCAGTGCGGAGGCTAAAGCACCGTCTTCGCCGGGTTTTACGGGAAGCCACTTATCGGCTTTTGATGCGGCTGTTGTGAGCGTGGGATCAACTACTGCTATGGATGCGTTTTTGCGAAGCTCCGACCATCTTTGCATGGCTCGGGGCAATTGTCTGTTTGAACGGAATGGGTCAACGCCCCAGAAAACCATATATTTACAGTTTTCCATATCAAAATCTCGATAATCCCATTTACCGTCTAAGAAATATCTGCCGGATTTTTCAGCTTCGGCGCAAATTGAACTGTGCGAAATGTTATTGGGTGAACCAAATATTTTTGGCAGTGCCGAATAAATTAAATCGCGATTGTAGCTGTATCTTCCGCGCATTAACAAAAACTTGTGGGTTTCTTCATTGTTGCGAAGCTCCATCATTTTTTCGGCAATTGTGGTAAGGGCTTCATCCCAAGTAATGGGTACGAATTCCGGATCAATCCCTTTGCCCTTAACTGTATTCGTGCGTTTCATGGGCACTTTGAGCCGATCGGGGTCATACATCATTTGAGGGATCATGTGGCCTCTGTGGCAGCATGTGCCGGGATTTGTCATGGAATTTTGATTCCCGCGTACTTTTACGGCACGTCCGTTTTGCACCAAAACTTCTATGGGACACCAAGTAGTACATCCCTGGCAAGTGCTCGGAAACCATGTTCCGACATCTTTTACGGAGCCGGAAGCGCCGGTTTTTGTGAAGGCGCCCAGTGCAGGATTAAAAAATAGCGTTCCTGCGCTTACAAGGCCCATAGTTTTAAGAAAATCTCTTCTTGTAACTTTCATAAGCATGTAGTTTTTACAGATAATATTTAAGGATTTATTTTCTATAATAAGCATTTTAGGATAAAAATATCTTAAAATACTGTATATCAACTCAATAATTTTTATAAATATAGCTTTTTTCAAGTAAATCCCAAACCGGGTAATAAGATATTTTAATACGGATCTTTTTTGTTTGAAAGAAATATTGTATATTTTTTTGTTAATTAGCACCTTATGCTATTTGTATTAAAATTGACTTAAGTCTAATTTAAATTTAGTTTAAATTAACATACCGCTATACAGACAGTGTTCCGACAGGAAAACACTTTTGAACGTCCGGCAGAATTTCAAAACGAGTTTTTAAAATATGAGATATTAATGCCTGAATAAGCTTGACCGTTGTTAATATTATGCTGCGAAACTATAGTGAGATAATATTTTTCCGGTTTTTCAGTTGAAAAAAGACGGGCAGTTTTAAAATATTCAAAAATAAACTACCTTTAACATGTATAAATACACTGAACTTATGAAATACTTAATAATACTCTGCCTGCTGGCTTTTTCTTCAAATACTTTTGCACAGAAATATTCAAAAGCTTTTGACGCAATGGAAAGCGGTAATTATGAAAAAGCGAAAAATTACTTTGACCGTGCCGAAAAAAAATTGCCTACCCTTTCGCGATACGGGAATGCTCGGCTGCATGCAAAATACGACTATCAAGGCTACAGTTTGGTAAGAGCTTATCGCTATGCCAAATATGCCACAGGAAATTATGAGCGATCCGAGAACAAAGAAGCGCTCCGAAACGATTATCAAATTGACAACCAAGTTCTGCAACAGCTCTTAGATTCCATAGCCGGCGCAGCATATCAATCCATAAAAAACAAAAATAATCCCGAAATGCTGACTCAATATCTTGGTATTTTTTCAGAAAGTAAATTTGCCGATGATATCAGAAAAAAAAGAGACAGCTTGGCTTTTTTTAAAGCTGAAAAAATCGAACATTTCAGAGCCTATCAAAATTATGCATCAAACTACCCCGAGTCGGAATATGCACCCGAAGCTCTTGAGCGTTTTGAGAAGCTTTGGAAACAAATCTACGAAGATGTACTGCAAACCGGTGAATATCTTGCATTGGATAAATTCAAAAGCAAATACAGCGACTTCCCGTTTTATGACGACTACTCCAATGAACACAGCGTATTGGCAGAGCGCGGACGAAATCTGAATCCGGAAAACGGTTTTTTTCAGCAATACCTCCCAAAATATGAAAAATTCATAAAAGATGCCGCCCCAAAAGATATTGCATTCGTTATCTTACAACTTTTGATGAAAGACGATTTGAATAATAAAAATTACGCTAATGCTTTAGATACTTTGAAAAAATATGAAAGCTATTTCGATGAAAAACCCGACCAGATAAATGAACTTAAAAAAATGTTAGCAGAGAAATCATCTTTCGAATCTAATTCCCAACCGCTTAAAGGAAACGTAAATACCGGCGGCTGGGAATATTCGGCTTCGGTAACCGGTGATGACAAACAAATTGTATTCTGCGGCAGAAACCGCGAAGATAATCTTAAAAAAGGCTTGGAAGATATTTTTATAGCCAAGAAAAAAGACGGTATCTGGCAGCCCGGAGTAGCTGTTACGGAGCTCAATACCGAGCATCTCAACGAAGCACCTTTATTCATAAGCGCAGACGGCACCCGAATGATTTTATTCTCGGAAGGCAACATTTACTATTCCGATAAAACTGCCAACGGATGGGCCGAGAAAAAGATTTTCCCTCAGCTGAGCAATTATGAATCCTGGGAGGCCGATGCTATGATAACCGCAGACGGAAATGCCGTATTTTTTGTATCGGACAGAGAAGACAATGTCGGTATGCCGATTCGATTCGGGAAAAAATACCACGGCGGCCGAGCCGGCAACACCGATATTTATGTTTCGATAAAACAAAACGGACAGTGGACAAAACCGTTCAACATCGGAACCGATATAAACACGCCCTATTCCGAGCGCAGCCCTTTTCTGCATCCCGATATGAAAACTCTGTACTTTAGTTCGGACGGCCATACCGGCTTCGGCCAAAAAGATGTATTTATGACTAAGCGCCTGAACGACAGCAGTTGGACCGAATGGACTAAACCCGTAAACCTCGGCAAAAGCATAAATACGCCCGATGATGAATGGGGTTATAAAATTTCCGGCGACGGTGTAAAAGCCTATTTTTCCAGATTTGACGGAAAATCTTTTAACATATATAAAACCCAACTGCCACCCGAATACAGACCCGAAACCACTACCCGAATTTACGGTACGGTGAAAAATACCGAAGGTTATATACTCAAAAGCGAAATTATATGGGAAAATCTTGAAACACAAAAAGAAGTGGGCCGCTCCAACAGTGATCCCGAAGACGGAAAATACATAATCACCTTACCCAACGGTAAAAATTACGGTTTCTTTGTTGAAACTCCGGGCTACTATCCCGTTTCCGGAAATATTGATTTAAGCGAGACAGAAGTGATGCAGGAAATTGAAAAAAACTTTGTGCTTACTTCCTTAAAACTAATTACCGAAGGAGATGAAACCATTCCCTTAGAAAATGTATTCTTTGCCTTTAACAGCCATACATTAAAAAAAGAATCTTTCCCGGAATTGAACCGATTTGCCCGTTTTGTAAAAAGCCAAGAAGGCAAGAAAATAGAAATCTCCGGCCATACCGACAATAAAGGCTCCGACGAATACAATAAATCCCTCTCTTTGCGCAGAGCGCAGTCGGTTAAGGATTATTTGGTATCGCAAGGCTGCAAAGCCGATAAACTTGTAGTAAAAGGCTACGGATCGGAACAACCGATAGCCGACAATTCAAGCGAAAGCGGAAGAGCAAAAAACCGACGGGTGGAATTTAAGGTACTGAAACAATAACTGCTTTAAAAACGATTATCCAAAAATAAGACCGGCCAAAACAGCCGGTCTTATACGCCTTTATATGTTACTTCTATGCAGGATTACATATTAAAACGCTTTTCAACATTCTCCCAATTTACCACATCCCAAAATGCGGCAATGTAGTCCGGTCGTTTGTTTTGATAGCGCAGGTAATAGGCATGCTCCCAAACATCTAATCCAAGTATAGGCAGGCCTTTTACTTCCGACAAATCCATTAAAGGATTGTCTTGATTGGGGCTGCTCGTTATAACTAATTTCCCGTTTTGTTTCACAAGCCAAGCCCATCCGGATCCAAAACGTGTAGCTGCTGCATTGCTGAATTCTTTCTTAAAGTCCTCAAATGAACCAAAGCTATCATTAATAGCATCAGCAATTTTCCCTTTGGGGCTTCCTCCGCCGTTTGGCCCCATTACTTGCCAAAACAGGCTGTGATTGTAGAATCCGCCGCCGTTATTTCGTACGGCATCCGAAATTTTTGACACATTTGCCAAAATTTCTTCTATCGGTTTCTCAGCCCACTCTGTTCCGTCTATGGCTGCGTTCAGTTTATTAGTATATCCGCCGTGATGCTTACCGTGGTGAATTTCCATGGTTCGCGCGTCAATACTTCTTTCAAGTGCGTTATAATCGTATGTTAAGTCAGGTAGTTTAAAACTCATAGTTCTGTATCTTTTTATCTGTTATTAAATCAATGCAAATGTACATATTTTTCTTATTTAGACCAAATCTAAATAAGAAAAAATAGTTAAGAATTGTTAAATAGTGAAGTCGAATTCCTGTAAAAGAAAAATCCGGATTTAATCGTATGCTGTCTTCAGAAAAAAGAAGCCTATATTTGAGTAAAATTAATCAAAAAAAGACCGTGTTACCACAATAAAAATACACCAAATCTAACAGCATGAACACAAAACTTATAGTTTACCGACTTACAGCACTATTCGCAGTTCTTTTTTTTACACAATGCGGAGAAGACCAAGAAACGGAACATATCAAAGTCGCCGACGATGATCTGTGGACAGTAATTTCCAAAGGTTTAACGATTGACAGCATCGAGGGAGATTATGTATTTACGGAAGGGCCGGTTTGGAATGATGCCGGTTATTTTTTATTCAGCGATATTCCCGACAACAAAATCTACAAATACACAACCGGAGCAGGCGTAGAAGTTTTTACGGATTCATCCTTCAATTCCAACGGTTTAGCTTACGCCCCCAACGGAGACCTCTTGGCCTGCGAGCACGGTGCACGCAGCATCTCGCAATACGACAACAATAAAAACCGAACACAACTTGTTGCCCAATACGGAGAAAAGCGCCTTAACAGCCCCAATGATTTGACGGTACATTCTTCCGGAGCCATCTATTTTACCGACCCGCCCTGGGGCTTGGAAGCTTTGGATAACGACCCGGCCAAAGAACTCGCTTTTAACGGCCTTTACCTACTGAAAGACAGCTCTTTGCTTTTGCAGGACAACAGCATGTTCCGTCCCAACGGCTTAGCCTTATCACCGGATGAAAAATACTTGTATGTAGGTGAAACCCAAAAAAGCGAAAAGCCCAAAAAGCTTTGGTACCGCTATGAAATAAGCGATTCTTTAAGGCTCACAAACAGAATGATATTTGCGGAAGCTCCAAATTCAGAAATCGAAGGCAGCCCCGACGGTATGAAAACAGATAAGGACGGTAATTTGTTCTGCACCGGGCCGGGCGGGATTCTTATTTTTAATGATGAAGGAAAATATCTTGGCCTTATTACGTTGCCAAAACTGCCGTCTAATTGTGCGTTTGGCGGAAAAAACAATGAATTGCTGATGGTTACCGCAAGAGACAAAGTATATATCCTCAGCAATATAAAGCCAAAATCATAATTCGGGAAAGCGTAAAGATTCAATAACTCTGCCGCATTTAAGAAAACAAGCAACTTCAAAGCATAACTATACCAAGGATATTGCAAAGAGAAATCCGGCAGATTTCCCGGAAACAAATAATTTTTATATATGTTGAAAAAACAATGCAAAATAAATATACCGTTTCCTTAGAACCCGACAAATTTTATCATATCTATAACCGGGGCAATAATGGTGATAATATTTTTTGCCAAACAAGAAATTATGCTTTTTTCTTAAAAAAATATGATGATTATTTCGCTGATTTTGTAAAAACGCATGCTTTTTGTTTATTGCCAAATCATTTTCATGTATTGGTTGAAATAAAATCCGAAAACGAGATTCTGAATGCAATCAATAATAAAATCAAACATCAAAAGTTGTGTAAATACGTGAAAAATCTGCCGGATTCAAGAAATCGGCTGTCTGCAAAGCATATCTGTTCCGAGGATATTACAGAGAGAAATCCGGCAGATTCCGTAAACGATTTAAGCATTGCATTAAGCAAGCAATTCGGGGAATTTTTTATTTCATGGTCAAAATCAATCAATAAACAAGAAAACCGAAGAGGCAGTTTGTTTGAGAAACCATTTAAACGGAAATTAGTTGATTCTGATAAATACTACAGAGAATGTATGTGTTATATTCATCGAAATCCGTTGCATCATAATCTCCGTGAAGATTTCATGAATTATTCTTGGAGTTCGTATCTTATGATTATGGAGCCTAAAGAAAGTAATCTTCCCAAAAAATATATTTTAGACAAATTCGGAGATTTGGGAAATTATCATTTTGTTCATCAAAAAGAACAAAACTTAGATAACTTGAAAGATATTATTATTGATTAGCAGCTAAATCTGCCGGATTTAAGAAAACAAATAACTGAAAAATATAACTATTCCAAGTATATTGCAAAGAGAAATCCGGCAGATTTCCGGGAAGTTTGAATCAATAAATCTGACGGATATAAAAAAAAAACAACTGCAAAGCATAACTATTCCAAGGATATTGCAGAGAGAAATCCGGCAGATTTCCGGGAAGGATTTTACTTTTCCAAAAAAACAAATATATTTACCGAACAAACCGTCTGCCCGGTGCAGACACAAAAGTTCTTTGTTTGTGTGAGAATGTAATATATATCCGGCTTAGTGTTTATAAAAGTCTGAGATTGTTCACTCAATTGTCTTTCTTAGCCAAAGCCCCGGTAGGGCAATTTTCGGCTACTAATAAAGCGGTTTTTTGCAGGGCTTCGCTCATTTCCTTACCAAAAGGAACGGCCACTTCCACATCAAAACCTCTGCCGATAAAAGTGAATCCGAATTTTTCGCGGTGTTTTTCGGTCAGCCTTGCGCAAATACCGCATTTTATACACTTTTCGGGTTCATATATAATGCTTTCGTGTTGCATAAATTTTCGTACGGGCGGTCGGGCTTCATTCGCTTTGAATCGGCGTTGCTTGGCATTGTAGGCATCGGAATAGTCGCGCAATTTGCAGTTTTCGGCTTCGCGGCAATCGCAACGCAGACAGCGGGCGGCTTCGTTCACCGTTTCGCGAATGGAAAAACCCTCATTGCGTCCGCCTTTTGGCTTATGGCGCGGCATATCTTCGGACTCTTTCAGGTATTCCGCAAAATCATCGGCAATTAATCGTCCGACTTTCGAATTGAAGCGCCTGTTTATGCCCTTGGTCTTGCCTTTTTCGAGATATTCAAGCGCCGAATAAGCCGCCTCCTTACCCTGCCCCAAAGCACGAACAGCCATTCGAAACGAGCGGGTAACATTTCCGGCAGCAAATACGCCGGGCAAGTTGGTTTCAAAGGAATTTTTGCCAAACAGTAAACCGTTTTTGCCGTACTCAAGCCCCCAGTTTTTGAGTTCTTCGGGCATGTCGCCGGTTGCAACTATTACGGCATCGTAATCATCTCTTAATTTTTGAAAACCGGTTTTATCTGTTTTTGTGTTTAAGACAAACTGCACACCGGAGTCTTCAATGAATTGTATTTCACGGTCTAACACATCTTTGGGTAGTTTTTCGTCATCTATGGCATAACGCAGGTTTCCGCCGGCTTTTTCACCGGCATCATAAATAACCGATTCTATGCCGGCTTTTCGCAAGTAAAAAGCGGCTGACAGTCCGCCCGGTCCGCCACCGATTAGGGCGACTTTCTTTTTCCCGGCAAGGGGCGTTTTCACGGGAATTTCTTTACCGTGTTTTCCGGCGTAGCGTTTCAGCATACAAATGGATACGGCTTCGTCAATATCTTTGCGCTTGCATACATTCTCGCAGGGTGCGGGGCAAATCCAACCCAAGACTTCCGGCAAGGCAATATCTTTTCGAACGGTTTGCAGGGCTTCATCAAACAGGCCGGCTTCCAACAAGCGATTCATTTTCGGAATGTTCATATTGGCCGTGCAGGCAATGGTACAAGGCGCCTCGCAATCGCCCACGTGCTCAGACAAAAGCAGTTCAAGAGCAGTCTTTCGGGATTCGTGTATTTCATCGTCTTCGGTAATGATATTCATACCTTCTTCCGCGCTAAGCGAACAGGAAGGCAGCAGTTTTCCGTCGGTTTCGGTTTTCACCAAACAAATCATGCAGGAATTAAAATGCTCCAAACCGTCGGCCATGCACATCGCCGGGATTTTAATGCCGGCTTTTGTTGCGGCATCAAGAACGCTTGTTCCTTCTTCAACTTGTACTTTTTTATTATTTATGGTAAGTGTTATCATTTACAGGTGTTATCTTTTGAAATATTAAAAGTATTATAGCTCTGAGTCTAATATGGCAAATCATTCATTTTTTTTAACCACAGAGTATCACCGAGTTTGGCACAGAGTAGCACGGAGTTTCTTCAAATAATGAGTCTTTTGATGCCGTCTTTAAGCGATTTTACATTAAAATTGAGCAATAAGCCGATTTTAGACTTTGATAATTTCATATAAGTAAGCGTTTGAGCAATATGCACATCGGTTATATGTTCTAAAGCTTTAATTTCTACAACAACAGCATTTTCTACCCACAAATCAATTCTATACCCGGCATTGAGTTTGACTTCTTTATATACTAAAGGAAGTGCTTGCTCCTTGGACACCCGCAAATCTTTCTGTTGCAGTTCATAATATAAACATTCCTGATAAGCACTTTCCAATAAACCCGGCCCCAATGCAGTATGCACGGCAAAAGCACATTCTAAAATTTTTGATGTTATTTGATTATAATTCATTGATATTTATTTGATTAAAAACTCTGCGTTACTCTGTGATATTCCTCTGTGATACTCTGTGGTTAAGCACTTTTTACCAAATACCAATCGGGTTTCATTCAACAGTTATGGCATCTTCCGGGCACACCTGATAACAATTATCGCATTCGATACATAATTCCGTATCAATAAAATGTTTTTCATAAGGGGTAAAAGCAATGGCATCTACCGGGCATTTTTGCGCACAGATGGTGCAGCCGATGCAATTATCGTTTACCGAATATGTAATTATGGCCGAACATTTACCCGACGGGCAGTAGCCTTGGGCATGCGCTTCGTATTCTTCTCTGAAATATTTTAGCGTAGTGATAACGGGGTTGGGAGCGGTTTTCCCCAAGCCGCAAAGGCTTCCCTTGGGTACCTGCTCACAGAGTTGTTCCAATTCATCGATATCATTTTTTCGAGCTTTTCCCGTGCATAATCGGTCCAATATATCTAACATGCGCTTAGTCCCTACTCTGCAAAAAGTACATTTTCCGCAGGATTCTTCTTGTGTGAAAGATAAGAAATAGCGTGCCATTTCAACCATACAATCATCCTCATCCAAAACCACCAAACCTCCGGAACCCATCATGGAATCGATTTCGGAGAGCGACTCAAAATCTACGGGCGTATCGGCCAGACGCTCGGGAATGCATCCGCCGGAAGGCCCGCCGGTTTGCACGGCTTTGAATTGCTTACCGCCGGCTATTCCGCCCCCAATGTCTTCCACAATTTCCCGAATACTGATACCGAGCGGAACTTCAATGAGCCCGCCGTTTTTAATTTTCCCGGCCAGAGCAAAAACTTTGGTTCCCGGACTGTCCTTGGTTCCTATGGCCGAAAAACGTTCGGCGCCTTTATCTAAAATAAACGAAATCTGCGCTAAGGTTTCGGTATTATTTATCAATGTGGGTTTTCCAAACAAGCCTTTCTCTGCCGGATAGGGCGGACGAAACACGGGATTTCCCCGACCGCCCTGAATGGCATTAATCATGGCTGTTTCTTCGCCGCAAACAAAGGCTCCGGCTCCCTGCACCACTTCGGCATCCAAACTAAAACCGCTGCCCGGAATATTCTCTCCCAACCGACCGACTTTTCGGCACTCATCAATGGCCGATTTTATACGACTTATCGCCAAAGGATATTCGGCTCGGATATAAAAATAAGCTTTCGAAGCACCGGCAGCATAAGCAGCAATGAGCATGCCTTCGATGACCCGATACGGATAGGATTCCAAAATCATGCGGTCCATAAAAGCACCGGGGTCGCCCTCATCGCCGTTGCATATCAGGTATTTCTCTTTGCTGCTGTGATTGCGGACAATTTCCCATTTTTTATAAGTAGGAAAACCGGCACCGCCTCGGCCGCGCATACCGCTCTTTTTTACTGTTTCGATTATTTCGGAAGGCTGTAATTTTAAAGCCTTTTTAAAACCTTCAAATCCGCCCAAGCGAATGTATTCTTCCAAATCCAAAGGATTTAGAACCCCACGGTTTTCGGTTGCTATAGGTATTTGTTTTCCCAAAAATGATTCCACTTGTTTTTCTCGTACATTCAGCTCAAAACGGTGAACGCCTTCCCAGGAGTGGTCGTTTTGCGCTGCTTCAAGGGTACCGAAAAGCCGATTTTGCAATCTTCGGAAAAAATTTCCCGAGCGGAAATGTCTGTTCAAAATATCCTGAATATCATCGGGCTGCACTTTGGCATAAAGCTTGGCTTTTCCGTTCTCGGGCAGAACTTCTACCAAAGGGATTTGATGACACATTCCGACACAACCCACCGATTTGATATTCACATTAATGGCATTTTGGGCAACTGTTTGCTCAATTTCATCTTTGATATCCATGCTTCCGCCGGCTACGCAGCAGGAACCCAGCCCGATACGAATTTCGCCCTCAATTTCTTTTCCGGAGCTGTCTTTAAACAGTGTTTTGCTTTTATCTTTTTGTGTTTCAAAATCCTGAATTACACGCTCAACTTGGTCGGGAGTAATATGCCCGTAGGTTGTGTTATTGATTTGCACTACCGGCGCCAAAGTACAGCAGCCTACGCAACCCACTTTTTCAATGGTGTATTTATTTTCGGCATCGGTATGAGAGCCTTCGGGCAAGTCGAAATGGCGGCGAAACGCTTTATATACCAACTCTGAACCTTTTACGTGGCAAGCCGTTCCATCGCAGACTTTAATCATATTTTTGCCTACCGGCTCGGTTCTGAATTGAGCGTAAAAACTGACCACACCGCTAATATCGGCCGGCGTACTTTCGATATATTCGGGCAGCATCTCCAAAGCTTCTTTCGGAAGGTACTTATATTTTTCCTGCACTTGCTGCAATACCGCAATCAAATCGCTTTTCCGATTGCCGGTCTGCCCTACGATGCTTTCTATGTCTTGTTTATTGATTTGCATTTATTTTTGTCTCTTGTCGGGATTTTATTATCTGAAAGCCATCCGCCTGTATATTGGTTCCAACTCTGCTTTTATTGTTTTCATAACGGTTTCGAAGTCAATGCCGGTAGTTAATTTTATTTTTTGCTGAAATGCAGCCCATTGTCTTATCCGGTTTTCATCTTTGTGAAAGTTTTCTCCAAACAAACTATGTTTTTTTTGGCATAATTGTATTCCTTGTTTCAAAGGTCAGGTTCACAGCACGTTCAAGGTTCCATTTATCTATCGCATTATTATTCAACAAAATATAAATATCATAAAAATCTTTCATTCTGCTGTTCACTTCGGATAGTTGTATCATTGCTTCAAATTTTTCAGCTATGGCAGAATAAATCGAATAAGCATTGACTACAGGTTGTTCCATCTCTAAAATCACGGGAAATTTCAATAAAGTCGGTTTTGGATAAATTTTATCACCAAAACCAATATCAATCTGAATTATTTGTGTTATCGTGTCTAATTGTCCCGGGACTTTTAGTCTTATACCCTTATAATTACCCTGTTTTATAATTTCAAATGCTTCAATCTTCCGATAATCAAAAGTTACACCATCGTTTACATAATCAATACGGCAAATTTCCGAAAAAACAGTTTTCAGATTTTCCGTTTCATTTTTTGTGTTAGCCGCAAGAAAATCAATATCCATTGTCGGGCGGCTTTTATGTTCTTCAAAATAATATAATAAAAGACCACCTTTCAAAAATAACAAATCCTTATAGGCCGATTGGGATAATCTGTAAAGCAAACGTTCTTGAAAATAGCGAATTACAATTAATTGAAAACTCACATTTTCAAGCTTTGAAATATTCAAAAGTTTAGCCCGTATGGATTTCCCCGGATTCTTCATATTAAAACATCCAAATAATTCATTAAAATAGACTTTACCCTTAACCGATTTGCGTATTTAATCAAACTATCCACATTTCTGTCCGGTCGTTTCAAATAATTAGTAAGAATTTCATTAAGGATATCTTTTCCAACTTTGTTTCTGAATTTTACGGCATCACAAACTGATTTTTCAACATTATAGATTTCCACCTTTACTCCGTCTATAAGTTCCCGGTTTACCCCTGTTCTGAAAATAGAACTATCCCGGTAATAAAGTTTTACGGGTGGGTATTCAGGCAGCATTACTTTTGATTTTTTTTCGATTGCCACGTGGTATTCATGCGGTATGTATGTTGTTAGTTCATGGAAATTCCAAGCCGAATAAAGACATATAATCCCGTTGGGGATAATTTTCTTTATCTCAACCAACCCATTCGTTTGGTATTCAACAAGTTTATAAATACCGTGTCGCATTTTTTCTACTTCATTGCTGTCCATGAGTTTCAAAAGATGGTATTTATTAATTCCCCGATCTGTAATATCTTTTAATTTAACAATACCGCCTTTTGACCTAAATATTTTTATAATTTCTTTTCGCTTTGTCATTTTATACGGATATTAAGAACATTAGCCGTAAATTTAGTTAATATATTTGAATTTCACTCAAAATAATTCACTCTTTTATTTCTGTCTGTGCCATATTCCGTTTCTCAAGTTCTGTGCATGAATCCGCTATGAAAAGAGGCTTAACGCCTTAATCAAAAAACAAATTTCAGACTAACATCACATATTCATAATCTTACTTTCCAATACAATACATATTTTTGCTGCCGCGCACATACATTTTGCCTTTGGCGAAAGCCGGCGTGGCGAACACTTTTTCGCCCAAAGGTGATGTAGCGATTTTATTATAGGTTCTCGAAGCTTCAATAACGTGGCCGTTTCCGCCCAAATCGAATATGTAAATATTATCGCCGACTGCCATGGGAGACGAATAAAATCCGTCATCAAAATCGGCTTCCCAAACCAATTCCCCGGTTTTGGCATCGTAACAAGCCAATACGCCGTAGGATGTGGGCACAAACAACAATCCGTTGGCAGCTACAGGTGCTGAAACTTCAGACATATAATCCATAGTTTCCCATTTTATGCTGCCGTTTTTCGGGTCTATGGCTACCAATTTGGCATATTCATTTACGGCATAAACTAAACCGTCATAATAAGCCGTCGAGGGGCCAACTTCGCCCATCAGGCAATTCACGCTCCAAAGCTCTTGTCCGGTTTCAGCATCGTAACCCACTACATTGGGGTTTGATGCCAAAATTACTTGATATTTACCGCCTACATTAGCCAAAATGGGCGATGACCAAGAGATTTTTTCATCGCGCCGGATTTCTTTTAGGGTATTTCCGGTTTTTACATCTAAAATCAATAATTTTCCGGACTTGTTTGTATCATATTGCACATAGAGTTTTCCCTGCCATGTAAGCAAAGAAGACGAATGCCCGTAATGGTTATCGGGAACGCCCAAATTTCTTGCCCACTCACGATTGCCGTCCAAATCAAAAGCTATGATATCGCCCGTGCCGAAAATGGCATACACACGGTTGCCGTCGGTGGTCATGGTGGGTGCGGCCAATCCGGTGTCGTCGGTGGTTTTGGGCGGTTTGGCGGGTGAGCCGGGAATGTTATCTGCTTCGCCTTTCCAGATTAAGATGCCGTTGTTTCTGTTGTAACAATACACAGCCCGGCTGTTTGCATTTCCGCCGGCAATAAACAATCGGCCGCCCCAAATAATGGGCGAATTATAACCGGCATGCGGCACAGGCTTTTTCCAGAGAATATTTGTTCCGTTTTCAACATTCCATTGGGTCGGTATATCTTTCACATACACAATGCCCTGACTTAATGCTCCGCGAAAAGCGTTATGCTGTGATTTTACGGTGGAAAGCGCCGGGTAAGTTTCCGGTTTTTCTTCATCCGGCTGTGTTTCATCTTCTTCGGCGGTTATTGTGTCGCCGGCAAGTGTATCGGCTTCTGCTGTCATATTCGTTGTATCCGGTAGTTCCGAAGTATTTTCAGGCTGCTTTTGAACGCTTTGAAGTGGTTGTGATTCATCCTTATTTTCAGCAGTTTTGTCCGCCGATATTTGATAATCGGATTGTGAAATAAAAGCCGTAGTTAAAGCAAGTACCAGAATTAAAGCTGCCGACACCATCACCCATTTTCGAGCAATCAGTCGTTCGGTGAAGATATCTGCGGGTTTGTCGGTCGGCTCATTTTTAGTTTCCTTTTCAGAAAAATAAACCCGTAAAGCAATTAGTGTAATGAGCGAAAAAATCAACAGGATATAACTGCCGGTGCGTATTTGCCACTCTTTGGTGAAAAAGGCTTTACGTGCCATAAGGTCGATGGCTCGAATTTCTTCGCGCAAAGCTTCATTATTAGGCTGCTCCTTGAGCACTTCAAGTAAAACTTCCTGCGATTGGCTGTCCAAAGGCGGATTAATTTTTAATTGCATGAAATTCAAAAGCAACAACACAGCCGTAAATACGGCTATAACACCCGCCACAAGGGCGGTGCGTGATGCTAATTTAATTTTAATTTCTTTATCCATGGTTTCTGTGGTTCTGATTTTTCTACCGGACAATGGTCAAAACATCGTCCGCAACTGAAACAATTGGCTTTATTGGGTGTATAATCGGTTCGGGTTCTGAAAACTACGGTCTGTAATAATACAATGGCTAATACGGCACCTATAAAAATTCCGACAAACCAAGAACCGGCATAAAATTGGCTGCGAATTTGCTCTGTTTCGGCCAAAAGCTCATCGGCCGTTTTTCCGGATGCCAGAAAGGTTTCTTTTTCAAGCAACTGTTCTTCATTAAGCGCTTCTTCATCCTTCTGCATTATTTCAGCCAAGCGGACTTTAGAGTTTACTTTGGCAAACAAATCGGAAGATTCTGATAATAAAAAGCCGGAAGCTGCGGCAAGCAACGGTATCAATATCAAATACAAGGCGAAGCGCTGCAAATACGATTTATTTTTGGATTTCCCGGGGCTTTCGGTCGGCATGTCAATAGCATCGAAAGGACAAGAATCTTCGCACAAACGGCAATTGATGCATTTATCGGGCGTTATGCTCAAATGGTATTTTGAAAAATGCGACATCCATTTCAAGGGCACGCTGTACGGGCAAACAAACCGACAATAAGGCCTTCCTACAAACATGCCGATTAACAAAAAAGCGATTCCCAAAACAATGAGATGAAAAGCAGCATCCATTCTGAAAATCCCTACAAAGGGGTCATAGCGACAGATGATAAAATCGGAACCGGTAGCGGCAAAAAGTACGGCAAAAGCCAGATAGATATACGGAAACAATGACAGGGCTTTTTGCAAACCCAAAGGCACTTTTACGGATTTTATGTGTACTAAGTCTTGTATAACGCCGAGCGGGCAGGCTGCAGCACAAAAAACTCTTCCGAAAAACAAGGCGAAAATCAAAGGCAAAACAAAAAATGCCAAAACTGTAAGCGAAACCGCATATCCGCTTCCGAAAAGACTCATGGCGACATTTTGCACCGAGCCAACCGAACAGATACAGCCCACCCGATAAAAACCAAAATAGAGCAAACTAAAAATTGATAACCACATAATGGCTTTGCGCGAACGTCTTTTCAGAGCAAAAAATGCCGTAAGCGACATAACAGCCAAAAGTATAAGCACATCCAAGTATTCCAATCTAAGCGCCCGCGGCTCGGGATGTTCGACTGTGGGTTGTTCATATTCGCTGTCGAATTCAGGCTTTGGAAATCGCGGTTCGTTTTGAGCCTGCAACGACAGGCTTATTGAAAAATACAACAGTAAAAGCAGTAAGAGTCTTCGCTTCATCAATTAGGTCTTATTTCTGTATGAAAATTCTCCTTTTATCTCGTAGGGGTCATCCACGGGTATGCGGCTTATGGCATCCGACGGACAAACGCGGGCAATGGCACATTCATTGCAATTAACACAAATCTCGTGAATGATTTGCATTTGCAGAGAGCCGTTGCCGAAATCGGTGCAGCCTTTCACGCATTTGGCGCAGCCTATGCAGAGGTCTTCGATTATGGTATATTCAAAATAGGGCGGTTCAATGAATTTCCGTTCAATGGCAGCTGTGGGGCATAATTGGTGCTCGGCAGCCGTATTTAAGTCTTTGGTATTGGGTTTGAAGTATGCTCCGCACAAATCACAATATCCGCACATGTCGTAAACATGCACGCATTTAGATGCCGAAGGGCTTAACACGCAATCGGTTTCGCAACGTCCGCATTGGGTGCATTTGTATGGGTCAATTTGCCAAACGTAGGTTTTGCCGGTATTTTTTGCCAAGGCCCAAGCCGCAGTTCCCAGCACGAGCGTACCCACCGAAATGCGCCCTACTTTCCCGATAAACTCTCGTCGGTCTATTTTTTTATTTTTGCTCATTGTATTCCTTTTTAACCTTTTCGGGCAGTTTGCATTCAGCATATTTGCCGCAATCTTTACAGAAAGCAGCCACTTGACAACGTTCGGGGTCAAAACTGCGCACGGCCAACAAACCGCTGACAGATACCAAAGCTGTTAAAAGTGAATACCGCCCTATCTTTTCCAAAAATTGTTTTCTGTCCATTATTTCTGTTTTTCAAAAAAACGTAATTGTTTCCTGTCAAAATCCAGCAACCATATATTTCCTTTACTGTCAGTAGCGGGTTGCGGAGCGGCTTTCCCGTTCTTAAAATCATCACCGGAAGCCACAAGTTCTATGAACTCTCCCTTGGTGTTGTATATCTTTACTCTTACTGCTCCTTTTTCGCTTGTTACAAAATGGCCGTTTGGCAAAAAGCTGAAATAAGCCGGATTACAGCATCCGCTGAAACCTTCGGTAAACATACCGGACTCGCCCCATACGTTTTCCAAATCACCTTTGGGGGTATAATGTTGCAACAAATGCATTCCGGGGTTTACTACCCAAAGCTCATTCTCGGAGTTTACTTCCAAATGAAAAAACGGGCTTGGTATTATAAAACCGTGCAAAATATCATTGCCTGAAAAACCTTCAAATTCGTCAATCTTCTCTCCGGAAAGATTAAATTGTAAGACCTTTTTATTGCCGGCATCCGTTATAAACAGCCGATTATCTTTCAAATCCAAAGCTTTAAAACGAGTTTTCTCATTAAAAACATCTGAACTAAACAATTTGCTTTCTCCCTTTTTGTATGCCGCAAAATAATTCTCAAACAGCACGAAAAATGTATCGTTGCGAACGCACAGATTTTTTGGCGCATCCGACAATTGAAGCCGATGAAGCAACTCTCCTTTTGTATTCAGAAACAGTATCACGGAATCTCCGGATACATAAAGCGTATCGTTATGAAAATACAGGCCGGCCGGCTTGTTAAGCGGCAAATCTGCCTGAAACTTCTCAGCGTAACTTTTATCGGAAACTTTTGGGTTTTCCGAAAAATCGACGGACTCTTTTCGACTCTCGATTTGCTTACCTATCTTTTTTTCTTTCAGAAATAAATCATAAACAAGCATGGCCGCCAGCAAAAGCAGCAAAGCAATAATCAGAGCCGTTATCCCTTTATTTTTCATTGTTTTTGATTTAGGTCGATACAAACCATAGTTTTCGAATCGCGTAAAACCATATAACCGTTGGTTAAAGCCAATGGAGCCCAGGCATCATGCCCGTCTAACAGTTTGTAGCTGTCCAATTGTTTATAAGCGCTTACCGATGCTTCTGCGATGAACAAAGTGCCGTCATCATTCAAAAAGAAAATTTTATCATCGGCAATCATGTATGGCCCGAGGCCAAAACGGTTGGTTTTTCCGCTGGTCCATACAAACTCTTTGGGATTATCCGGATTGGCACAAACCAATTGATTACGATTAGCTCCGGCATCTTTCGGTAAAATACCGAACAATTTTTCTTTATAATAAATAAAGCTTTGTTGTTCGGAAGACAAGCCCTGAGCCGGTTTATATTCATCCAACACTTGCAGGCTGAAATCTCCGCCGTTTTCCGATAACTGCAGCAACATGCTGCCGGCACCGTATCCGGCCGAAAGCATTATTTTTCCGTCGGGCATACAAACGGGCGAAGGCGCCACCACGGAATGGTCCCATTCAGTAGTTTTCCACAGAATTCTTCCGCGGTCTTCCGGCTCGGCCGACACACCGACCACACCGCCAACTGCCGAATAAACAAACATATCTTTTCCGCCGAAGCTAAAAGGTATTATTGATGAATGTGACATCTGCAAACTGTCCGGGTTCGGTGTTTTCCATTTCAGTTCGCCGGTTTCCATATCCGTGCCAATCAGCAAATCTTTGCCGCCCACAGCCAAAACGGCTTCATTGTCATAAATCAAAGGACATTGGCCGGTGTACCAAAGCGGCGACTCGGTATTGTACTCTTTTTCAATATCAATGCCCCAAAGAAATTCGCCGTCTTGTCGGCGCGTAGCCATTACGTGGCAGCGCGGGCCGAGGGTCAGGATATAATCATCGGTTACGGCCGGCACGGTTCGTGAAATGCCGTGGTTTCGCTTAATCTTCACATTGTACCAGCGTCGCCAAAGTTCTTCTCCGGTAAGCAGATTAAAGCATCGCAGCATATCGGCTCTGCCGTCTTCGTCATAATCCAAAATATATACCAAGCCTTTGTATATGGCTGCACCGCCATGGCCTTCGCCCAGTTCATGTTTCCAAAGTATTTTTGGGCCGTTTTCCGGAAATTGATTAATTAGCTTCACATCCGATTTAGAAATATTATCGAAATCGGCACCGCGAAAGCGAGGCCAAGACTCCGACAAGCTGTCAACTTCGGCATCAAAAACTTTGAAGTGCTCACCGATTTCAATATTCTCGGGAGGAATTTTCATGCCTTTGTCGCGGTCATCCATTCCGGGAACACTTGCGGCAAAATTGGCGGTAGGGTCACGAAACAGCCATACGGCAATAAGAATTAAAGCCGTAATAATTAAAAAAGCCGGGATGGCTTTTTTCAAATCTTGCTCCGCAACGGGTATTTTCATTGGCTTGAGTTATTCGGTTGTTACTATTTATGAAACACCTGCAAGCAGTCCTGTTTTGCTGCTTCGGTGCAGGCTCAATTGGTATCAATTTCTTTTATTCTCTACTCTCCAAACACGTTCAAAAGTCCTCCGGACGTTTTGAAGTGTTTGGAGTTTTGAAGTGTTTGGAGTTTTGAAGTGTTTGGAGTTTTGAAGTATTTGAGACTATTTAATTTTGTATGCTACAAGGGCTTCGCCGTGTCGTTGGTACAGTACTCCGTCTTTTATTACCGGATGCGACCAATGTTGAGCATTGCCGTGCGTTACTTTGGTTTGCGAAATCACTTCAAATTTTTCGGGGTTTGGTTTTACCAAAGCCAGTTCGCCGCGTTGCGAGTAGCAATAGAGTTTGTCGTCGGCAGCAATTACCACGCCTTTGAAAATTTCGCCGGTTTCATAAAACTTTTGTTCGCCGGTTTGCCAATCCAGAGCTTGCCAGCCGCGTTTGTTTTGGCCGGAGGAATAGATGTATCCGTCAATCAATACCATTCCGCCCATGCGGTTGTCCAATTCTTCGGTGTACCATTTTTCGGTAACGGAGCTTCCGTCTTCGCTCAGTTCAAGCATACCGGAGCCTTTTCCGTAGCCGCTGGAATAAAAGATATGGCCGTTGTGATACAAAGGAGTATTGGCATGTACGGAATATTTGTTGGGTTGGTGATGTGCCCAAAGGAATTCACCGGTTTCGCGGTCGATTCCTATGATGTGGCTTTCCATCATGGTAACCAAAAGTTTACGTTTGGGTAAATCTATAAGCAAAGGCGTACAATAGGCTGATATTTCTCCTTTTCCGGGCGATGACCAAATTTTTGCGCCGGTAAAACGGTTCAAAGCTACTACATTGTCTTTCTCTCCGCCGGGCGAGATGTATATTTTTTCGCCTTCCACAACCGGCGTTTCAGTAACGCCCCATTTGATATTTTTCCCGTCAAAATCTTCAAATACATTTTTCTGCCAGACCACATCCAATGTTTCTTCATCGAGACAAACCAATTCGCCTTGTGATGAATACACATAGACCAAATCACCAACAACCGTGGGCGTGGAGCGTGAGCCGGGATATGAATCCGTCCAATCCGTGCCGTAGGCTTTCTTTTTAAGAAGTTTTCCGTCTTGCGAAAGTATAAATAGAGTTCCGGTATTTTCGCCTTCCATCCCGGTTAGATAAATTTTCCCGTTTGCTATGGCGGGTGATGAATGCCCTACGCCTACACTTTCATTTACCCACAATTCTTCGGGGCCGGCTTCCGGCCATTCATCCAATAAGTTACTTTCGGGATAAATTCCGTCGGCATTGGGGCCTCGCCATTTTGTGGGTGTGGCGGTTTTTGAATAGTTCTTATCGGAAATGGTTGTACTTTCTTTGGCAATATCCGAATTTGAGTCTTTATTGTCGGATGTTTGAGCACATCCGTAAACAGAAAACAGCATCAAGAATGCCGGTAATAACAATTTGTAAATCATGATGAACAGTTTTTCGGTGAACGCCAAATATAATGAAAAATCCAAACAGTTTCATAAGCACATATAAAAAAAAGACTAAATACTATGAATTATCTAAACCGGAGTACCAATAGCCGGTTTTTGCAACTAAATGATACAGCAAAACAGACAAAACTGTAATTTGAACCTATACTTTATCAAACGTTTGCGGGTTTTTTTATAGATGCGGATGTGAAAATAAGACGAAAAGCCATTTTATTTTCATAGCTTTGCCGATGCAAAATACAGTAAATACTATGCTCAAAGTTTCTTTTTCAGAACGAATACCCGAAGCAGGCTGTGATGAAGCCGGGCGCGGATGCCCCGCAGGACCGGTATATGCGGCAGCGGTAATTTTACATCCGGAGAAACCCGTTGAAGGGTTAAATGATTCCAAGAAGCTTTCGGAAAAAAAAAGAGTGGAATTACGCAAAGAAATTGAGCAAAAAGCTTTGGCTTGGGCAGTTGCATCAATAGACAACAAGGAAATTGACAAAATAAACATTTTAAATGCTTCCATTTTGGCTATGCACCGAGCATTGGAAAAACTTAAAACAGAACCTGCTTTTATAATCACCGACGGAAACCGGTTCAAGCCTTTTGGCAAAATACCGTATCAATGCATTATAAAAGGCGACGGGAAATACCAAAGCATTGCGGCTGCATCTGTTTTAGCTAAAACACATCGCGACGAATTCATGCTTGGCCTGCATAAGGCTTATCCGAATTACGGTTGGGACCGAAACAAAGGTTACGCTACTCGAGAGCATCGGAATGCCATTGGAGAATACGGCTTGACACCCTATCACCGGCTTAGTTTTTTGAAATTTTATAATCAATTAGAAATCAAATTTAAACATAACGGATAATTAATAATTTTTAATAAAATATACATTATGAACAAAAAAACAATACTCATAATATTAGACGGATGGGGCTTGGGAAACGGCTCTGAATCAGACATTATTAATAATGCGAAAACACCTTTCACAGACAGCCTTTACGAAAAATATCCGCATTCAAAACTTGAAACTTCCGGAGAAAATGTAGGGCTGCCGGAAGGCCAAATGGGAAATTCGGAAGTAGGCCACATGAATATAGGTGCCGGACGCATTGTATATCAAGACTTAGTAAAAATAAATAAAGCCGTACAAGACGGAAGCATAAAAGAAAACCCGGTTCTGAAAGAAGCTTTTGAATACGCTAAAAAGAATGATAAAAAAGTACATTTTCTCGGTTTAGTTTCCGACGGAGGCGTACATTCGTCGCAGGAACATCTTCACAAACTTTGCGAAATCAGCGATGAATACGGAATAAAGAATGCGTATGTGCATGCCATTACCGACGGGCGCGACACAGACCCGAGGAGCGGAAAAGGATTTATCCAAAAGTTGCAAGATAAATTAAATGATTCCAATGTGCAAATAGCCAGTCTGATAGGAAGGTATTACACCATGGATCGCGACAAACGTTGGGAGCGAATTAAACTTGGCTACGACCTGATGACGAAAGGAAAAGGCAGAAAAAGCCAAGACCCGGTAAAAGCCGTGCAAGAATCTTATGATGACGGCATAACCGATGAATTCATAAAGCCGATTACTTTCACCGATGAAAACTTACAGCCGCGTGCCATAATTGAAGAAAACGATGTGGTTATTTGTTTCAATTTCCGTACCGACCGATTGCGACAAATTACAACGGCACTTACACAAGAGGATATGCCCGAAGAAGATATGAAGACGATGCCTTTGCATTATCTTACCATGACCCAATACAACGAAGATTTTGAAGGCATTAAAGTGATCTTTGAAAAAGAAAAACTGCAAAATACCATAGGCGAAGTTTTGGATAGAAACGGTAAAAAACAATTACGCATTGCCGAAACGGAAAAGTTTGCACATGTTACCTTCTTCCTTTCGGGCGGCAAAAACGATGAATTTGAAGGCGAATCAAGAATTTTAGTACCTTCGCCAAAAGTAGCCACTTACGACCTGCAGCCCGAAATGAGCGCTCCGGAAGTTACCGAAAAGCTCACGGCTGAGATTGCCACCGAAAATCAGGATTTTATTTGTCTGAATTTTGCCAACGGAGATATGGTTGGCCACACGGGCATTTACGAAGCCATTCAAAAAGCCGTGGAAGCCGTTGACGGATGCCTTGAGAAAGTGGTAAATGCCGCACAAGAACACAATTATTCCGTGATGATTATTGCCGATCACGGAAATGCCGATAATGCCGTAAACGAAGACGGAAGCCCCAATACCGCACACTCGCTAAATCCGGTTCCCTGCATTGTAATAGACCCGGATATACAACAAGTGGAGAACGGAATTTTGGCCGATGTGGCTCCTACCCTTCTAAATATAATGAATTTGGACATTCCCGAAGAAATGACCGGGAAAGTATTAACTAAATAAATGATACAAATAGATAATACCATAATCTCCGACGATTTAGTACAGGAACGCTTTGCATGCCACGTAAAGGTGTGCAAAGGCGCCTGTTGCGTGGACGGAGACAGCGGCGCACCTTTAGAAAAAGAAGAACTGACTATTCTTAAGCGCGAGTTTTCCAACTTTGAAAACTTCATGCGGCCGGAAGGGCTTGAAGAAATCAAAAAACAAGGTTTATTCATAAAAGACTCCGACGGTGATTTTGTTACGCCTTTGGTAAACGAGAGAGAATGCGCTTATGCGGTTTTTACTCCGGAAGGCGTTGCTCATTGCGCCATAGAGAAAGCCTATCATGCCGGCAAAATCAAGTTTCTGAAACCGGTTTCCTGTCACCTTTATCCGGTGCGCATAACGGAAAACAAACTCAATATCTCCGTTAATTATCAGGCTTGGAGTATCTGCGAAGCCGGGCGCATAAAAGGCGACTTTAAAAACATACGCCTTTACGAATTTCTTAAATCGGCTTTGATTCGGAAATTTGGAAAAGAATGGTACGAGAAATTGAATTTTTACGCTAAAGCCTATGCGGATAAATAATTTTAGCAATATTCTATAATTGAATTAGGCACTTTACTAATACAGGTAACTTGTTGATATGCAGATGTTACAAAATCTGCAATAATTAGAAATATCAAAATGCAAGCTACTAAATATGATTTCACTTACACTTTTGCATCAATCAATCCCCCTGTCCCCTTCCGAAATAATCGGAACAGGCATTTTCTAAGGGGGAACCACATATTTAACGACATGCTGTAACTTTATTTTTGGTATTACTCATGTGCCTAATTCAATTCTATAAACAAAAATTCGCAGCCTGTTGCTTTCTTACATTTTTTAAAAAACATGAGGGTAAAACTCTGACTATAGGTAATTTTACCGATCTTCAAGACGCTCAATCTCCGTGCTTTTTGCTTTTCCCGTAATTAAATCTTCAGAACTCCTGACCTTTCGCAAACTACATTATCGCATAAATTAGGAATTTTCTCATTATGAGTGTTCATAATTGTTTAAAAAAACCTTATTTTAGAATTTTCAACCTTAGTAGAAGAAAATGAATGCCTTCAATTTTTTTAACCTTATTACCTTATTTGCAATGAATTAATAAGGTAATAAGGTTGGAAAACAGTGCGGAAATATCATTTCTACTAAGGTTTAAAAAAAAGAAAATAAGGTTTTAGCAGTCAAGAAATAGCGCCATTTTCAGTTTACGTGCAAAACACTATAACTAATTGATATTAATTCGCAAACTTAAAATGTCGTTTAATATCGAATATTGAACACCCAATAATGAATTTTGAAGTTTTGCTTACGCACGAAAACCTATTCAATCAATGAGTTACTTCTTGATTCGATATTAAATGTTCGATATTCATGATTCAAAAAAGGCGACATCTAAAACTACGTGAGGTCAGGAGTTCTGAATATCCGCATCAATCCCTTTTCGCTTCAAAATATTGATTATCAACTCCTTACACACACAATTATAACCGACTTCGACAAGCTCAGCCTCCGAAAATACCGCAGGAAACTGAGCATTCCGACAAAAGCTCAATAACCGCTTGTCGAAGTCATTGATAATAATCTTGCTTAGCATACGGATAATCATTTTTTTTTAAACCTCGAAAAGGCCATGCCTATTCGACTTTTGACAAATATAATGCCCTTAGGAATATATATTCGCTGCTAAAAAAATATGTAGTTTCGGGGCATTTTTATATATTTGGGTCAAAACAAAAAAATAATATTATGTCAGACATTAAAACGTATATTTCAGATAATCAAGAACGCTTTCTTGAGGAACTTTTCGGACTTATCCGCATTCCTTCAATAAGCTCAAAAAAAGAACACAAGGCCGACATGTATAAAGCTGCCGAGTATTGGAAAGAGCTTATGCTTAAAGCCGGATGTCAAAAAGCTGAGGTGATGGAAAGCAAAGGAAACCCGGTCTGTTACGGTGAGTATATAAAAGATAAAAGCTTACCTACCGTATTGGTTTACGGACACATGGACGTAATGCCGGTAGATCCGATTGACTTATGGGACAGCAATCCTTTTGAACCCGAAATTCGTGAAGGGAAAATTTATGCTCGCGGTGCCGACGATGATAAAGGACAAGCTTTCATGATAGCCAAAGCTTTCGAATACATGAAAAATGAAGATGAGCTTGGCGTGAATGTAAAATTCATTATTGAAGGCGAAGAAGAAATTGGTTCGCCAAATTTAGGTGATTTTATGCAGCAGCACAAAGAACTTTTGAAATCGGATGTAATTTTGGTGGCCGACACCGGCATGATTAGCCGAGACGTACCGTCAATAACTACCGGGCTTCGCGGCCTCAGCTATATGGAAGTGGAATTAACCGGCCCCAATCGCGACTTGCATTCCGGCCTCTTTGGCGGTGCAGTAGCTAATCCGGTAAATGTGCTCTGCAAAATGATTGCTTCACTTACCGACGAAAACGGCAAAATAACCGTTAAAGGATTTTACGACAATGTAATAGAAGTAAGCCCGGAAGAACGTGAAAAAATGGCGGAAGCTCCCTTTGACGAAGAAGAATACAAAAAAGCCATAGACGTAAAAGCATTGGACGGCGAAAAAGGATACAGCACCATCGAGCGCACCGGAATCCGGCCTTCATTGGACGTAAACGGCATTTGGGGCGGTTATACCGAAGAAGGTGCCAAAACGGTATTGCCTTCAAAAGCTCATGCCAAAATTTCCATGCGTTTGGTGCCTAACCAAGACAATGAAAAAATAAGCCGCCTGTTCGAAGAGCACTTTAAAGCCATTGCTCCGGACAGTGTAAAAGTAAAAGTAAAAGCGCTGCACGGCGGACAAGGTTACGTTTCGCCCATTGACCTGCCCGGCTACCGAGCCGCCGAAAAAGCCTGCAAAGATACTTTCGGAAAAGCTCCGGTTCCGTTCAGAAGCGGAGGCAGTATCCCCATTATCTCAACCTTTGAAAATGTTTTAGATACAAAATCCATACTCTTGGGATTTGGATTGGAAAGCAACGCCATCCATTCACCCAACGAAAATTTCCCCTTGGATATGTTCTACAAAGGCATTGAGACCATGGCTAAATTTTTCAAATATTATCCACAGGAAACACAAACGGCATAAGCAATAAACATGAAAACAAGTGAATATCATTGCCCGCACTGCAAAAATCCCTTAAAACCGGATAAGCACATCATCCTTTTGGCCGAAAAAACAGATGCCTCTAAAGGCTTGGTTCTTTTTGAGCCGGAACTGGGAGACTACCGCATATTGAAACATCCGGAATTTCGCTTAGAAACCGGCGAGCAACTTAAATTTTTCTGCCCAATATGCCAAACAAGCTTAGAAGACGAAAGCGGCAAATTCTCGGAAATAATTCTCAATGAACCCAACGGCAACACATTTGCCGTTAGGTTTTCGGGAACCGTTGGTGAACAAGCCACTTACAAGATGCAGGAAGGCAAAATTCATGAACGCTTCGGAAACGACAGCGACAAATATTAACACAAATGCTATTGAATACAAAATCAGGATTTTGCACAATGCGGAGTCCTGATTTTTTTATTAAAACTTGCGGAATTATTTTTTTATTTATAGCTTTACCTAAAACTAACTATGAGATTAAAGCTTATATTGTCTGTACAAAAACCTGCACAAAAGCCGCCGCACTTAGTATTTAATTATCAATATCCTTTATCGGCCGCTTTATACTCGGTATTCAACAGCGGCGATTCCGACTTTGCCCGTTTTTTACACCAAGAAGGTTATGCCGATAAAGCACTCCGCTTCAAATTTTTTACTTTCTCTAAACTGTATATGCCCAAGTTTAAGATTGACAAAAAAGGTTTCAGAATTCTGTCGGATAAAGTAAGTCTGAACGTAAGCATACTTCCGCCCCGGCCTGCCGAAACCTTTGTGCGCGGATTGTTTTCGGAGCAGGAGATACGAATCGGCAACTTGCTGTTGAAAACCCAATCCGTTGAAGTAGTTCCCGAGCCGGATTATAAAGAAGAAATGCATTTGCATACGCTGTCTCCAATGATAATTACCGACAAAACACAAACAGATAAACATGCCGAATACATACACCCCGGTGATGCACGTTTTGAGAAATTATTGCGGCAAAATTTGGAAAACAAATACCGGATTTACGCGAAATTTAATCCGGATTTGCCGGCTCTGCCGCCCGAATATGACTTCTCGTATAAACCGGGAAATAAAATCAGGCAAAATCTGATAACCATTAAAGAAGGCCGCCCCGAAGAGAGTAAATTGAAAGTTTTTAGCTTGGATTTTCACCTGAAAGCTCCTGAAATATTACAAAAAATCGGTTATAATGCCGGTTTTGGTGAGAAAAATGCTTTGGGTTTGGGATGCTGTGAGGTGGCAGAGAAATAGTTAATTAGTTCCTCAAAAACAAAGAACAACTAAACCGCAAAATGAACGAAACACCACACAACAAATTACGCAAAATGTTGGAAATGCTGATAATGCTGAGCAACTCCAAATACGGACGAGAAAAATCGGCTTTGGCCGAGCATTTTGGCATTTCGGAGAAAACCGTAAGCCGATACATTAACACTTTCCGGGAAATAGGTTTTGTGATTGACAAAAATGACGGATGTTTTATAATAAACAAACAAGCATCTGAATATAAAGACCTGAGCGAACTATTGCATTTTTCGGAAGACGAATCCTACATTCTTTCAAAAGCTATAAATGCAATAGATACCGAAACCGGATTAAAAGAACAATTGAAAGCAAAGTTGTATTCCTTGTATAATTTTGACCGTGTAGCAACACCTATCGTACAAAAACATAATCGCCGGATTATTGAGAAACTTTCAACCGCGATTACAGAAAAGAGACAAACGGAACTTATAAAATACCGATCGGCCAACAGTGATAATGTTGAAAATCGCATTACGGAACCTTTTGATTTTACACGCAATTATGTATCGGTTTGGGCGTACGAACCCGAATCGGATTTGTGTAAAACCTTTAAAATAAGCCGCATTACTAATGTAAAAATATTAGAACGCCCGCAAGCTTTTAAAGAAAAACACCGTAAGCGCCAATTGGATGCATTCCGGATGGCGGGTGATGAAGAAATCATGATAAAACTTTCCTTGAGTTTGAAAGCTTATAATTTATTAACGGAAGAATATCCGCGTGCGGAAGCTTTTTGTCAAAAACAGGCAAACGGAACGTATTTATTTGAAGCTGCCGTTTACAGCCTATACGGCGTAGGCCGATTTGTATTGGGTTTACCGGAAGATGTTCAGGTTCTTGCTCCGCAAATGTTTAAAGATTTTTTGAATGCACGAATCAGAAACAAAAAATTTTAAAAATATTATGCGCCCGGGACACTCGTTGTCCGGATGGGGGCGTATATTTGTTGTGCTGATATTTAAAATAAAAAGCAAGTTCATAAAAGTAACTAATTCTTTATTTCAATTCCGAAACGGTTCGATTAAAGAATTTATGAACTTGCTGATGCAAATATAAAAAAAATAATAATAGAAAAAATTTGAATTTTCAGTTACTAAATCTTTTGGTATTAATAAATTTATTCCTATTTTTGTGGAAAATTTAGAGATATGGATTTAGATTATAAAACAGAAGATGGGCATATTTTAACCGAAGAAGATCAAATAGCATTAATTATTTGGCTTATTAAACAAGGAAATGATAAAGAATATATTTTAAATTACAGTGAGAGTGAAAAATGGAGGAAAATGACAGATTCATGTTTCTCATTTATCAAAATACAA
The DNA here is from genome assembly GCA_964472505.1 of uncultured Bacteroidaceae bacterium. Lineage (GTDB taxonomy): Bacteria > Bacteroidota > Bacteroidia > Bacteroidales > JAADGE01 > JAYEIA01. The sequence goes on along the minus strand of CAYYQW010000005.1, from coordinate 10,931 downwards.
ATAATTGATAATATAAATCAAAAGTAATGTAAAATGATACAGGAAGTAATAAATTTCGTAGACCATCTGGAAGAAAAAAGCCCGGATATATTTAAAGAAAACCTTTCGTTGAA